>JAYWHT010000001.1:0-23351 GCA_043777595.1 Spirosomataceae bacterium
CTCTACAAACTTTTGGGTATAATGCAAATACTTATTGCCAATTGTCTTAGTGACGATTACTTTCATTGCCTCCTTAGCAACTTTAACGCCTTGTCCAGAGTCACGTATGGTTTGAATTATCGTTGTCATAACTTTGGTAAAAAGAACGGGTTATTTAATTTTGGTTGGCACTCCAACTTTTGAAGGATCAAACTGTTCTGGTGCTAAAATTTTAGGCATCATATCTTGCCTAATACGATTAAGTTCTTTTGCCTGTTTAGTACCACAAATATGCAAGGACTGTGCGTATGCTTCCATAAAATGTTAGCGTTTTTGGGTAATTGTACTGTAAAACACACTTGACTTAGTCTTATTTTTTTCGGCTTGATGAACTGCCGAATCTGGAACTTTTGAATAAGTTGCCTTCTGACGAGAAGATGATATTGAACCTGTATTGATGTTGCCATAAAGCACATCATCTAACTTTCTATTAGATTTCCACTTGCCGACTACTTTCATGGGTACACAAGCGGGGTCTTTAAAGTATTTCCAATAATTATCAAGCGGGTGCCAATTTGCCGCATTCTTAGCTAAACTTTGTCCAGAAGCCCATGTGCTGATTAGTTTTATTAGTTCACTCCCCGAAATTTTGCCATTTTTTAGTATTTCTTGAGTAAGTAGTTCATCTGCTTTCGATTTCCCTTTGGTTGTAAGATTTGAAATGTAATGTTTGAATATTATAATGGCACGGGCATAATTAACACCAGATATTGTAAATATATCTAACAAGCCCGTTAGAATGGAAGCTGATTCTACATCAGATGGTTGTATCTGCAAAGTACTACCTGGTTGATTACCTGCCTGATTTATTAAATTATTCGGTCCTTGGATAGTTGTGATATTTTTTTCGTAGTCTTTGATTCCTAATTTATCAATATACTCTTTTGCTCCAGGCGAATCGAATGTGGTAGTTTGCTGTCCATTTTTTGCACCAATTACTTGTGCAATGAAACCACCCAAAGAATGCCCTGTCTGTACTACTGTAAAGTCTGGATACTTCTCTTTTATTAACTTTTGTAATTTCTCGTTATAAGCCAAAGCATCTTTTATTTGAGCTTGCGGCTCTGAACCAAGTGCAATATCTCTATCGGCGTTTAGCCAATCTTTCCTAAATCTTTCAAGAGATGAATTTTCACTACCCCTATGCGATACAATTATTTCATGGGTTTCTTTGTTGATATAAACTCTTACATCATAACCAGATTTTGAATCTAAGTGTTGATCTAAAACCGTAAAACCAGCAGGTAGTTTATCGGTTTTATCATCTGAATATCCATGCTGATTTAAAAGAGCAAGCGTTTGACTACTGTTATAAATACCGCTTTGCCCGTTTCCAGTGGGGTCTGCTAAGTAGTTGTTAGTGCCTACTGCCGTAATATAAGATTCGCTAACTTGTTGTTTAGGGTCGGTTGTGAGCCATTTTACCCCATCTATACCCACACCTATGATTGCCCCCACAATTTTATCTGCGAGTGCACCGCCTGCATCGCCTACATACACTACTGTATTAACAATACCTTCTACAGTTTTATCTGCGAGTGCACCGCCTGCATCGCCTACATACACTACTGAGTCGACTACACTCGTCACACCATCTATTACATTATTTTTAGTTTCAATAGCTATGCCTTTAATGTTTTGCCCACCTGCTTTTAAATCATCGCCCATTTGAAGCAATATGCCTTTAATGTTTTGGCCACCTGTTTTCAAGTCATCACCCATTTGATAACCTATACTTTTAACATTTTCACCACCAACCTTTAAATCATCGCCTAATTGCTTTATATAATAGGCTACATTACCTCCGCCTGCTTTCAACTCGTCAATCCTTTGGTGTATATACTGATTGATTCCATTTTTAATTGCGGCCTCAATTTTTGATGTATCTTTTAGTTTAAGTGCTTCGGTAACTATTGTAGCAATTGATTTCATTATCTTAATTTTTTAAAAACTGGGTTTTCCATTTCTGAAAAACCCAGTTGGTTGGTTTGATTTTAGTTGTCGTTAATGTTACGGTAGGCTTGGTAAGCCGCTTGTTCCCAGTTGTGTGCTTGGTCGGCATAACCTTTTGCCTGGCTTTCATAACCATCTGCTTGGCCAGCACTTGTTCGGGCAGAGTTTTCGTGGTTATCAGCCTGTTCGGCAGATCTTTCAGCATCGTGCATCAATTGTTCTGTTCTCTTTTCTTCGTCAATTGATTCTCCCAATAAATCGTTAATATGCTTACGGTCGGCTTCGCTTTCTGTTACCAAATCGTTGATATGGTCATTTTTCTCCTTGCAGTGCGCTTCTGTGTCATCAAAGGCTTTTTCCATGTTATGTAGTGTTTCTTCTACGTGTTTGTAGGCATCATCCATATTTTTAACTACTTGGTTGGCATGGTCATGGTCTTGGTCAATTTCTGCTACTAATTTATTGCCCTCAGCGTGCAATTCGTTGATTTCTTTCAAATGCTCATTAGATTTATCTAAGGTGTCTTGTGCCGCTTGCTCATCTTTCTGAATTTCTTCCAACGAATTTTGTGCTGCCGCTTCGTGTTTGTCGGCTTCTTGGCTTGATGTTAGGGCTGCCGCTTCGTGCTTGTCAGCTTCTTGGCTTGATGTTAAGGCCGCCGCTTCGTGCTTGTCGGCTTCTTGACTCGATGTTAAGGCTGCCGCTTCGTGTTTGTCGGCTTCTTGGCTCGACTTTAAAGTGTTGGCTTCATACTCGTCAGCTTTCTTGCTTGAATCCAGCGTGTTGGCTTCGTGTTCATCGGCTTTTTTGCTTGACGCTAACGTATTGGCTTCGTATTCATCGGCTTTCTTGCTCGAATCCAGCGTCTTGGCTTCGTATTCGTCGGCTTTCTTGCTCGACGCTAAGGTGTTGGCTTCATACTCGTCGGCTTTCTTGCTCGACGCTAAGGCTTCGGTTTCAAATTTCTGCGCGTCAGCAGCAGATGCTTTAGCTTCGTCTTCAAACTTTTGCGCGTCGGTAGCAGAGGCTTTGGCTTCGTCTTCAAATTTCTGAGCGTCGGCGGCAGAGGCTTTAGCTTCGTCTTCAAATTTCTGAGCGTCGGCGGCAGAGGCTTTGGCTTCGTCTTCAAATTTCTGAGCGTCGCCAGCAGAGGCTTTGGCATTGGCTTCGTACTCGTCAGCTTTCTTGCTTGAGTCCAGCGTAGCAGTTTCGAGTTCCTGTACGTGTTTGTGTAGCTCCACTACCTGCTGTTCATGGTCTTGCACTTTTTTAAACAAATCGGAGGTGTCATGTTCGTAACTTTGAATTTGTTTCAAAAAGTCGGTAGCTTGATGCTCTAAGTCTTGCACATGTACCAGCGTATCTTTAACCTGGGCAAATATGTTAGAAATATCGGTTTCCATACTGTGGGCATGTTCATAAGTAGCCTTTGTTTCAGCTACCACTTGTAAAATTTGCTCGTTCAGCGCAACCGATCTTTCTTGTTCGGCTTGGATTTGTTGCAGCGCAGCTTGGGCTAAGTCTGCAATACTTTCGCCCGAAAAATTATTAACTGGGTCCATTTTAAAATTTATTTTAGTTATTGGATGTGTTTATTTAAATTTGTACTGCCATTTAGTGTTTAATAAACACTACACCCAATAAGTTAGCACTATGCCAAAATTTTTATTATGATCGCTAAAAAACAATATTTTTCACGCTTCAAAAGTAGCCTCGACGAACAACTTAGTACAATGCACGAACTGTCGATTGGTTCTACTAAGAGTATTATTGAACCCAAATTGAGTGAACTTTCTAACGATTTTGAAGGAGAGGAGCTACTACTCAAAGTATTGGTCTTGGGGAATCCTGATATTAGTTTTTTAGAGAAGTTAGCCTTGGGGTTATCGAACGCTGATTTGATTGACAAACTATCAGATGTTCACCTACTTTATCGGCCAGTCAAAGTGGCTTATCAAATTGGCACACTGACTGTTCATGCCGTATTTTACGGGGCAAATGCGCATTCGATTGAGTACTCTGGACTTTTTGAGGGGCACTTAGGAGTTGTGGTCTTTGCCGACGAAGTATCTATGAACGCGAAAAATTACGAATTGATAAAAAGGATTTTTCGTCAGCACAGTTTTTTGTGGTTATTAAAAAATTCGTCTAACAACAAGTGTGCGCTTGAACTACCAGAACACCTCATTGCATCCGAATGGGCTGACATTGATACTGATAATAACACTTTGGAACACCTTACAAAAAGGACAGATTTTTTACCCAAAATGGCTATTACTCAAACTTTAAATTCTTTATTAGCCATTGAAACATTGAGCCAATCTGCAGTAAAGTTTGTGAGAGATGCAGATAAGCAAAACAAAATAAGCCGAATGACCATACCTCTTCAGCAGAGTAGTACATATATTAAAGGTTTTCAGGACATTGACCCTTACAACTCAATTAAGTACAATATCCAATATCAATTATCACAATTAGAACGAAATATAAACGACAAGTTAGATTTATTTTTTTTGCCAGGTACTGGTCCGTTTTGGGGGAAAGTTTATCCTACAGTTGATACACTTAGCAGACTTGATACCGTCGAAAAAGCCAAAACAAATACGCTCAAAGTACCCGACAAGGCACGTGATATGTTTTTGAATCATACCCGAAACGTTTTAGAAGAGCGGTTTTTGATATTTACCCAACTTACAAACGAAGCACTGGTCAATATAAATATTGATACTACACAGGTTTGCGAACAAAAAAATGTACCTCCTATTAATTTTTTCATTGCACCGCTCAATGAAAAAGACTCTCAGACCACCCTCGACAGTGCCATTAGGATTGAACGAGCTTACGAAGCTAATGTGCAGCGCAAAGGATGGTATGAATATTTCATGGCCGTTCGTAAGTTCCAAATGATTTTTCTAATGTTAATATCTTTGTTCGGGATTGGTTCTTTCATCAGAAAGCAACCTAAAATAATGATTACGGCTTCGTTGATATTAACTGCTTTCGGGGCTTACACGCTCCGTAAAACAGTGAAACAAGAACGTGACGAACAAACCGAAAAAGAGTTGGAAAAGGCTCGCGAAAATCTTAAAGACGAGGCCAGACGTATGGGCAGTGAAACCGCACAACGCTGGCGAAAGCAATTTAGTGACTATTATAAATCTGTAAATACCCAATTTATCAAACAGATTGAGGAAACATCTCAGGCATATTTAATGCACAAGCACTCTACACTCGAAGACGAAAAGCGACTTCATCAGCGTTTATTGCAAAACATAGACAATACAGATAAGCATTATGCAGCTTTTTATCGCAATCAAGAAGTATGGCAACGCAACCACCAACGTCTGAAAAGTGAGCTAAAAACAGAGTTTTTAAAAATACGTTGAAGGGCGTTAAACCTGAACTGGATTATGTCCTCAAATGATTCAGGCAGTATTATGGATTTGTGGTAACAATCCTGAGTCCGATGCTGTAAAAACCTTCGTGAGGCGTAGCCCCTGAGCGATAAACTGAACGAATTTGTGCCAAGTCAGACTGCCAACTGCCGCCTCTAATTACCCTCTGCCTGCCGTCTGTTGGCCCCATTGGGCTTTCATTTGGGCTATTTTTATAATATTTCTCACTGTACCAGTCGGCACACCACTCCCAAGCGTTGCCGCTCATATCGAAGAGGTCTAATTCATTTGATTTCTTTTTTCCAACTGCATGAGTTTGGTTACCTGAGTTGGCTTTAAACCAAGCCACCTCCTCGGGCTTGCCTATTCCCGCAAAGTTGAGTGATTGGGTTTTTATGCCACCACGGGCGGCATACTCCCATTCTGCCTCAGTAGGTAACCTAAATGAGCGGTTGGTTTCTTTGGAAAGCCAATTGCAAAACGCCAACGCATCGTTCCAAGACACGTATAGAACTGGATCATTGGTGTTTTCGGCACTGCGAACTTTACCAGCTGCATCGTAACCAAAGTTAACTTCTTTGCGTTTTGAACCGTCTATCACTATTGCACCATCGTTTTGTTGGGCTTCGGTGACATACCCCGTTTTGGTCATAAAGTAAGCAAACTGCCGATGCGTTACTTCAAATTTGCCAACATAAAAACTATTGAGCTTTACAGTATGGGATGGCTCGTTTTTATTTTTATTGAATTCATCCCCCATTATAAAAGTACCTCCCTCCACAAAAACCATATTATTTGAAATTTCCTCTATGTAACTGTCCTTATACCTCGCTTCTTTTTTTATAATAGTTGCGTTTCCACCAGCCAAAACTTGGTTGTAATTAGCACTTTCAACGGGTTTCCTGTTGAATTTTATAGAAACTATTTCTAAATCAGTCGTTGATACTCGAACACTGTTTTGGTAGTCGAGTAGGTTTTTATTTTGGGGTATTGCCATCAATAAGTACTTCCCCTCATCTACGAATACTTGCATTTGAGCAGCATTTGGGAGCATAAATGTGTATTCTTTTGTGCCTTTCAACAATACATTACATGCACTATCCGAGACCAGCATTACATTTTTTTTGAGTGCTGGTTTAGATGAAAAACTACTCGAAGCTCCGCCTCCCGTTGACCGCCGTGCAGATGGAGTAACTTGTTTGGAATCAGCTTTGGGTTTTCTTGCAGGTATGGACACCTGAGCAAACAACATGGTTGAAGCTAATGTAAGAAAAACAGATAATATATTTTTTTTCATTTCTTAAAATCTTGATGGTGCTTTTACCTCTAAAATTTCTACGCCTTTTTTATCTTTTTTGAATTCAGGATATTGCGGCGTTAAAATTCTTGAAAAGTCGAAATCAGTGTCCTCATTCCGAATAAATAAACTAACCATAATAGCGTCTTTTATCACAGAAATTGGTTTGTAGGTACCATTGGCAATTTCTAAATTTAATGATTGCTCAACGGGCTTTTGGAATTCCCAACCCTTAGCGGTGCTATCGTAGGTAATTGTAGTAATCGTTAATATTGTAAAGGGTTTGCCCGAAGCATTACTGATATTCACCTGTCTTGGCTTGAGATTCTCCCGCAAAAAATCAAATTTTAATTTTTCTTGGGGGCTAATAATCAACCCTTCTTGCATATCGCTAAAATGGTCATACATCAAAAACGCCGACCAAAAAAATAACGCAACTACTGCACCCCAAAGCAGTGGGTAATTGTGGTACCAGGTTTTGGGTTGTTGGTTTTCCAAGAATGTTTTTCGCTCGGGGGTAAGCTGCACCACTTGCGGCTCATCGCTCTCTTGTTGCTTGGCCTCAAGTGCAGCTATTGGTTTCGGTTTGGGTTCTTCTACTCTGTTTGAGGCTTCAAAAACAATAGGTTCTTTAATCAACAGCGCATCAATGTCTATCCACTCTCGGCCAATCATGATTTTGTCAGTTGGCTCAATAACCTTTTGCTTTACGCGCCAGTTATTGACCCATGTCCCCTTCTTTGTATTCAAATCTCTAACTATTATGGTTGTGCCGTCAAACTGTAATTCGGCGTGGTGTTTTTCAGCGGCTGGGTCTAAGACTACCAAATCGTTTTTGATGTCACTTCCTATTTTCCAAATTTTCATAAATCGCAATTTTGATACTATTTTAAAACGATGCCAAAAGACCCAAAGCAAGTCCTTGGCTTAGTTGCAAGTCGCTCACAATGTCGTCGTCGTAGATACCAATGAGGGCAAAATTGACGTTCAGAAATTTATTAACCCGCGCCGTGGCCGTTAAATCCAAGCGGTGGTCTAAGGATTTAACTTTAGGTAGGTACGCAAACATTGTGCCGTATCTGAATTTAAGATTCACATTTTCTACGATGTCTTTGTCAAACGAGGCCACCAGCTGAACACCAATTTCGTTTAATAACGTTTGGCCTTTTGCTACGCCATAATTATTAGGAATTTCTTTGGTATCTACAGCACTATTAACAAAAGTTTGTCGCATTGTCAATGCTCCTATCTGCAAATTGAAGTAAGGTACTGGCTTGTATTCAACGCCAACCGACTCAAACAGATAACCTGGTGCCATAAAGCCCGAAATAGTTGGATTGTTCGGTTTTTGGTAGTCTAAACCCTGCCCAAACTGCGACAAAAACGTAACACTACCAAAGGCGTTCCAAATTTTGCTGAGTTGGTGGCTGTATTTAGAATCAAAAAAAAGTCGGTCGGTACTTTTTCGCAAACCCGATACGCCCTGGCCATTCACAAAGCCGTACTGCATTTGCAGGGCGTTAGTCCAACTGTTTTTTCCTTTGGCGTAGTTGGCTTTGGCATTGCACAAAAGTCCAATCGAAATACTATTGCTCCCGCCGCCCTTCCAAGCCTTGCTGAAAGTGGCTTGGTTGAAATTGACCCCAAACTGCACGGATTTTATCCACGGATTATCCACCGTACTTACGTTGTCCTGGGCAAAACTCTGACTGATTAGCAACAAGGTAAAAACAAACAAATATATTGATCTCATAGGTATAGGTTTGGAATTTATTGTCATATTATCTCTTCACTATATTTATTCTTTTCAAAAAGTCTTTGCCTGCTACTTCCAACAGATAAGTACCCGATGCGTACTGGGTCATGTCTATACTTTGCTCAAAACGCACATCATTTAATGGGGACAAAGTTTGTAAAATTCGCCCCTGAGTGTCGAGCAATTTAAGTTCTATATTGTTCTTGTTTCGTAATGTAGCCGATAAATTCAGTAAACCATCGGTGGGGTTTGGGTAAATGCGCAACTCATCGGTGGCGTTCAACATAACAGCCGTTGGCACAAGAACCACCACTTTTACCTCCGCCGACGTTACCGCACAGTCGGCCTGGCTTATGGTGGCGGCATAACTGCCCGATGTCTTTACTTCAAACACGGGGGTGGTAGTGCCAGGCATGTCTTGGCCGTCTTTGCGCCATTGGTACTTAAAACGGGGGTCTTTTTCGTAGCCCAGTGTGGCACTCAACACTATACTATTGGGGGCATAAATAGTGTGAGGGCCGTCGGGCTTTACTACAGATACAATATCCGAACCGTTTTCAATCACATTCAGAGCTGGGGCAGCTGCTTTGCAAGTGTTTACATCGGTAATTTCAACAGTGTAGCTACCTGGTTGGATGGCCGCCCAGGTAGGTTTGGAATCGCCCACGTTTTTGCCGTCCAGTTTCCATTGGTATTGTAGCGCACCGTCCGCGTTTAAAGCAGTGGCGGTTAGGATTGTGTTTGAGCCTGCACAATAATTGTTTTTGCCCGCAAGCGATGCGCTGATGAGCGACCTCCGAACCACAAAATCGTCTGACTTACTATTACAACCGTTTTTTGTTACTGTTACAACGTACGTGCCTTCGCCATTTATTGTCAGTGCCGCAGTAGTCGCCACCTCTTGCCCGTTGCGTTTCCACTGGTACGTATTTCCAGGTTCCAACACGCTGTTGTTTAGGATGGCGTTGAGGTTGGGACAAAGAACCTTTGCGCCAGTTATGGTTGGTTTGGCAACTACGGGCTTGAGTGTCACTACAACGTCTTTGCTGTTTGCACTAACCCCGCAATTGTTCTGACAAGTGGCGGTGTAGGTGGTAGTGACGGTGGGGGATACTACAATACTATTTGTGGTTAGGTTGTTCGACCATTTTATGATGCCATTGCAGTTTGTGGCGGCCAGCGTTGTAGTTTCGCCCAGACAGAGGGCGTTTTGAATGGTAGAAACATCTGGTACTGTGGGCTTTATGCCCGAAATAGTTACAGTAACTGCATTGCTGTTAGGGCCATCGCTGCATACCGTGCTACAAACTGCAGTGTAAGTGGTTGCCACCTCAGGACTCACCGTAATACTAACACCAGTGGCATTGTTAGACCATTTTACTGTTCCAACCTTGCAGGCCGTGGCCGTGAGGGTTGCCGATGCCCCCGCACAAATAACGGGCATTTTTGTATCAATGGCAGTAACAATGGCCGAGCACACTGGCGGGGTAGCTACTACATCGTTGGCATTATTGCCAGTACGTTGTTTAAACACCACTAATTTATCAACTACATTTGGTAAACACTGTATTTTAGTGGGGTCAACGCCCAGTTCTCTTAGGCTTGCTGGTAGTGTGGGCAAGCAAGTTATTTGGGTTGAAAGACACACTAAGAATTGAAGGGTGTTGGGCAATGTTGGCAGTTTATTGAGTGGATTAGAACCGCAGAAAAGAGATCGTAATGTACTGGGGAGGGTGGGCAACTCCGTCAGTTGGTTAGAACTGCATTCCAAATATGTGAGACCGCGTGGTAGCTCTGGCAATTTATTAAATTTATGACTCCAGCAACCAAGAAACTGTAAACCAGCAGGTAATACAGGGAAATCTGAAAGTAGATTACCCCCAAAATAAAGACTTCTTAAAGTGGTAGGTAATGTGGGTAACCCTGTCAAGGAGTTTGAAGAACATTCTAAATATTCTAATGCTTTGGGTAAATCTGGTAACTTGGTTAGTTTGTTTCCGTTGCACTGTAAGTACTTTAGCCCCGCAGGTAACACTGGGAAAATAGAAGCAGGGTTATTGGATATATTTAAACCTGTTAGTGTGTTGGGAAGTGTGGGTAGGTTGGTAAGTTGGTTGTTGTAGCAGGATAATTGAGTTAAATTGGTAGGCAAGGTTGGCAACTTGGTGATTTTATTACCGCCGCAATTCAAAAAAGTTAGCCTACTGGGGAGGTCAGGTAAATCTGTAAGTTGGTTGTTATCACAATATAAAAAAAGAAGGTTGTTTGGTAAAGTTGGCAGACTGGTAATTTGATTACCACCACACGTAACGCCGGTAATACTAATCGGTAAAACGGGTAAAGTTGACAGCTTGTTTTGGTAGCAATTCAAGTCTTGGAGGCGGTCTGGCAAAGTCGGCAAACTGGTAATTTGATTAGAATAGCATTCAATGTAGGTTATACTGTTTGGTAAAGCTGGCAAAACAGTGATCTTATTTAGGTAGCAGCGTAAGGATTGCAAGTTTGGGGGCAGCGTACCTAAGTCAGTAATTTGGTTAGAAAAACAATCAAGCCTTAGTAAGCTATTGGGGAGTTTTGGCAGCGTTGTTAGTTGGTTGGAGTCGCAGATTACGGTCTGCAAGGCAGAAAAACCCTCAATTCCCGTTAAGTCATCAATACCTCTCCTCCTCACGTTCAGGGTTGTTAGCCGAGTGGCGGCTGGTAGCAACTTATTGCTGGCATCTATACAGGTAGGGCATACGGCCCTAATGGCAGCTGCAAAGTTGGCATTGGGTATGGTAATTTGGCCAAAGCCCTGACTAGAAACCATAAGTAGTAAAACAAGCAGGCTCCCTATTTGATGAAACTTTTTCATTTAGAAGATTTTTAGTAGGATAGTACATTTCAAATTAGACAATATAAGCGAGGGCATACCTTTGTTGGCACTTCCATCTTTGAAGGTTGATGTAAAGGCATTTTGCATTCCGCCATCATAGCTTATCATAAAAGATAACGCCTGGCGTTTTCCGATGGCTTTGCTTAGACCGAGGCCAACGTTGTAGTTGAAACCCGTACTAAAACTGTTTGCGGAGGTTATGGATTTATCTACCAAGTAGTTTTGGTAACTTGGATTAATGGGTTTGTTGTAGCCAAGCCCAGCAACCACAAACACCTTGCTGTCGGTGCTTCCCAATGATTTTTGTAAGCGAAACGATGCGGACAGCTGGAGCGTATTGAGCGATAAATCTTCTATTTTGGCAGTTTTATCGGCGTTTGGCACGTAGAAACGGTTTGTATTATACAGCCCACCAACAATAATTGAGGCGTTACTTTCGGGCATCAAGATAACTTGCAGGCCAGCGTGCCAACCCAATTTGCGCACCGCGTTCAGCGGGGTGCTTCCGTTGGTCAGCGTTGGTTGCAAGTAATTGAGACCCACCACCACACCCATGCCAACAATTGCTGTGCCTTTTTGTGATTTTTTAGAGCTGGGTGTTTTCAAAACTTCTTTTCTTTTTTCGGAATTAGCCAGCCGTATTTCGGCAATTTTTTTTTCGGTATCGTCTATTTTGGCGGCCAAAATAGCGTTTGGTTCAGTTTCGTTGGCTTTGCGGTAGTAGTCGCGTGCATTTGCAAAACTACCTTCGCCATAGTACTTATCGGCCAATTTTTGGTAATTATCTGCAACGTTAGATTTTAGTTGCGCATCAGTTGGGCGGCTTTTAAGCATTTCTTCGCCAATTTTAGCCGACAGTCCAAAATTGCTTTGTTCGTCGGCCTCCGCTTTTTGGAGGTCTAACCTTTTGTTATTGGCAATATCCACCAATCGTTGTTCAATATCAGGTCGTTTGCCTTCGCCCAGCACCAAGGCAGCATTGTAGAGTTTTTGTGCCTTGTCCCATTCGCCTTTTGCAAAAAAGTCGTCGGCTTTTTTGCGCAAACTTTCAGCTTCGTCATTGGTTGGTAGTAACGTGAGTTGATTTTTTAGTTTTCGGCTTTTCTGAAAATCTGCGTAGGCCTCCATATTTTTTTTATATTTCTCCAGATACATTAAATTGGCTCTTTCCATCTTAAAAGTAAGCCCCGAAGCAGGTAGCAACTCGTGCGTGCGGGTATATAACCGAACAGCATTTTCTAAATCGCCGTTTTTAAGTCTTTGATCGGCTTCTTTTTCTAAAAGTAACAACACTCGGTTCTTTAATAAATTAGTTTGAGAACTGTACGATTTAGTGCTTTTAAGATTATTTAATACTGTTTTTAACAAGGCTTGATTATTGGTTTTAATAGCTGCTTCCAATTGCTTGAGGCCATTGTTGAGTTCTTGGCAGGTACTCAACTTGGCAGCGGCGTATTCGTCGCCCGACACCATTTCTAAACATACAGTAAACAGTCTTTGGGCTTTTTCAAAGTTTCCATCGTCAAAAGCGGCATCGGCCATGGCCTTAAACTGCAGGTACTCGCCCACCACGCCCCCACTTTTGGGTTTTGGCTGGGCGTAGCAAAGCACATTAACCATAAGTAGAAAGATAAACGGGACGCTATATTTCGATAGCCTCATTAGTTGGTTTTGCTGTTACAGGCTTCAATTTTCTCTCGTACCTCAGCCGTATTATTGAGCGATTGCGCAACTTGATACCACGCCTTGGCCTGAGAATAAAATTCAGTTTCAAAGATGGCATCGGCTTTTTTCAAGTAGCTGCCATAAAGTTGTTCAAAACGGGGATTTGCCAGTTTGTATTGTTGCTTTATAAACCGTGCCTGCGTAAAATATTCGATGGCCGAGGCTTTGTTGTTGTTTTCGTTAATTGCTAGTTCACCGTCTCGCAACAGCTCGTCGATGCGCTGGCTTTGTTCATTGGCTGAGTTGCTGGCAGTGGTGTTATCTACTACGCTTTTTGGTGTTTTTTCAACGAGTGCTGGTTTGGATTTTAGTGTGGTTTTTGTTATTGTTTTTACAGCCAACACTGGCTCAATTAGTATTTTTTTAGTAGAGATTGAAACTACTTTTGTGGTATCTTTATATGGCGGAGCGGGCTGGGGAGGTGGTTCATTTTTAAACAAAAAGTAAACCAACGTCGATACCGACAATAAACCGATACCACCCAGTATTTGCTTTTTATATTTTTCAGCAATTGGCGTATGAGCAGGTTTTTCGTCTTCAAATTTATTTGAATTTGTATGCGTTGTTTTCCGAGATGGTACAATCTTTCTGGACGGCGAGGCAGGTAGTTCGTTGGGAACGGCTTCCGTATCCCAGGTGTCGGTTTCTAAAAAATTACTTGCCCAAGTAGTGAGCTGCTGCGCAGTTGGTCTTAGTTCAGGGTCTTTTTCTAAGCACTGGTGAATGACTGCATTAAGTTGTTCTGAAAAACTATCTGGCAAGTCGGGCTTCGATACCCCCATGAGAAGGGCTTTTCCACCATCTCGATCAAATGGCAACTCTCCCGTCATTAATTCATACAGCGAAGCTCCCAGCGAAAAAATATCTCTGCTGGGTTTGATATTATTTTTATTAGAAATCTCGGGGGGGGCATACGCCCTCGAAAAACCAAACATTGTTATATCGGCATCCTTGCCCATTGTGGCACGCGCTAAACTATTTTTCATTTTTTGGCTTATCCCAAAATCCGTCAGCGTATAAGTACCATCGTTTTTGAGCAAGACGTTCTCGGGCTTTACGTCGCAGTGAACAATGTTATTTTGGTGTAAATAGGCCAGAGCGCTACTCACCTGTGCCAAAAAAACTGCGGCTTCTTGCTCCGAGAACAGCTTTTCGTCTTCTATTCTCCTAAAAATAGAGCCATTTTTTATAAAGTCTAATTTTTGATAAGGTTGCGACTCCCATTTTCCTATGTCAAAAGGTTTGGTAATGTGGTCATGCTTTAGGTTTTTGAGTAGCTTAAAATCGTCAAAAAAGTTATCTAATACTCTTTCTCCTACCCGCACGAAGATTTTAAGAACTATTACCTCATCGGCCAGATTATCTAAGGCTGTCCACACTTCGGCATCTTGCCCACCGCCAAGTTCTTTCAGTAGTTTGTATCGGTTATCGAATAAATCGCCAGCAGAAAACTTCGCCATATTTAGTTATCGTTTTTTAAAAGTAGATTAAGCTGATTTATTTCGCTTTGTTTTTCTTTTATCATTAAATCTTGCACGCTAATTTTCTCATCAAGCGTCTTTTTTCGATTGGCAAGTGTCCTTGCAGCAGCGTTTTCGGTTGCTTTATCATTTGTAATTTTGGTTAGCTTGTTGCTTTCACTCATTTGAGATTCAATGTCATCCCGTTCTGCTATAAACCTATCATAAATCATTCTATTGACCCGTTGCTGTTCTTCGGCGTAGCGCTTATCTTGCTTCGCTCGCCGCAGCTCCTTTTTACTAACCATATTTTGTGTAGGTGCTATTACTCCGCTTGTATCAGCAAAAATTGGTGGCTGTTTGATAATCACCGCCGTATCTTTAACTGAATTGATTGTTGTAGAGTCTTTGACTATTATTTTGGGTATCGAAATTTGGCTTTTATTCCACCACCAGTAACCAATTCCACTCCCGATAAATAGCAAAAGCACCAACAAAGCCCACACCCAGTAATAAGAGGTAGTTTTGGTGCTGTGCGGCTGATTGGTTTCTGTAATTTTCCCGAAAGCCGCTACTTTGTTTGTCTCTAACAACTCGTAAATTATAACGGTAACATTGTCCTCGCCACCTGCTAAGTTAGCGGCCTCAATAAGTTGGCGGCTATTAGTACCTATATCGTTGCTTTGGTCAAGTACTTTCTTAATTTCACTGTCCAACAGCATTGAATTTAGGCCATCGCTACACAGTAAGAGTCGGTCGCCTTCAACCAATTCTAATGATACAAAATCGGGCTTTGGAGGATACGACTCCGCCCCTAAACTCTGCGTAATAATGTTTCGTTCTTCGTGTACTGCAGCTTCGTCTTCGGTTAATTCACCTTTTTTGACCATTTCCCAGACCAATGAATGGTCATCAATGAGCAATTTCAAACCTATGGTTGGGTTGTATTTGTAACAGCGGCTATCGCCACTCCACCCAATGTAAGCCCGTGTATTTACAACCCAAACCAACAACAGGGTTGTACCCATACCATTGCAGTCGGGATTGTCTGAAGCATAACTTATAATGGACTTGTGTGCCTGAAAAACGGCGTTATTTAGGTGTTTAAAAAAAACTGTGTCGGATTGGGGAGGTATTTTATCAGCAATACTAAAATAATTTTTGACCTCCTGAATGGCTATCTGTGAGGCCACCTCTCCAGCATTGGCTCCCCCCATTCCATCGGCAACCACCAAAAGGCTACCCAAATCATCAGTCTCAAATACATCATCTTGCACAGCCCAATCTTGGGTTGAAAGATTAGCACCTACCAGGAAATTATCTTCATTATGATAGCGAACCTCGCCCTTATCGGTGCGTGCTGTCAGCCGAATCAATGTTGAATTTTTGCTGCTCATTTACTTTTTTCAGTTTTAAAGTCGTACTATTTTCTACCTCAATAATGCCCCCTAACCAAAGATTAAGACTTCCTGCATTAAACCTTTCGTAATAAAATGCCCCACCAATACATTTTCCTTGCATCGAAGGAGGCTTCACAATGAGTGCTTCGTTGCCTTTCCAAACGGGACTTATCTTACAGAAAAACTTCTTAATTGCTAATTCTCCTTGCTCTTCTTCTGCTGTGTTATAAAACAGCACCAAACGGCCTGTGGCAAAAAAGGCCGTTTCGGTACACCAATTTCCAAATTTGGAATTATTTTCAGAAGGTATTACGCACACAAAACCATTGATATTTTGAATTTTGTCAGGTTGCAAAGATTTGAAAGTTGGCGCGTTCAACCCACGATAAGCCAAAGATGACATAACAGGCTTGAGCGAGTCTGCAAATGACAGCACCGTTTCCTGGTTTGCCCAAGGTTCTTCTATGACTTTGTTGAACCATAATCTACCATTTGCCAATGCACCAATGGTATATCGACGACCATAATATGCCTTGCCGAACCGCCCATATCGGTTATTTTTTCTTGTATCGGTGCTGGCCAAAATATAATCTGCTCTCGTGATATATAAAAGGCTATCTAACAACTGGCTGTAAAGTAGATTTATCTCATTGGTGGTACCAAAAACCAACTCAGGTATTCTCACAGGCAAGGAATCACACTGCGAAAATGAGCGATGAGATAAACCCATAGTAAAACCAAAATATAAGAGTAAAGTCAATTTTTTCATGGGTTTTGTAAAATTGTTGAAGCGGGAATTATTCTGCCAATCTCGCCAAATTTTGATACCACAATACCGATGGCCACAAACTGCCCACCTCGATTGACAAATACTGGCCCCCCCGAATTTCCAGTTTCAAAACCCCAGTTTGATACGTTGATAAACCCCTTAATGATACCGCTTTGGGCTACCATAGTAGTACTGTATAGGGGTTCTAAATGGTCTTTTTCTTGTAATAAATCACCGCTTGAATAGCCCAGCACATGGAGTGTTTGGGTTTGGGCGAGGTTCTTGGCCAATTCTGAATCCAGTATAATGTTGCCGCTTTTATATTTGGTTTTCATGTACGTCCAGTCGTTTTGTAGTGATGCTTTGGTCAATGCCACCGATTCGCCAGATGCGGTAGAGCCAGTGGTATTACAATCATTTATTTTGTTTGCTTTGAAATCAAGGTTTGTAAACTTAAACGTAAGTAGGTTAGACGATTGCGCCTCAAAACCAACCGTAACCTTACCTCCTTGTGTGGCAATCATGTTGAGCCGAATCATATCTACATCGTTTTTATCAAAATAAAGCCAAGGTTCTATCACGTGGCGCGATGTCATAAATCGGCCATCTAAACACAAAAAGCCAGTACCGCTCCAACCTTGTCCATTTTTGAGTTCAATTTGTTGTTCGCTCCCATCAGAAAATGACAAACTGATACTTTTGGCACGAATCAGGTAAATGCTACCACTCATTTTCTTGACTTCGTACGGAATATCTATGACAGCGGCATCGGCTTTATAAGTTTTAGGTGTTTTGGGTGTTTTATTAAATGCAAGCCCTTGTTTCATAGCCGATTGTAAATTGGCATTTTGGCGGTTAAGTTCAATGATTTTTTGCGTGTCGGCCTGCCGTTGTGTTTGAATAGTTTGGGTAATTTGTAGCAGCGGCTCGAATTTGAAATGTTGGTACATGAGCAAGCCCAACGCCACCATCAAAACAGCCATCAACGCCCCAATAACCATTTTGTAGGGCAACAGTGTGGTTTGAGTAAAATGCTGAAACCGTTGGGTTAATTTCAACAGCTTTGAATCATTTTCTTTAAATTGAAACAGAGGTCCAACCCTCGATAACTGGATTTCGTCACAGTTTTTGAGTTGTCTTTTTGAGCCTATTTCTGTTATTTTATTGCCATTTAATATTGTAGGGTTGGATTGTGACAGATGTATTAAATAAAAATGCTGGCCAACGTATTCGATACTGGCATGACGACCGCTGACGGTGTCGTCTTCGTTTGCAAAAACAATGGTACACCCCTCATCTCGACCAAATAAGCATTTTGAGGCTATTATTTTGAGGCAGGTATTTTTGGGATGGTTACGGGTGTCGTTCAGAAATAAAATAGAGAAAGACACGCCCTCGTTATCGTTGAAACGGGCGGTGTTTCTATTGCTATTTTTTTTATTTATTATATTAGGTGTTTTGGTTTGCATAGAACTATCTAAGTCGCACGTACAGTCTCTCGGCTTGGTTTTGGTATTGATGAGCGTTTGATTGGCGGATACTGTTGGCCAAACGTAAAGCCTCTACCGTGTTACAGTTTTTTAAGAATGCCAGCGTGGCTAACCACTGTGCCTTTTGCCGTAGGTTGTCGTTGGTGGCAGTAGTTACTATTTCCTGAAAAATAGCGAGCCCATTTTTTTTTTCTATCATGGCTTCAATACCATTTTTTAAACTGGCTTCTTCAAAATCGTTCTCATTAAAATAGCGTTTGAACAGGGCCTCACATTCAGCGGGTGACAACGCCAAATCAATTGGTATTTGACTATAACTGAGCAAATGTGTTTGTTCTTGTTCATTTAAAAAATCTTGGGCTGGTGGTTGGGAGTTGGCATAAATTTGTTTATCAACTTTTAACTCAGTTTTTTGAGCCGTATTTTTATTTTCTATGATTGCCGTTGGTTTTATATTGTAGGGCTTAACAAGAGCCAACGTATTCCTGGTTTTGGCTTCGGACGAAGGTTGCCAATAATACCAATAAGAAAGCCCGAAAGTAACCATCGCCAAGCAAGCGGCGGCGTAGTAGGTTTTAAGCCACCTAAAATCTTGTTGCACCCTAAAAACTCCCGCCTTTCGCTGTTTATTTTGACCCATTGGTACGATGGGAGATTTGTATATGCTGTGGTGCATTGCTCGAAATGCGTCTTTCAACGCTAATGCTTTTAGTCCTTTTCGTACAAAACGCTCCAAGTCTACTTCACTTTTGAGGGCTTTGTTTTGCGCTATTTGTACTTCAAAAGCCCTATATGCTTCTGTACTCATGTTATTGTCCAAAAAATCTTCAATCTGTTCTTGCTGAATTGCGTTCATGGCACTTGAAATGTTTTTTTAGTTGTTCTACACACCTATGACGACTTACTTTTACTGTTCCTTCAGTTGAACTTAATTGATGAGCTATGTCCTTCATTGATCGGTCTTCAATGTAAAAAAGTCGTAAAATCTGCTTACATGTTGCGCCTAATTCTTCAAAATAAGTTTTAAGCTTGGCCAACCTGACTACCGACAAATCGTCAAAATGGGTCATATCTTCAATGGCGATAAGGTCTATTTCGTCGGTAGTTGCCACTGTCATTTTATGATATTTACTATTCAAAAATCCCAACCATTGCCTGCGGCAAATTTCAATTAGATAGGTTGAAACTTTTGTGTTAGGCCGAAATTCAAAAGATCCATCAGCCACATTGACACAGAGCGATGCTATTGCATTTTGAAAATAGTCGGCGGCATCTTCCTTGGTTCCACTATTTTTCAGAATAAACCACTCAACCGAATCGTAGCACTGATCGTACAAATATTGGTACGCTTTGCTGTTTTGTTTGCTAAGTGCATCAAAGAGTTCAATTTGTGTTTGAAATTCAAAACATGATGATGACTTAGGTGTTGGCGTGCTGGTAGAATTCATATTATTGGGTCTATCCCACCAATACACCATTGGCGAGGATTTATAAAATGGAAGAAGGAAAGGTTAGCAGTAACGCCAAAATTTATTTTGTCAAAACGATAGTAGTGTCCTCACCTATGTGAAACACTGAATTTTCATTTAAATAAACAGCGTCCAACTTATGTAATTGGTGGCGTTCTTGACCTATGAAGGTGGGGTTAGTAGCCGATTCACAAGGAGTAAGAATGTAGTCGTAAGTATTGCCATTTATTATTGCTTGAATCTTGCAGTGATAGTGCCGATGGATTGAACTATCTTCAGTTTGTAATAAAACTTCGTCAATGGCGGGTTTCATTTCGGAGTCTGAGCGGCGACCTATTTTATTAAATCCTTCTTTGAGAGTAAAGGTCTGTTTTGACGTTGCTTTACCTTGGGCTACAATTTTGCTAATCATGAGTTGAAGAAAGGTTTGGTTATCGAGTAAAAATACTGGAAACTTTGTCCTTAGTATAAAAAATGTATCAAACTTTATCTAACGGTGCTAACCTTTTGAGTTTTTAGTTATTAAAGCGTATGAATAGCAGAAAATCAAAGATCGGTTTTAGTTTTTATCAACTCATTAGTTTTTTACTGATGTTTAGTTGCGTAGCACTTACAAGTTGCAAAGAGCTATTGCCTTCAGAGAAGAAATACCGCATAAATGCCTCCGAAGGACTTTTTGTAGGAAAAAAAAGCTGGACAAGTTGTCAAATTAAGTGGCAGGTAGTCAGTACAAATACCGAATACAATAAATATATCACTTCCGCCTTTGGTGAATTTTCAACAACTGGTACGTTCATAACATTTAGCAACCAAGCACCAGCAAATATTACAGTTGGATTTGCGCCATCCAGTCAGATCGTAAAAACAGTAACCGAAGGTGTGTTACAATATAATTCACCAACCCTGTCGGTTATTAGCCAACCCACAAAATATCAATACAGAATTACAATAGACCAAGATCATTCTTGGTCGGCTGCCCAGTTACAGTATGTAGTAATGCACCAAATTGCTACAATTTTGGGAATTTCGCCAAATCAAAACATCACGCAGAAGCATTTATTACCAACTCCAATACTTAAACTATCAGATGCTGAACTTGGCCAATTGCGAGCCATGTATCCAGCTTCAGGTTTGCCAGCGCTCAAAACTGGACAAGTAATAATAGCCTCTTCAAGTAGAGCATCAGTGATTGAAGCCACTGTTACAAACACAAACGTTGTACCCCAAGTACTGAGTATAGGGCATTGTTGGTCGTCTAAAAGTCTAACACCTACCCTAAACGACAACGAAGGGTTTAGCGGCGATGGTTTGCTGAAAAACACCCAATTAAACAGCGTCGGGACGCTTTCATCACTCTATGACCTCAAAGCAAATACTAAGTATTACATTAGAGCTTATGCCCGCAACGACTGTGGCATAGGGTATGGCGAAGTTGTAATTTATACGAAACCATGAAATACGAATCAACCGAAAAACGCTCACAAATTCAAAGCGATTATTGGTAGGCTTTGATAGAAACAGAGCGAGCCAGCCAAAACGTTATGGTGTTTGAAGAAGAAACTATGCCTTCATCAACTGAATGAGAGACAAAAATATCGTTAGAATCGTCTATCAGAATATCATAAATATCGGTTTTAGGCTTGAGGCTTTCGAGTTCAAACCAAATCAAAATTTGTGTATCAATGAGGTATTTTGGCATGGTTACATACAGTCTGAGGTCGTTTAATGGCTCGTTGAAATCGTCTGGAATAGAGCCACCCAAGTGTTTAAGGCCGCCAGGTATTCTTTTCTTAGATGTCTTTGTGGGGGTTAGCTGTTACGTCCATGAACAAAATAACGACCTTTGATTTTTTGACATTGGTGGCTGGTTCCTCCAATATAAAGACTCCATTCTCGTAAATGGAGTTGATAGCGGGGTACATAATTTTAGGTGTTTTTACAGAAATAACAAAAATGAATCATTATAATTTGTTGGGTGTGCCGAATTACATTCAAATTAGCTTTTGGTTGGCCTTGTACTTAGCCAGCAGCTACACCCACGCCCAAACCCGCATACCCGACCCAAACTTTGCCGTCGCCATACTAAAAGTATGCCCCAACTGCATAGAAACTGCTGCCAATAACTTCGAAAAAACAACTGCTGAAGGTATTTTGCGTTTTGAGTTAGCCACGTTAGCAACCATTAGCCAAACCAATTCAGGGCAATATAAAATTACACTTAATCAAGATTATAAATGGACAGATGCCCAGTTAAAATATAGAGTATTGCACCAAGTGGCCACTATTTTGGGCCTACGGCCAAACCAAAACATAGTACAAAGCTATTTGCCGCTAAATCCACCTTTGGTATTATCGGGTAGTGAACTTGCCGAATTACAAGTCTTATACCCTGCTTCGGGCTTACCAAGTCTCAAAACAGAACAAATTACACAAAATACAGCCAGTAAAAAACCAATTATAGAGGCTATTGTGAGTAACTTTGAGGCCGTGCCGATGGTTTTGAGTACAGGGCATTGTTGGTCTTCGAAGAGCCCAATGCCTACATTAAATGACAATACGCGGGTATGAGCGGCGATGGACTGACAAAAAGCGGCCAAAGCAACAGTTCTGTAGTGATTTCGTCGCTTTATAATCTTACATCGGGTACAAAATACTACATTAGGGCTTATGCCCGCAACAACTGTGGCATAGGCTATGGCGATGTTGTAACTTATACGAAACCATGACGAATGAATCAATATTGAACTTATGACAGATTATTTGAAAAAATTAAGAGCAATGCTAAACGTAAATAAAAATGTTTAACGAAACGATACAAAGATTGGCGAGTGCCTTAGAAAAGCAAAATATTCCGTACATGATTATTGGTGGCCAAGCGGTTTTATTACACGGCGAACCTCGGCTTACCCGTGATATTGACATTACGCTTGGCATTGATATTCAAGAATATGAAAGTGTAAGACAAATAGTTGATTTTCTTGGACTTAAAGCGTTGGTAGATTCGCCTAAACAGTTTATAAACGAAACCAGAGTATTGCCTCTTCTCGACCCAAAGACAGATATTAGAATTGACATGATATTTTCGTTTTCAGACTTCGAAAGACAAGCTGTAAAAAGAAGTATTTCGGTTGAGACCAATGGATACATGGTAAAATATACAACTGCCGAAGACCTTGTTATTCACAAAATGTTTGCTGGCCGCCCTCGTGACTTAGAAGATGTGAAAGGCATATTGCTCAAAAATACGAACTTAAATATGACTTACATTGACGATTGGTTAGAGCAATTTGATTTAATTTTAGAGAAAAATTTAAAAAGTAAATTGAGAGTAATTTTAAACAGTATTCAAAAAAAATAAAACCATGCTAAGTGCCAATTACGAAAAATTTAGAGAATTTGAAGAGGCGTATATTGCCAGTATACCGCCCAACTTTGAGGCCAACTTGCGTATTTACGATGCCATGTACCAGCAAGCTCGGGCAATGGGACATTTTACAGAAAAAGATATTTGGCTTGGCTTTGAAAGTACGCTGGAAGTAGCAAGAATCATCAACCACAAAGCCCTAAAACGAGCAGAAAATCTATGATAACATCAGAACAAAATAAACTTATTATCAACTACTTACAACCATACAACCCTATCAAGATCGGAATTTTTGGGTCGGTGGCACGTGGGCAAAACACGCCTAAAAGCGATTTAGATTTATTGGTAAATTTGGCCGT
>JAYWHT010000002.1:0-22773 GCA_043777595.1 Spirosomataceae bacterium
TACTATCTGGTTCATGGTTATCTCTATTTTGGTTTTGCAACCTTGAGATAACCATTTTTACCCTTTTTTCAAAATAATTCTACTAGCACAATCCGTTCATGACTCTTTAGCTATTGTCTTGGGCGGGAAAAGCCACGATGCAACTATCGCTATTCCCAAAATACCGACAATGACATAAAGCGAATAAATGGTTTTGAAGCCCCATTGTTCCAAATAGTGATGACCTATCATTTTGAGGCCAATAAAACTTAACAAAACGGCCAAACCGAGTTTGAGATAATAAAACTTGTCGATGATACTTGACAGAAAGAAAAACATAGAACGCAGCCCCATAATGGCAAATACGTTTGAGAAAAAGACAATGTAGGGGTCTTTGGTGATAGAGAAAATGGCAGGGATAGAATCGACAGCAAAAATTAAGTCAGTAACCGAAATGACAAGAACAACTATAAAAAGTGGCGTGATATACCATTTTTTGTACCGTTTGTGAAATATAAAAAAGCGGTCGGTTACGTTGCGTTTATAGACATTGAGGTATTTGGAGGCAAACCTGACGGCTATGTGGTCGCTGGTGTCTATTGCGTCGTCGTCGTCGTCTTGAAAGAACAATTTTACTCCTGTATATACCAAAAATGCGCCAAAAACATAAATTATCCACTCGAAGCGTTGGAGCAGCGCAGAGCCTACAAAAATAAAAATAAAACGCAGGACGATTGCCCCCAAAATACCCCAGACCAATATTTTTTTGTAGAATTTTTTATTTACCCCAAAAGAAGAAAAGATAAGAATGAATACAAAAATATTGTCGGCAGAGAGCGAATATTCTACCAAATAGCCTGTAATGTATTCAAGAGCCATATTGTTCTGAAAAATCTGTGCGCTCTGAGCAAAGTTGCCAGCTACTAAGCCAACGTGGGGGGCATATTTGAGTTTGACGGCCTCCAAGTCGGCCAGGTTTGTAAAGCCGTGAATGAGATAGCCGTATTGCTGAATAAAAAAATAGAAACCAATAGACAACGCCACCCAGATAGCACTCCAAATACCCGCTTCCTTAAAACTTACTACTGTGCTCTTTTTTTTGCTAAATGCACCCAAATCAAGAAGCATTACAACGAGTACAAAAAGCGAGAAACCACCAAAAAACAATATTTCGTTTGACATATTAAATTTAAAAAACAGAAACGGCAGCAAGAGCAGTTCGACCACAAAATTACAAAATTTACAGTTAAGATAACTTTAAATTTTGATTTGTAGTTTCGTTTTGGTTTTTTAAATTATTTGACTGTGTTGGTTTTTAGAGCGAATTACCAATTCCTACAATGACGATGGAGAGCAAAATTATGGAAATACCGACTACAAATGTTCTGAATGTACGACTCGACACACCCGCCCATTCTTTGAGGTACAAGCCCCAAAAATTAGCAGTCAAAATAATGGTGGACATGTGCAAAATCCATGAACTTGCACCGTTACCGAGTTTACTTTCGCCCATGCCATAAAAGAAAAACTGCAAAAACCACATAGTACCAGCGATAGCCGAAAAGAGATAATTGGAGGCAAGTGGAGACTTAGGATTAGTGTAGTCGCCAAATGTTTTGTTGCTGGTATTGAGGTACATACACCACAAAAAATTGGTAGTAAGCCCGCCCCACAGCAAAACGACATAAGTTACGTTGTTCTGAAAAAGCGGATTAAAACCTTGTGCCACAGCGGCATCGGCCATGGGTTTGCCAGCTTCAATACCAAAATTAAAAAACGAACTCAATATACCCGAAACAATAGCAATCGTCAAGCCTTTGGCCAAACTAAACTCAGACACACTCGCCTGTTTTTGTTCTTCTGTCAGGTCTTGTTCTTTGAGCATACCTGCACGTCCCGAAACTGCAATACCAATCAAACAAACAACTACACCCAGCAATACCAACAAGCCTCCATTGGTTGATAGCATATCGGTAAGTGATTTTTTGCCTGTTGTAGGGTTGAAATTGTAATAAATAGAAGGCACTAACGCCCCAAATGCAGAACAAAAACCCAACGTAACGGAGTTGCCAAGCGACATACCCAAATATCTTACCCCAAGTCCATAAGTAAGGCCACCGACTCCCCAAAAAAGGCCCATTGAGTAAGTCAGTAGCAGTATTTTGCTGTCGGTTATTTGTATAATCTGGGCAAAGCCTGGTACTGTCAAATAAGCAGCTACGGGTGGCACAACAAACCAAGAAAAAATACCGCCCACTATCCAGTAGCTTTCCCAAGCCCAGTTTTTGACTTTTTTGTACGGTAAATAAAAACTACCCGACGAAAACCCGCCAATTGAATGAAAAAGTACTCCCAGAATAGCTTGCATTAGGTTTGGTTTAGAAAATATAATTTGAAAAGTGTTTGAGGGGTGGTTTCTACTATTTTTGGAACTATGGCACAAACGACAAAGAGCTGCATTTCTGCAGCCCTTTGTCGTTTATTCCAATCTTAGTGCGGTTGTTTATCCGAGCAAAGTTGGTTCTTCGTCAGTTGTTTCTGGCTTTGGGCTGGCGTGGTCTTGGGCGTATTTTTCGTAGTCCAGTTCTTTTTCTTCAACCTTTGCCACTACTTCAAGCATTGGTTCGGCTTGTTTTTCGACAGTAAATTTCACTGCATCGACGGCGGCCTGTGTGCGGAGGTAGTACATACCCGTTTTGAGTCCTTTTTTCCAAGCATAAAAGTGCATTGAAGTCAGTTTTCCAAAACTTGGCCCTTCCATAAATACATTGAGCGATTGGCTTTGACAAATAAATGCCCCACGGTCGGCAGCCATCTCCAACAATACTTTTTGTTTTATTTCCCAAGCTGTTTTATAAAGTCCTTTTAGGTTTGAGGGCATTCCTGGGATATTCTGAATCGAGCCGTTGGCTTGCATCAGGTAATTTTTCATTGATTCGTTCCAGATGCCCAATTTTACCAAGTCTTTCAATAAATATTTATTGATAACCACAAACTCACCCGAAAGTACTCGCCTTACATAAATATTGGACGTAAATGGCTCAAAACACTCATTGTTACCTAATATTTGGCTTGTCGAAGCCGTTGGCATTGGGGCCAACAAGAGCGAGTTTCTGACACCGTGCGTCATGACTTCTTGGCGTAAATCAGCCCAGTTCCAGCGGCCACTTTCTGGCGTTACGTTCCACATATCAAACTGAAAAATACCCTCCGAAATCGGTGAGCCTTTCCACGTTTGGTACGGCTCCTCAATTTGAGCCAGTTCTTTTGAGGCTACAACTGCTCCATAATAAATGGTTTCAAAAATATCTTTGTTTAGCCTTGCTGCTTCTTCTGACTCAAAAGGCATTCTCAAAATCGCAAAGGCGTCTGCCAAGCCCTGCACGCCTATACCGATAGGGCGGTGGCGTTTGTTGCTTAGTTCGGCCTCTGGCACAGGGTAATAGTTAAGGTCGATGATTCTGTTGAGGTTTTTGGTAACAACCTTCGTGATTTCGTATAATTTTTGGTGATTAAATCTCAAAAACCCGTCGGTGCCTTGTTCAATAAACTTTGGCAACGAGATAGATGCCAGGTTACAAACAGCCACTTCCTCGGGCGAGGTAAACTCCATGATTTCGGTACAGAGATTCGACGACTTGATTGTACCTAAGTTTTTTTGGTTCGATTTGTTGTTAGCATGGTCTTTGAACAACATATAGGGCGTACCTGTCTCTATTTGCGACTCCATGATGGCAAACCACAAATCTTGTGCTTTTATTGTTTTACGGACTTTGCCCTCACGCTCGTATTTTTCATAAAGAGCCTCAAAGGCATCACCGTGGCAGTCGGCCAAGCCTGGGCATTCGTGCGGACACATCAGCGACCATACATCGTTGGCTTCGACACGTTTCATAAACAAATCTGGAATCCAGAGTGCGTAAAACAGGTCTCTTGCTCGTAGTTCTTCTTTACCGTGGTTTTTTCGCAAGTCCAAAAACTCAAAAACGTCGGCGTGCCAAGGCTCTAAGTACATTGCAAACGAGCCTTTGCGCTTACCACCGCCCTGATCTACATAACGAGCCGTGTCGTTGAAAACTCTGAGCATGGGTACAATACCATTTGATGTACCATTTGTGCCTTTGATATAGCTGCCAGTTGCCCGAATGTTGTGAATACTCAAACCAATACCGCCTGCACTTTGCGAAATCAAAGAACATTGTTTGAGCGTGTCATAAATGCCCGAGATACTGTCTTCTTTCATTGTCAGCAAAAAACAGCTCGACATTTGGGGCTTGGGCGTACCAGCATTAAAAAGCGTAGGAGTGGCGTGCGTAAACCAACGCTCAGAGAGTAAGTTGTATGTTTCTATAACGGCATCAAGGTTATCGTGATGAATACCTACTGCTACACGCATCAGCATGTGTTGCGGTCGTTCTGCTATTTTACCATCTATTTTGAGCAAATACGATTTTTCTAAGGTTTTATACCCAAAATAATCGTAGCCATAGTCTCGGTCATAAATAATGGTTGAGTCCAAAACTGAGGCATTCTTACGAATAATGTTATAAACCTCCTTGGACAACAAAGCTGCATTTTCGTTGGTTTTGGGGTCGGTATAGGTATAAAGAATCTTCATTGTAGCCGAAAACGACTTCAATGTATTTTTGTGTAAGTTTGAGATTGCAATACGGGCCGCCAGTGTTGCATAGTCGGGGTGCTTGGTGGTGAGCGAAGCGGCAGTTTCGGCGGCCAGTGTGTCCAACTCTGAGGTTAATACACCGTCATAAATACCAGAGACAACTTTTTTTGCTACATCTATTGGCTGAACGAAAGTAGCATCTAAGCCGTAGCACAGTTTTTCGATACGAGCCGTAATTTTATCAAACTTGACGGACTCGCGCCGGCCATCTCTTTTTATAACATACATCTTAAATAGTGGGTAAAGTATTGAAAAATAATAATAATGTGCCAGCAGTGTGGTTCAGTTTGGCGAACAGCCCGCTAAAATAAACATTTTGATTGGTAAATCGTAATCTATTTTGTTAGTAATAAATACGCTTATGCTTGAATGGCTTTTAAGTCTATGCTATTCAAACCATTAAGTATTTTGTTACCAATAAGTTATCAAATTCTTAGTCAAGCTATTTGAAATCAAAAAAATATCCCTCACTTTGGTATAACATTTTAGAATTAAGGCAAAGCAGTTAAACAATGAAACTGACCCAAACACAAAAATAAAAAAGTCAAATCTAAAATCAAAACCATTAGATAAATATTTAATTATTTGACTTTTTTGTTATATTTCAAGAAGATATTTGGTATTTTTGAGATATGAAACACACCATAATTTGTAAAAGCATTTTAGTTTTTTTGGTTTTTAATTTTCAATCACTTGCTCAATCTAAGTACTGGATACTATTTAAAGATAAAAACCCATCAACGGTCAATATCAATGTTACGAGTTTACCCATTTGTGATGATTATTTACAACTACTTGAAAAACAAAACATTAGGCCGATTCAAAAATCAAAATGGCTCAATGCCATTTCTGTTTATCTGACAGATGCACAAAAAACACGAGTCATTGCCCTTGATTTTGTGAAAGACGTGGTTTTGATAGATGGTAAATTTTATGTTGCTTCACGGCCTCACCAACAGCCTCGGCTTGCCCCTGTGATGGAGCAAGTCGAAGCAGGTGTTTTTCGAGAAAATGGCCTGACGGGCAAAGGTGTGAAGATTGGAATCATTGATGCGGGTTTTTATGAAGCGCCCAACCACCAGCAACTCAAAGGTGTTTTTGCTAAATTGGCCATACTTTCTAAACGAGACTATGTAAACCCCAAACATATCACCAATTTTTATACCGATTCTGAGTCTTTCGCAGACTTTCATGGCTCGGAGGTACTTGCTGCCATTGCTGGAACAGATACAGATACACAACAAGGGCTGGCCACAGACTCACAGTTTTATTTGGCTCGTACAGACCACGGTGGTCGTGAGTCAAGAGTCGAAGAAGACAACTGGGTGGCGGCCATTGAATGGTTGGACAGCCTCGGAGTAAAACTTGTTAATACTTCGCTGGGCTATGCCAAAGGGTTTAATAATCCATCAGAAAACTACGAGCCTCGACAAATGGACGGGCATACGAGTCTAATTAGCAAGGTAGCCGATATTGCGGTCAATCAAAAAGGAATGTTGCTCGTTATATCGGCAGGTAACGAAGGCGATGACCCAACGTGGCGCATAATCTCGACCCCCGCCGATGCCGAAGGCGTGATTGCGGTTGGTGCAACTAATCACAAACTATGGAATAAAATTGGGTACAGTAGCATTGGCCCAGAGTTTATTGTCTATAACAAACCCAATGTAGCGTGCTATTCGCTCTATGGTACGTCGCTATCGGCACCTGTTATTACGGGCTTTGCGGCCTGCCTTATGCAAGCAAACCCTCTACTGACCAACAAAGAAATTAGAAACATAATCGAAAAATCTGCACATTTGTACCCGTACTGCAACAATTATATTGGTTTTGGCGTGCCGCAGGCATCAAGAGCTATTGCTTTACTGAAAAATACAAATACACCACTTATCCATTTTAAAGAAATACAGGCGATAGGAAATATAATTACAGTTGTGATAGACAGCAAAATAGATATAGTTTCTGTTTTTCATAAAAAAAATAAAAACCAAGTAATTGGACAAGACGAAATGAGGGTAGAAAAGGGTAAATTAGTATTAAAAAGACAGTCCAACGAAGTTTATACAACGATTGATTTGAAAAACGAAGTAATTGAAATTGTCTGGTAAAGACTATTTTGTTAGATGAAAAACGCAATACATACCCAATACACCCTTCGTCGCTGGCAAGCTGGCGATGAGCCTGCTTTGGTCAAATATGCCAATAATCATCAGATTTTTCAAAACCTGACCGATGATTTCCCTTACCCCTATGACTGGAAAGCCGCCGAAAGCTGGATAAAGTTGTGTGAAACTGAAATCAACCCCACAACCTTTGCCATAGAACTAAACCAAGAAGCCATTGGTGGCATTGGTATAGTGTTGGGAAGGGGTATTCGCCGCCGTACAGCCGAAATCGGCTACTGGCTCGGTGAGCCTTTTTGGAATCAAGGTATTATGACAGCGGTAGTTAAAGAGATGTGTGGGTACACATTTAATAATTTTGATATTCATAGGCTGGTTGCTACTGTCTTTGAATATAACCATGCCTCGATGAAAGTTCTCGAAAAAGTAGGTTTTGTTTTGGAGGCTATCTTAAAACAAAACACCACAAAAAACAATAAAATGTGGGATGACCATATTTTTGTTAAATTCAGCACCAAATGAAAAATCAATTTCCTTTTTCTTTACGACTGGCTGGCTCGCTCGTCTCATCACTATTGATTGTCTATATTTTGTATGTGTTGCAAGACATACTCAAACCCATTGCTTTTTCGGTTTTGTTTACTGTAATGCTATACCCTCTTTGTCTTCGCCTCGAACGCTGGGGGGTATATCGGGTACTATCTATTTTTATTTGCCAAATTGTACTTATCACAGCCATTGCCGCTTTGATATACTTAGTATCTGCCCAAATTGCAGATTTTGACGAGGAGATTCCTAAACTTACCCAAAAAACCGCCGTCTGGACCGGCAAATTACAAACCTACATTTCTGATAACTTTCACCTCAGCAAGCAAAACCAACTATTAGAGAGTAAAAAATATCTAAACGATGGCATCAAAAACGGGGCTTCGTTCTTTACCAATACCCTCGCTACCACCACAAGTACACTTACCTCGGTGGCGTTAGTACCGTTGTTTGTGTTCTTTCTGTTACTTTATCGGGACTTTTTTAGGGCTTTTATTTATCAGCTTTTTCATGTTAAACATAAACGTAAAGTAAATGAGGGTATTCGTCGTATTTATGATGTAGTACAGTCTTACTTGGTGGGATTGGTACTCGTGATTTTTACTGTTGGATTGCTCAATTCGGCGGGTTTATTATTGTTGGGAATTGACTATGCTATCTTCTTTGGTTTTTTTGCTGCCTTTCTCTTACTAATTCCCTACATCGGTCTTTTGGTAGGGGCTATTTTGCCTGCACTGATGGCGCTTATCACCAAAGACTCACCGATATATGCTTTGGCGGTGTTAGGTGTTTTTGGTATTGTGCAGGTATTAGAAAGTAATTTTATTACGCCCTTTATTGTGGGGTCAAAAGTGAGCGTAAATCCACTTGCAGCCATGATTACGCTTATATTGGGCGGTCAGTTGTGGGGGGTGGCGGGGCTTATTTTGGCTTTGCCTGTTACGGCCATTGTCAAGGTAGTCTTTGACTTAATAGATTCTCTAAAACCCTTTGGGTATTTGCTTGGCGAAGCCAAAGAATAAAAAAATCAAAAAAAATTTCGTATATCCAATAAAAGTATATTACTTTGGTCTAAATAGGGATTTATCCTTTAAAAACTCACAACGTTATGATTTCAAAAAAAGCAAAGTACGCACTCAAAGCCCTTAAAGTTTTGACAGAAGATTTTGGCAAGGGGCCAATTCTTATCTCTCATGTTGCAGAAAGAGAGCAAATTCCAAAGAAATTTTTGGAGGCTATCTTATTAGAATTACGCAATCACGGCATTTTACACAGCCAAAAAGGTAAGGGTGGAGGGTACATGTTGCGTTTAGAGCCATCAAAAGTTAACTTTGCCCAAGTTATCCGAGTAATTGACGGCCCCATCGCTCCTACACCCTGTGTTTCACTCAATTTTTATGTAAAATGTGATGACTGTAAAGATGAGGCAACGTGTATGCTACGTCCAGTTATGGAACAAGTCCGTGATGCCAATTTGGCTGTTTACGAAAACACTACGCTCGCTATTTTTCAGGCATAGTACTTATTATAAATAGTCGAACCGCTCAAAATTCCTGTGTTCTCCACCGAATACAGGAATTTTTCGTTTTTTTTACATAGACGACCACCACCAAGAGTAGGTTTTGAATAAATAGACTGTTACACAATAATCTAATATCTGTCGCATATTGACTCAATTATGAATTTAAATTTAAAAGAAAAAGTAATCATCGTCACAGGAAGTGGCCAAGGAATTGGTGCGGCCATCGCCGAGGCATTGGCTCTCGAAAATGCTATACCCATCGTTGTTAGTCGTAGTGATACTGAAAATCAGTTAGTTATTGAAAAAATAATGGCTGTCGGTGGTATGGCATATAGTGTTGAGGCTGAACTAACCGACCCAGAAGAATGTAAAAGAGCCGTTGGTATTGTCGCCGAACGGTATGGTCGTATTGATGGGTTGGTAAACAATGCAGGTGTAAACGATGGAGTTGGTTTAGAAAACGGTAGCTACGAAGCATTTGTAGATTCACTCAGTTGTAATATTGGCCATTACTACTCTATGGCTCATTATGCACTACCCTATCTTAAAAAAACCAAGGGTTCAATCTTAAATATTACTTCCAAAATAGCCACTACTGGCCAAGGTGGTACGTCGGGTTATGCTGCTGCCAATGGCGGGCGCAATGCCCTAACCCGAGAATGGGCTGTTGAATTACTCAAATACGGCATCAGGGTAAACGCCATAGCCGTGGCTGAGTGTTGGACACCGATGTATGAAAACTGGATAAACACTAAGACTAATTCCGATGAAATATTAGCAGAAATAAAAAAAAATATACCATTAGGACACCGACTGACGACCTGCGAGGAAATTGCTAACATGGCCACATTCTTGATGTCCAGCCGCTCGAGCCATACCACTGGTCAGATTATGTACGTTGATGGTGGCTATGTACATTTAGACAGAGCTATCTTGAAGAAGTAGCTTGGCAGAAAGTGAAATTTTTTTGCCAAGCGTTCCTCATTTTTCGTTTGGGCTATTACCTTTGCAAATCCATTATTTAACATATACAAAAAAACAATATGAAAATTACAGTAGTAGGTGCAGGTGCCGTTGGGGCAACTTGTGCCGATAACATCGCCCGTCGGCAGTTGGCCGAAGAAGTAGTACTTTTGGATATCAGAGAAGGTTTTAGTGAAGGCAAATCTTTGGATATGTTTCAGACTGCTACCTTGCTGGGATTTGACACCAAAATCACAGGTTCGACCAACGACTATGAAAAAACCAAAGGTTCAGATGTGGTCGTGATTACGTCGGGGCTTCCCCGTAAACCTGGTATGACTCGTGAAGAACTCATTGGCATCAATGCAGGAATCGTAAAGTCGGTGGCACAAAATATATTAAAGTACTCGCCAAAAGCGGTTATTATCATAGTTTCAAACCCAATGGACACTATGACTTACTTAGCATTCAAAGAGCTTGGTATTCCTAAAAAACGCCTTATTGGTATGGGTGGCGTTTTAGACAGCGCACGCTTCAAAACCTATTTATCGTTGGCCATGGACTGCTCGCCCAACGACTTACATGGTATGGTGATAGGCGGCCATGGTGACACAACCATGATTCCGCTCACTCGTTTGGCTACCTACAACGGTATTCCAGTGAGTAGATTTTTATCGGAAGAAAAACTACAAAAAGTAGCTGCCGACACTATGGTAGGTGGCGCTACGCTCACTGGTCTTATTGGTACGTCGGCATGGTATGCGCCTGGTGCAGCAGTAGCGGTATTGGTTGAGAGCATTGTCCGTGACCAAAAACGTATCTTTCCTTGCTCTGTTGCTCTCAATGGCGAGTATGGCCAAAAAGACATTTGTATGGGTGTGCCTGTGATTGTTGGTCGTGGTGGTTGGGAAAAAATCATCAACCTTCGTCTTAGTGATAACGAAAAAGCAGCTTTTGCCAAGTCGGCCGATGCCGTTCGGAGCATGAACAACGTACTTGGTACTTTGTAGGCGAGAGTAGATAGCCTCATAAACAATAAGCCAACATCACATTTAGTGATGTTGGCTTATTGTTTATGTAATTGGGTCAGACCTATGCCTCAGCTACGGCCACTGGGTCGATGTGTACAAACGATTTGTCATTACGTCCTCTCGAAAAACGTACAACTCCGTCAGCTAATGCAAACAGTGTATGGTCACGACCTATACCTATGTTTTTGCCTGCGGCTGTTTTTGTGCCACGCTGACGAATGATAATATTGCCAGCGATAGCTGGTTGGCCTCCAAAAATCTTAACGCCTAAACGCTTGCTTTCTGACTCCCGGCCGTTTCGCGAACTACCCGCACCTTTCTTGTGTGCCATGATGTATAATTATTTAGTAAGATGTTAGTCTTAGTGATTGAAATGTTTTGATATTAAGCTGCGATTGACTCAATCGAAACTTTTGTAAGTGCCTGACGGTGTCCGTTTTTCTTTCTGTAACCCTTGCGGCGTTTTTTCTTGAAAACAATAACTTTCGTGCCTTTGAGGTGCTCTACTACCTTTACTGTTACACTTGCACCCGATACTGTCGGTGCGCCTACACTGATGGCTCCGTCGTTGTCCACCAACATCACATTGTCAAATACGAGTACAGCGTCAATATCACCTTTTAATCTGTTAGTAAAGATTTCTTGGCCTTGTTGAACTTTAAATTGCTGCCCCGCTATTTCTACGATTGCGTACATAATTTTGCGGTTTTATTGATTTTAAAAATTGGACTGCAAAACTACGCTTTTTTGTTTAGAATACAATAAAATAGTTGTCTATCTTTTACTGTCAGGTAGAAACACCCGACAGCACGTAAAGTATCTAATTTTGACTCAATCATATCTGACTTACTGTTTTAGTCTGCCGTTACTGTGCTTTCTGATACTACTACTTTCACTTTTGGTATCCGCTTTACAGGTACTGCCTTGGGCGTTTTGGTAGGTTTATTCACTAACTTGGCGGCCTTTGTTGGTGCAGGAGCTGGCTCTGGGCTGGCGGCTGATTTGGCTTTTTTATTAGCCGTTCTTAGTGCGTTTTTAGTTGTTTTTTCTGTATTTTTTTTTGCTTTCTTAGCCGCTTTCTTAGCCCGTTTTATTGATTTTTCAATCGATTCTTCCTGTTTTTTGTCAGCTTTTTTCTTTATTTTAGCTATTTTTTTGGCTAATTTTTCAGCCGCTTTCTTGGCGGCTTTGTTTAATTTATCATAACTTTCGGGTAGCTCTCTGGCTATGCTAATGTTGATACCACTGGCAATACGCTCGATGATGTGCTTATCTGTTTTCATAAAATATTTGGTTTTGAATAGATACAGTGCGTAACTATAATTTTTACAAATGTAAAATAATTTGTGTTATTTCAATGTTAAATTTTTTGAGACAAAATCCCAAGCCACAATTCCCGCACTTACCGACACATTGAGCGAGTGTTTTGTGCCAAATTGCGGAATTTCTAAACATACATCGCAGCCTTCAATAATGGCCTGACTGACCCCAAAAACCTCATTACCAAGCACAAAAGCATATTTTTTGTTGAGTTCGGGCATAAAATCAATCAATGACGTGCTGTCTTCTACTTGTTCGAGAGCAGCCACCACAAAACCCTCCGATTGTAGGTGTTTGGTCAGTTCGTTGGCATCTGACGCATATTCCCAAGCCACCGACTCGTCTGAACCTAAGGCTGTTTTGGCGATTTCACGGTGTGGTGGTGTGCCTGTGATGCCGCAGAGATATATCTTTTCGGCACAAAACGAATCAGCAGTTCTAAAAATCGAGCCTACGTTGTTCATACTTCTGATGTCGTCCAAGACAAATACAAAAGCGTTTTTGACGGTTTCTTTAAATTCATCGACCGACAGGCGACCGAGTTCGTCCATTGATAGTTTTTTCATTCCGCAAAAACACCTTCAAAAATAGCTTTCATAGCGAGGCTGGCATCGAGATAAGGCAACGGTATTTCTTCTTCGAGTTTGGTAAAACAGGTAAATTCCCATTTTTCATTATTTCTTGAATAAACCTCTACAAAAGGCTCGGTCTGAGAAACTATCAGGTAATATTGCATCGTTGGCAACGACGAATATTCACGTAGTTTGTCGGTAGTATCAGTTTTAATAGAGCTATCCGAAAAAACCTCTACAATCAAAATGGGTTTTGTAACAGCGTGCGAGTCTTCGTCGTCCACGATTGGTGCTACAACTACGTCTGGATAGCGATATAGTTTGCCAACATTTAGCATGGTTCTAATGTCGTGGTTGAAAATCTCGAAGACCTTTTCGTTTAGTTTGTCCTCTAATTGTCGTACAATTTTACGACAGATTTTATTTGCAATTTTTGATTCTCCAGGCATAGGAATTAGGTTGCCGTTTATAAATTCATGACGGATTTCGGACGTTTTTTCAAGCTCAAAATATTCTTCAACTGAATACTTTTTTTCGGATGTGGCTATTTCTACAATCATAATGAATTGATTTTTTGCCAAATATAATCAATTATTCAAACCGACAAATACAAGAAGAGTACTTTTCATAAAAATTCGGTCGTTTATTTTGCTACCTTTGTGGCCTTATTTTTAATATAAAAAAACCAAAATAGACCTGTCATGACAACCGAACAGTTGAAAGACTTGAAAGCCCGTATGTTGGCTTTGAGGGGGTATCTTTGACTACGATACCAAAAAAGAACGCCTTGCCGAATTAGAACAAATACAAAATCAACCTGAATTTTGGAAAAACTCTACCGCTGCCGAACTAACCATGAAAGAAGTCCGTGGACTCAAAGGCTGGACAGAAAGCTATGAAAAAGTAGAGAACCATCTCGGCGACCTCGAAACCCTGCATGAGTTTTGGGAAATGGGCGAAGCCACTGAAAATGAGGTAGATGCCGAATATAAAAATGCACAAACTACGCTTGAAGCCCTCGAACTCAGAAAAATGTTGAGCAACGAAGAAGATCAACTGAGTGCTGTTATTGAGATTAATTCTGGGGCAGGAGGCACCGAAAGCCAAGATTGGGCCGAAATGCTTTATAGAATGTACTTGATGTGGGCCGAAAAAAATGGCTACAAAGTTACACAGATAGACTACCAAGAAGGCGATGGGGCGGGTATTAAGTCGGCGACGATAGAAATAAACGGCCCGCTGGCTTATGGCTATCTGAAATCCGAAAATGGAGTACATCGATTGGTCAGAATTTCGCCCTTTGACTCTGCCGCTCGCCGTCATACTTCGTTTGCTTCGGTTTATGCCTACCCACTCATTGACGATACGATAGAAATACAGGTAAATATGGCCGATATTGACTGGGATACTTTTAGGTCGGGTGGGGCTGGTGGCCAAAACGTAAACAAGGTCGAGACGGCTGTACGCTTGCGCCATAAGCCTTCGGGGCTAACCATCGAATGCCAAAAAGAGCGTAGCCAACATCTTAATAGAGAGATAGCGTTACAGCTTTTGAAATCGAAGCTATACCAAATCGAAGTCGAAAAACGAAATGCGGCCCGTGCCGAAGTGGAAGCATCGAAACAAAAGATAGAGTGGGGTTCGCAGATTAGAAACTATGTAATGAACCCATATAAGTTAGTGAAAGATGCCCGAACAGGTGTAGAAACGTCTGACGTGCAGGGCGTTATGAACGGAAATCTCAATGAGTTTATCAAAGCCTATTTGATGATGAATTGATAAAAGTCAATGAAGTCTTCCCTCAAAGCGAAGACTTCATTTTTTATGCCCTATCTTGTTTTTCAAAAACCTTTTGTGTAGTATTGTCTCTAACTAAATCCTTCAAAAAAATGGCAATATTCAATCGTAGAAATTTCTTGCGCTCTGGTAGCCTATCGGCTCTTTTTGCTGGCTCAATAGCGTCTTCATGTAAACCAACTGACGAAAAAAAACAAAACCTCAATTCTGCCGCTGGCGGCCCAGTGGTGCTTTCGACTTGGAAACAACTCAAAGCCAACGAAGCGGCCATAGCTGTTATAGAAAAAGGCGGCTCTGCGCTCGATGCCGTTGAGGCAGGCGTAAAAGTCCCCGAAGCCGACCCCAACGACACGAGTGTAGGCTACGGCGGCCTGCCCGACCGTGATGGAAACGTAACGCTTGATGCCTGCATCATGGACGAACTCGGCAATGCTGGCTCGGTAACGTTCTTGCAACACATCATGCACCCTATTTCGGTGGCACGGCTTGTGATGGAAAAAACGCCACACGTTATGCTATCGGGCGAGGGCGCACTTAGGTTTGCGTTGGACAATGGTTTTAAAAAAGAAAATTTATTGACCGAAACCTCCAAACAAAAATGGAAAGAATGGCTCAAAACTGCCAAATATCAACCCATTGCCAACATCGAACGCCACGACACTATTGGCATGGTGGCACTCGACAAAAACGGTAATCTGTCGGGCGCTTGTACGACCAGTGGTATGGCTTATAAACTATACGGTAGAGTAGGGGACTCGCCCATCATAGGCGCAGGCTTGTATGTGGACAACGAAATAGGCGCAGCTTGCGCTACAGGTGTAGGCGAGTTGGTGATGAAAACACTGGGGGCATTTTTGATTGTAGAACTCATGCGGCAAGGTATGACTCCGCAAGAAGCCTGCGAGGAAGCGGCTAACAGAATTGTCAAAAAGTATAATTATAAAGAATTACAAGTGGGCTATTTGGCACTCAACAAAAAAGGTGAACATGGTGCGTATAGTGTTCAGACTGGTTTTAATTATACGTTGTACCAACAACAAAAAAACCAGATATTTGAGTCTGATTCTTTTCTAAAATAGACCTTAACCAAAAAAATGATGAAAGACAATAAACCAAAAAAGCAGCAACTGTTTGAAATAGCTTGGGAGGTATGTAACCAAGTGGGCGGTATATATACTGTGATTAGGAGCAAAGTGCCAGCGATGGTTGAGCAATGGGGTGAAAATTATGCTTGCTTGGGACCGTATTTTCCACAAAAAGCAATGACAGAATTTGAGCCGATTGTCGATATTGAAACAACTGCCATAGGCCGGGCTGTTCAGAAAATGCGGGAAGCTGGCTATGCCGTTGAGTATGGACACTGGCTCATAACTGGCAAACCAAAGATTGTTCTTTTTGACATCAGAAGCATTGTGAGCCAGTTAGAAACCATCAAATATAACTTATGGGCAAATCATCAAATACCAACTATCAATGTCGAAGATTTAGTAAACCAAACATTACTTTTGAGTGAAATGGTGCGGGTTTTCCTAACAATTTTTGCCGAAGATAACGCCAAAAAGACAGACATCGTAGCACATTTCCATGAATGGATGGCCAGCTCGGGGCTGCCACAGTTACGAAAAGACAACGTAAAGATAGCAACCGTATTTACAACCCACGCCACGATGCTGGGGCGGTATATTGCCTCAAACGAGCGTGATTTTTATAACAAATTACCTACTTTTAAGTGGCAGCAGGAAGCCCGCCACTACGCTATCGAAGCACAAGCGACCATTGAGCGGCAGGCTTATTTGAGCGCACATACTGCCACAACAGTCAGCGACGTTACAGCCAAAGAGTGTGAGGTGTTTTTGGGGCGTTATCCCGACTTGATTTTGCCCAATGGCCTCAATATCCAGCGATTTGCGGCCGTGCATGAGTTTCAGAATTTACATTTGAAATACAAAGAAAAAATCCATGAGTTTGTGATGGGGCATTTTTTTCAGAGTTATTCGTGGAATTTAGACAAGACGCTGTACTTTTTTACATCGGGTCGTTATGAATTTGTAAACAAAGGCTACGACCTCACACTCGAAGCATTGGCTCGGCTAAACTGGAAAATGGTCAAAGAAAACTTAGATATGACCGTTGTGATGTTTATGGTAACTAAGCAACCTTATAATTCCATCAATCCAGAAGTATTGCAATCGAGGGCGGTTTTGGACGAAATTCAAGAGACTTGTGCAGCCATTGAAAAACAAGTCGGCGAGCATTTATTTAAAGCCGCCGCATCTTCTGCCGACCATAACTTGCCTGACCTCAATAATTTTGTAGATGAATATTGGAGACTGAGGCTCAAAAGAACAATTCAGACCTGGAAAACCAAACGCCTGCCACCCTTTGTAACACACGACCTAAAACAACCCGATGGTATTACGGAGTTTTGTGAACGCTCAGGGCTTGTTAATCATGAAAAAGACAGAGTGAAAATCGTCTATCACCCCGACTTTATTGCTTCTACCAATCCCCTTTTTGGTTTAGATTATGGTCAATTTGTGCGTGGTTGCCACTTGGGAGTATTTCCGAGTTATTACGAACCCTGGGGTTATACGCCTCTTGAATGTGTTGTTCGAGGCATTCCGACTGTAACGAGCGACTTGTCGGGTTTTGGTGATTTTGTGATGCAACTCATGCAAGATTACGAAAACAGGGGTATTTATGTCATCAATCGGCAGTCGCAAGGCTTCGACGAAGCCGCCAATCAATTAGCAGATATTCTTTTAAAATTTGTAAAACTAAGTTTGAAAGATAGAGTCAAACAACGCAACGCAGTTGAAAACATCGCTGACGTTTTTGACTGGATGAGTCTTAGGTCTTACTATGATACTGCCCACGATTTGGCTATGAAACGAAAAAAACCGTAGTACATAAAGCACAGATTAAAATAACTATTAAATTTCATAGTTTAAAAAATAAAAATATTTTTAAACTATGAACGGCACGATTATTGTGAGTTTAATAATTACTCGCTTAATAGTCAATTACTTGACTATTAAGTTGTGATAAACAGATAAAAAGCATAAATATTTCAATATAGATACCCTACTTGTATATAGTTGGTATAATTGTTGATACTCTTTTGGGCATATATACTTTACCCATAAAAATATGTTTTCTTTATCCTCCTTGCGCCGCCGTGTGGCCAATGCAAACCTTGTAATCCTATCAATGTTGTTGGTAGCATCGTTCGGAACATTCGCCCAAAACGCACCCCCCAACTGCGATAAGTACACGCTCTTATTGTCTGAATTTACTAATAATTTCAACAGTAATACGACTATAGCAATACCATTTCCGAGTACTGCCAACCAGTTGCCACAAAATACCTGCGATTTGGGCAGCGGGTCTGGCCAAGATGGGATAGCCATAGACCCCGACAAAAACATTGCCTACGTTGTTGTAGGCAATATTGTAAGGGTTTACGATTTCGCACAGGGGGCTTTTATTAATGAGTTTGCGGTTGGTAGTACAAGTAGCGTGTACGACATAGTTTTATCTAACGACAAAAACTTTTTGTACGCCGCTGGCATGGGCGGACTCTCTCGCATCAATGTAAGCACTGGCGTAGCTACCATTGTTAGACCTGCATCTGATTTTATACCAGCAACTGGCGGGTTGTGGGGAGTTGCAGTTGAACCAGCAACGGGGAAAGTTTTTGTAACGGGTGGATTTGAAGACGCTGGTGGTAATACTGGCTTTGTAGGACCAAATCGAGTAATGTCGTTACCTGCCGATTTGACGGGCGCTCCTACCACAATTTATACACACCCAAAAACGACAGGCGATTTGACAGGTATGACTTTTGCCGCCGATGGAACAATCTGGGTAATTTATAAGTCAGCGGAAACACCGTCTTTCCCCGACCAAGTAATTCACTTGCAAGCCGATGGAACTGTGTTAGGTACGTTCAATATGCCACCACCAACAGCCACCTCTGGAAGTGGAGATGGGAATGCACCTTTTGACGTAGCCATTGGACCAGATGGAAACCTGTATATTGCCACTTTTTTTGGTCCCTGTATTTTGAAATATGACGTAGCCAATAATTCATTTAGTAGTTATATTCCAAACGTTCCTGCTACTTTGTCTAAGGGTATCGCTTTTGTTTGTGGTAATTTTAAATGTCCATGTGCCAAAGACCTTTCTATTGGCGATGCCGCATCAACGTCAGGCAATTGTAGTAATGGCGTAGCCGCCAACAATGCCAGCCTTACTGTTTCGGGTATTGGAGTAGGGTCGTCGTTGTCGAGTTCAATGAAAGCCGACATAAACGAAGGTAGTAGTTATGGCTCTACACCAGCCTTCGGAGCCGGAAGCAATAAGAATGTCAGCAATGGTAGTGTTACATTCAATAACCTAAAACCAAACACTACCTACACTATTCGAGTTTGGAACGGCTCTGACGGTTGTTTTACCGATAAATCATTTAAAACAAACGCACTTAATTTTCCAGATGTGCCAACAGCAGCAGTACCTTCTGGTGGCCAACCTACTTGTACCAACGCCACGGGAACTATCACAGTAAGCAATCCGAGTTCAGGTGTTCAGTACAGTTTTGACAATGGCGGTAGCTATCAAAACGAAAACAGCAAAAGCGGTTTAGCACCGGGTACATATCAAATCAAAACCAAAAATGGTGATGGTTGTGAGTCCGGTCCGACATCGGTAACCATTAACTCGCAACCCAATACACCAGCCGCCCCAACGGCATCGGCTACGCAACAACCTACTTGTAGCAACTCAACGGGAACTATCACAGTAAGCAATCCGAGTTCAGGCGTTCAGTACAGTTTTGACAATGGCGGTAGCTATCAAAGCGAAAACAGCAAAAGCGGTTTAGCACCGGGTACATATCAAATCAAAACCAAAAATGGTGATGGTTGTGAGTCAGGGCCAACTTCGGTAACCATTAACTCGCAACCCAACACACCAGCCGCCCCAACGGCATCGGCTACTGAAATAAGCTGCGCCAATCCAACGGGAATAATTACAGTAAGCAATCCGAGTTCAGGTGTTCAGTACAGTTTTGACAATGGCGGTAGCTATCAAGCCGAGAATAGCAAAGGTGGGTTAGCACCGGGTACATATCAAATCAAAACCAAAAATGGCGATGGTTGTGAGTCAGGGCCAACTTCGGTAACCATTAACCAAAATATAACCCCACCTAACGCAAGCGCAGTGAGCGACGGCCCAATTACTTGTAACACCACTACTACAACAGTAACAGCGGCTTCTACAACGTCAGGCGTGATTTACTCGTGGGGTGGTCCGAGTGTTGTCTCAGGAAATGGAACAAACCAAATTACAGTTGATGCTGCGGGTGATTATACAGTAACAGTTACAAACCCAGCCAACGGTTGTAGGGCGACAGCCACGGCCACAGTTGTGAAACCTGTTTGTACTTTTGACTTAGCCCTCACCAAAAAACTCTCTGCTGGCCAAGCCGCAAGCGTGAACGTGGGCGACAAAGTAAGATTTACAATTACAGTTATCAACCAAGGCACAGTAAACGCCTCGGCTATTCAAGTGTCGGACTACGTGCCAGCGGGCATGAGTTTTGTAGCTGCCGACAATACCACGTGGACAGCAGGCTCAACGCCAACAACCAGTATAGCCGCATTAGCCGCCCAAGCCAGTACATCGGTTGAACTAATACTTACGGTAAATAATGATTTTCAGGGTACAAGTCTGGTAAACAAAGCGGAGATTTCAGATGCCAAAGATGGGTCTGGTAATGCTGTTACCGATGTAGACAGCAAGCCAGATGCTAACGCTGGCAACGATGCGGGTGGTAAAGAGGGTACCGCTTCAGACGATGCAACGGCTGGTAATGGTACGGGTGCGCCAGGCGATACCAACGCCGCAACGGACGAAGACGATGCTGACCCTGCTTTGGTAGGGGTCAATCAGAGATTTGATTTGGCCTTAACAAAAAAACTGGCCGCAGGACAAAGTTCGAGTGTGAATCCTGGTGATAAGGTGAAATTTACGATTACGGTTTTCAACCAAGGCTCAATAACAGCAACCGATGTGGTCGTCTCGGACTACGTGCCAGCAGGCTTGACTTTCATGTCCGCCGACAATGCCGCTTGGTCGTCGGTCGCAGGAAATCCTACCACTACTTTGTCTGGCCCGATTGCCAAAGGAGCTTCGGTAACAGTTGATATTATTTTAATGGTTAATACTGATTTTCAAGGTAGTAACTTAGTGAACTCTGCTGAGATTAGTGCTGCAAAAGATGGTGTAGGCAATAATGCCGCCGATGCCGACAGCAAAGCCGATACCACGCCAACCAACGATGCGGGTGGTAAAGAAGGCACTGCTTCGGACGATGCCATTAATGGCAACGGCACGGGAACACCCGACGATGCCAACGCTGGAACGGACGAAGACGACGAAGACCCTGCTTTAATATCGGTCAACCAGAGATTTGACTTGGCCTTAAAGAAAACGCTTTCGGCGGGTCAAAGCCGTACCGTTACGCTGGGTGCGGACGTGAATTTTGATATTGTTGTTACCAACCAAGGAACACTCGGGGCTACCAACATTCAAGTAACCGATTATATACCAGCAGGTTTTAGTTTGAACGACGGCAATTGGACGGCAACGGCTGGAAAAGCAACTTTGAACAGTCTAATCGCATCATTAGTACCGGGAGCAAGCACAACGGTTTCTATTAAATTGAAAGTAAATACTGGTTTTCAAGGAACGGATTTGGTAAATAAGGCCGAGATTTCAGCGGCCAAAGATGCAAACGGAAACACGCCAACCGACGTGGATTCGACCCCTGATGCCACCGATGGAAACACGTCAGGTGAGGTAAACCCCAAAAACGACGTAATAAATGAAGACGGTAAAAATGGAGGCGACGAAGACGACCATGATTTTGAAAGCGTAACGCTGAACCAAACATTTGACTTAGCCATCAAGAAAACACTATCCGCTGGGCAAGCTAGCACTGTGAAAGCGGGCGATGATGTAACGTTTTCGATTACGGTTTTGAATCAAGGCTCGCTCAACGCCACAATTATTCAAGTAACCGATTATATACCAGCAGGATTTAGTTTGAACGATGCAAACTGGACGGCAACGGCTGGAAAAGCAACTTTAAACACACCAATCGCATCTCTGGCGGCAGGTACAAACACCACTGTCAATATCAAGTTAAAAGTTGATGCAGGTTTTCAGGGTTCAAAATTGACCAACAAAGCTGAGGTGAGTTCGGCCAAAGACGACAATGGAAATACCCCAACCGACGTGGACTCTACACCAGATGCTATTGACGGCAACACCCCAGGTGAGGTGAACCCGAAAGATGATGTAATTGGCGAAGATGGTAAAAATGGCGGCGATGAAGACGACCACGATTTTGCCGATGTCAATATCGGACAGACTTTCGACTTAGCCTTGAAGAAAGAATTAGTACCACCCACTTCACCGCTAAAACCTGGCGATCTGGTAACTTTCAAGATTAGTATTATCAATCAAGGTAGTTTAGATGCAACTGCCATTCAAGTAACTGACTACATACCAGCGGGTTTGAACCTACAAGATGGCAACTGGTCAGTTTCGGGAGGAAAAGCAACCCTGAACACCCCGATTGCTACTTTGGCGGCAGGTGCAACAACGATCGTAAATATTACTTTCAAGATTGATGCAAGTTTCCAAGGAACGAGTATCAAAAATTCAGCAGAGATTTCTGATGCCAAAGACAGTAACGGAAACCCAGCTACCGACGTGGACTCAACCCCAGATGGTACGGACGGCAATACCCCAGGTGAGCAGAATCCCAAAAATGACGTAATCAATGAAGATGGTAAAAATGGCGGCGATGAAGACGACCAAGATATAGAAATAATAACGATTGGGCAGACTTTTGACTTGGCTTTAGTTAAGAAATTAGCCGCTGGGCAATCGGCCAACGTGATTGCAGGAAGTAATGTTAAATTTACGATTTCAGTCATTAATCAGGGTACAATTGATGCGACGGCAGTACAAGTGTCAGATTACATACCAACGGGCTTGACCTTGAACGATGGTAACTGGACAAACACAGGTGGTGTAGCGACGTTGAATACGGCCATTGCCAGCTTACCAGTCGGACAAACTGTAACGAGAGACATTACATTTACAGTTAGCAGTAGCTTCACAGGGAGTTTGACCAACACAGCAGAAATCAGTTCATCTACAGGCGGGA
>JAYWHT010000003.1:0-22657 GCA_043777595.1 Spirosomataceae bacterium
TCTTTGAGAGCTGTAAAGTATCTATTTCCATTTACCTCAAAATCAAACATCTTATCATAAATTGGAGGCTTGCCTGTTACACCTTTCTTACCATTTGCCTCTGAATAATCGTAGGGTTTTTCTGGTGCCATCACTTCTTCTGGTACTGGCTCCAATGGTTCATCTATTTTCTTGAAGTTTTCATCAAAATAGACTATCCCTGTATCCGAAAACGCCTTATATCCTTCGTTATCTTTCCCGACATATCTGTACAAAATAGGTATGACAATCTCACCCTTTGCTGATATAAGTCCGACTTTTTTGTCTTTTACTACCATTCCAGCTTGATTGTCAATAAAATAAGTAACCTTGTCAAATTCGGGCTTTACGACAATTGTTTTATTTACGTCACTGTACCCCCATAGGTTTCCTTTACGATAAGGAATTAATTTTTGAGCAAAAAGATTGAAATTGCTCAATATAAGAATGATAATAACTGTATTTTTTTTCATTTTAGTTGGATTGTTTTTTGATTGTCATATGGCGTTTAGAGTAGCCACCAACATGTTAATAGGCGAAAGTTTTGTCGTACTTTTTTGAATTGTTTGGTACTATACCAATTTTATGCTGTATTATTTCTGTCGTACTTTTATTTTTACCCTCTCTACCATTAACCTACAAATAAAGTATTTTTTGTCAATACCTCCAAATATTTCACTCTATAAATTTATATTTAAGTTATCAAACGGGCTTTTTATGTTTTCAATTGTCCGTTTGCTTACGTGGGTGTAGCGCAGGGTGGTGTTTATATCGTTGTGGCCGAGTAGTTCTTGTATTAGTCTTATGTCTGTGCCTGCTTCGTGCAGGTGTGTAGCGTAGCTATGGCGCAGGCTATGAAACGTAACTGGTTGTAAGATTTTAGATTTGCCCTTTGCCCGATGGAATATTTGTTGTAAGCTGCGAGTACTATACTGACTGCCTTCATACTGTCCTTCAAAAAGCCATTGCTTGGGTCGGTATATGCTAAAATACTTTCGTAACAATTCTAATATTCCTACTGATAAAGCTACCATTCTGTCTTTTTTGCCTTTTGCCCCTTTGATGTTTATTGCCATGCGAGCCGAGTGTATGTCGCATATCTTTAAGCCCACTACCTCGCTCACTCTTAACCCAGCCGAGTAGGTGAGATAAAGCATGGTTTTGTGCTTAAGGTTTTCCAATTGTGCAAATAGCCGTTCTACTTGGCTTATGGCCAATACATTAGGAAGCTGAACTGTCTTGACTGGTCTTGGTATATCTATAAACATCCGCTCTCGGTGTAGTACTTGTTCATAATAAAACTTAATGGCGTTTAGGCGGCTATGGATTGTGTTTTCGGATAGTTTGAGCGTGTTGGTGCAATACAAAAAGTAGCTACGTAGTCGGTCGGGGCTGAGGTCGTCCACGTTCTTATCTTTGATGATATACAACAGTTGAGCAAACTCGTTTCGGTATGTGTTAATGGTCTTCGGGCTGTAGGCTTTTAGTTGCAACATTTCTATATATCGCTTATATGCAGGCTCATTGATCTTGTCTATTTTGTTGGGTATAGCCTCAACAATTTCTTTATGACTGAGTTTAAATTTGTGTCTATAATGTTCGTTATCAATTACATACCAGGCTTTTTTAGACTGACTCCAACGCACGCCTGTTAGTTTTTTTACTCGGTCTACAAGCACTTGGTCATAGTCAAAATATATCCAAATAACAGACTTGGCTCTATGTTTGCCTATCTCAAAAATAATTTTTGTGCTTGTCTTTTTAGATTGTTCCATTGTTCTCTGTTGGTTTTGGTTCGCTGATGCGGTCTAACATCAAAAAGCTATCTGCTACTATTTCGGTAACAGTTCTTTTGATGCCGTCTTTGTCTTCGTAGCTTCTGCTCTTAAGTTTACCTTCTACGTATATCAAGCTGCCTTTTTCTAAGTACTTACCAGCAAGGTCGGCCAAGCCTCGCCATAGCACTACAGTATGCCATTCGGTTTCTGACCGTTGCTGACCATTCTTGTCTTTATATATTTCAGTAGTTGCCAGCGATATTTTAGCTACGCTTACATTACCGTCCAATGATTGTAGCTCGGGGGTTTTGCCCAGATTGCCTATTAGCGTTACTTTGTTCAATCCTTTCATAATTATCGCTTATTCAGATACTCAATGTTTTTTAGTGATTGTATTTTTATATATCCGATACGAATTTAGTGTTAATTTCGTTTTTGTGATTAGTTTCCGACAAAAATTTTATTCTTACGCTTTCTTTTTTTAACTTTCCATTCTCAAACTCTAATTTCAATTTATGAAGTTCATACGCCCCGTACTGTTTTCTACTTTTTTGTCTGTTTCGCTTATATCTTTTTCTCAAAACACCATCGGCTACTCTGAGGCTGAGGTTTTTTATCGGAATGGTGTAGAGTTATATGAAAAATCAAACTACACTGCCGCTCGACAAGAATTTATCACATATCTCGATAAGCGCATAGGGTTGTTCAATGCCAATGACTACAATGTTATTTTGGCCGAATATTACATAGCTGTCTGCGGGCTATATGCCAACGACCCTGCGGCAGAGCTACTCATAGACCGATTTGTAAAAAACCACCCCGAGCACCCCAAAGCTGCTGTAATTTATGCAGAGTTGGGTACTTATTATTTTGAACTCGAAGACTACGCCAGGGCTATTGTTTATATGGAAAAAGCATTGAATCAAAGTCAAAACTACTATCTTGAAGCCGATACCCGTTACAAACTGGCTTTGTCGTATTTTTCGACCTTACAATATGACGAAGCCTTAGATAATTTTAAAGAACTACTCAACGACCCAGCCACTAAATATTATGCTTCGGCGGCTTATTACTCGGGGGTTATCAACTACCGAAATAATAACTATTTGGCTGCTTACAAAAATTTTAAGCTCATTGAGGCCAATCTGCAATACAAGGCCGATATGCCAAATTGGATAACGGCATCGTTGTTTAGAGCAGGTCGTTACGACGAAGTACTGGCTTATGCCGAGCCAATACTTAAGCGTGAAAAGAGTGGGGGGGTAAAGCTCAACGATGTAGCTCTCTATGCAGCTGAGGTCTATTACAACAAAAACGACTTTGCAAATGCGGCCGCCAATTATACATTTCTCAATAAATACAAAGTAAGTAAACTACCACCAGCTATTCAGTTTCGGTATGGTCATTCGTTGTTTAAAACAGCCAAATATCCCGAGGCCATTGAGCAACTCAAAGCCGTGGCTACTCAAAAAGACACCATCGGTCAGTATGGGGCTTTTATATTGGGAATCAGTCAGTTACAAAACAAAAACCCACTGGCTGCTCTCACTGCTCTTGATAATGCCGCTCGCCTCAATTTCAACAAAGCCATCAAAGAAGAGGCCGCCTTCAATCATGCCAAATTACAGTTAGACCAAAACAATACCAATGCAGCAATAGCCGAGTTACAAGATTTTCTAAAGAATTATTCTAATAGCGAATTTCAAAAAGAAACGCAAAAATTACTGATTCGTGCTTTTGCTTCAGCCAACAACAACGCTGCCGCTGTGGCATATATTGAGAGCCTAAATAAAATAGACGATGATTTCAAAGCTGCTTATCAACGCTTGACTTATAATTTAGGAATTAACGATTTTAATAACGAACGCTACGCCCAAGCCATTGTCAATTTTGATAAGTCTGTAAAATACACCCCCGATAATACCATCGAAAACGCTGCCGTATTTCAAAAAGGCGAGTCGTTTTCGGCACTCAACCGTTACGGCGAAGCCATGCCAGCATACTTTCAGGCCATTCGTGCAGGGGGTGAGTATGCCACAAAGAGTTTTTATTCGCTTGGATATGCTTATTACAACACCAAAGATTACAAAAACGCCTTGACTAATTTTCAGAGTTTTATAAACAAAAAATCAACTGACCGACAAGCTACCGAAGATGCAACTATCAGAATGGCCGACTGCTACCTGATAGACAAAAACTACGATGCCGCCATGGCGCTCTACGACAAAGCCATTGGCGGTGGTAAATTAGACAGAGACTACGCACTTTACCAAAAAGGACTTATCCTAACCTATCAGGACAAAGACACCGAAGCCAAGGCACAGTTCGACAAAGTTATTACGCAGTTTCCAACGTCTCGCTATGCCGACGATGCCTTGTTTCAATCGGCTAATATTGACCTCGAAAAAAACAATTATCAAGTTGCCATTCGTGCATATAGCAGGCTCATCAAAGAAAAACCCAAGAGTTACCTCGTGCCAGCAGCTTTACTCAAACGGGCATTGGCTTACAATAACATTCAAGTTTATGAAGAAGCCATTAGAGATTACAAACGTATTTTAAATGAGTTTTCAGAATCGCCATCGGCCAAAGATGCACTATTGGGCTTGCAGGCTACGCTCGAAACGGCAGGCCGCTCAGACGAAATGTCGGGGGTACTGACAGACTATAAAAAGAAAAATCCTGCAAGTACCGAAACCGAGCGTATTGAGTTTGAGACAGCCAAAAATGCTTTTTCAAACGAGAAATACTCACAGGCTATCAAAGGGTTTCAAAATTTTATTAGAGATTACCCCAATTCTGACAACGACGACGAAGCCAAATATTACATAGCCGAAAGTTATTACCGAAGTAGCGACTTGTCAAATGCACTTAATTTTTATTATTTGGTGATAACCGAAGGTCAATCTAAATTTGTATCAAAGTCGGCACTGCGAGCTGGCGATATTGAGGTCAGACAACAAAACCTAAGCCGTGCTATCAAAAACTATACAATATTGTTTAGTCAATCTGACAGTAAAACAGACCAAGTAACAGGTTTGTTGAGGTTGATGGATACTTATTTTAAACTAAAAAAATACGACTCAACTACGTTTTTTGCCAATCAGGTCTTGGCAGCAGGCGATGTAATACCAGGCTCAACCAAAAAAGCACAAATGAGCATTGGTAAGGTATATCTCGAAAAAGGCGACTATAAAATAGCTACTGACGAGTTTAAGAAAATGTACACAGGCTCGAAAGACGATTTCGGTGCAGAGGCAAAGTACTGGTATTCTGATGTTTTGTATCGGCAAAAAAAATACAAGGAATCTCAATCATCAATCTTAGAACTCAACAAACAATATGCCGACTATGATGTTTGGCGAGTGCGTGGTTTTTTGTTATTGGCCGATGTCTATCTGGGACTTAATGACCCCGATCAGGCCAAGGCTACATTACAGTCGGTTATTGACAATTCGGACGATAAAGACATTACGGAACTGGCCAAATCAAAATTGGCTGCAATAAAATAAGAATTTAGTGTAAAGAGTTTAAGATTTAGAATAGAAACAAAGAATGAAAAATAGCATCATTACATCAGTTATACTTCTTGGTACTACCACTGCATTTGCCCAAAAAACGGGAGAAATAGACAGCCAGACATTTGAAGTAGAAAAGAAAAAGCGCATAGAACTACCAATTGCCAATAGACTCTATACCAAACAGCAACCCTTTACAAGCCCCGACGACGATGGCAAAATGACTTTTGAATTTAAGTCTCCTAAACTAAACTTGGGTAGTCCCAAAACCACACCCACGGTATTGCCCGTTCAGAAAGAAAAAGTAGCTCGGGACGAAAAGTCAAACTTAGACAACTATCTCAAAATTGGCGGGGGCAACTATGGTAAAATTTATGGTGAGGCATTTGTCGGTGGGCAAGCTACCGAAGACTTGTATGGCGACATACATTACAAACACCTCTCCAATCAGACTGGACCAGTTGATGCCAAAAACTCGGCCACGAGTCAAAATACGATTGGTCTCAATGGCAAATACCAGTCGTCGTCGTTCAAAATTTATGGGGCTTTAGATTTTGATAGACAGGGCTATCACTTTTATGGCAATCGTACAACCAAATCTCGTGAAGTACAGACCGATAGTATTCGTCAGACTTTGAACCAGTATGGAGCAAAAATCGGTTTTGAAAACATAGACAACAGTACACCTATTGATTATGCCATCAAGACTAACATAAATCGGCTCACTGATAGATTTAGTGCAGTCGAAACAGACTGGGCCTCTTCTTTAAATATATCGATACCAATCTTACCTAATTTTTATGCTCTTGTTAGTGCCGAAGCTTACGTGTCGCAGTTGGCCGATGCTCAAAATTCTAATCGTAACTTGTTCAGAGTTAAGCCTTCTTTTAAGTATGTCAATCCTAAGTTTACTATATCGGCGGCTATCAGAGCAGTAAACGAAACAGATTCACGCCTAAACATCAATCGGACGGTAGGCTATCCTGTTGTAGAGCTGGACGTAACGCCTTTTGCTGGCATACACGTTTTTGCTGGCTACGATGGCGACATCAACCGAAATACGCTGAGGTCATTTTTGTCAGAAAACCGTTGGCTGGCCCCAAATGTTGTGGTGGCCAATACCGAAAAAAACAAAGATATTTATGGTGGGTTCAAAGGCGAAATCGGTTCGGGGTTTCAGTTTGAGGCCAAAGTATCATATACAACATACAAAAATCTATACGTATTCAATAATTCATTGACAGACACTACCAAGTTTTCAGTTTTGTACGATGCCGACTACATTAACACGCTTACAGTAACAGGACAATTAGGTTATGTGTTTTCTGAAAATGCTCGAACCAATTTACGTGCAGACTTGTACGACTATAACGTCAAACGTTTAGAGTCTGCTTGGGGGCGCCCTAAGGCAGTCATAACATGGAACAATTCGATAGTGTTCAAGAAAAAGCTATTTGCCACGCTTGACTTGTATTATATGAATGGCTTGAAAGCTAAAAACTTTGTAACCAACAAAACAATCGATTTGAAAGACATTATTGATATTAACCTTAAAATTGATTATCTACTAACTCGTCATTTTTCTGCATATATATCTATCAATAACATTTTGGGTCGTCAATACGAAAGATTTGCCTATTATCCACAACAAGGTTTAAATTTTCTTGGTGGTCTGTCTTTTTCTTTCTAACTTCGCTCCACTAACATAAAAATTAACATGATAGGAGTTTCTGATTATCTCAAAAAATTATTGTACGAGCAAGATTGTGTCGTAGTTCCCGACCTCGGTGGGTTTCTATCTCACTTCAATCATGCCTTTTATAGTGGTGTCAATGGGTTATATCATTCACCAGCCAAGCGAGTGGCTTTTAACGAAGCATTAAAGTTAGACGATGGCCTTTTGATTCATCACATAACTGTAAATGAACAAATTAACCGAGAAGATGCACAAAGGCGAGTCAGTCAGTTTGTAGATGAAGTAAAGGCAGCAATCACTAAGCAGGGGAGTTATCAGTTATCTGATATTGGCTTACTGTTGTTTAACCAAGAAGGTAAATTACTGTTTGAACCTAATATTGATATAAACTTTTTCCAAGAAGGTTATGGACTAAAATCGGTCTCGGCCAATGCGCTTACATCTCAAATATCAGTAGAAGACAATCAACCAATACAAGATTTAGAAGACAGATTGCCAGTCGAACAACCAGCAAAGCCGAACCGTAGGCGTTCAAAAGTGGCTATGTATTCGAGTGGCTTATTGTTGATTGGTGGGCTTTTCTATGCTTCATCTGACACTCCGCTGTCGAGTAGCTCAACAAGCAGCTTCAATCCACTTGATTTATTTGTCAAAAAAACAAAAATTCAGATGGTAAATAAACCCTTGAATTTACCATCTGATAACGTTAAGATTGATTCAGAAATAAATATAGCAGATGTTGAGGTGATTGAAAAAAAATCTACCGTACCTTCAAAAGCTAAATCGTCGGTAAAAATAATAAATGATATTAAGCCAGAATTAGTCGTCATCGATGTATCAAAGCTTAAAGTACAAGTTCAATCTGCGGACTATAAAGACAACCAAAAGCAAGTTTCAGACACAGATGCAAGTTTTTTTGTGATTGCTGGTGCATTTGCTAATCAAGAAAACGCACAAAGATTGGTTGATAGATTAAGATTGTCTGGTTATGCCGATGCCTCTATAATGATGATTGATGAAAGAAATTTATATAAAGTATCGGCGGTTGGGCTGTCATCTCAAGCTCGTGCCGTTGGCCAGATGTCCCGCATAAACAAACTCTCAAAGGCGCAATCTTGGATTTTTGTTGCAAAGTAACATCATGCTAAAGGCATTAAACGGGGCTTAGGCCCTTTTTTTATGTAAATCTCAAAATACTATTATTTAGTCTTCATCGTTTATGATAGTATTGAAACAGAGTGGTAATCTTATTTTTAGTAGTATAAAGCTTGAATTGTTACGTCTTGTAACTATCAAGTAATATTAGTTTTATACATAAACTCAATAATAATTAAATGTATTTGGAGAAAAACGAATATGATAAAGAAAATCAAATAATAGCCTTTGTCGGTGCTATTGTTTTTATGTCAGTGCTTTTGTTGGCAATGATGTTTATTAAGATTTTTCAACATTTACCAAAAAACACAGAAGTTATAGAATATGTGGAGGTGAATTTTGGAACTGCTGCTGCTGGTTATGGCAAAATTCAAAATTATAATAAAGCCAATGAGTCGCCTCGCAACGAAGATGTAAAAAAAGAGAATGAAGCACCCAAATCAAAAGCTACTCCCAAACCGATTATTAGCACAACACCAAAGGCAGAAATTATAAAGTCAGTCAAAACCAAAAATAGTCCACCACCAATAACATCAAAATCAGAAAGCCCTGTTGAGGTATCAGAAAAAGTATCGAAACCTTCAAAAATAGTAACTAAAAACACACCAATAGAGACTCCAAAGCCCGCTCCAGTAGTACCAAAAAAAGAAATCAATAACGATGCTCTTTTTAAAAAATCGTCGGGTAGCACAGGTAGTAATGGTACGTCGGGCAAAGCATCTGGAACTGCTGGCAACAATAACGGAGATAAACCAGGAACAGTTGGTGATCAGGGAAATCCAAACGGAAAAATTGATGCAGGGAGTTTATATGGAAAACCAGGCGGTTCTACACAGGGTGTAGCCCTCAATGTTTCGGGCTGGGGCATGGGAAGCAGGCCAATAGTCAATGACGACTCTAATGAAGCAGGTAAGATAGTTTTTGAATTAAAAGTCGATGATACTGGCGATATTATCTCGGTTCGTGTCAAAGAATCAACTGTTAGTCAGTCTGTTGTAGAACTTTATAAAAGGGCAGTAAGTAAAATGAAACTTGTGCCGAAGTCTGAAAATGTACCTGCTGTATCGACAGGCACATTGATATATATCATTAAATCTAAATAAAAAAGTTGTCAATTTTTTTTGGCTGTATGAACTACAAGGAGACATTAGAATATTTATTACTCAAATTACCAGTATTTGAAAACGTAGGTGCAGGAGCCATTAAGTCGGGGTTATTAAATATTACACTACTTTGTGAAGCATTGGGAAATCCTCAAAATAAATTTAAGTCTATCCATGTTGCGGGTACAAATGGCAAAGGTAGTACCAGTCATTTGTTAGCATCAATTTTTATTTCTGCTGGATATAAAACTGGACTGCATACCTCCCCTCATCTTAAATCTTTCACTGAACGTTTTAAAATCAATGGCGAATCTGCATCAGAGGACTCTGTCGTGGAATTTGTTGAAAAACATCGGCTACTTATTGAGAATATCAAACCATCTTTTTTTGAAATTAGTGTAGCACTTGCATTTGATTATTTTGCTAATCAGCATGTAGATATTGCTGTCATTGAAGTTGGTCTTGGGGGTCGTTTAGATTCTACAAATATCATAACACCGATACTGTCAATCATTACAAATATTGGTTATGATCACGTAGCAATATTGGGTGATAGTCTAAAAAAAATTGCGACTGAAAAGGCTGGAATAATAAAACCTAATATTCCTGTTGTGATTTCAGAATTTCAGTTAGAAATAAACGACGTTTTTTTGAGTAAAGCAGATGAATGCAATTCTGACATATACTTTGCATCAGATAAGTTTTCTGTTAAGTCAGTGCAGTTCAAAGAGGGTAGGCGAGTGGTAGATGTGTATCATGAATCTAAACTATTGTATAAAAGCTTAGTTTTAGATTTATTAGGTGAATATCAACTTAAAAATGTGATTGGAGTATTACAAGCAGTTAAAATACTAAATGACTTAGGTATTTTTATTTTGGAGAAGAATGTTAGAGCTGGAATCGAAAATTGTTGTAAAATAACAAATTTTAAAGGCCGCTGGTCTGAACTTCAAAAAAATCCGACAGTGATTGCAGATATAGCACACAATTATGAAGGGCTTACAGAATCTATAAATCAAATCAATAAATATCAATTTGATAATCTTGTTTTTATACTTGGATTTGTAAGAGATAAAGATGTCAGAAAAATAATGACATTATTGCCAATTACCGCCAATTATTATTTTTGCCAGCCGTCCACACCAAGAGCATTACCAGTTACAGAATTGACAGCTATTGCCCATGAGTTTGGACTAAATAGCAAATCATATACTAATGTCAATGAAGCATTAAGATATGTTCTGGAAAACTCGGGTACAAATGATTTTATATACATTGGTGGTAGTACTTTTGTGTTATCAGACATCACTGAGATTTGAACGTACAGCACCTAACACTTAACTAACTTTAAATATTAAAACCTTGGGTCGCAAGAAACTACTAAGATTTGATTATATCTCTCAGATTGCCAATGTTTTAGAGCTTGGAAAACCGCATTATAATACCATCAAAGGAAGGTGGAATGAATTGGTTTTTAACAACAATAATCCCATAATTTTAGAATTAGCTTGTGGAAAAGGGGAATATACAGTTGGACTTGCTAAACATCACCCAGAGGCCAACTTTATAGGCATTGATGTAAAAGGAGACAGGATTGCCGTTGGGAGCAAAAATGCGATTGAACAGAATTTGAGTAATGTCGCATTTTTGAGAGCAAATATATATTTTTTAAACGATTTTTTTGAATCGGGGGAAGTATCAGAAATATGGATAACCTTTCCTGATCCATTCAATGTGAAGTTAGGTAGAGAAAACAGACGGCTTACTCACATTCAATATTTAAAGCAGTACAGGAATATTCTTAAAAAATACGGTATTTTACATCTCAAAACAGACAATAAGGACTTTTTTGACTATTCTATTGAACAATGTAATGCCATAGGTATAACTGAGCTGAAGCTTACGACTGACTTATATGAGTCTGAACTAATTGACATTCATCGTGGAATACAGACTAAGTTTGAACGTATATTTACTGACAAAGGGTTTAGCATAAACTATTTGCAATGTAAGTTTTCCGAGTAAATTTACTTGGAAAACTTACATTGGTTTATTTGATTATGGATGCAAAATAATTGACAGTCCGTACTAATTGACTTACATAGCTCATTTCATTGTCGTACCAGCTCACTGTTTTTACAATTTGGGTATCACCTACTGTTATAACTTTGGTCTGTGTTGCATCAAATATACTCCCAAAGTTAGTACCAATTATGTCAGTGCTTACAATCTCGTCTTCGTTGTAGCCAAAACTTTCATTACTGGCAGCTTTCATTACGGAGTTTACCTCGTCAAGACTTGTTTTCTTTTTCAAAACAGTTACCAATTCTGTCAAACTCCCAGTGATAGTTGGTACACGCTGTGCGCCTCCATCTAATTTACCTTTTAGTTCTGGCAAGACCAGTCCTATTGCCTTGGCGGCACCTGTACTATTTGGTACAATATTTACCGCTGCCGCTCTCGCACGCCTAAGGTCACCTTTTGGATGCGGCGCGTCCAATGTATTTTGGTCGTTGGTGTATGCATGTATTGTAGTCATTGATCCGGCCATTATTTCAAAGGCATCATTGAGTGCTTTTGCCATAGGTGCCAGGCAGTTTGTTGTGCAACTGGCGCAGCTAATAATTGTCTCACTACCGTCCAAAATGTCGTGGTTTACATTAAATACAATAGTTTTCAAGTCTCCTGTTGCGGGTGCACTTATTATAACTCTTTTGGCACCTGCGGTTATGTGGCTTTCTGCTTTATCTTTATCTGCAAAAAAGCCAGTACATTCGAGTACTATATCTACGTCATGGCTCTTCCAGGGTATTTCTGCTGGGTTTCTTTTATTATATATTTTTATTTCGTTTCCATTAACGCTGATGGTATCATCTGTTGATGTTATCTGTTGGTCGAATTTGCCCTGCGCGCTATCATATTTTAGTAAATGTGCTAACACACTAGGGTCTGTTAGGTCGTTTATGGCTATTACTTCTATGTTCGGCAAACTATATATTAGTCTATATGTTAATCTTCCGATTCGCCCAAATCCGTTTATCCCCACTTTTATTTTTTCCATATCTTTTGTCTTTTTCACACAAATATATACGATGTTTGTTAGTAATCCTAATTAAATATAGCTATTAAAATTAGTATTTCTTAGTAGTTTTTACTAAATAATTACTAAATCATTTTGTTTTACTAAATAAAATAGTATTTTTTAATCCTTTATTATCTCAAAAATGCTAACAAAAGATTAAAAAAACAATGTCAGAAAAATTGCATACATTTATAAAAAACATATGACGTTACCAAACCAAAAAATTAGATTTACGGTAATATAGTAAAAGAGAATGTTAATAACCAAATAATATTCTGCAATCAATATCAACCATATAAGATTAAAAAAATATTAAAACAATAATATAAGTGCTTAATAATGAAACAAGTAAACAGAAAAATAAAAAATAAAATGAAACAAAAAATAATAGAGGACGTCTGGAATAACCGAAAACTATTAGATAGTAAAGAGGTAGTTGCAACCATTGAAGGAATAATAGAGGAATTAGACAAAGGACTTATAAGGGTCGCTGAGCCAGTAGGGGACAGGTGGGTAGTAAATGAATGGATAAAAAAGGCAATATCATTATATTTTCCAACAAGACAAATGATAACCAGCGAAGTCGGTATTTTTGAGTACAGCGATAAAATGAGGTTAAAAAACGGCTATAGTAAACTTGGCGTAAGGATAGTCCCCCCAGCAGTTGCTAGATATGGCTCATATTTGGCAAAGGGAGTAATACTTATGCCGTCGTATGTTAATATAGGCGCATACATAGACGAGGGTACAATGGTCGATACATGGGCAACAGTTGGCAGTTGCGCACAAATCGGTAAGCATGTCCATTTGAGTGGGGGAGTGGGTATAGGAGGAGTACTGGAACCACCCCAAGCAGCACCAGTAATAATAGAGGACGGTGCTTTTATCGGATCCAGATGCATTGTAGTAGAGGGCGCACATATATCAACGAGAGCCGTTCTTGGGGCTGGTGTAGTGATTACTGGAAGTTCTAAGATAATAGACGTTACGAACATCGAAAGAACAGAATACAAAGGATTTGTACCAGCCGACTCGGTAGTAATACCAGGTTCTTATACAAAATCATTTCCTGCTGGAGACTTTCAAGTACCATGTGCACTTATTATTGGAAAACGTAAAGCTTCAACTGATCTCAAAACGTCTCTCAATGAAGCATTAAGAGACAATAATGTAGCTGTCTGATAATGTAAACAGTAAAAAGCACATAAAGAAGGCCAAATCAAGCGATTTGGCCTTCTTTTGATTTACTATACCCCATAAATTTTTACTTCTTGTACTGTACCATGGATAATAGATTACCACAATTATAGCACAAATGTAATACATTTTTTAGATAGTATATAATTGTAAATAAAAAAAATATAAATGTGAATATAGTACTTATACTTTAACAAAGAAATGATAGATGGGTGTTTATATTTAGACTGGATGTAAAAAAAAAGGTACTTTGAAAAAAACTAAGTATGAACTAAAAATTCATATCATAAAGCTGTTTATAAGTCAATTTTTAGTTACATTTTACTGCTATTTACAAATGTTATCTTCGATTATAATATATTTATTATTGTAAATTATGTTAATTTAATTTATTTACATTATTAAATTTACATTTATACAATAAATAGTTATTGTTTTTATTATTTACATTTCGTATATTTGTACAAAATTAAATTTAAAATTGTAAATACACAAATATGAATAATACAGATGATAGATTTGTAATCAATCGAAAAATAGAAAATATAATTCTCAATAAAGGCTTGACTTCATCTCACTTTGCAGATGATATAGACGTGCCACGGTCAAGTATATCTCATATATTAGCAAACCGAAATAAACCCAGTTTAGATATAATAAATAAAATTATTAAAAAATACCCAGACATTAGTTTTGAATGGCTAATGAACGGTGAGCTGATAAGGACAGAGGGTATTGAAAAACAATCAAACAATCAAGAACAAATAGCAAACCAATTTGTAAAGCCTGAAGGTAATGACAAGGCCAGTGGCTATATCTCAGTAGAGCAAAAAGAAGTTTCGAGAAAATATAGAAATAATGAGCAACAGGTAACAAAAATTTCAACCACTGAGGATAGACCCAACACAAACTACATTAAAAAAATTGCACGTGTTATGGTTTTCTATACAGACAATACTTTTGATACTTACGAATCTACATAACAATGGATTAAGATTATTATTATTTAAACCAAATATAAATAAAAGTCATCATGTTGATTATGAACTACTTATATTCGTGAAAATTTACTTATAAACTAAAATGTTTCACGTGAATTATAAAGTGCTTATATTCAGGCTATTAACATTCTATCCACCATTCACCAACAATACGACTTTACCTATCACTTTTCTATCCATCATTTCCCGTAGTGCAATCGGAGCGTCTTCGAGTGCGTACAAACCATGAATATGCTGCTTGAGTTGTCTATTAGCAATCCATGCCAATATGTCATTTATATTTTGTGTATTTTTTTGGGGTTCTTTTTGCGTAAAACTTCCCCAAAAAACGCCCATAATTTCTGAGCCTTTTAGTAGAACTAAATTTAGTGGGATATGTGCAGGCTCGCCAGCAGCAAAACCGACTACAAGAAAGCGACCCCTCCAAGCCATGGAACGAAGGGCAGGCTCAGAGAACTTATCGCCTACGGCATCATAAACGACATCAACACCTTGACCGTTTGTGAGTTCTTTGATTCTATTTTTTAGATCTTCGTAAGTATAATTGATGGTTTCGGTCGCTCCTAATTCTTTGCATATAGCCAGCTTTTCGTTTGTAGATGCGGCGGCTATCACTTTTGCACCCATCAAAACACCCAACTGCACGGCCGCAAGACCAACACCTCCTGCCGCACCCAAAACCAAAAGTGTCTCACCTGACTGTATTTTGGCTCTGTCTTTGAGTGCATGGTAAGACGTACAATAAGTGTACATCGTTGTAGCAGCTGTAATAAAATCCATATTTGCAGGAATGGGTAGGGTAGTGGCAGCATCTGCCGCTACCTCTTCCGCAAAACCACCCCAGCCAGTCATTGAAAAGACCCTGTCGCCAACTTTCAAATGTTTGACGGCTTCGCCTACTTCTTTAATGATACCTGCAACTTCACCCCCGGGTGAAAAAGGTAGTTGTGGTTTAAACTGATATTTATTTTGTATAATAAGCGTATCTGGAAAATTAACCCCACAGGCTTTGACACTGATCAACACCTGATTTTTATTTATCTGTGGGGACAACACTTCGGATAATTCAAGGGTTTCGGGTAGTCCAAACGACTTGCATAAAATAGCTTTCATAGATTTATGATATTAAATAGTAAACTCGTACAATGACAACAGAAACTATTGTATTGGTTTGATAAGATAACAATGTCGCCAAAAATCGTTAGATTGCAATACATATTACACATTTTATTATTTCTAAAAATGAAAACTTTTTTAAATTTATCAGAATTAAAAACAATGGTAGGGCAAGAGATTGGCTCAACCCCATATTTGACTGTTACTCAGGAGATGATAAACGACTTTGCCAAAGCAACATTAGATTTCCAGTGGATTCATACAGATGTGGAAATGGCTAAAAAACTTTCGCCATTCAAGACTCCTGTTGCCCATGGATTTTTGACGCTGTCGCTTGCACCAAAGTTTATGTCAGATTTGTTTACAGTAAGTTCGGTCAAGATGGGTGTTAATTATGGCGCAAATAAAATACGTTTTACGTCGGCAGTACCAGCAGGTAGTAATGTCAGAATGACAGGTGTATTAGTATCGTTAGAAGATATCAAAAATGGGATTAGACTGATAATGAAATGTGTCTTTGAAATTGAAGGCCAGCATAAACCAGCCTGTATAGCCGAACTTATTTCAGTTTTGTATGAATAACACAAATTACCATATAACTTCATTAGATCCTTTGAGGATACGAGTTTGTAATGATTTGTATAAATGGGGGTATTTATAATTGAGTTTGTAGAACGCTTGTGATTCTGTTTCTATCAATTCAGGGAAAGCAGCCGAACGTCCTTGACCACAGGGAATGAGTAGCTCAGTACGTGCCGTTGGAATGTTTTTTATGTTTATTGCAGAACAAATCACGTTAATATGCTCAATAGTTGCGTAGTCGTATCGGCCTACATAACCTAAAAGGTGTTCGCTATAAGGTTCTTCGTTGAGCATTGTAACGGTGATAGAAATTGCTGAGTTCATAAAATAGGTAGCTATTCCTCGTAAAATACCTCTTGTAGAGCGAATAATTACAGAACCATCGGCATTGATGTTGAGTATTTCTTTGATAATGATTTTTTTCTTATCCTCATCAAAAAAGTAGCGTTCATATTTTCCAGCAAACGGTTTAATTTTAATATCTTCGCTCAACAGACTTTCGTTGGCATGAACAATCACTCTAAAACTTTGTTCGTCTATAAATTCATTACCATCAATGTCTATTGGCATTAGCCGTCTTTTTCTTTCCATTTTACTAATTTTAACTCAATATCAGTTTAGACTCAAAATATACAAAAAAGATGCCAAATAATAACTTTTTTTGGTTTAAAAATTAACTAAAAATCGAATACTCTTGACATCTTACTGATACTTCGGGCTGTAATCAATTCTAAGCCCTATGGTATTTTATTCAGTAAAAATTATATGGAAATATTTTGTTATATAATTTATATTATGTTAAATAAAACATTCTAATACTTACTCAGACAACTATTGTTACTCAATTATTTTTATTCTAAAAACAAATAAGCCACCTACAGTTGTAGGTGGCTTATTTTGTTAGTTCTATTATTTTTGTATTCTAATCATTTTACTTGGCCTCTTCACATACAATCTTTTTTTCTTCAAATTGCTTTAATATGCCGTCAATAGTTTTAATGTTATCCACTACAATATCTTCTACTTTGACGGCTTTAGCTTTTGTAAAAAATGGCAATGCTTGCTTAAACTTTCCACATACTCTGCCTTCGACTATTTTACCTTTTTCGTTATATTCTTTCATATCCATTACATCGACAGACGATTTTAGCTCGGCAGCTTCATTGTAATAATATACACCCATATTAAAAAGCGCATCGTAACTGGCAGGGTCAGCTTTCAATGCTCTTAAATAAGACTCTTTGGCTAATGTTTTTTTCTCGTTCTGTTTGGCCGTCAGTTCGATTACTTTTGCATTGATGGTCTCAATAGTTCCAACAACTTCAAGCTCTTTCTTGGCGGTGGCTACCTCAGCTTTATTTTCATCAATGGTTTTTCTATTGTCTTTCTGACGAGTTTCCGTTTCTGATTTCTGACGCTTTAATTCTGCATTTTTAGGTTGCTTTTTGATTCCATCGTTTAACCGCTTGATTTCGTCAATAAATACTTTATCTGTTTCTTCAGATTCTTTTAAATGTCGCTCGGCATTTATCAATTTTTTAGGTGCATCTTTTAGCTTACGAATTTCGGTTGAAAAGGTACTGGCAGCGTTATCGTGCAAAATTCCAGTATTGAGCGCATATTGTGCGTTAGTTGGTTCGAGTTCCGACAATTCGGTAAGACCTGCCAATGCTTCAGTAGTTTTACCAGCCTCCAAGAGCGCATTGACTCGCTCTGCTTTAAAAGCATTTTTTTGTGTAGGTATTGCTACCATTCCTTTTTCTAAAACTACGATGGCTTTATCGGCCATTTTTTCTTGTCGATAAAGTTGCGACAGTAGTTGAAAGTTGCCCGGATCTTTTCCACCATTGGCAATATACATCTCCATTTGACTTGCCGCTATTGCCCCAAACGACTTAGCTTTTTCTTTTAACTGTGCTATGGTCGCTTCGTCTCTCGGGCTTGCACTTTCTAATTTAGAAATTCTACCGTTGAGTTCGGACTGGCCTTGTAATGCACCATAACCACCATAAACAGGTGCCAAAGTATCGGAAGGCTGAATGACCTCGGCCAAAGTAAAGTATTTTATGGACTCTTCGTATTTTTTTGATTGAAATTTTTGCGCTCCATTTGTCAATAAACCTCCTCTCAAATTTACGCCCTCGTCTGCTCCCCCACCCGATAGATATTTCTGAGCATCTTTTGTTATTTTTCCAGGCTTTGCAGCATCTAATTCTATGGCTTTCTTAAAGGAATTGTACGCCTCCAAAGAACCACTTGAGTCTATCATAGCATAACGCTGCCCGATTCCATCGTATATTTTGCCTCTATCAAACCAAGTTTGAGGCTTATTTTTTTTCTTTTCGTCTAAGATTGCTTTGTCGCTATTTTCTTTTTCTTTTTTTGTTGATTCTATCAATGCTTTGTCCAACATATCTTGGCCAAAAGCAGCGCAGGTAAACAATCCAAATACTGACACTAACACTGTTTTTTTCATTTGTAGATTTTAAGTTTTAATTAACCTTTATTTTATTTAACTTTTGTACGTACTAACGCTTATTCCGTAGTTTCATTGTTTTGTACTTCAATGTTTTGAATGTCTGGTATTTCTTCGCCACTTTCCTCTCCCACTACTACTGTTTCATTTTGGATTCTGGTAACTGACGAAATCTCATCACTATTATTTAATTTAATCAACTTTACGCCTTGGGTATTGCGCCCAGCAGTTCTGATGGCGGCTACAGAGGTTCTGATTGTAATACCTGATTTGTTGATAATCATCAAATCATCGCCATCTGATACTTCATTGATAGCTACCAGATTACCGACTTTTTCAGTAACATTGAGCGTAATAACACCTTTGGCTCCACGATTGGTAATTCTATAATCGGATATCTCAGACCGCTTACCATACCCATTTTGAGATACTACCAGCAATTGTGTATCTGGACGACTTACGCACAACATTCCGATAGCACGATTGTCAGGGTCATCGCCCAGCTCAATGCCTTTGACACCTATTGAGCCTCGACCAGTTGGCCTTACCCGAGTTTCGTTAAACCTTACTGCCCTACCCGCTTTTGAGGCTATTATAATCTCGTTTTCACCATTCGTCAATGCAACGTCTAATAGTCTATCGCCTTCATTGATTGTAATTGCAATAATACCGTTGGTACGTGGACGTGAATAGGCTTCGAGTAAGGTTTTTTTGATAATACCCGACTCGGTACACATTACAATATAATTGTTAGCAATATAATCAGCATTTTTTAGACTGAGTGTATTGATAACGGCACGTACTTTATCGCCAGATTCAATATTTATCAAATTCTGAATCGGACGGCCTTTTGAAACTTTGCCACCTTCAGGAATTTCATAGACTTTGAGCCAATACAAACGACCAAATTCTGTAAAAATCAGCAAATGATTGAGCATTGTTGCGGCAAACAAGTGTTCTGTAAAATCATCATCTTTGGTTATTACACCACGAGAGCCAACCCCACCTCTGCTTTGAGTACGGTATTCGCTGAGAGCAGTACGTTTTACATAGCCTTGACGAGATATAGTGATAAGCATATCTTCATCGGCAATCATGTCTTCGTCAGAAAACTCCTCTGCGGCATATTCAATTTTAGAACGGCGTTCGTCTCCATATCTGGCTTTGATTTCGGCCAGTTCTTCTTTAATTATCTCAAATTTACGAGGTTCATTTGCCAGGATTTCTTTTAAGAAAATAATGGTTTTCATTAGTTCGTCATATTCTGCCGTAATTTTATCACGCTCCAAGCCTGTCAAACGACGAAGTGTCAATTCGAGAATGGCACGAGCTTGTATTTCGCTTAATATTCGCCCAGCCTGTCCAGCTTCCATATCAAACGAATCGATGATATTTAGACGTGTCAGCCCACTCAACAAAAATTCAGTTTTCTGGTCGGCAGTCATAAATTCGCCGGCCATCAATCCGTTTCTTGCTTCTTCTGGGTCTTTTGATCTACGAATGAGCGCAATAACAGCATCAATATATTCTTGAGCTATGAGTAGTCCTACCAAAATATGCGCTCGTTTTTCTGCCTCACGCAAATCGAACAATGTACGTCTGGTAATTACCTCTACCCGATGTTCCACATACGCCTTTATGAGATCTTTGAGGTTCATTATCACAGGGCGGCCATTGAGTAGGGCTACGTTGTTGATACTAAACGAACTTTGAAGAGGCGTATATTTATAGAGATTATTAAGTACAATATTAGGAATGGCATCTTTGCGAAGTTCAAAGACGATTCTTATACCATCTCTGTCCGACTCATCTCTAATACCCGAAATACCGTCTAATTTTTTGTCGTTTACCATATCGGCTATGCGCTTAATCATTTCCGATTTATTTACCATATATGGTATTTCGGTAATAATGATTTGCTCACGGCCTGTTTTAGTTGTTTCAAAGTTTGAAACAGCCCGCATTATAACTCGACCTCGGCCTGTTTCAAATGCGGCTCTTACACCTTGATAACCATAAATAATTGCGCCAGTAGGAAAATCTGGGGCTTTGACGTGCTGCATCAATTCGGCTATCGTGATGTCGTGGTTGTCGATATATGCCACAACACCGTCTAATACTTCCGACAAATTGTGTGGTGCCATATTGGTAGCCATACCAACGGCAATACCCGAAGAACCATTTAAAAGCAAGTTAGGCAATTTGGCAGGCAATACCGATGGTTCTGAATCTGAGTCATCGTAATTAGGCTGAAAATCGACGGTGTCCTTATTGATATCTACAAGCATTTCTTCGGCAAGCCTTCTTAGACGGGACTCAGTGTAGCGCATGGCCGCAGGCGAGTCGCCGTCTATTGAGCCAAAGTTACCCTGACCATCAATAAGTGGATAGCGAAGCGACCAAGGCTGTGCCATTCTGACCATTGTATCATAAATCGCCGTGTCGCCGTGTGGGTGATATTTGGCCATAACGTCTCCCACTGTACGAGCCGATTTTTTATACGCTCGGTTGTGCAAAAAGCCATTCTCAAACATCGTATAAAGTACTCTACGGTGTACTGGTTTGAGGCCATCACGGGCATCGGGTAAGGCACGAGAAATGATAACCGACATCGAGTAGTCAATGTAAGCCGTTCTCATCTCGTCTTCGATATTGATAGGAATGAGGTGACCGGTGTTTTCGGACATAATGTTATTGAAAATGATTATTTTAAAATAATTTCTGAATAATAAATGTATAAAACAATAATATAGCTACACATTTACACAAATTTCGTCAATTTCTCTGATAATACAAAACCTACTTTTTTTGCTTTCTCCGACGGTTGGCAGCAGCAGATTTTTTTGCGGCGATAGTTCGTTCAATCCAAAAAAAATGAATACGAGGAAAAGTACCTCTACCTCTTACTATTTGGCCTCCGTGCGAATGTTCGTAACGAACCTGGCAACCTCTAATGGTACATTGCTTGTGCCAACACGAAGAAAGATTAACTACAAAAAATAAGGGTATAGTCAGCCGCCAAAAAACAAAATATAGTGGTCTTGCTTTCATAGGTATATCATTTTTTTTGTATAACTGAATCAATCGCTAACGAGTCTGATGCATCTGAGACAACAAAAGCTCTCTCCAACTGTTTTTTGCGATTCCAGGGTGCAGTCGTTCGTCTGGCCATATCTATGGCAAATAATGCTACAACAAGTGTAAATGTAATGAAGACTGTGATAAATATTTTACGGTTCTTGTTCATCGTGTTGAGTTTGGTTAATATCAGCGTTTCAAATATTTAGAGTTTCAAATATACAGTTCAAAAAGCATATTTTTGTATTTGATTACTTAACTTTGTAGTGTATCACTAAAAAATTAAACCATGGAAACCACACTCCTGCGCCCAAAACACCGACAAGCCAGCTCAAAAGTACCCGACTATCTAATAAAAGAGGTTCTGAACGGGATTCCAATTTATTATAAGGGGTATCTTTCTATTCTAAAAAACAAAAAAACAAGCGACGAAATCATGGGAGCAAGTGGCCTACAAATTTATATTATTTCATATTTCAATAGGTTATTATATCGTCATCTTGACGAAAGTTTGTACCACATTTTTTCTGGAGAGGGCGGCGTTCATATCGATAAAGGAAACAATGTGTCGGGCGATGTGATGATTTATAAAAAAATGAGTTTATTACCCAATATGATTGATACCCACTATCTGAACATTGCGCCGATGATTGACATAGAAATTGATGTAAATATCGATAACTCAACCTATACCGACTTTGAGTATATTTACCAAAAAACAAAAAAAATGCTTGACTTTGGTACTCAAAAAATGATATGGATTTTGACAAAAACAAAGCAGGTAATTGTGGCCGAGCCTCAAAAAGATTGGTTGGTAATAGACTGGACAAAGGACATTGAAATATTGGACGGTCTGA
>JAYWHT010000004.1:0-77655 GCA_043777595.1 Spirosomataceae bacterium
GGCCACAAGCCAGGTAGTTTCAGGGCCTTCGTCGCCTTCGTTATAGACGTGCATCAGGCCGCTCTCGATATAATACCAAGAGTCGCTCACTTGACCTGTGCGTAGCACAATGGCATCTTTGGCGATTATCTCTTTTTTGAAATAATGCAGTATTTCGCCTAATATTGCCTCTGTTACACCCGCTTGGGTTGTCAATTCTTGAAGTGGCTTGTTCATAATTTAGGACGGTGTGAGAGATTTGCCAACTTTCAAAAAATTGGCAAGTCATTGTTCCATTGCTTATGCCGTAAATATATAGGATTAGCATTATAAAAATAGCGAGTAGTTACTGATAAAACTTTTTTCGTACAAGCATCTCTTCGACACTTTCGGCAACCATGTACTTGATGGAGCGGTTGTTTTTGAGACAATCTCTGATAAAAGTCGCCGAAATGTCTAACAACGGGGCTTGTACGAACTTTACGGCTGGGTGCGTGGCAAAGTCGTGAGGGGCAACATTAGGCCGTGGATAGACGTAGAGGCCGTAATAGTCTAAAATCTGTTGATAGTTTTTCCAGTTCTTAAACTGTGCCAGGTTGTCTTCACCGATTATGAGTTTAAACTCGTGCTGTGGGTATTTTTCTTGCAACCACGTCAGTGTGTCAATCGTATAGCTGGGTTTGGGCATGGCAAACTCTATATTGCTGGCTTTAAGCTTGTGGTTGTCGGCAATAGCCCGCTCGACCATATCCAAGCGGTCGAACTCGTGCAGCAGTCCTTTGTTTTTTTTGAATGGATTTTGCGGCGACACCACAAACCAAACCTGTTCCAAATCGGTAGTGGTGGCCATGGTATTGCCAATTATCAAATGCCCAACATGAATGGGATTAAATGAGCCAAAAAACAATCCGATTTTCATAAAAGTAGTTTTTGGTATTTTAGTATTCGATTTTAGGTGTTGTTTTATATATCCAATACTTTTCTGATGGCTTCTTTAATTTCGTTCAGTGTTTCGCTATCAATACTACCGATTTTTTTTATGAGCCGCTCTTGCGAAAGCGAGCGAATCTGAAAACAGTCAGCACATGACGTTTTAGAAAGCCCATTGATAGAGTTAGCCTCCATTTTTACCATCCAAGGGGCAACATCGTAGTGGTTTTTCCAGTCTGTAATTGGAACGATTATTTTTAGAGGCAGTTTACCTAATCTATCGTCATTTACTATAATGGCTGGTCTTTTCTTCTGTATTTCTACGCCTTTTGTAGGGTCTAAGTCAATCAACCAAATTTCACTTTGTTTCATAAAAGTCGTCAAAATCAAGCGAAGTAAAAGCAGTTAATTCTTTGTCGTTTACATAGTTGCTGTAAAGGCTATCGGCAGCTAATTCCATTTGATGCTGTATTTCTTCTTTTTTAATAGATTTTATGGTTTCCTCTACAACATAAAACCGTTTGGTAAGTGGCAAGCACTGAATTTCACGTATTAAATCTGCTGTTTGCATATAAGTAATAATGTAGAATTATGAATGATTGAGTGAATAAATGTTTGATTTTCAATAATTTAGTCGAATTTCAAATTACGTTTAAATTTGCTCAGTTACTTACTTAAAATTATAAAGAAATTATAAAGAAATTATGGTCTGGTTGGTACCGAAATGGTGTCAGTTTCTACCATATTGCTAACATTGAGCGCACGGTCTCTGATACGAATCTGAAATTTGACCACGCTCAATTTGGTTTGTTTTGTGTAACCAAAAAACGAGCCGTAGTCAAGCGTGCCTTCAATGACGCTTTTACGGTTGGTGGCTTTGCTGTTTTTTACTAATTCAGTAAAAAATAAATTTTTGTTTTCGGGCAATATAAGTTCTTTAAAACTACCATTGGCTTCTCTTCTAAACGTTCGTAGCTCGTAGTTGCCCCAATCAAAATATTTGGGGTTGTCTCGTCCAGATGGCACTTCGCCCAAGTCGCCATCGCCGTCTTTGTAGTCGATAGTAATCACGACCGAGTCTCGTTTGGCAGTTGGCCCAGAAAAGGGGTCGGCTACTGTAAATTTGGTAATGCTGTTAAACGCAATTTCGGGGGTTGTGCTATAATCGGGCGTTTCGTAGCAGCTACTCAGGCCAAAAGCCATAGCCGTCAGGCCAATTATTAGATAACATAATGAGGGATTTTTCATGGTTTTGTTACTGAATAATTTTAAAAGTCGTTCTATAAGTTAATTTTGCGATTGAATAACAACAAAGGAAATGTTTACAAGAGCCGAGTTACAAACACAAATTTTGAATGCTAATTATCAAACTTTTGATGCGCTGGCGTTGGCCATTTTTCGGTATCAAGCCACCCACAATTCTGTTTACGCAAGTTACTTGAAATATTTAAAAAAAGACATCTCTCAAATCAAATTTATTACCGACGTTCCATTTATGCCTATCGGTTTTTTCAAAAATCATAAAGTCGTAACAGGCTCGTTGCCAATCAGTACAGTTTTTGAAAGTAGCGGCACGACAGGCATCGTTACAAGCCAGCATCACGTAGCCGACACTGACTGGTACAATGCAATCAGTACCCATATTTTTGAACAAACTTACGGCTCTCTTGGCACTTTTCAAATACTGGCACTACTGCCGTCGTATCTTGAACGAAATAACTCATCGCTGGTGTATATGATTGCTCAATTTATTCAAAAAACAAATTCAACTGAATCGGGTTTTTTTCTACACAATGTGGATAACTTGTTGGCAATTCTCCAAAAAAACACTCAACCTTGCAATCATTCAACTACTCTTTTGTGGGGTGTAACTTTTGCATTATTAGACTTAGCCGAGAGTGGTGTTGATTTATCGTTTTTGAGAGACATACCCAACCTGATTGTCATGGAAACAGGTGGTATGAAAGGCCGCCGCCGAGAAATGCTCAGAGAAGAAGTACACGCAACACTCACACAAGCCTTTGGTGTTGAGGTCATTCATTCAGAATATGGCATGACAGAGCTACTCTCGCAAGCCTATTCAAAAGGGTATGGAGTCTTTGAAACGCCACCAACCATGAAAATATTACTTAGAGAAATCAATGACCCCTTTGCCATATTTGACCAGACACAAACCCAAAAAACGGGAGGCATTAACGTCGTCGATTTGGCCAACTTAGACTCTTGTAGCTTCATTGAAACCCAAGATTTAGGCCGATTTTTGGCCTTGCCCAATAGTTTTGAAGTAATTGGGCGTTTTGATAATTCAGACGTGAGGGGTTGTAATTTGATGGCACTCTAAACGTCAATAACGGCCATCGTCAAGCGGCTAATACAGACTAATTTATCGTCTTCGGTCGTGATTTTTATTTCCCAAACGTGGGTCGTACGGCCAATGTGTAGTGGTGTAGCTTTGGCATATACCCAGCCGGTTCTCACGGCTCTGATGTGATTGGCGTTGATGTCAAGCCCTACTGCTCGCTGCTTCATGGGGTCGGGTAGGCACATAAACGAGGCCATGCTACCGAGTGTTTCGGCCAGAACAACCGATGCGCCACCGTGCAATATACCAAAGGGCTGGTGTGTGCGGGCATCGACGGGCATTCGGGCGGTAAAGTAGTTGTCGCCAATTTCTAAAAATTCAATGCCAATGAGGCTGGCAATGGTGTTTTGGTCTATGCTTTTTATGGCTTCGAGTGTAATATTTTTGTTAAACATCGGATAGAAAAAATTAACTTTACAACCAAATCAATAACTGACAAGATTGTATTATGGCTAATGAAAGAAAAACTGAGCAAATAGTTAGAAAACTACTCACAAATAAAGGGTATTTTGATGACAAAAACATTGTAGTAGAGGAGCAAAAAAGCGATTTTCAGATTATAGATAAACTTTTGTCTAACGCATCAAAAAAAGGGACAGGAAAAGGGTATCCAGAATTTATCATTCGATCAAAAGAATACACTAATTTTTTGATTGTTGTCGAATGTAAGGCCGACACTAAAAAACATGAAAGCGTTGGCCTTGATAAATATAGTGATTTTGCTGTTGATGGCGTTTTATTGTATGCTTCTTTTCTTTCCAAAGAGTTTGATGTATTGGCCATTGCCGTAAGTGGCGAAAATGAACAAGAACTAAAAATTTCGCAATTTTTATACTTAAAGAACCATAACAAGCAGCATCAATTTTTGGGTTCAGATTTATTGTCGCTGCAAGACTACTACATATCATATCTAAATAGTGATTTAAAATTCAACCAAGATTATAATAAATTATTAGAATACACCAAAGATTTGAATGAGCTGCTGCACACCAAAAAAATCAAAGAAGCACAAAGAAGTTTGTTGATTAGTGGTATTTTGATTGCGTTACAAAACGAAGCCTTCAAAACCAGTTTTACGTCTCACAAAAAACCAGAACAACTTGCCAAAAATCTATTGACAACAATAGCAGACGAGTTTACAAATGCCAACTTACCTACCGACAAAATCGGTAATCTACGGCAGGCATTCTCTTTTGTACTTACTAATACGACTCTCACAACCGACAAAGATTTTTTTATCGAACTCATCAAAAGTATTGAAATCAATGTCAATACTTTTATGAGAACGCATCGGTATTTTGATACACTCGGCCAGTTTTATATTGAGTTTTTGAGATATGCCAATAGCGATAAAGGTTTGGGAATCGTACTGACACCGCCTCATATTACAGAGTTTTTTGCCGAAATAGTCAATGTAGATAGCGACAGCATCGTTTTTGATAATTGTTGTGGAACAGGCGGCTTTTTGATTAGTGCCATGAAAATGATGATTAAAGATGCCAAAGGCGATACTGAAAAAATAAAAAACATCAAGCAAAATCAATTGATTGGTATTGAATATCAAGACGATATTTATGCGCTCGGAGTGTCCAATATGGTTATTCATGGCGATGGGAAGGCAAATGTGTTATTGGGCGATTGTTTTGAACTATCAGAGCAAGTCAAAGGTAAGTTTAAACCAAATATAGGCTTTTTGAATCCTCCTTATAAGAGTAATAAGACTGATATTGAAGAACTTGACTTTGTTTTAAACAACATAAATGTGCTTCAAAAAGGCGGAAAATGTATGGCAATCATTCCTCTGAGTTGTGCCATATCAATAAAAGGTGATGTATTGGAACGAAAAAAGAAAATTTTAGAAAATCATACATTAGAGGCCATTATGTCAATGCCCGAAGACTTGTTTCATAATTCAAAAGTAAGTGTCGTTACGTGTTTGTTTGTCATTACAGCGCATATCCCGCACCCAAAAGGCAAAAAAACTTGGTTAGGCTATTGGCGTGAAGATGGTTTTGTCAAAACAAAAGGGCGAGGTAGAATAGATTTGAATAATAGTTGGACTGACAAAAAACAGCAATGGTTGAACGATTATGTAAACCGAGAAACAAAGCAAGGAATATGCCTTACAAAAGAACTAAAACCTACCGATGAGTGGTGTGCCGAAACGTATTTGGTAGCCGACTACGACAAACTCAATTTTGACGTTTTCAAAAAATATACACAAAGTTATTTGGCATACAGGCTTCTAAACGACCTCTTGGATTTGAAATATACCAAATCAGAATTTATTGGTGGTAATCAGTTTCCTCAATTAGTGCCGCTCGCAGAACTATTCGAGGTTTTGAACGGACTGGCATCGTCTGAGGTAGAAGTAAAAGAAGATACTGAAACAGACAATGACATTAGGTATATCAGACCTTCTCAAAGCTACACGGGCAGCATCGCTGGGTATATTGATAAATCACTGATAGACGAAAAATATATTTATCCAGACAACACTATTTATGTCTCGACCGATGGGCAAGGCAGCCATTCATATAGTTATGTGTCTTCGTTTGACTTTGTACCCAATAGCAATGTTTCGGTACTTATTCCCAAAAAAAGTATGTCGTTACAAGAAAAAATCTATTATTCGGCTTGTATCACTTTCAATCGATTTAAGTTTTCGTATGGCCGAAAACCCAAAGGCGACAGATTGAAAGACGTTTTAATTCCTGCCACTCCACCTCATTTTGTTTATCAAGATGTTTTTGAGGATATATTTGAAAATTGGAAAAAAGTAGTGAAATAAAAATACGAATATTTTGAACAAAAAAACAATTTACCTCATCAGACACGGCGAAACTGATTTTAACCGTCAGGGCATTGTACAGGGCAGTGGTGTTGATTCAGCACTCAACGAATTGGGTCATGCCCAAGCCGAGGCTTTTTATGCCGCTTATCAGCACATTAGTTTCGATAAAGTTTATACATCGGCACTACAACGAACAATGCAGAGCGTAGCCAAATTCATTCTCAAAAACACCCCGCACGAAGCGCACGCCAGCCTCAACGAAATAAGCTGGGGCATCAGAGAGGGCATTGTACCAGCAAATAGCGACGGTAATTATTATAAGTTTTTGACCGAAAGCTGGCAAAACGGCCAAACAGATATGACAGCCGACGGTGGTGAAAGTCCCGAAGATGTACAAAAACGCCAAATGCCAATCATTGACTTGATACTGTCTCGGACTGACGAAAAAGTAGTTTTGGTGGCCATGCACGGTAGAGCCATTCGTATTTTATTGACAACACTTCTGCGCCGCCCATTGGTCGAAATGGACACTTTCCCGCACGCTAATTTGGGTTTATACGAATTGGAATACGACTACCAAACTCAGCAATTTACAGTAATCAAAACCAACGATACAGCACACTTAGAAACAGAAAAATAATAAACTGTAAAACCGAAAATCGCACGGGCGACCCCGTGTACAAATTTGGTTATTTGAATTTTGTAAGTCAAAAATTGTAACTTATTTCTAACTCGTCCCTTAGCGAAGCCATCGCTCAAAGCGATGGCTTCGCTCCCAAAATCTATCCAATCCCCCATGACTCGCCAAGAACTCATCGCCCAGATTCGTCAAAAACAGTCTTTTTTATGTATAGGTCTCGACCCCGACTTACGCAAAATCCCCGTTCATTTGTTGGCTACCAAAGACCCTATTTTTGAATTTAACAAACAAATCATTGACGCCACTGCGCCCTACGCTGTGGCCTACAAACCCAATATTGCATTTTATGAAGCCCTTGGCCTCAACGGCTGGCAGAGTTTGCAACGTACCTTAGACTACATTCCAAAAAACTGTTTTACGATTGCTGATGCCAAACGAGGCGATATTGGCAATACCTCTACGCTCTACGCTCGGGCATTTTTCGATAAAACATCGTCTGGGCTGGATTTTGACTCTATTACCGTTGCTCCCTACATGGGCAGAGATTCAGTTTTGCCTTTTTTAGAATTTGAAAATAAGTGGGTGATATTACTCGCTCTGACCTCTAACGAAGGTAGTGTAGATTTTCAGAATATGACTAATATTGACAACGAGCAGCTTTTTGAGCGTATCATTCGGATTTCTCAAACGTGGCCTCACGCCGACAGACTGATGTATGTGGTAGGTGCAACCAAAGCCGATATGTTGGCTCAAATCAGGCAGATAATCCCCGATGCTTTTTTGCTTGTGCCAGGCGTTGGAGCGCAGGGCGGTAGCTTAGAGGAGGTTGCTCGGTATGGTCTTAATGCAGACTGTGGGCTTTTGGTCAATGTCGGTCGGTCGGTTATTTATGCTTCGTCTGGCCATGACTTTGCCCAACAAGCAGGCCAAGAAGCACAACGAATGCAAGCCGAAATGGCTGGGTATTTGAAATAAATAAACAAAAAATTTTTTAACTATAGACTTTGACTGGCTCGAGGGCTTGATTTTTTTTAATGCTTAAAGTGCCTTATGCCAGTTGTTACCATTGCCACATCGTTGGCGTTGCAATAGTCGGTCGATTCTTTGTCTCTGATTGAGCCGCCTGGCTGAACAACGGCCGTAATGCCTGCCTCGTGTGCAATTTGGACACAATCTGGAAATGGAAAAAACGCATCGGAAGCCATCACTGCACCCTCTAAGCTAAACCCAAAAGCCATTGCCTTGTCAATGGCCTGACGTAGGGCATCTACTCGGGACGTTTGGCCTGTGCCGCTGGCTAATAACTGGTTTTCTCTGGCCAATATTATGGTATTAGATTTGGTATGTTTACAGACTTTCATCGCAAACTCCAATGCCCTAAACTCTGCTTCGTTTGGGGTTTTGGTCGTTACGGTTGTCATTTGAGCGGCGGTTTCTATGCTCGTATCTTTGTCTTGCTCCAAGAGGCCATTTAGTATGGTCTTTACCATTTTGGTCGGCAATTCGACAGGTTTTCTTTTGAGTAATATCCTGTTTTTTTTCGATTTCAATAACCCTAATGCGGCTTCATCATAACTCGGTGCTATGAGTATTTCCATAAATAGTTTGTTGAGTTCTTCGGCAGTGGCCAAGTCCACGTTCACGTTTGTGATGACTACTCCACCAAAAGCCGAAACAGAGTCGCAAGCCAAGGCGTTGAGATATGCCTCTCTGGGTGTGCTGGCTGTGGCTATACCGCAGGCGTTGGTATGCTTGATGATGGCATAAGTTGGGTCGTTGTCTTTGAACTCGTCAATCAACCCCACGCAGGCATCAACATCGACTAAGTTGTTGTAAGACAGTTCTTTGCCGTGTAGTTTATCAAACATAGCGTCCAAATCGCCATAAAAAATGGCAGACTGATGCGGGTTTTCGCCATAACGAAGCGAAGCCCCCCCCGAACGGTCTGCCGAAGCAGGTTTGGGGGCTGGGCTGAAATATTGATTGATAGCTGTATCGTAATGGCTCGTTGTGGCAAAGGCTTCGGTAGCGTAGCGGCGGCGGTCGGCAAGGTCGGTGGCGCAGTTTTTTTTGGTTAATATTTCAAAAATATCAGCATATTGACTCCTTGACGACACTATGATTGAATCTTGAAAGTTTTTGGCCCCAGCCCTAATGAGCGATATACCACCGATGTCTATTTTTTCGATGATTTCTTCGTCTGTCGCACCCGAGGCTACTGTTTCTTCAAAAGGGTACAAATCTACAATTACTAAATCTATGGCTGGAATATTAAATTCGGCAGCTTGCGCTACGTCGCCAGCGTCATCACGTCTGTATAAAATTCCACCAAAAACAGTAGGGTGCAAGGTCTTGACCCGTCCACCAAAAATAGACGGGTAGCCAGTTAGACTTTCGACGGCTGTTACTGGAATACCAAGGTTTTCGATGAATGTTTGCGTGCCACCTGTTGAGTATAGTTTTACACCGTTGGCGTGTAGTAGTTTTACGATTGGTTCGAGGCCGTCTTTGTAATATACTGATAATAAGGCAGATGTAATGTTTTTTTGCACAATTACTTATGTTTGATAAACTGGAATGAAATAACGCCCGTAAAGGTACAAATTTTATGTGCGCTTTGGAAAAGTAACCAACACTTAACATTGACTTAACATTAAGATAATATTGGAAGCGTAATTTTGTGCTATAAAATTATACCACCAATATGAAAACCAAAAGCTATTTACTTTTACCCCTCCTAATCATTTCGTCCTCACTACTTGCCCAAACAGGTACAATCAGAGGTACTGTCAAAGACTCCAAAAGCAATGAAGATTTAATCGGTGCCACGGTCATGATTGCAGGCACAACACAAGGCGCAGCCACAGACGTTAATGGCTTCTTTTCTATTTCAAAAGTACCAGTTGGTAAAGTAAAGTTGATACTGACTTATGTTTCTTACCGAAAAAAAGAAATTGATAACGTAAACGTTGTTGCCGACAATATTACCGAAGTCAATACCCAAATGGATGATGAAGCCTCTACCCTCCAAGAAGTAAAAATCGTGGCCACAAAGCAAACCAACACCGAAATATCGGTAATATCTGAAATTAAGGCTTCACAAAATATTGTTACGGGTATTTCTTCGCAGCAAATAGCACGTACACTCGACCGTGACGCAGCGGCAGTCGTCAAGCGTGTACCAGGTATCACAATAGTTGGCGACCGTTTTGTGAATATCAGAGGGCTAAATTCTCGTTACAACAACGTGATGCTACACAATGCCTTTACGCCATCAATGGAACCCGACGTGAAGTCTTTTTCGTTCGACATCATTTCGAGTTCACAAATAGATAGAGTACTTATTTTCAAAAGCCCCTCAGCCGACTTGTCTGGCGACTTTGCGGGTGGTGTTGTTAAGATATTTACCAAAAATATTCCTGACCAAAACAGCATCATTCTCGATTATAGCACCAGCTACCGTGTTGGTACTACCTTTGACAACATAAGACAGCCATCGCAGGGGGCAAACTATTGGACGGGTTTTAATAATGGCTATCAAAATTTACCAGCTAAATTTCCCCAAAATCTGAATGGTGTCTCTGGTGCAGAACTCGAACTGTCTGGCCGCTCACTACAAAACGACTGGACAACTAACAGCACAACGGCAATGCCCGACCAGCGGATTGGACTAACGATAAATAATAGATTTAGTGTGGGCAAAATTCGTATTGGTAACATCACGTCTTTGAGTTATAGCGACTCTCGCACAGTTTTTGAAATTAACCGCAAAGACTTTAACGAAAACGATAAAGGTAGCGAGTCGGTTATCTACAACTACCAAGATAGCCAAAACAATCGCAACATCAGAGCAGGTGGCTTGTTTAACTGGGCCGTAAGAATAAACGAAAACCATTCATTTGAGTTCAAAAACTTATTTAGCCAAAACAGTACAGGTAGCTATGTAAACCGCACAGGTCGCAACAACGAGTCGGCGGTTACACTCGACAACGGCTCTTTTGACCAAGTCTATCGTGGACTTTATACAGGGCAGTTGGTTGGCAAACACCAATTTAATAGTAAAAACACTGCGATTGACTGGGTAGCTGGCTATAATTATTCTTACAGAGACCAGCCTGACTATCGCCGTTTCCGTTCGGACTTAGAAGAATCTACTGGAAAGAAAACAATCTTTGTGCCGTCTGGTACAGCGGCCTCGTTTTTCTTGGGTCGCTTTTCGTCCAAGATGAACGAAAATGCTTATACGGGTAGCGTAAATTTGACCCAGAAACTGAGCGATATAGAATTAAAATTTGGGGTTTTTTATGAAATGAAAAACCGAGACTTCAAAGCCCGAAACCTCGGCTATACACGTACAAGCCGTACAAACCCCGAAATATTGGGTGGTACAATCACACAACTATTTCAGCCTGAAAACATCAATAATTTGACTGGTATTAGAATTGACGAGCAAAGTAACCCGAGCGACTCATATAATGCCTCGAACGAACTACTGGCGGGCTACGCCATGGCCAATGTACCAATCAGTAAAAAATTTAACGCCATCATAGGTCTAAGATACGAAGCCAATACACAAACTATGAAGTCGGCTGAGTTGAACGGCACACCTGTCGATGTAAAGTACCCCGTTAATCAGTTATTACCATCGGCCAATTTGACCTATAATTTTTCTGAAAAACAATTAGTACGTTTTGCCTACGGCCGCACGCTCAATCGGCCAGAGTTTAGAGAATTAGCCCCATTTGCTTTTTATGATTTTGATTATAATATTGTTTACAAAGGCAACCCAAACATTCAGACAGCCAACATAGACAACTTCGATGCACGCTACGAATGGTACCCAACACCATCAGAGATAGTGAGTATAGGTGCTTTTTATAAATATTTTACCAATCCAGTGGAGGTAATAGTGGTACCGGGCGCAGGTAGTGGTGGCTCAAAAACTTTTACTTTTGCCAATGCCAAACAATCGGTAAGTTCGGGTATGGAAATCGAAGTTCGCAAGGGATTGGCGAGTTTGAGTGGCGCATCGGTTTTTCAGAAGACAAGTTTATTGTTTAATGCCGCTCTCATATTTAGTAGAGTAAAGTTAGGAACACTCGGTGTTGGGCAGTCAGACGACCGCCCACTACAAGGCCAGTCGCCGTATATTGTCAATGTAGGCTTGAACTACAACGACCAAGCCAAAGACCTACAAATCAATGTGCTATACAACGTAATCGGTCGCCGCATATTTGCAGTTGGCTTTGATGGCTACCCAGATATTTATGAAATGCCCCGTGGTGTGTTAGACGTAACGTTTTCAAAAGCCATTGGCTCACGTTGGACCTTGAAAGGTGGCGTTACCGATATTTTGAATCAAGGCAATGTATTGCTACAAGATGGTAACCAAGACCAAAAATTTGACCGCAAGAATGACCAGTTAATCCAGACCTATCGTCCAGGCCAGACGGTTCAGTTAGGGTTTTCTTACAGAATAAAATAAGTACCAGAAAACAGTAAACAACCCAAAACAATTTACCCAAATGTTCAAACAATTCAAATCATTTATTGCTATCACGGCTCTGCTTTCGGCAACGGTGGTATTTAATGCTTGTAAAAAAGAAGCCGAAGTTTTTCCAGCACCAACTGTTTCAGCGGGTGCGGCTGTGTCTGGCTTGGCAGGTAGCGTTGTCAAAATTACGGCTACACTCAACGCCCCAGGTGGCTTGCGTACATTGACAGTATTAAAGAACGGTGTTCAGTGGGACACGAAAGCATACACAACTGGCAATACCGACAGTTACACAAAAGACTATACGGTAGAGAGCGCACCAGCCAACTCATCGATAGTGTTTACGTTTCAGACAACAGACCAAGCTGGACAATCATCAACAGTTGGTACACAGGTCGTTACCGTTTCGGCGATTCAGCCTAAGCCCATTGTAACCATTACTGGTACATTAGAGGGTAATATCTCATGGACAAAAGACAAAATATATTTGCTAAATGGCTTTGTGCGTGTGGGCGAAGACAAGTCGGCAGATGGTAGTCAAATTACCAAAACAGGTACTCTGACCATCGAGGCAGGTACAGTCGTCATGGGCGACCGTGCATCAAAAGGCACATTGATTATTCAGCGTGGTAGTAAAATTATTGCTAATGGCACAGCCGATGCGCCTATTGTATTTACGTCTTCAAGACCCGTTGGCGACCGTGAGACAGGCGACTGGGGTGGTTTGGTGATTTGTGGTAAAGCAGCAAACAACCTACCAGGCGGCACGGCCGAATTAGAAGGTGGCTATGGTGCTTTTCATGGCGGCAAAGACAATGCCGACAATTCAGGCTCGCTAAAATATGTACGTGTTGAGTATGCTGGTATTCCGATTAACCCAAATCAAGAAATCAATTCATTTACACTTGGGTCGTTAGGTAGTGGTACGGTGATAGATTATTGTATGGCATCTTATGGTGGCGACGACTCTTTTGAATGGTTTGGTGGCACTGCCAATGGCGCACACTTAGTGGCATACCGTGGTATTGACGACGACTTTGATATGGACAACGGTTTCAGTGGTAACCTACAATATGGTGTTGGTATCCGTGGTGCGGCCATTGCCGACCAGTCTGGGTCAAATGGTTTTGAGATAGACAACGATACGGGTGGTACATCAAACACACCTTTTACATCGCCCGTTATATCTAATTTTTCTATTATTGGCCCTAAGCAAGTAGCTGCGACGGGTATAAGCCCGCAGTTTCAGAATGGCGCACATTTACGCCGCAACTGTAAATCAAAAATATACAATACACTCATAACGAGCTATCCAAATGGTATTTATATTGATGGAAACAACACACTGACCAATGCCCAAAATAACGAACTGATACTAAATCGTGTAATAGTGTCGGCCGTCAAAGGTTGGGGAAACAATGGCTTTGGTGTAGCAACTGTCGGCCAAGTCAATCCAAATGGCTTTGCAATTCGTGATGTAAACACGGCTTCGCCCGTTGTTGCCTTACAACTTATTGGCGGCAAAAAACCGTCAGAGTGGTTTGCAGGACAAGCAGGTAATAAACTTATTGAAGACTGGACTACAACTGGTATCAGCGAAACACTCTGGGGTGCAGGTCGCCCGGCTTTTACACTGACCAACGGCAGAGCTGACGGCTTAGAAAAAGGCGGAGTGTCGCCATCGGGCTTCGAGGCTGCCGACTTTATTGGTGCTTTCAAAGACAGCGACTGGACAGCAAAGTGGACAAACTTTAGCTCACAGACAACAGATTATAGTAAATAACTGAATGGTTTTATTAGTAAATAACAAAGCGAGTAAAGTAGTGCTTTATACAGCAAAAGTTATGCTTTGCTCGCTTTATATTACCGCTTGCCAACCCAAAGAAAGCGCAGGTAGGTATTTTTCTAAGTCAAAGCAAGACTCTTTACTTACAAACATAATTGCTTATACAAGTGAATATGCCCGTGGGGCCAATAATCTTACAAGATTAGAGCCACAGTTTAGAGCCGAATATGCAAAGCGTTTGCCAGACTATAAGTTTATTAAGTACAGCGTTACGCCAGACTCTGTACACTACTTCTTTATAAGCCGCCCGGCGGGTACAATTTTTAGGCGTGGCATAGGTGGGAGGTTTAGGCTCAATAAAGGGAGTCTGTTGCCCACCGACTATGAAGAACTGTGGTGTACTCCTCACTTTAAGTCAGATAGCCTTGTGATAGAGCGGGGCAATTATCTGTTTGGTGAGATGGTCAAAAAGGGTAGCGTTGCTCACTTATTGGCAATGAAGCATTATATCGAATGGCCAGACTCTACGCTGGTCTATGACAAACAAAAACATGAGTGGGTGGCTACGAGCAAATCCCCATTTTAAGATTTTATATTGGTGTCCGTGAATAAACAAGCCAACCTCGTTTGAGGTTGGCTTGTTTTGTTTTTGGGTTAAATAAGTAGTCGTGAGTATATAATACGGTATCGTAAGCCAAATAAAAAACTACTAATCAACAAGTTATTAAAATAAAAATACAGTATTAGTTTTGAATAAGTACTTAAAAAAAAGTTACTCATTAACTACAAAATCTACAATCTTACAAACATTGACTATCGGAAATTTAATCGCTTTTAAGATATTGTAGTGTCGGTCGTTTGTAACAATTACATCTGTGTTTGAAGCCACATATGCATCTACGAATTTATCATCATCGGGGTCTTGATAAATGAGCAACCAGTTGAATGTAATGGGATTTATTTTGATGACATTTGGGAGATTCATCAGCACTTTAAGGATATTTTCAGCATATTCGGTTGAATAAAAAAACGATAATTGTTCTTCATACTCCAATAATATTTCAGTAGTAACGACCAATTCTATTTCATTATTCAAAACTTCATCATAAATCCATCGAAAAGGTGAACGCTTGGGTACAACAACCAAAAGACAGTTTGTGTCAAGAATGATTCGGCGTTTCATTTGGTGTTTTTTGACAGGTCTTGCTCCAATATTTCAAACATTTTGGCTTCGTCATACCCTTTTTCTTGCCAAATCGTTTCCATTAGTTTGTCAGCTTTTTGGGCATAATGATTGGCAATGAGCTGTTGCAGCTCTTGCGTTTCTTGGTCGTTAATGTTGCGCTCACTAAAAAAACGCAACAAATGAACCTGTATCGGGCTTAATTTTGGTGTAATAGCTGTCATGTTCGTTTCTTATTTTTCTACAAAGCTAATAAAATTTTATTTACCCTCTATCACCGCCCGCTCCTCGGCTGTGATGCCATACAATTCATAAACCAGCTCGTCTATTTGGGTTTCGAACGTGTCGCTTGGCCTCCCATCTCGCTTGGCCAACAACACCGCATCTACCAAATCTATAATTGGCTGCTGCTGGGCGGGGGTAGCAATAAGAGTGGGAATTTTTTTTAAGTACGGAATATCAAACCGCATATAACCGCCCGATAAATGTGTATTTTCAAAATAATTGCTATACCAGAAATTAATTACTTTTGAGTTAAGTATTGATAGTAAGTACCTCTTATTTAGTCGTTTATCTACATCAAATATTATTGTTGATTTCCCTACATATCTATTCTCAAAGTCAATAGCTGCCTGTAAACGAAGTGTCATACGAGCAACTACTATTTTTTCAGATTCATCAAACCGCTTAATTGCATTTGTAGAAAATAACTCAGCAGGTATGTACTCGCCCTTCCAGTCTATGACATAGTTTTTAATGTCTCTGGTTTGAATAATTGGTTTATAAGTTGTTTTTTCTGAGTCGAGTAATTGTTCAAAACTATCTTTTTTTATTTTTTTCTGCCCATATCCGCTTTGAGATGTTCCCCAAATCATATTAGACAACTCACCTAATTTTACTTTCTCTCGCTCAATTTTGTTAATCAATAGCTGATTCACGTTAGCGATTATCAGGTATTTACCATTGGCAATAATGTCATTTTTTCTGACTGTCAACGATGCCTTTCCGATATCTTCTGGATTATTACATTTACTAATTCGGACGGGATAATTACCGTTTTTTTCTTTTTTAAAACACCACACAATAGTATAAGTAGCAGCTTTATCAAATACTTTAATGTTTGAAACGTCGTCTATAAACTGAATAATTGTATTTTCAACTATAAATTTTCTAATACCATAACCAGCATCTATTGACAAAAACTGATTTGGATTGATATAACATAAATACCCACTTTGTTTTAAAATATTATACCCTTGTTCGATAAAATATTGATACAGATTAGGGCGAGGTGAGTTTTCTGAAGTTTTGTATTGCTTTAATACGTCAGTCTGTTGGCTTCCCAATTCTCTATAATCAACATACGGCGGGTTTCCAATCACCACATCAAAGCCTACAAAGTCGCCATTGTCGTTGAGTACTTCTGGAAACTCAAATCGCCACTCAAAGGCATTTCTATAAACGGTGTTGTTTTTTATATCGTCAATCTGTGCGCTCAGTTTGTTTATGTCGGTTTCGAGGCGGGCTTGTACGGCTTGCTGTACTTTGGCCTCTTTGGGAGTGGGTGGTAGTAGGCTGGTTTGGGCGGTGAGGTTGTAGAGTTCGCCACTTAGTTTATTGAGAGCCAGTAGTTTTTTGTCGTTTTTGTTTATTTCGGTCTTAAAATCAGCCTTGATGCTGTCAATAATTTTGGTTAGGCCACGTTTGGCATCACGGTTTTTTTCGTTTTTGTAGTCGTTCACAAACCCACGGTAGGCCGCTACGTCATATTTGATGCTACGCAGGGCTTTGCTAAGGTCGGCATCAAGTGCAAATCGACTCAAAAGGCTATTACCACATTTGATGTTAATGTCGATATTGGGTAGGGTTTGAAGCCCCCCAACCCCCAGAGGGGGAGTCTCTATAGCTCCCTCTCTGGGGGCAGGGGAGCTATAATACGCATTTTTCAATAGTTCTATCCAGAGCCTTAGGCGGCATATTTTTACAGAGTTGGGGTTGATGTCCACCCCAAAAAGGCAATTTTCGATGATGGTTTGTTTTTCGTGAAACAGTGTTTTTTGTACCCGTGTGCTTTCTTTATTGTTGGGGTTATAGACAAAAGTCTGGCCGTCAATGTCGGTTACTACGAGTTCGTCGTTGAGTATGCTCACTTCATAGTCTCGCAGTAGTTTGCCGTTTTCGTCCATCAATATACCCAGTTCACTTTTTATGGTAATAATCTCGTTGAGTGCCGACACCAAAAAGTGGCCCGAGCCAACGGCAGGGTCGCACACTTTGAGGGTATTGATGAGGTCATTGGCTTCTTTTCGAGAAATTTTTGAGCCAATAAGATTGTAGATGTCGGTGAAGCCCAGCCCCCCTGCCCCCAGAGGGGGAGCTATTTCAACTCCCCCTCTGGGGGCTGAGGGGTGGGGGCTAAATTTTTGTATTATTGCCTGCCGTATCGTTTGGCGGCACATATACATCGTTATAAAAGCAGGCGTATAAATAGAGCCATCTTTATAGCCGTTTATTTTTTCAAAAACCTTGCCCAGCACCGAGGCGTTGATTATTGTTCGGTTATCGTCCTGAATGGCTACCGTGGCTCCCTCGCTGGCAAAGTCGTAAGCGTCCAGAAACTGAAAAAGATAAGAAAGAAGCCCCTGCCCGCCTCCCCCAGAAGGTGGGGGAGTTAATACAGAGCCTTTTATTAGGGGCATGATGCCTCCGTTGTCTAAGGCATTTATTTTAATGGTTTGGTCTTCGAGTTCGCTAATGTCAAACAATGAACTATTGAGGTAGGGTACATGGCCATATTTAGTTTTGATGGCCTCGGTGCGGTTGTCGATGTTTACGGCCAGTACTTTATGAAACAGTTTAAAGAGTTCGTCAAAGTCGTTGATGGTGGCTAAGTTCAAAAACAGGTATTTTTTGTCGCCTTGGTGGTAGCCCATGAGCTGGCCTTCGAGTAGTTTCAAAAACAATATTCGGTTTATCCACGTAATACAAAGTTCGAGTGCTACTGCAAAAGTACGCTCAGGCACAGTTGCGCCATAAGCCGAGCCGTCTGTTACACGGTGCAGCACATCTTCGGTTTCGATGGCATCAATGGCAGCTTCGAGCAACGAAGCCGCATGGCGGTTGGTTGTTTTACGCCTAATGACGCTCTTGCCCCCGTCTTTGGTTTCTTCGAGACCAATGATGTGCAGCAGTTCTTTATAAAAGCGTTCGTTGAGCGAGTTGGCATCGTTGGGGGCAGCTACTTTGAGCAAGTGCGCTGGCGACAGTAGCTTATAAAGAGCCGTCAGGCGGTGGTCGTCGTCGGGGTTTTGGTTGCGTAGAGGCGTTTGGTAGTCTTTGATATTAAAATAAACATAGTCTAAATTTACCTCGGTCTTGGCTATAATTTTGGCTATCTCTTCATAAAAAAACGGGTTGTCTTTTCGGTCATTGATTTTGGTTTCGTAGAGTTTTCTAATTTGGGTGTTTCGGTAAATATGTTTGTCAAACTCATTGGCATCTATCACATACCACTCGTTGATGTTGGTAATGATAAGGTGTTTGAGCTGTGTATTTTCAACATGGCTGCGCTCGTCCAAGTAATACAAAACGAGTTCGTGCAGGGCTTTTTTATTAAAATTGTCTGCCGATATCATCTCGGCCACATTGGTAGGCCGCTTGGCTTCGACGATTACGCCCACATCGCTGTCGGTACTTTTGCCTGTGTGTATCACCAAGTCTTTTTTGTCTTTGGTGTTAATGGCGTGGGTGCCTCGGTAGTAAGTATCTCGCAAAAAATCCCGAAGGTCGTTTTTTAGATGCTCTTCGCTTTCGTCTTTGGGGCGTTGGTCAATGGTGTTAATTTTGTCAAGTAGCACAATAAGATTGGCCTTAAAAACGTCCATTTCTGACCGCAAAACAGGTTGTCTGACGAGTGCTTTGGTGGCTTTGAGTGGCGAAATAACTGGCATTTTTTGTATTTATTTTATTGTTTTATTACGCCTTTTACACCACACCATTTTTTATATCTTCGACTATCGTAGGGTCAAGTAGCGTAGTGATGTCGCCCATGTTTGAGGTATCGCCTTCGGCAATTTTTCGTAATATTCTCCGCATTATTTTGCCAGAGCGGGTTTTGGGTAAGCCTTTCACAAACTGAATTTTATCGGGTTTGGCTATTGGCCCAATGACACGGGTAACGGTAGCCAAAATGTCTTTTTTCATCAGGCTTTCGTCTTCGGGTATTTTTTCACAGATAATATACGCATAAATCCCCTGCCCTTTGATGTCGTGTGGGTAGCCTACTACGGCACTTTCGACAACGCCAGTGTGCATATTGAGGGCGTTTTCTACTTCGGCAGTGCCTATTCTATGTCCCGATACATTGAGTACGTCATCGACTCGGCCTGTGATTCTGTAAAAGCCATTTTCGTCACGCATGGCACCATCGCCAGTAAAATAAAGATTATCATAAGTCGAGAAGTAGGCTGTGCGGCAGCGTTCATGGTCGCCCCAAGTAGTACGAATGATAGACGGCCACGGAAACTTGATACACAAATTACCACTCACATTACCGCCCAATATCTCTTTTCCGTTTTCGTCCACGAGCATCATCTGCACACCTGGCAGCGGCAACGAAGCCCAAGCAGGTTTGAGGGGCGTAATGCCCGCCAAGGCCGAAATCATGGTAGCCCCTGTTTCGGTTTGCCACCAAGTATCAATCACAGGGCAGCGGCCTTTGCCTACGTTTTCAGAATACCAGTTCCATGCTTCTTCGTTGATAGGCTCACCTACTGAGCCTAATATTTTGAGCGAACTCAAATCTTTGCCTTGTAATGGCCCCAAACCAAAGCCCATCAGCGACCGTATGGCCGTGGGGGCAGTATAAAGAATATCTACTTTGTGTTTATCTACAATATCCCATAGTCGGCCAGCGTCGGGGTAGGTTGGTATGCCTTCAAACATCATGGTAGTGGCGCCAGCGCAAAGCGGCCCATATACTATGTAGCTGTGGCCTGTTACCCAGCCTACGTCGGCAGTACAAAAATGAACCATATTTGGCTCGTACTGAAACACATTCTCAAACGTATAGGTAGCATAAACCATATAGCCGCCCGTGCTATGTACCACACCTTTGGGTTTGCCTGTTGAGCCAGACGTATAAAGTATAAAAAGCGGATCTTCTGAGTTTATTTCTTCGGCGAGGCAGTCGGTAGCTACTTTTTTTATTTCGTCTTCCCACCAATAATCTCGCCCTTTTATCATCGACACAGGCTGACGGGTACGGGTCAAGACGATTACTTTTTCGACCGACGGGCAAGCCACCAGCGCATCGTCCACGGTGTCTTTCATGGGTATAGATTTATTGCCACGGTAGGCACCGTCGGAGGTTATGACCATTTTACAATCAGAGTCATTGATACGGTCTCGGACAGACTGGGCTGAAAAACCACCAAAAACCACTGAATGAATAGCCCCAATGCGAGCGCAGGCCAACATCGCTATGGCCGCCTCGGGTACCATGGGTAGGTATATACACACACGGTCGCCTTTGACAACGCCATGACGTTTGAGGACATTGGCAAACTGACTGACTTTGAGATGTAACGTTTTGTAGGTAATAGCGATAGCTTCTTCGGTAGGGTCGTTGGGTTCCCAGAGTATAGCCGTTTGGTCGCCTCGTTCGGTCAAATGTCGGTCGAGGGCGTTGTAGCTGATATTGGTTTTGCCATCAATAAACCACTTGATGTTAGGTTCTTTAAAATTCCATTCTAAGGTTTTTGTCCATGGTTTGTGCCAATAAAAATGAGAGGCAATGTCAGCCCAGAAGGCTTCGGGATTGGCTACGCTCTGCTCGTAAGCGGCTTGGTATTGGTCAAAAGTACGGATACGCATTGGTATAGTGGGTTGTGGTTATGTAATTATATAATCTAACCCAATGATTACAAGGTTCTTATGTATCAAAGAGGTGATTAAAGTATCGAAATTTTCATCGAATATCTGTTTCAAGTATTCAATCAAAAATTTCATGCTGCTATTTTGGCAGAAGGTGATTGAACACTCAAAAGTGCATATTGCACACAAGCATTGTCGGTTTTCCATGTCCAACATGGGGGTTGAGTGTGATTCGGTCTAATAGATTTTGCATCGTTTCAGTTGTTTGGTTCTATGATAGTTTTTGTGGCTGGGGGGCATGGCATGAGTCTGTATGCCCTACGTCCCTGCTTTTTAGTCGTCCACAAAAATTGTCGGACAACCATTTATTTTATTATCTATGATTCAAGTAGCAATTACTCACAATATTGCCTTTCTGGGTATAATAATACAAACAACCTTTCTAAAATCGATAGCCCACACCAAACACTAAGGCTGTATTGATTTCGCCATCAGAAAAAGAATGTAACGAAGGGCGTAGCTGGTATGCCCAACGACCTGCATACAACTCGACAGAAACAGGAACGACCCAACCCACCGAAAAAGTACGAATATTACCTTGGTAGTTGTAATCTACCATTTCAAAATTGGGATCGCCGCCATAATTTGTTCTGCTAAAACCTACCGAACGGGGGTCGTTGTCCAACTGTTTTTTGAACGACAGTCCTGCACCAGCCTTGATTTTAAACGTTTTTGTATCAATCGGGGCAAACAACAAATTGATGTCGGCAGTTGTAACACTTTTTACTACTCGGTAGGTTTTTGTTCCAATTCCTTGAATTTCTCGTGCAGCTTGACCAAAATTGAGCGAAGCGGCAACTGATATTCGTTTCTGAACCAAATACTCATACTCGTTGCGATAGTTTGAGCCTATCATATCGCCAGAGCCTACAAATAACACCCCAACACCCAGCCGAACTTGATGTCGGTACGGTAATACAGGCAACTGAGCCATTGAAACAGCAGTCAATAGCATACAAAACAGAGTACAGGATAGTGTTTTCGTGGGTATAATTGTTTAATTGAAATGGTAAATATAAGTGATTATTTTTGGTCATACTCACCTTGTAGTGCATACACGCCAAAGCGTACCAGCGAACCTACAATGATAGGAATGAGTACAAAGACAAAGACGATTGCCTGGATTTTATCGTCCATTTTGATACTACTCAGATTGCCGCCATAACGACCAAATAGCTCATAACCAGCATATAGCCCCAGAGTTATCCAAACGAGGCCAAGTATTTTTTTAATTTTGTTCATTTTGGTTTTTGTTAGGTAGTTTCCATTTTTTGGGTTAGTATTCTTTTTGTTCTTTTCAATATTTTCACAATTGTCATCAAGTCGTCTATATCCACACTATTATAGTTTTTGCTGATGTCGTATTGTTGATTTTCTAAATATACAAAGTTCCAAATACTACCGATTACTACTACACCATACAACGGAAACGAAATTTGATTGAGGCTTTGGGCTGTAATCATTGCCGCCAAAAGTTGGCCTTCGGGGTCACTTTCTGATTTGCCTTTTTTGTATCGGGCGGTGTTCCGCTCGTGTAAAAAAAAATAAGGAATTTCTGGTTTTTCAATTCCTTTGGCAGCCATCCAATCAGCTTTACCAGACAGTGTAAACTTTTCAAATTCAGCTTCTAATTTCTCATCAGCAAACGAACCCAAATATTTGTAGTTAAAATCAATCAAAGACAAAATGGGCGAAATAAAATTGAGTTTAAGTGTTTCTTCGTTCCAGCCATTTATTCGTAAATAAGCCGAATTGATAAGCCTTTCAAGGGTTGTTATTTCGTGCGGTTCAACCGAAAACCCAGCACTATCCAACCAATCGGCTAATGCGTCCCATTCCAAAATACGCCTCAACCCAAACTCTTTTTCGATGAACGATCGAGTACATTTTTCAAACAATATCTTGGTTTTTTTTTCCATAAGTCAGTCGTATTTTACACAAATTTAGCACAAATCGAACAGGTTTTACTAATCATCGGCACGAGTATAGTTTTTGTTGGTCAAGTAAATAGTGCCAATAACCAAACTCACACTGGCAATAATAATCGGATACCAAAGCCCTTCGAGATAAAACTGGGGATTGGGCAGAGCCGTACCAGCTTTTTCAGCGGCTTCATTGGCGGCTTTGGCTGTCGTTACAAGTGCCGTTGCAATAAACGGTACTAAGCCCCCAAACACCCCATTGCCAATGTGATAGGGTAGCGACATAGATGTATAGCGAATCCGAGTAGGGAACAACTCAACCAAAAAAGCGGCGATTGGCCCATAAACCATCGTTACATATACGACCTGAATCAGTACCCACCAGACCAATACCCAAAAATCGCTGCTGTTGAGTGTGGTACTTTTTTTGACTTCGGGTTTTGGGTTTTCTATTGATTTGTTGGCCAATACCGTTGCTTTTTTTACCTCTTTGTAGGTCGTACCATCGGCAAATTCTTTTGTGGTTGTAGTAGTATAAAGTGAGTCTGTTGTGCCTGAAAATAAAGTGCCTACGGTATTACTGGTGGTTTTTTCTGTGATTTCGATTTTGTTTTTTAAGTTTGTTGTCTGGTATATTTTTTCATAAATAATACGGTAACTCAGTACAGCCAGCAACATACCTACCAGCATAATACCCTTGCGCCCGATACGGTCGGACAATGAGCCAAAAAAAACAAAACCCGCCGTACCAATACCCAAAGCCCACATAATAATAGTCCGAGATTGGGTAAACTCAACATTGCAAATATTCTCAATAAATGACTGTGCATAAAACTGCCCTGTGTACCAAACCACTCCCTGCCCCATAGTTGCGCCCAACAATGCAAGTAATACAATTTTAAAATTTTCTTTTTTGCCGAACGATTCTTTTAATGGATTGGCTGAGATTGTTCCTTCTTTTTTGATTTTTATAAAAGCAGGTGATTCGGACATTCGCAGACGGATAAAAACCGACACCAGCACCAACACAATAGAAACCAAAAACGGAATACGCCAGCCCCAAACCGCAAAAGTTTCGACACCAACCAACTGACGTACCAGTACAATGACTCCCAACGACAAAAATAGTCCGAGCGTAGCCGTAGTCTGAATCCAAGAAGTAAAATAACCTCGGCGGCCTTCGGGAGCGTGTTCGGCTACATAAGTGGCTGCACCGCCGTACTCACCACCCAACGCCAAGCCCTGTAATAGTCTGAGAATGAGCATCAGAATAGGTGCGGCTATACCCCAAGAGTCGTAGCCTGGAATACAGCCAATCAAGAAAGTACTACCGCCCATAATAACGAGCGTAACCATAAAAGTATATTTTCGACCTACCAAGTCGCCCAATCGTCCAAAAACCAATGCCCCAAACGGACGTACTATAAAGCCTGCCGCAAAAGTGGCCAATGTAGCCAATAGGGCAGCCGTGGCGTTGCCTTTTGGAAAAAACTGCCCTGCAATGATAGTAGCCAGACTACCATAAATATAAAAATCGTACCACTCAATGAGCGTACCGACCGAGCTGGCCGAGATTACAGTAAAAAGACTACTGGATTTGGAAGAATCGTGAGACATTGGCTTAGGGTTTAGTCAAAAAAGTATATATTGGTTTGTAGCTACTTTCGACAAGTAACCAATCTTTTGTATTTAATCCAGAAAATGTGAAACAGAAGCGCATTATAACCAAAATAATTTTATTTATTCTCACAATTTTTATAAATATGAGTTGCAACACCCATCATTTATCTATCACCCAAACCGATTTTGGCAAGACCACTGAGGGCAAAAACGCAACGCTTTATACCCTAAAAAACTCCAAAGGCATGGAGGTACGCATCAGCAACTACGGCGGCATGATTACGCACTGGCTCGCTCCCGACAAAAATGGTAAATTTGAAGACATTGTACTGGGTTATGATTCGCTTGCGAGTTATCTAAAAGAATCACCGTATTTTGGGGCAATCATCGGTCGATATGGCAACCGAATTGCGAGAGGGAAATTCACATTAGATGAAAAAAAATATACACTCGCCATCAATAACGGGGTCAATACTTTACACGGTGGTGTGCAGGGTTTTGATAAACAAATCTGGACAGCCGAAACAACCATAGACGACGACGAGGCAACACTAACGCTGACATATACAAGTAAGGACGGAGAAGAAGGTTATCCTGGCAATTTGAAAGTGATGGTAACTTACGCACTAAAAAACGACAATTCGTTACAGATTGATTACCAAGCCACTACCGACCGTGCCACGCCCATCAATCTGACCAATCATACTTATTTTAATTTGACTGGCAACACCAAACGAGATATTCTGGAACATCAATTGACACTAAACGCTGGCCGATTTTTGCCAGTCGATAATACCCTAATTCCAACTGGGATTTTACAAGATGTAACCGCCACGCCTTTTGATTTTAGAAAACCAGAAATGATTGGCAAGCGTATTGACCAAACATCAGACAAACAAATTGTAAACGGTGGCGGCTATGACCATTGTTGGGTTTTTGATGGACAAGCTGGGCAATTATGCCAAGTTGCAACCGTAACCGAACCAACGAGCGGCCGTACGCTCGAAGTGCTAACTACTGAGCCTGCGGTACAATTTTATGCGGGTAATTTTCTGAATGGCAGCATTGTAGGAAAACACAACACAACTTATGGCAAGCGTTCTGGCTTTTGTTTAGAAACCCAACATTACCCAGACTCGCCCAATCGGCCACAGTTTCCGAATACAATTTTGAGGACAAACCAAGTTTACAAAAGTAGGACGGTTTATAAATTGGGAGTATTGAAATAAAAATTTGGGTGGCCTATAAACTGTCAGAGCGATTTGTACGTTAATAAGCCATCACATCATTTTAGAATTATGAGTTTAGAATTAAGAGTAGCCGCAGCCATTGCATTTTTTGTTTTTCACTTTTCATTTTTCACTAACAAAGTGCAAGCGCAGTTATATGCTTCGTCCGATTTTGACAAAAAATATACGGCTCTGCTCTCAAACCCTGCCGTACAAATCGAAGCCACCGAAGCTATCAATAAACTGTATGGTTTTAAGTTTGCCGAGGCCGATGTAGAGTTTCGTTGGCTCAGATACAAATATCCCAACCACCCTATGCCCTATTTTTTGATGGGTTTGGCCGAATGGTGGAAAATTGTACCCAACACCGAAGACGACCGCTACGATGACCGTTGTTTGGCTTTGATGGATACCTGCATTAGTATTGCCGAAAAACTCTATGACTCAAAAGAAGACAAAACCGAAGCCTCGTTTTTTTTGTCGGGGGCTTATGCTTTCAAAGGGCGTATTCATTCAGAGCGCAAACACTGGACTCGGGCTACATTGGCAGGGAAAAGCGCACTCAAATACCTCCAAAGAAGCAAAGGGGCGGCAGAACTAAACCCAGAATTGGTTTTTGGCGATGGCCTGTATGACTATTTTTCTATGTGGATTCCCGAAAATTATCCATTACTCAAACCTATTTTGTGGTTGTTTCCGAAAGGCAACAAACAAAAGGGAATTGAAGAATTGGAAAAAACGGCCAATAACGCTTTTTATACCCGTACCGAAGCCCGTTATTTTTTATTGCAAATTTATGGCTACGAAAACCAATACGCCAAGTCGTATGATTTGGCTAAATATATGTGGGAAACTTATCCACAAAATCCGTATTTTGAGCGGTATTATTTGCGGTCGGCATTTGTACGTGGCCTCACCGCCGAAGCCGAGGCAAGAGCATTGAGCATCATGGCCAAAATAAATGCGGGGCAAGTTGGCTACGAGCCTGTAAGTGGGCGCAATGCTGCTTATGTGCTGGCTTATTATGCCCAAAACTACAAAAAAGACACACCCAAAGCCAAAGAATACTACCAACGAACTATTGATTTTGCAACCGAAACGAAGGCTTTTACATCGGGCTATTATCTGTCGTCGTTGATGGCTCTGGCCAAAATAGCCGAAACCGAAAAAGACTATGAAACGGCCACAAACAATTATAAACTGATAATAGACAAAGCCGAGCGCAAAGAAAGCCAATACAAAGATGCTAAAAAAGCCCTCTCAGACCTAACCAAACTCAAAAGAGAAGAGCGCAGAAAACGGCGAGAATAATAAAAGCCACGAACCTCAATTAGTTCGTGGCTTTTATTATCAATCTAAAACCTCAGATTTACTTATCCCACCATACTTTCGAGTCCAAGTCGTCCGCTCCCATGCGGCTGATGGCTTCTTTGACATTGGCGTTATTGACCGAAATTTCTGAATTTGGGTACGTCAGGCGGCGAATGAACGTGCCTTTGATGCCTTTGCCAGGAAATGGATTGGGTGCAAGTACTGGAAAACCCGACCGACGAAAGTTAGCAAATGCCTCTGGGCCGTTCAAAAACGAAGCTACCCAATATTGTGTATTGATTTGCTCGAAGGCTTTGGCTGTATTGTAGGGGTTGTCTTTGAGGTAAGTGTCGATGGCCGCTGGCGCAACGCCTGCGCCTGCATCGTAGCTGGCCAACTGCTCCATGTGCGCCCGCACGCCACTGGCATAGTAAGCGGCGGCGGTGGCGGCTGTTACCCAGCCTCGTTGGGCGGCCTCGGCCAATAGCAACTGCGTTTGGGCGTGTGTTACCAAAAACAACGGTGCGGTGTTTTTGGCCATACGGGTTCTGTCCACCTGCGAAAAGTCATAAAAACTTGCCAACTTATTGGCCGTTACTTGGCTGCTGATAGTGCTATTGTCAAACCCAAACGGCATACCGATTTGTAATGCAGGGTCAGTAGTGGCACGTGAGGCGATTTGCTCTGGCCCCGATTTTGCTCCTACATAGCGCACAGCGATTGACTTCAACCGTGGGTCGTTGGTGCTTTTGAGGTAGTCGGCAAAGGGAGCGGCCAAATAGACGTTGGCGGCCTCGGTCGAGTTCAATAAGTTACCGATTCCGTTTACATAGTTGGCATCGTGCTTCACAAAGGCATTATCGGCATTGGCGGCCATTACGCCACCCGCTACCGCTTTTTGTACAGCCGCTTGAGCGGCAGCGGCATCAATTTTGGTAAGGCGCATACCTGCCCGTAGGAGTAGTGAGTAGCCGTATTTTTTCCAAAGAGCCACATTGCCGCCATACAACACATCGGCACTTTCAATGGCTTTTGAGGCATCTAAGGCCGCTGAAGCATCACCTAATTCTTTGATGAGGTCGGTATAAATAGCTTGTTGGGTGTCATATTTAGGGAAAACCACTTGGTCAGTATAGCCTTTGGCGGCATCGGCGTAGGGTATTTCGCCATACGAGTCGGTCAAAATCATAAAAGCATTGGCCTGCAAAATACGAGCCATATTGTACAGATTACTACGAGCGGTATTGGTTTTGGTAGTAATAATGACATCGTAAGTATTGCGAATCACGCTGCGGTAATAACGCTGCCAGTTTTGTACGGTATTGTCCCGATTGTCTTGGTTAAAGTTTGCACCTGTCAAAACCCCCGAGTTGGGTGTTATCATTTGTTGTACGATGCCTATTTCATAAAAAATAGTACCTGACGGAAACGACATATTTACCGTCGCATTGTTCAACGTAAAAACAGGGTTAATGGCCGTAGCAGCCGTTTTGTTGATGTTGAGTTCGTCAAAGCCTTTGTCGCAGCTCCCCAAAAAGCCTCCTAACCCCCAGAGGGAGAATAAAAGCAGTATTTTTTTTAAAATATTTTTCATATTATTTATTGTTATTAGTTTGAAATCCCCGTAAAAATGTTCCCCTTTTGGGGGTTAGGGGGCTTGGCTTTTAAAATTTAAGGTTCAAATTAAATCCCATACTTCTCGTTGTAGGCAAACCTGTTGATTCCATACCCACGAGGTTGTCGGACGAATAGCCAAACGACTCGGGGTCGATGTTGTCCACCCATTTTTTTAGCATCAGCACGTTGTTGGCCACAAAACTCAACTTAGCCGACTTGATGAACAAGTTTTTGGGTAAATTTTTGCTTAGGTCATAGCCCACCGTAATCTGACGTAGTTTCCAGTAGCCACCATTATAAATCACAGGCTCAATCAATGCCAACGATCGCACCACCGACCAGTAGTCTTGTGGGTTGGCTTTGACTGTATTGGGTTCGCCTTTGTCGTTTACACCTACGCCCACAACACCACCTTGGTCTCGGCCGGGCAGTGTCATTTTGTTCAGGCCATGGCGCACCAAGTTGAAGTTTGTACCCGATAGCATCATATTACCCAGTTTAAAATCAATCAAAGCCGATACGTTGAAACCTTTGTAACTAATGCTATTGTTAATTCCGCCTACCCATTTAGGCAATGCCGAGCCGTAAGAAATCAAGTCGGCGGTACGAAGTGGAATACCATTTGCTCCAAAAACCTGTTGGCCCGTGGCATCACGCTTAAAACCAAAACCATAAATCTGCCCCATTTCTTGGCCGACTACTTGCCGCAACTCACCATTGAAAACGTGCGTACCAACCGTAATGCGCTCGCCCTCGGTGTCGGTCAAGAGGCTCAATACTTTGGTTTTGTTGTACGAAACATTGAAACTCAAATCCCATTTAAAATCTTTTGACTTCACTGGCACCAAGCCCAACAACATCTCAAAGCCGTTGTTTTGGCTGCTTCCGCTGTTGATGAGGCGGCTCACAAAACCCGAAGCATCAGATATTTGAGCCGATACGATTTGGTCTTTGGTGAGTTTTTGGTAAATAGCTGCATCAACAGAGACACGGTTATTGAATAATTTTAATTCTAAACCAACTTCTTTTTCGGACGTTCGCATAGGTCGCAAACCCGCATTAGGCACGACCGTTCCTTGCGAGCCGCCCACAGGTTGAGCTGCTCCCGCTGGGTTTGGCAATAGGTTGGCATTGATGCCATAAAACAAATTATTGGCATAAGGCCCTACGTCTGTATCGCTACCTACCTCGGCATAAGCCACCCGTACTTTACCAAAATTGAGCCAATTGGGTACTTGATTAAACGCCTGCGAAAATACAAAACTACCTGATACTGATGGATAGACAATGCTACGGTTTTCGGGAGCAAGTGTCGAAAACCAGTCATTTCGGGCTGTTATGTTCAAATACAAAAAATCTTTGTACGAAAACTCACCCGAACCATAGACCGAGTTTACGGCTCGTTCAGACAAACTATATAACGGGTCTTTGACACGGCCATTCATAACAGTATAAAGGCCACGTACCACAAAATCAGTTACTTGGGTTGAGTTTAAGTCTGAGCGGCGGTACATTTGGTTGCCACCGAGTGTAATGTCCACACCAAAATCGCCAAACTTCTTTGTTCCCACAATCAAGAGGTCGGTATTGGTTTCTCTAAATCTACGAGATTCTTGGGTATATACTCCATTTACAAAACCAGCTGGTGCAGCCGCCAACGAAGCCTGTCCCGTTGGGAAGTTGTTATAGTCTTGGTCTCGGCTCCAATAGTCTTGCCCGATTCTTCCCTGTACGTATAGCCAAGACGTGATGTTATATTTGAGCGAGATATTACCAAAAATCCTATCACGAGTAATATTCTGAAATTGCTCGGCCAGTGTAAAATACGGGTTGGTACGGTTCATAAAACGTGAGTAAATAAACTCGTTGCCAGCGGCATTGTATTTTTTTTCGTTCAATAAATCAAAAGGCATGGTATTGGCCATGTTATAAACTGCCGTCGGAATAGAATTGTCTTGATTGGCGATATTTGGGGGGTTTTTGTTGAACTCATTAGAATAATTCATGCTACCTGCTACGCTCAGGTTCTTGGCCAAATCGTACCCAAAACCTAAGTTTACAGTTTTGCGATTGAAACTATTGTTAGATACAATGCCCTTGCTGTCCATGTTGGCAAACGACAAATTAAAACCGCCTTTGTCGGACGTAGAAGCTATCGAAACAGTATTAGAAAAATTTGAACCATTCCTAAAAAACTTACGGATACGGCCTGTTTGTGCTTCATACGGAACGGTAACGCCATCGAATAAAACTTGTGTCATGCCAGGTTGGATTTTTTCACCAAACGACCACTGTCCTGATGTTGGGTTGGCGGCTTGCGGCCTAAGGTTGTTTTCGCCTTGGCCATATTCGTATTGATAATCAGTAAAATCGAGCGGTGTTTCGTTGGTATAATTACTGTTGAAGGTTACGCCAATGCCTTTGTTGTCGCCTCTCGACTTAGTCGTAATCATTATCACGCCGTCTTTGGCACGTGAGCCGTAGAGTGCGGCGGCGGTTGCACCTTTCAGTACGGTCATGCTCTCGATGTCGTCGGGATTGACAGAACTCAAACCGTCGCCACCGTCGGAAGTATTGCCACCGCCACGCACGCCAATCGAGTTGTCGGCTGAGGCGTTGCCTGGGTTTGTGCCAAAGTTAGTGTTGTCAATCGGTACTCCATTGATGACGATGAGCGGGCTATTTTGCCCCGAAATCGAAGACTGTCCCCGAATCCTGATTTTAGATGTTCCTGCTGGCCCTGTTCCCAATCCCGATATATTTACACCAGCAATTTTACCTTGTAGGGTATTCATAAAATTGGGCGAACGGTTTTCGGTAATAGTCTGTGCATTGACGGTAGTGGTAGCATAGCCTAATTTTTTGGCTTCTTTTTTGATACCCAGCGCAGTTACAACGACTTCTTGCAAGGCTTCGGCAGACTCCGTGAGCGATACATCAATCTTGGCCTCGTTTCTGACCAAAAAATCTTTGCTTGAATAGCCAATAAAGCTAAAAACCAACGTGCCATTGGTAGGTACACTGATTGTATAAGTACCATTTATGTCGGTTGTAGTACCTGTATTTGTACCTTTGACTAATACCGATACGCCAGCCAGCATCTGTTTGTTGGCATCAGACACCGTTCCGCTCACACGGTTTTGGGCCCAAGCCAGCGTTTGAAAAAGTACCAGTAGCATTACTAAAAATGCCTTTGGTGAACGTAATTGTTTTTTCATTAGGGTTTTATTTAGAAATTTAAAAAATATATTAGAGTAATTGAGTTTTCTGAAAATTTTTGAGGTAAAAAAATTACGATTCCTTGGTCTGTGTCTCACAGACCAGAGCAATGTCCTGTGGAGACACAGGCCACGGAGCAACGTGCAAATAAAAATTTGAGTAATAGATTCTTACATTTACGCATTTTTGCATTTTATTATTTACACATTACTAATCAGATATTTAACTCTTTGTAACTGCATGCCCACCAAACTCGTTGCGTAGTGCAGCTACTACTTTGCCAGAAAACGTATCGTCTTGCAAAGACCTGTATCGCATCATCACTGACATAGCAATTACGGGTGTTGGTACGCCCAGTTCCAAGGCTGTTTCGAGTGTCCATTTTCCCTCGCCCGACGACTGCATTACGCCTTTGATGGTTTCTAATTTTGGGTCTTTGCCAAAAGCATCGGCGGTGAGTTCCATGAGCCAGCTTCGTACCACCGACCCCTGATTGAACAACTTCGCTACGGCTTCAAAATCAATGTCATAATGGCTTTTTTCAAACACCTCGAAGCCCTCGGCTATGGCTTGCATCATACCGTATTCTATGCCGTTGTGTACCATTTTTACAAAATGCCCACTACCTGCCAGACCCGTATAAAGATACCCATCGGCAACGGCAATAGACTTGAAAACAGGCTCACAATAATCGAACACTTCTCGCTCGCCACCTACCATGGCACATACTCCATTTCTGGCTCCGCTTACTCCTCCGCTCGTACCACAATCTAAGAAGTCAATGCCACTCTCTTTCAATAAGTTATGGCGAGCTACCGATGTTTTATAAAACGAATTTCCACCTTCAATTACAATGTCGCTTTTGTTTAGAAGTAAAGCCAAATCTGAAACTACTCTATCTACAATTTCGCCTGCGGGTATCATCAGCCAAATTACTTTTCTGCCTTTTAACTGGCCAACCAAATCGGCCAAACTGTTGGCCGCTACAACGCCCTCCGCTTCGATTTTTGAGCGACTCTCAGCCGATACGTCAAAAGCCACAACCTCAAAACCTTTGTCTTTGAGATTGAGTGCCAACGGATAACCCATTTTACCAAGTCCTACTACACCAATTTGCGTTATGCTTTCTGTTTGGTTATTCATTTTTGTTGTCTAATGTATTGTTTGAAGAAATCTGATTTGTCTTTTTAGCTTACAGAACTCTCTGAATTTCACAGAAAAATTCCGTATTTTTCTGTACTTTTATTTTGATAATTTACTAATTTACAGCACTGCATTTAACTCACGACACCATACTCACGACTATTTAAGAGATTGATATATATTCTTAAATTTTTCTAATTGCGTGTTATAAAATGTTTTATCGTCAATCTGCGGAGCAAAAATCACAACTGGGGGATTGGCTGACAAATGTTCAAAATCGTGAATATAGTCTAATGCCCGCATCACCATCAGGGTAGCGCCCCAAGCCGAATGTTCGTTGGTTTGGGTAACGTGTACATTCAGCCCCAACACGTCAGACAATAGCTGCAACACAATGGGCGAAACCGCCGAGCCACCACCCACTTTGACCGACTTAAATGTTTGATTTTGTAAAACGCCAATACTTTCGACTATCTGCTTGACGTTGAGCAAAATACCCTCCATGAGTGCCTTGGCCAGGTGCCGTCTCGAATGGTGCATTTTGAGGCCATGAAATGTCCCTGTCGCCGCCGAGTCCCAGACTGGCGCACGCTCGCCTTGCATATATGGCACGCACATTACGCCCTCTGCCCCAGCCGCAACGCTGTCTATCCATTCATAAAAAGTACCATAATTGTTGTCAGCAAAGTTTTTGACAAACCATTCAACCACAATGCCCCCATTGTTTGAGCCTCCGCCTACCACGTAGTGATTGGGTGCCAAATAATAACAAAAAGTGCTTTTGTTGTTGTTAATCAATGGTTTTTTAACAACAGCTCTGGCCGCCGAACTTGTGCCAACCGTAACCGCAATCGTACCTTCTGACACCGCCCCAGCACCCAAATTGGCCAAACAACCGTCGCTCGCACCTATGACAATATTTGTACCTTTTGGAAACAATATGCTATCTACGCAAGTCCTGATGGTGAGGGTGTCTATTGGAGTAGATAGCTTGTCGGTGCTAAGGTTGAGCCTTTGTAGGCACGGCTCGTACCATTGGTTTTGGTGAATGTCAAACATTCCAGTAGCACTTGCAACTGAAAAATCGACTTCATAATGCCCCGTTAATTTATGCCAAATCCATTCTTTAATGCCAATCAATTTATGTGCTTTCGACAACCAATCTGTATTGTTTTGCGTTGCCCAGAGTAACTTAGCGAAAGGTGTCATGGCATGAAGTGGCACACCTACCGACTCATAAAAAACATCACCTTCGGTACTCAAAATAGCCTCTACGGTGGCTTCGGCACGGTTGTCAGACCATATCATGAGATCGGTAAGTGGATTTCCATCGGCATCAACGGGCATAATTGAGTGCATGGCTGCGCTAAAACCTACTCCAGCCAATGTGTAAGATACATCGACAGAATCTAAAACTCGATTGACCGATGCACGTACAGCTTCCCATATTGTTTCGGGTTTCTGAACGGCTTGATTGACTGTTGGATAAAACGTTGGATACGACACCCCAGCCGTAACCAAGGCATAGCCACGCTGGTCGAATGCGATTACTTTGGTGCTGGTAGTGCCGAGGTCAAGGCCAATAAAATAGGGAGTCATTTGGTAGAATTAAAATTTAAAGTCAGACCGTGTCGTTTTACATCACAAATTTAGGGTTGTTACCAAATCTATTTTTTGTATAATTCCTGCATTTTTTTGTACAAATTAGTCAGAAGTAAAAAAGTATTTTTAGCTTTATTTTGATTTTAAGGTAGTAAATTATAACTTTAACTTTTAATTTACTACCTTATTTTATGATTGTTCGCAATATAACTAACTCATTAGTAGAAGATTTAAGCTATTTTTCAGCTATCGGAATCATTGGCCCACGGCAAGTAGGAAAAACAACTTTGGCCAAATATTTGCAAACACAACTTTCGACCGATTCTATTTATTTAGACCTCGAGCTACCATCAGATAGGCGACTTTTGACAGATGCCGAGCAGTTTTTACGGTTTCATCAAAATAAGTGTGTTGTAATTGATGAAATTCAACGAATGCCTGCACTATTTGAGTTATTGAGGGCATTGATAGACATGGACAGCCGCTCCGCTCGCTTTATTATTTTGGGTTCGGCTTCGCCAACCATTATCAAAGGTAGTTCCGAAACACTCGCTGGGCGTGTGGCTTATACGGAGCTTATGCCTTTTTCAAGAAACGAAACTATATCGCAATTTGACCTTGCACAGCACTGGCTTTGGGGCGGTTTTCCGAAGGCTTTATTGGCACCCAATGCAACATTGGCCTCTCGTTGGATAGGCTCATTTATTACTACTTTTATTGAACGAGATTTAACAGAACTTGGTACGCAGGTTACAACGCCATTGGTACGAAAACTATTAGAAATGATTGGCTACTTACACGGCAATATACTAAATGTCAGTGATTTGAGTCGTTCTCTGGGCGTGAGCCAACCAACCATCGGTCGCTATTTAGACTTGCTCGAAGGGGCGTTTATGATAGTACGATTACAGTCTTATTTTACGAACATAAGTAAACGAATCGTAAAATCACCAAAAATTTATATTAGAGATTCTGGCATTTTACACTATTTATCAAATATACGTTCTTATGAGCAATTACTTTCAAATCCGTTGGTTGGTGCATCATGGGAGGGTTATGTGATTGAGCAAATTAGGCGGGCTACAAATTCTGACTGGCAGCATTTTTACTACCGCACCCAAAAAGGTGCCGAATCTGACTTGTTTTTGATTAGCCCATTAGGTAAAAAAATTTGTATCGAAATTAAACTATCTCTCAATCCTGCTATTTCACGAGGGTTTTATGAAACATTGACCGATTTAAAACCTGACCATCGGTTTGTGATTATACCCACAGGACAAAGTTATCCAAAGTCAGACGATGTCTGGGTAATGAATTTAGATGAATTTTTACAAACACAATTACCTACCTTTTAGTCCCCCAATTTCTGAAACTGTTTGGGGGTTTGGCTTGTCATTTGTTTGAAAAAATGCGAAAAATGCGCTACGTCCGAAAAATTGAGTTCGTAAGCAATTTCCGAAATCGTTTTGTCCGAATATTTAAGTAGCGATTTTATTTCAATCAGTAACCGTTCTTGAATGATACTACTGGCTGTTTTCTGGCTTTGTTGTTTTATCAAACGGTTCAAGTGGCTTGGCGTAACGTGCAGCATATCGGCATATTCACGTACTCCGTGTAAGGTTTTGTGGTGAATTTCAATGAGTTTTTTGAAGCGTTCCAAAATAGACGTATTGCTGCGGTTGGTTTCGGTAATAATTAAATTTTGTCGGCTGTAACTCCTATGGGCTGTGATAAACAACTGAAATAAATAAGAGCCAATCATCCACTCACGGTTGGGTACGTTTTGTTGTAGTTCGTTTTCGATTTTCAAAATCAAGTTTTTGATTTCCAATGTTTCTTCTTTGTTGAGTTCAAATAAAGGCATACCATTACTCAAAAAAGGAAATTGCTGCTGCAAATAATTAAAATTGGGAACGACTTTTTCAATAAAACTTTCGCTAAAAAACAAATAATAACCGTAGTAGCCTAGACTCGGATTGTCAAAACGTAAAAGTTTGTCTGGCGATTTGAAAAAAATAGAATTGGGTGTCGATTTAAACGCCAAGTGGTTGATTTCTATGTTTGTATGGCCTGTGAGATTTAGTCCTAAGATAAAAAAATTGGTTTTTGAAGGCCCAAAATACGGCCTGATACCGTCTGTCGAATAGACCTCAATGCCTTCGACGGCGTAGATTTTGGTAATACGATTATTACCAAAATCTTCTGCTTGTTCGGTACGATGAATAGCCCTAAACGCAGTAAGGTCATATATGGGTACATGAGTTGGCAAATCAAAGTAGTTTTAAACAAAAAAATCAAGAATCAATTTAGCTTGAAGTACGCTATGCAGGAGTGTCAATAATACGGTACCTATCACAGTAAGTAGTGATAGCATTTAAAAAAGGTTATTCTGAAACACTATTTTCAGAATACAAAATTAGGGCTGCTAACCCTTTTTGAAATTGTATAATTATAACATTTTTTTGTATATTTTGAGCCTATCGCGGGACATTCACCTCACCAAAACCACAGCCCCACGTTTGGTGATGCGAGAAAGCCCCGGGGCGTAGTTGGGTCTGAACGATACTGTCCAGGCGTAGCTCATTGGTGGGTACGATACCCCTCTAAATGTGCCGTCCCATTTTTGGGTAATGTCGGTGCTATAAAAAACAACCTCACCCCAGCGATTGAAGATTCTAAATTCGAGGTCTAAAAAATGGTCTCCATACAAGTCAAGTTTGTCGTTGAGACCATCGCCATTGGGCGTAAATACCTCTGGCACGTAGATTTGTGGTTCGCAGCGTACTAGTACTTTGGCTGTATCGGTAACAATACAACCCTCTGGATTACTGATTCTGACGGGATACGCCCCTGCCTGGCTGACTGTAATTCGTGGTTCTTTTTGTTCGCTTCTGAGCCACAAATAACTTAGATTTGGCGCACCCCTTATGATAAGCAAAGCAGAGCGACTGTCGATTTCACAAAGCGGTACTTCTTTGGTCATATCATAAACGGGGCGTGGCACAAACTCAACCTTTACGTCGTCGGCATCGGTACAGCCTGTTAATGAGTTGGTTACGTCTATTTTGTATGTTCCTGCTTTTGAGACAATTATCCTTTTGGTTGTATCAGATGTTGTCCAAATGTATTTATTGCCAACTAAAACGGGGCCAGTGGGAGTCAAAATAACGGTATCGCCAATACACTTGATGCGGTCGGGGCCGAGGTTTACAAATCGTTCGGGCGTGAGACCGACCACAATATCGTTTAATTTGGTTTCGCAGCCCGTGTTGTCGGTTACTTTGACGTTGTATTTGCCGGGCGATAGGTTTTTGAGCAAAGCGGCATTTGTACCAATAGCCATACCAGCGGTGTTTGTCCAACTGTAAGCTGTGGGCGTACCTGCCGTGGCCGCAATCGTAATTGTGCCAGCGGTTGGCTGCGTACATCGGGCATTGGTGATGGTAGGGGCGATTCTTAAATTATTAACTGCCTCTAACTTAAAACTCGAATCAGTGGCACACACTGCCGCATTGCCAGTCAATAAAACTTTATACGTTCCTTGTCCAATATTATTCAAAATAGTAGTACCGTTACCAACGGGCATATTGGTTGGGTCAGTCCATTGGTATTTATAAATGGCGTTTGGCGTAACTCCAGCAACGACAATGCTACCGTCCTTGATGGTGCAACCCGTTGGTGGTGTGAGTGTGGCTTGCAATCGGGCTTTTGGTAAAGCCCTAACAATAAGAGTATCGGTATTGATGCACTGTGTCGCATCGTTTTTGACCTGTACGGCATAAGTACCTGCTTGTTTGACGGTAATGGTCTGAGTTGTTTCGCCAGTATTCCACCTAAAACTATCCCAACGGGCGCCTGTTGCTCTTTTGGCATCTAACAAAATACTGGTATTGGCACCAATACAAAGACTGGTATCTGCCCCAAGCGGAAACGCTGGCGGCTTGCGAACGATGATTTGCCCTCGGGCAGTGGCTGGGCATTGGCCTTCTTCGCCATTGGCCACCACCAACTGATACGCACCCGACTGGGCGTTGGTAATTGTTATTTTTTTTGTACGCCCTACCACAAAACCATTCCTGAGCCACAGGTAGCGTTCGGCGGTTACGCCAGCGTCCAAGTCGAGGGTATTTACGCAAGTGTCCAATGGCGAGCGCAAGCGTGGCGTTTCGGGGGTGGCTATGATGGTTACGTTTTTAGAAATAAGCGTATCTTTACATTGATTGACCAACCGCAAACTGACTTTATAAGTACCTGCCTTGGCGTAGGTGTGGGCTTGCATGGCTTGCTTGCCCGATACAGGAGGAGTGTTGTCGCCAAAGTTCCATGTGTAGGTATCTTTGAGTGGGTCGCACAGGGGCGATGATTGAAAATTAGTAGGTCGCCCCGAGCAAGTATCAGATACCGTAAAGCCAGGCCCTGTTGATGGCTCTGTAAAATTTTGGACAAAATTGGGTAGCCCTAACTGGCTTTTGCGACCAGCCAAATAAATACCGTCTGCTATAAATTTTACGCTTAGTTGAGAGTCTTCGTTAGGTACATTGACTACCCCCAAATATTCACTGTCTTTGATGGCCAAGTATATTTTACCGTCTGAGCCAATCTGTAATGCCCCATAAACTTGCGTGGCAGAGCTGTCTATTAGTATTTTGGAGTCGGATATTCGAGTGGAATCTTTGAGCGCAAGGTCAAATTGCCACAGTCGAGACGGAGCGGCGGCTGTGCTATTGCCCGACAATGACACGTACATTTTTGACCCATCTGGCGAAAACTCAATACCATAAGCCTTTGGTGGTGCAGGCCCCAGGTCGAGTGTAAGTGGTTTGCCCGAAATATTACCTGTTGAGTCATTAAAATCAAAAATTTGTACAATATTTCGGGCTGGGCCTGGCACTACAATCACTATTTTTTGTTTGCCCGTGCTATCTTTTGGCGAAAATTTCATGTAGCCCTCACCCTGATTTGGTTGAGTTTGAGCTACACCAGTCGGATATACCCCCGACTCTCGTAGCCCTGCATTGGTGGCATGATAGACCCTAAAAATATTGTTGCCGTAGTCGTGTGTTACAACCCAGTAAGTAGAGTCTCGGTCGTTTCTGACAGACGCAATTCGCTCAGTAGTAGGGTTTTGTAGTGGTATATTTTTTTGTACAACCTCGCCTTTGCCCATATTTCGGCGCATATCTACTATGCTATAACTAAACTGCTTTGTACCGTTTATTTCGGACGTTGTAAAGACATAATACAAATACTCGCAGCCTCGGCAAGTGGGTTGTGGTACAATCAAGGCCGACTGTGCTGAATTGGGGCTACCTTTGAGTTTGGCTGTGTCTTTGGAAGCCATCACAGCATGGCCTTTGTCATAAATCGTAATGCCGTCTGTATAAAAAAGCAACTTGCCCTTGCTGTTAGAAATCGACGTTGTACCTTCGGGAGTGTTCAGTTGGCCGTCTGTCAATGGTCTGGGTGAGCCTCCCGAAAAGTCAAGCCCTGCGTTGCTACCAAAATACCACTTGGCACCTTCTTTTTTGCTTTGTTCCAAACATACTTTTACTTGCGTTTTGTTTTCGTAGCTACAACCATTGCTATATGTTACCTGAACCGAATAACAACCTGAGCTGTCGGTTGTTATGGTCTGGGTGGTGTCGCCTGTTGGGTACCACAAATATTTTGCCCCCGACGGTGCTAACAATGGATATGGGTCGATTTTGTATTTGGTATTGGGGCAAATCATCGTGTCTTTTTTCCATTGCTGAAACTCAGGTGGTAGTTTGCCAATGTTTACGGTGTCGGTAACAGTTTGAGGCAAGCCCGCTACCGTGCGAGTGAGCGAAACAGTAAAAGTACCTGCTTGCATATAAAAATGTTTGGGGGCTTTTTTGGCCGATGTACCACCATCACCAAAGTTCCATTGCCATGCGGTAGCTGTTTTGAGCGTATCTGCAAAAATTGTAGAGTCCACCTTACAGCCAGCATCTGGGGCGCAAAGCCGCCCTTTTATTACAAACTTAACCTGCGCCTGCACCTGCTGAATACAGCAAAAACAGGCCACGAGCCACAATAAAAGTATGTACTGGTGTTTTCTCATTTGTTAATTTTGGTGGTGTATTGATAACGTAAAAATCGTTTTAAAATTTCATATATAGATACGCAAAATAATGATTCAATGTTTCAATATAACATTTTATTGGAAAAACCGTTTCTTTGTATGATATTTAACGGCTGATTTTTATTTAGGCAAAATTTTTGCTACAATTTTATAACTAAGACGGAACAGATGCCACAGCCGTTGGCCAACACGTTTATTTTTTTTGTTATGACTACTAAACAACTCACCATAGCATTTTTGTTTGCGCTTGTTGCCACTTTGAGCCAAGCGCAAGACCCTCAATTTTCGCAATTTTACGCCAATCCGTTGTACCTTAACCCTGCTTTTGCTGGTGGGGCTTTGGCTCCTCGTGTTACGTTCAACTACCGCAACCAGTGGCCTGGGCTATCTGCCAACTACACAACTACTGCCTTTGGCATCGATCATTATTTTTCTAACTATAACAGTGGTGTGGCTCTGTCTGTTATGAACGACGTGCAAGGAACAGGAAACTTGCGCTCGACAGAAGTGGCTCTACAATATTCATACCAGGTCAAGCTCAACGATAACCTGCGGGTACGTTTGGGTTTGCAGGGGGCGTATGGTAGCCGTAGTGCCAATCTAAGCACACTTACTTTTGGCGACCAGTACAGCAACCGAGGATTTATTGCCAATTCTACAACCAACGACCCCATCGTTCAAAACGGTACACCTACTTTTGGCTATGCTGACTTTGGTTCTGGAATGTTAGTTTACTCAGACCGCTTCTGGATAGGTGTATCGGCGCACCATATCAACCGCCCGCAGATGAGTTTTTTCAAAATATTAAACAGCGACCGTTTGCCTATCAAGGGGAGTATTCATGCTGGGTATAATATTCCGTTTGGTGGCTACACAGGCTTGTCAGATGAGTGGGGGCGTGAAAAAACCATTACACCAGCCGTTAACTATCGTTTTCAGGGGCCATACCGTCAGCTTGATTTGGGGGTTTATGTTACTTATTCACCCATCGTGCTGGGACTTTGGTATAGAGGTATTCCAGTGGTAAAATCTGCCGACAATAGACCAAATCAAGATGCCGTTACGGCTTTGGTGGGTTACAGACAAGATAATTTTTCGTTTGGCTACAGCTACGACCTCACTATTTCGTCATTGGGTGCAGCCAGTGGTGGAGCGCATGAAGTATCGCTATCTTATATTTTAGATTGGGACCCTTCGCCCAAAAGCCGCCGCCGCAACAAAGACAAACAGTTGTCTTGTCCTAAGTTTTAGAATAAAATATAGAAAGTTAATGACTGATAAAGGTGATTTCGACAAGAATGGAAATCTTACGCCCTATGAGTTAGTAGAATATAGTTTAACTGAAATAGAACTTTATTTTGTGGATAGCTTTCCAAACTCTATTACCAGAAAAAGTATTTATGATGGTTTAGTAAACTACATTTTAGATATTAGTGTCTATTTCAGTAACTCATGGTCAATATGGATAGATGGCAGTTTTATAACAACGAAATTAAACCCAGAAGATGTAGATATTGTAAATGTTTTTGAGTGGAATGAAAGATTAAATAGCAATAAGGGTATATTTGAGGATAATTTTTGGGCAGATAAGTCTAAAAAAATCTATAAAGTTGATGCCAATTTTATGGCCGTTTATAGTAAAAAAGACTCCCGATACATTGATACAATAGAAATGACTAAATATTGGTATGGTTGGTTCGGAAAAAGTCGGCAGCCACACGAGTATCCAAAAGGATTTATTGAGCTAAAAATAGCCAATCCCATTTGAATTTAGAACAAGTAATCTATTTATAACTATGAAAGAGATAGATAATATTAGGCATTTAATAGCTACAAAAGAACAGCTATTAAAACAGTTTCCAGACGACCACTTTCTCGAAAAATCAATTGAGCAATTAAAAAAAACACAATTAAAATTTACTGACAAAAATAGTTCTTCGATAAAATCTATTTTTGCTAAAAAGCGAGCTAAAAGATAAATTATTAGACTAAATCACTTCACTTTTACTCGACACAAATACATATCGGAAGTCAAATATAGTACCGTTCCTTCATTACCAAAAGTACAGTTGGCTGTGGCCTCGCCAGTATCTATACGGCCAAGTAGTGTGGCATCGGGCATAAAAATCAACACTCCACCCGGGCCTGTTGCCCAGATATTTCCTTTTTTATCTACTCTCAAACCATCGGGTAGGCCACGTAACCCTTGCTTGACCATTGGGGTTGCATCAAAAAACACTCTTCCAGTTCCCAAAGAGCCATCGGTCAGCACAGGATAAGCCATAATGATAGCCCGATTGGGGTCAGACTGTGCTACATAAAGTGTTTTTTCGTCAAGTGCAAATGCCAAGCCATTAGGTCGTGTCAGTTCTTTGGTTTGTAGCGTAACTACTCCGTCGGTACCAATTCTATACACCCCAGACCAACTTATTTCACGGCTTGGGTCGTTTTCTTGTTTGGGCAGCCCATACGGCGGGTCAGTAAAATAATACGCCCCGCCCGAATGTTGCACTACATCATTGGGGCTATTGAAACGTTTACCTTGAAAGCGATCGGCCAATGTCATCTTCCCACCTCCCGAAAGCGGCATAGCTGACACACGCCTATCGCCGTGTTCGCAACTTACTAATTGTCTCAATTTATTGACAATCAAACCATTGCTACCTGGTTCGTTACTATAAAATCCCGTTCCCGTGTAGCCAGACGGTTTCAAGAATGTAGTCAGCCCTTCGCTTTCAGACCATTTGAAGACTGTATTTTGAGGTACGTCCGAAAACAACAAATAGCCACCTTCGGGCGTTGAGCCTTTTACCCAAGCTGGCCCTTCCGACCATACAAAGCCTGTGGCCAATACTTCGATTTTGGTATCGGGGGTCAGTAGATTATCCAATCGGGGGTCGAGCCGTACGATTTTGCCGATAGTCGGGTACGAGTTTTGAGAATAAATTGAGGCTGACATACAGACGATGAGTAGTAGAGTGATTGTGATTTTCATATAACTTAGGCGTTTAAATAATCAATTACGTTTAGCTGTTTATTTTTTTGCCCAGAGGGCTGCCGATAGTCATCACTCGGCAAAACCGAGCGATAGCGGGAATGTCTGATTATTAACCAATTGTTGTATTTTTCGTTTTTTACTACTCACTACTCTACACTATTTTTTCTAATAATTTTACATACAAATCAATGCCTTCATTGAGTTCGTTCAAGTAAATAAACTCATCGGCAGTATGCGAGCGTTCAGATTGGCCGGGGCCTATTTTCAGTGATGGGCATCGCAAAAGTGCTTGGTCGGACAGTGTTGGTGAGCCATAAGTGCTACGCCCCAATGTCAGCCCAGCTTGTATGATGGGGTGGCTGTGGTCAATGCCCGAGGGTTTTAGTCTGACCGAACGAGGTATTATTTCTGACTGCGTATTTTGGTGAATAATCTCAATGATTTCGTTCAAACTATATTGTTCGGTAACACGTACATCGACCGTAAAGGTACAAACATCAGGCACTACGTTGTGTTGTGTGCCTGCATTGATAACCGTTACCGACATCTTGACAGCCCCCAAAGTATCTGAGATTTTGGCAAACTGATAAGTCTGAAACCAGCGAATATCGGCAAGGGCTTTGTAGATGGCATTTTCGCCTTCGTTGCGGGCGGCATGGCCAGCTTTACCGTGAGCGGTGCAGTCCAAGACCAACAAACCTTTCTCGGCAACGGCCATCTGCATCTGGGTAGGTTCACCTACTATTGCAAATTCAATGGGAGGTAAGTTGTTTAATATCAACTCAATACCATCTCTTCCCGATATTTCTTCTTCGGCAGTAGCAGCCAAAACAAGGTTATATTTTAGAGCTGGATTATCATAAAAATAACAAAAAGTAGCTATCAAACTCACCAACGCTCCGCCCGCATCGTTGCTACCCAAACCATAGAGTTTTTCGTCTTTTATTATTGGCTCAAATGGGTCGAGTGTCCATGAGGCATTGGCCTTGACAGTATCGTGGTGAGAATTGAGGAGTATCGTTGGTTTGGTCTCGTCAAAATATTTATTGGCAGCCCAAACGTTATTTTTTTTTCGATTTGTAATTATTGATTTTTCTTGAAAAAAGCCCTCAATCAAATCCGCAGTTTTATGCTCCTCACGGCTCAACGACGGAGTGGCAATGAGTTTTTGGAGGAGTTCGAGGGCTTGATTTTTGAGATTTGATAGCACCATTATTTTTGCAGAGAGTTTATCCAAGCCGCTATTTTTAACGCTTCGGCACGGGGTACTTGTGGCATGGCGGCCATTTCTACGGCATAGTCAGGCCAGTTTTTGGGGTTGGGTTTATAAATCAGCTCTACTATTTGCTCGTTGGTATATTTACGTTTGGCAATTTCTGAATAGGCCGGGCCAATCATGCGTTTGTTGGCATTGTGGCAAGCCAAACAAACATTTTTTTCTAACAAAGGCTTTACATCTGCAAAGGTCGGAGCGGTTTTTAGGGCATTTTTGTCATCGGGGGTGCTTATTTTTTCAGATTTAGCGGGTGTGTTTGCTGTTTTGGCAGGCAAATTAGCAGGACGTTTCAAATAGTTTTCTAATTTTTCACCTGTCGGAATGTTATTGAGTGTATAATAAGCTGTGTTGTGTAGCAGTGTTTTGTTATCCAAATCTTTAACCCCGTCGGCTTTGATGGTATGTATAAAATGAGGGCGTAGGCCGTCCACCAAAAGTCTCACTTTGAGACCATCTTCCGACACCTTCAAGCCCTTAATCGTACAGGTTTGCTTGGCCACTGGCGGGCTACCATAAACGGGGTGGTATTTGTAAATAAAACTCTCAATGTCATAGTTTCTAAAGTCTTGGGCGGTGGCTTTGTTGATTGGTTTTGTAAACTCAATCTCAAAACCGTCTGTCGTTGCTTTTATTGTTTTCATTTCAAAGGGCATTTTTCCAGACCAAACCAATCGCTCAATACCCGACGTAGTTGTTCCTGCCGACCCCCAACCTCGATTGGTTTCACCGACAAACATCGAGCCATCGTTACCAAACACCATTCGCAGCACTCCCGACTGAAAACCCTCTCTAAACATAACGACGCCGCCCTGGTATTCGCCGTTTACTTTTTCTGTAAACACCCGTGCAATATTACTTTTGCCTTGGTCGCTCACAAAAATCTGCCCTACAAATGGCCCAAAAGCACCGTTGGTTTCGTCCTTGATAATCTCAGAAGTTGAAATACCAATAATACCATGTGGCAACCAAACGGCTGGGGTTTTGAGTTCGGGAATGTCTTTTTTGAGTTCAAACAAATACACACCTCGCTCTTCGGCAATGTTTTCGGGCTTGATATACCGCCCTATTTCGTTTTTGTCTTTACGTGGATTGACCTTGGCATAGAGTTGCTCTGTCGTTAGTTTTAGGGGTGAGTCAGCGGCGTTTGTCCAGGCCAGCCCTGCTGGGTGGCCAGCAAAATCGCCTTTATTGATTTGTGAAATAAATCCAGATCCCATCCAGTCGCCTTGATTGTCGCCATACCAAAACTCACCGTCAATCATACCTATACCGCAAGGCGAGCGCATACCAGTAGCAAACGGCTCAACCTTGCCATCTTCTGTTATCCGCATTGTCCAGCCTCGGCCTGGTCGTCGGCTTTCGCCACGCCACCATTCTTCATCGCCAAAGGCCACGTTGCCAGTTACTATCATCGAGCCATCTGGCATCACTTTTGGGCCAAAGGTATATTCGTGGTAGTGGCCTGAAATCGGCAAGTTAGCCACTGTTTCGTAGCTATCGGCACGGCCATCACCGTTTTTATCAGTCAGTTTGGTTAGTTCGCCACGCTGGGCGCAGTAGAGCGAGCCATTTTTATAGGCCAGTCCTAATATTTCATGCAGACCTGATGCAAATTTTTTGTAAAACGGCTGGCTTCCCGCCGTCATGTAAGCATTACTGATGAGCCAAATATCGCCCCTACGAGTTGCCAATGCCACATCGCCATTGGGCATATTGGCCATACCGCCCACTTCAAGAAGCGTATTTTCGGGTACAGGCAGTGTAATGATTTTGTAGTAGTCGCCTTCGCTTTGAGCAAAAGTAAAGATTGGCAAAAGACCAATTAGTAAGGTTTTTATTAGGGTTTTCATTGTTTATTTTCAAGTTTTAGTTTCGACAAAAATATTTCTAATGGTTTTATATAATCAGAAGTTAAGTCCCAATATTCAGTATTCTCAAAAAACCAATCCCCTTTATTTTTGAATCGTTCGCTCTGAGTTTTTGATTTGGGAAAAGCATTGATGTATGAATAAATCCGAGCCTTACGGAGTGGCACTTCATATAGCGTTTTGTCTTCTGAATTGTATTTTTCAATACAGTTTTCGTAGTTGAGAAAGCAGTCAATCAAAGGTCGGTGTTTAGAGTTAATACTATTTTCGAGTAAGGTTTCTAAGTCACCATCTGATTGATTATTAGGCAACAAAAATAACTCAAATTCTATTTTTAGTCTTTCTTTTTCTGCCAACAGTTCCTTTTTTCGTTTTTCAAACCCGCCATCGTTCCAACCACCATCAGCGTCAAATAGCACTAAATTTTGACTACCAGATTTTGTTGTATCTATAAATTGATTATCAAAAAGTGCCAATTTATTCCAGCCGCCAACACCAATTATTTCGGCGTTTATGTTCCATTTTTTGAGTATGGTTTCAAAAAAACGATACTCGTTTGTATTGTTGCCAGTAGATGAATCTGTTTCAATATAAATCCTGTTCATCTGATTTCCGTTCCTTGGTCAGTAAGATAATCAAATTTTTCAAAATCATATTTATATGCCGTCATCTCTTCATTGGCTTCGCCTGTATTGTATCGTTTGAGGTTATAATAGCGAAGATCATTTTGTAGATGCGTATATTCTGGCAACTCGGCTACATCGGCAAGCGAGCGTAGTAGTTCTTCGTTGTGGGTTGTCAAAAAAACTTGTACGTCCATTTCGTTGGCCGCATATAAAATAGCTTTCCAGAGTTTGGGCATGGTGCTATAATGCAGCCCGTTTTCAATCTCGTCAATCATCACAAAACCACCCTTGCCAACACCATAAATTGAAAGCAATATACTCAAAATACGCCTTAGCCCATCGCCCGCAAGTTGTATTGGCAATAGCTTAGGCAAGCCTGCCATATCTATCATTATATCTGCCCCATTTAGTTTTATTCCTTGTATTCTTTCATCAATAGGCTTTAAAAATTTTATAATAACATCTTCATTTCGGCTGTTTATCAAAGCTGCAAGTGTTTGAACTAAATTACCGTGTTCAAAAATTTTGAAACTTGGAAAATTGCAATGAAATTTGGCTTTTAGCTGAAATTTTTTACCCTCAATAGGCATATCTTTTATACCGATGTCCTTATCAAAAATAGACGAACATACTGATTCATAACGAATTCCCTTTTCTCTTTCTATCAATTTAGCATCAATGCCCGTCATTATATTCTCCCAATTTACAGAGATTGAATTTAAAGTCATTAAGTCATTGCCATATTTGGGTGTTAATGACAATGTACGATTATACTTTTCGTTAAAAAAACCAGCTACTTTTATTTCTGTGAGATTCAAATTATAAAAAAAGTATTCTGGTAAGAAGGGCTGCTCTTTCCAATGATTACGAAATTTATTTAACACATTTAAATTAGAAGGCATTATTGCAATCAACTGAAAAAGGGCTTCTAAAACCGTAGTCTTCCCCATATTATTCTCGCCCGAAAACAGATTGATTCGTTTTAGGTCGTCAATTTCTAATTTTGAAATTCCTCTAAAATTTTCTATCGTTAGTTTTGTCAGTTGCATTTTTTATCTTTTTACCAAATAATCGAATAACTCAACTTACTGCCCAATGGTGCAATTAGCTCTTGGTTTCCGTTAGACGTTCTGATGTTGGCCGAGCCTTCGTTGAGTTTGATATAATAGACTCCATCACCGACAGTAAACGTACCATCGGTATTTTTTGAGATAGTTTTATCAACTGCCAACCGAGCATAAGTATTTGATAATAAAGACTTTGACTCTATTATTCTTGTCAAATATTTACCATCGGCACTTGCCGTTGTTTTGTCGGTTAAGGTTGTGCCATAGAGGTCAAATTTAAAAGTGGGTTGGCCGTCGTCGTCTAATTCATAGCCACGTGGGCGGTAGCTGGTGTCGGTATTGCCCCAGGTGGTTTCGGCTGTGGCGAGTTGTAAAACAGGTATCGTGTTGCTCAATGTTAATATACTCCCCAGCGGCTTAGAAGTACCATCGCCACGGTCGTTCCACATGGGAGCGGTGTTTAGAAAGCCCCCACGCCAAACCTGAAAAACAGAGCCGTTGTCGATGTCATAAGTAAAGTGGATATTTTCTTTACTGCCCACCGAAACGGCATGAACGACCCGCTTCGGTTTGTTGTTTTCTTGAATGTCCATAAACGACCGCAAAACGATTGGCTCGTTGGCATTGACCATAATTTGTGGTACAGGATTGGCCACCATCGACGAACTCGCCAAGTGCATTGGGTGCTTGCGTATTGTTTCAGATTCGGCATACAAACCCAACGATGGCTGTAGCCAACCGTCTGTTTTCCAGTAATATAACTCTACGGTAGCTTCGCCAGTGGCCAAATCTACTATCGCTTGGCGACCTACGGGGTTTGATGCCGCCCAGCCATCTTTGAAGGCCTCCGCACCGTTGATTTTTATTTGGGTATTGCCACCGTGTGTGGTCGTAAAAGTATAGCGGCCTGTTTCGGGTACGTTGATTTTACCAATGTATTTTACGCCAAAATTATTTTCTTCGTTACTCACCGACCAGTTCAAAAATTCAGTATTGCCTTCGGTCTCTGGTTTGATTTTTTCGATGTCTGCCACTGTTCTAAACTTACCTTTATAGACACCAAATTTTAGCTCACTAAACGACAATTTTTTTTGGTTATAGCTTTTATATCTGATGTTCTTGAAGGCTACATTGCCGTGGTCGCCTTGTATGCGTAAGGGCGCAGCAGCCGACTCGTCTGATAGTGCGCCACGTGTTACGCCCGTAACCTCTACGTTTTCGTGAATCAAAACACCGTTTAAAACTACGTACAAAAATCGAGCATTAGCTATTTTCTTGCCGCTGGCATCAAATCGTGGGGCCTGAAACGAAATCTTGATATTTTGCCACAGCCCGGGTGCTTTGCAAACATTGAGCCGAGGTGCAATACCTTCATAACCTTTCTGGCCGTTGGGCATGGAGTCGTTCCAGCGTTCATAAATACCCCCACAATCATTGTATTTAGGTGTTTTTTTACCCCAACTGTCATAGAGTTGTACTTCGTAGCGGCTTTGTAGATAGATACCCGAGTTTGAGCCTTTGGCCATCATAAAGTCAAGGTCAAGGTCTAAGTCGCCGTGTTCCATTTTGGTCAGTAAGTCCAGTTCTGTGCCATATTTACCAATTTCATGTTTACAAACCAACACACCGCTCCCAGTTTGAGTAGTCAGACTATTGACTTGACTTAAGTCTGCCGAAGCAACGCCAGCCACCGACCAGTTGGGAGTAGGGTTTTTGAAAGCCGATAGGTCAGTCAATGAAATAGTTTGTTGGGCCATGGCCGCACTTGCCCAAAGGCCAAAGAATAGTGAGAGTTTGAGGGGTTTTTTCATAGGGGTTTAGATTATTCATTTTGCTAATTAACGTTCAATAAAATGGTTTCGACACAACTTATTTACTTTATTTTTTACTTTCAGTAATACTACGGGCTTCAAATACAGTATAATTTCATGTTTATCAGTCAAATTTTTGATATAGATTTCTTAGATTTATATCGTGTAGTCGGTCTTTGGTAGCTTTTTTGTATTTTTGCACTAAAATTATAAAGTAAAAACAAAAATAATCATTCCAATCGGTATTTCAATTAAATTACTGATAACCAAAAACTGACCAATGTTAAGCGAACAAGAAATACTACGCCGCCAAAAACGTGAAGAACTAATGAAAATGGGGATTAACCCTTATCCGCCCGAACTCTTTGAGGTAAACTGCTCGGCAGCCGACATTCATACCAATTATGAAAGAAATAAAATCGACTACAAAGATATATCTATTGCTGGCCGATTGATGGGTTTCAGAGTTATGGGATCTGCTTCGTTTGCCGAACTACAAGACAGCACAGGACGGATTCAGTTATATTTTAGAAGAGACGACCTCTGCCCAAACGAAGACAAAACGCTTTATAATACTGTTTTCAAAAAATTATTAGACATTGGCGACATTGTGGGCGTACAGGGTTATGTTTTTACGACCCAAACAGGCGAGATTTCGATTCATGTTACCGGCTTTAAGATTCTCAATAAATCGTTGCGACCGCTGCCTGTTGTGAAAGAGCAAGATGGCAAAACTTTTGATAGTTTTACTGATCCAGAAACCCGCTATCGCCAACGCTATGTCGATTTGATTGTGAACCCGCAGGTCAAAGATATTTTCATCAAACGTGCCAAAGTCATCAGTACCATGCGGCGTATTTTTGATGACAAAGGCTGGCTCGAAGTCGAAACGCCTATTTTACAGCCCATACACGGGGGCGCATCGGCACGGCCTTTCAAAACGCACCACAACACGCTCGATATGCCGCTGTATATGCGTATTGCTAATGAATTGTACTTAAAACGGCTCATTGTTGGTGGTTTTGATGGTGTCTATGAATTTGGCAAAATGTTCAGAAACGAGGGCATGGACCGCACCCACAACCCAGAGTTTACATCGTTGGAGTTTTATGTGGCCTACAAAGATTATAACTGGATGATGGACATGACAGAGCAGCTTTTTGAGGCAGTAGCAATGGCCACCAACAGCAAAACCTTAATAACCGTTGGCGACAATGAAATAGAATTTGCAGGGCCATTCACACGGTTGAGCATTGTAGAGGCCATCGAAAAATATACAGATTTGAACGTCGAAACCACAACAGAAACCGACATTCGTACCAAATGTAAAGAATGGGGTATTGAAGTTGATGAAACCATGGGCAAAGGCAAATTGATAGATGAAATTTTTGGGGAAAAAGTCGAAGCCAATCTTATTCAGCCAACGTTCATCATTGATTATCCTGTCGAAATGTCGCCATTGACCAAAAAACACCGCAGTAAAGCAGGACTTGTCGAACGTTTTGAGTTGTTTGTCAATGGCAAAGAAGTAGCCAACGCCTACACCGAACTCAATGACCCAATCGACCAGCGAGAGCGTTTTGAAGACCAGCTTAAATTGGCCGAGCGTGGCGATGACGAAGCGATGGTTATGGACGAAGATTTTATCCGTTCGCTCGAATACGGTATGCCGCCTACATCGGGTATTGGCATTGGCATAGACCGACTGACGATGCTACTGACCAATAATGTATCGATTCAAGAAGTGTTGTTTTTTCCACAGATGCGGCCCGAAAAGAAACTCGAAGCCGCCACCGAAGCCGACTACGAAGCCGCTGGTGTGCCTTTGGTCTGGGTTGCAGCCCTACAAAAAATGAATATCTCGACAATAGAAGCCCTCAAAGCCGCCAATCCCAACAAAATTTTTAATGACTTGGGTGGAATGCGTAAAAAACTAAAAATAGATGCCCCTATGCCTCAAAGAGAAGAAATTGAGGTTTGGTGTAAATGAGGATTTTATTGATTTTGAAGACAATAACCAGCTAAGACAATGACAATGACATTAATAAAACACCCCCTAACAGACGAAGAACGAAAGGCCAACCAAAAGGCATTAGCAAAGCATTTGTTAGACCGCAAAAAACAGGCGCAAGCAGAGATGTTAGAAGAATACAGAACGAATCCAAGAATTAAAAAAATATTTGAGGAGTTACAACAACAAAATAAGATAGAAAATGCCCTATAAGTTTAGGTTTGACAAAGAGATACACGATTCGTATTACTTTACAACTGACTATGAGGTAAAGTATGAGGTGCGTTTCAAAGAGTTTTTCTATCTTTTTGACAAGACAAGTGAATACACGCATCACACTTACGAATTTTCAATCATTCTTTTGTACGAACCCAACGAAAAATCAGTTCCAACAGACGCTAAAATTGCAATAACTATTGCAGCTATATTTGATGACTTTTTTGAGCGGCAAACAGAAGCCGTTACCATTTATATTTGTGATAGCTCTGACGGTAAACAAATGGCTCGACATCGCAAATTTTCGGCTTGGTTTGCTTCGTTTGGTAATGAAAAATACCTCAAAGTAGATTTTCTGTTAGATGAAGAAACGGTACCTGTTTCGCTTGTTTTACAACATATCAACCCCTACAAAGACCAAATTATTAGAGAATTTGAGATAATTTCTGGTGGTTACGGGCAGATGGAAAAATAAAAAACAGGACTTCAACTATTTTTTTCCAAAACCTTAACCAAAACACCAAAATCTTTTGGATAGGGGGCTTCTATCGTTATTTCGCTGCCATTGAGCAGCGCAAACGTGAGCGAAAAAGCGTGCAATGCCACTCGACCAATGAGCGGTTGCTCTTGGCTGTCTTGCTTCAAATTAAATTTACGTTTTAGAGTCGATAGGTACACGTCTTCGCCGCCATAAGTAGGGTCGCATACGATTGGGGCTTTGAGGCACATCAAATGTACCCTGATTTGGTGCATACGCCCTGTGATAGGCATACACTCAACGAGGGTATGTTTCTTGAATTTTTGTTTTGTAAAAAAGACCGTCTCTGCAGCTTTGCCTTTGGCTCTATCAATCCGAACTGAGGTATTATCTTTGACGGGGGCAATGGGTAAATAAACCGAAATACTGTCAAAATCGTGCAGGCCACCGACCACGGCGTGGTAGCATTTGGTTACTTCTCGATGCTCAAACTGCATTGAAAGATGTCTATACGCAGCCGGATTTTTGGCAATAGCCAATACGCCCGATGTTTCTTTGTCGAGGCGGTGTGCGGCCTGTGCATCAAAACTATACTCCTTGGCCGAGCGCAAAATACTCACCGAGCGGTCGGCAGTGCGCTCATTGATAGACGGCACCCCCGAAGGCTTGTTGATGACTATAAAATCATCGTCTTCAAATAAAATAAGGTCTTTAAAATTGAATTTCATGGCCAAAAATACGCCATTATTTCGTATTCTTCACCAGATTTACATAGAATTTGATAACGTTCTTGAAATCGTCGGTACTGATTCGCTCGTTTGTACCGTGTGGCCGTTTGAGGTCTTCTTCGTTCATTCGGACAGGCATAAATCTAAATGAATTTTTGCAGACTGTTCGATAAAAGCGACAATCGGTTGCGGCCAAAACCAAGTAAGGCGATACTGTTACGTCTGGAAAACAACTTTTGATGGTGCGGTGCAAGACCCTAAAACCAGTCGAGGCTGTGTCGGCAATAGGCGACGGCTCGGAGTCAAATTCTTTGAGGGTTTCGACCGTAATGCGCTCATTATCAATGATTTTATTGACATAATTTATAACCCCTTTGATAGAATCGCTGGGCAAAATACGAAAATTAACAACCGCCGTAGCCTCGATGGGTAGTACGTTGTCTTTGATGCCTGCGTTTATCATAGTCGGGGCGGTAGTGGTACGAATTGAGGCTGCACCAGACGGACTTTTTGCTAGTGCGTTTTGGATTATTGAACCAAATAACCAGCGATTGGACATGGCCATTTTTTGGCTAAAAGCCATCTCTGGCCCAATATAGTCGAGCATACTTTGGGTAGCGATGCCCAGGCTTGTCGGGAATGGATTTTGTTGTAATTTGCTAACGGCTTCTGCCAACATTCCGATACTGGTTTGGGCTGGTGGCATAGACGAATGGCCGCCATCGCCGAGTGCCGTGAGTCGGAGGCTGGTGTAGCCTTTTTCGGCAATGCCTACCAGCGCCAACGGTTTGTTAAGTCCCGAAATACCATCGATTTTTATAGTTCCACCTTCGTCAATAATGTATTCGAGTTCTATCTTACGGTTTTCCAATAATTTGACAATGTTTTTGGCACCATTTCGCCCCGATACTTCTTCGTCATGGCCAAAAGCAATATAAAAAGTACGCTCGGGTCGGTGGCCCTGTTTTAGTAAATGTTCGAGAGCTTCAAAAATACCAATAACCGTGCTTTTATCGTCCAACGACCCTCGGCCATAAACAAAACCCTCGGCTATGTTGCCAGCAAAGGGCTGGTGTTTCCACATTTTTTCTGTGCCTTGCACAACTGGCACCACGTCATAATGCCCCATGAGCATAGCAGGCTTGGCGGTTGTGTTTTTGCCAGGCCACTCAAACAACAAACTAAAACCGCCCACTCGCTCGTGTTTAAGGGCGTGGGTAAGTGGGTATGTTTTTTGAACAAAAGCCAAAAATTTCTCAAACTGAGTGCTATCCATCAGACTGATGTCAGCATAAGATACTGTTTTAAATCGTATTGATTCAGATAAATGGTTAGCGGCAGAATCGCTGATGTTGATAGCTGGCGCAAGTGGCACACCTACCATCTGTTTGGACTTAATACTAAATGTATTGAATAACAAAACGGCAATCAAGGCCAGAAAAGCAAAGAAAGCGTATCTAAAAAAAAGTTTCATAGGTTTGGGTTTGTTTGAAAATAACGACAAAGCTACAAAAAAACAAAATCCCAACATATATCGTACGCAATTTCGCATACTCAAACGATGCGAGCGTACAAAAGGTCATTAGTTTTTGTGCTGAATTGATAAAAAATGAAATTTTTTGGCACAAAATCTGTTACTCTACTATCAAACCGTTACTTGTTGGTCTATTATGAAATATTTATTGTGGCTCGCTCTGAGCTTGTCTGTTGTGTGTAGTTCGTTTGCCCAAGTCAAAAATCATGCTCAATGGGCTTACGATTATTCCCCCAAAAATCCTAAAATCGGTGATGTAGTCGAGGTTACTTTTACGGCTACACTCGACGAAGGCTGGTATATTTATTCGTCCAAACTAAAAGTCGAAGGCCCCGAGCCTACTACATTTAGTTTCAATAAAAACAGTGCTTCCCAGACTGTGGGCGGTATTGTGCCTGTTGGTTTCAAAGAACACTTTGAAGATGTTTGGGACGGAAACGTGGCTACAGCTTATAAAAAGGCAGTTTTTAAACAAAAAATAAAAATATTAGGCGACAACCCAACGCTCGAAGGTAATATAAAATACCAAACTTGTAGCGACCAATGCACACAAGGCGAGCATGACTTTACGCTGAACATCAAGACGGCAGTCAGTTATCAGCCATCAGTTATCAGTAAAAAAGCCAAAAGTACCGACTCAATTTCGGGCGATAGTTTGAAAACTCAAATTGGGAGTCAAAAATCAGAAGTAGGAAAGTCAGGCGTTCAAGTGTCCACTTCAACATCTGATATTCAAAATCCAAAGTCCGAAGAATCTTCGCTCTGGTCGTTTTTATTGACTTGCTTTTTGGGTGGTTTGGCTTCTATTTTTATGCCTTGTATCTATCCAATTATGCCCATGACGGTCAATTATTTTACAAAACAAGCAGGTGGCAAGGGCAAAATTATGTTGTATGGATTATTTATTGTCTTGATTTATACCTTCTTCGGCTTTTTAGTTTCGCTCTTTGGCGGTGCAGACGCTGCCAATTTTATCAGTACACACTGGCTACCCAACTTGATATTTTTCTTGGTTTTTATTGCTTTCGGTTTGTCTTTTTTAGGGGCATTCGAGATTGTGCTACCGAGTTCGTTTGTCAATAAAGTAGATCAGCAAGCCGACCAAGGCGGTCTGATAGGTATTTTCTTTATGGCACTGACGTTGGTCGTTGTGTCGTTTTCTTGTACTGGGCCCATTGCCAGTTCGTTACTTATCGAAGCCGCACGTGGCCAAGAAGTAATGCGCCCTATTTTGGGAATGGCCTTTTATGCACTTCCCTTTGCGTTGGTGTTTTCGGGTTTGGCTTTGTTTCCGTCGTTGCTCAAAGGCTTGCCCAAGTCGGGCGGTTGGCTCAACGAGTTTAAGGTTGTTTTTGGAATGTTAGAGCTGGCATTGGCTCTCAAATTTTTGAGCAATATCGATTTGGCTTACCATTGGGACAGCCTCGACCGTGAGCTTTTTTTGGCCATCTGGATAGTGATTTTTACGCTCATTGGTTTTTATATTTTGGGTAAAATCAGAATGGACAAAGACAGCATAATAGAAAAAGTAGGTATTCAGAGGCTGCTTTATGCCATTGCCGTTTTTTCGTTTGTGGTCTATATGATTCCTGGTATGTTTGGTGCGCCATTGCGTGGGCTATCGGGTTGGTTGCCACCCGAGCAAACCCAAGATTTTTATCTGACCAACAACGGCACGGCCTCTGCCAGCGTTGAAGCATCAAATGGCAAAATACGCTTACCCGAAGGTTTAGAAGGTTATAGTAATTATGAAAATGCAGTGGCCGAATCGAAAACTACAGGCAAGCCTATTTTTATAGATTTTACAGGAAAAAACTGCGCCAACTGCCGCAAAATGGAAGCCAACGTCTGGCCTGACCCAAAAGTACTGACTCGCCTCAAAAACGACTATATCATTGTGTCGTTGTATGTCGATGACAAAACAGAACTGCCCGAAAGCGAGCGGTATATTTCTCAATATGACAACAAACAAAAAACAACGGTAGGGGCCAGAAATGCAGATTTTCAAATCACTAAGTTCAATAATAACGCCCAGCCATACTATTGTTTGGTAAGTGCAGACGGCAATCTGTTGGCCAAGCCCGTTGGTTATACATCTATTGATGAATTTGCGGCCTTTTTAGATTCAGGGCTACGCCCAAACACAAAATAACACAATCGCTTCCTCGGACAGGGCTTCAAAATCTATTTCAGCAACATCACTCAACAACAAACCATCACGAGACTTCAAGAGCCGATTTTGAACTTCAAATGCGCCAAGACCCGAAAGCCCTTTTCTTAAAAATTCTTTGCGTTGAATGATTTTAGATTGAACAAGTTTCAGTAGTATTCGTTCACTGTACGAATATCGCCTCCGAAATGTTGCAACGACTGCAATTATTTTAAACTTTAACGATTCAGACCAACTTTTCAGTTATTTTTGTAGATAATATAAAAACTCATATCTACATCTAAAATAAATGGCATCACATTACGACTTAATTATCATTGGTAGCGGCCCAGGTGGCTATGTAGCCGCCATTCGTGCGTCACAACTTGGTCTCAAAACGGCTATCGTTGAGCGTGAAAGTCTGGGCGGAATATGCTTGAACTGGGGCTGTATTCCAACCAAAGCATTGCTCAAAAGCGCACAGGTTTTTCAGTATATCAAGCACGCCAAAGACTATGGCATTACTGTTGGCGAAGCCCACGCCGACTTTGGGGCTGTCATCAAGCGCAGCCGAGACGTAGCCAATGGCATGAATAAAGGTGTGGGGTTTTTGATGAAAAAAAATAATATTGACATCATAACTGGGCATGGCCAAGTCAAGTCTGGTAAAAAAGTAGAAGTAGAAAAAGACGGTAAAAAAACCGAATACTCGGCCAATCATATCATCATTGCCACAGGTAGCCGTGCCAGACAGTTGCCCAATATTCCGATAGATGGTACAAAAGTAATAGAATACCGCAAAGCCATGACCCTCGACAAACAACCTGATTCGTTGGTAGTTGTTGGTTCTGGGGCTATTGGCATGGAGTTTGCGTATGTGTATGCGAGCATGGGTACTAAGGTAACGATTGTGGAGTTTATGCCCAATATTGTGCCTGTCGAAGACGAAGATATATCAAAAGAATTGGCCAAAAGCTACAAAAAATTAGGTGTCGAAATCTATACCGATTCAAGTGTAGAGCATGTAGATACAAGCGGCTCGGGCTGTGTTTCAACTATCAAAACCCCAACTGGCGAGATTCAGATTGAGAGCGATGTCGTACTGTCGGCGGCTGGTATAGTAGCCAATATCGAAAACATAGGTTTGGAACAGTTAGGTATAGCACTGGAGCGTGGCAGAATTGTAACTGACGACTATTACCGAACTAACGTTGAGGGTTATTATGCCATAGGTGACGTAACCAAAGGGCAAGCACTGGCACACGTAGCCTCGGCAGAAGGTATTATTTGTGTAGAAGCCATCGCTGGTGTAGCGCACGTAGAGCCACTCGACTATAATAATATTCCAGGTTGTACTTATTGTATTCCCGAAATAGCCTCGGTGGGCTACACCGAAAAAGCGGCATTGGAGGCAGGTTACAAACTCAAAATCGGCAAATTTCCGTTCTCGGCTTCGGGCAAAGCCAAAGCCGCTGGTGTACCAGAGGGCTTTGTAAAAGTAATTTATGATGCCAAATATGGCGAACTCTTAGGCGCACACCTCATTGGAGCCAATGTAACGGAAATGATTGGAGAAATAGTCGTTGCTCGTAAATTAGAAACCACAGGCCACGAAATCTTGAAGTCAGTTCACCCACACCCAACCATGTCTGAGGCCATCATGGAAGCGACTGCTGCGGCATACGGCGAGGTGATACATTTGTAGAGAAAGTGGTGCATGACTAAACTCCATCGTCAAGTATAAAACAACGGCTACCGTCAACGAAAAACTTCAATAACTATGACTCCAGAAAAATATATCAATCCGTTTACAGACTTTGGACGGTTCGCCGTTGCGATTTAAGAAAATATTTGGCGAAGAAGCCAACAAGGACTTGTTGATTGATTTTTTGAATAGTTTTTTTGGCAAAAATCAACAAATTGAATCATTGGAATACATAAAATCTGAAAAGTTAGGAAGTTCTACAACTGACCGTAAAGCGATCGCTACGGCGAACCGTTATGATTTGTATTGTAAAACCAAAAATGACGAACGGTTTATAGTTGAAATACAGAAAGCTAAACAAGATTTTTTTAAAGACAGAAGTGTTTACTATGCTTCATTTCCGATTCAAGAACAAGCCCAAAAAGGTAACTGAAACTATAAGCTAATGCCTATTTACACTGTTGGTATTTTAAATTTTGTTTTTGCTGACCATAAGGACGAAACTGATACGCTGTCCCACAAAGTGCAATTAAAAGACCAATCGGGCAAGGTTTTTTATGAAAAATTAACTTTTATATATTTAGAATTACCAAAGTTTAATAAGACTATTGATGAATTAGAAACGCAGTTTGATAAATGGCTATACCTTTTCAGATACCTACCATTATTAGACAAGCTACCAGACAAATTCAAAGATAAAATATTCCAAAAGCTGTTTAAAGTAGCTGAGATAGCCAAATTTAGCAGAGAAGAACGCAGTGATTATGAAAGTAGTTTAAAATATCTGAGAGATTTAGGTAATGTTATTGATACCGCAAAGCGTGAAGGCGAGCAAATTGGGTTAGAAAAAGGTGAGCAAATTGGGTTAGAAAAAGGCGAGCAAATTGCTAAAAAGAAAGCCATCATTCAAGTACTGAAAACTGGTTTACTGACAACTGAACAAATTGCAGAAATATTTACAGTAACAATCGAAGATATTTTTATCATACAATCAAAAATCAACACCTGAACCCATAATTAATCACAATGCAAAACCGTTTACTGTCGCTTGATGTTTTTAGGGGAATAACCGTGGCCGCTATGATATTAGTCAATAATCCAGGCGACTGGGATCATGTCTATGCGCCCCTACTACACGCCCACTGGAACGGCTGCACACCTACCGACCTCATTTTTCCGTTTTTCTTGTTTATTGTTGGCGTATCTATTTCGTTTGCGTTGGGTAATGCCAAAACACAACCACACAACGCAGTCATTCTAAAAGTCGTCAAGCGGGGTGCTATCTTGTTTGGTTTGGGCGTATTTTTGTCGCTTTATCCTAAGTTTGACTTTGCTCATGTGCGTATCATGGGAGTCTTGCAGCGCATTGGTTTGGTGTTTATATTTAGTTCAATAATTTTCTTGAAAACTAATTTCAAAACCCAAGTCTATATCACGGTAGCCTTGCTGTTGGTCTATTATTTGCTAATGAATTTTGTGCCTGTACCAGATGTGGGCTATGCCAATCTCGAACCCGAAACCAATCTTGGCGCATGGCTCGACAGAACCATACTAACCACCGACCACCTCTGGAAATCGGCCAAAGTATGGGACCCTGAGGGATTGCTTGGCACAGTTTCGGCCACCGCCACAGGGCTTCTGGGCGTGCTTACGGGCCAGTGGCTACGCAACAGTCGCCCCGTAGCCGAACGGCTCACGTGGTTGTTTTTGATAGGCAATGGCCTGATAATAAGCGGATTGGTTATTGATATGATTTTTCCAATTAACAAATCATTGTGGTCGAGTTCGTATGTTTTGTATGCAGGTGGCTGGGCTATGGTCGGCATGGCGGCTTGCTACTGGCTCATTGATGTACGAGGCTACAAACGTTGGACAAAACCCTGTGTCGTTTTTGGGGCAAACGCCATCACTGTTTTCTTTTTGTCAGGAATCATTCCCCGTACACTCAATTTATTCAAAGTAGCCCAACCCGACGGCACGGAAATAAGTAGTCAAAAATGGCTTTTTCAGACGGGTATTGTACCATTTTTTGCCAACCCTTACATGGCATCGCTGGCTGGCTCACTTGTATTTTTGGCTATCTGGACGGTGATACTTTGGATTATGTTCAACAAAAAAATTATTATTAAAGTATAAAATTTAATCTATAACAATGCCAAAACGTATTATTTACTGGTTTAGAAACGACCTACGCCTACACGACAATGAGGGCTTTCTGAAAGCCACACAAGCTGCCGATGAAGTCATACCTATTTTTATTTTTGATCCCCGACAGTTTGTTCCAACCCACCATGGTTTTACTAAAACGGGTGCGAGCCGTACTCAATTTTTGTTTGAGTGTGTTCAAAATCTACGAGACAATCTACGTTCAAAAGGGGGAAATTTACTGATTAGAATGGGTAAACCCGAGGCCATCATCAGCACTTTGGCTCGTGAGTTGGAAGTTTCGGCTGTTTATACTGGCAAAGAAGCCACCCAAGAAGAAACCGACATAGAAACCGCAGTGTCCAAAAAACTGAAAGAACATAATATTGATTTTGAACAATTTTGGGGGGCCACACTCTACCATGCCAAAGATTTACCGTTCTGGATTTCCAGATTGCCCGATGTATTTACAGAGTTTCGCAAATCTGTCGAAAGACAGTCCAAAATTCGTGAGACTTTTCCAACTCCACGAGCTGTTAAGTTACCTGAGGGCTTAGAATTAGGCAAAATCCCTGAAATTTATGAACTGATATTATTCTCAGAACCACCTACCAAAGACAACCGTGCTGTACTAAACTTCAAGGGTGGCGAAACCGAAGCACTAAAACGATTGGACGACTATTTTTGGAAAGGCGACCACCTCAAAACTTACAAAGAAACCCGAAATGGGCTTCTGGGTGCCGACTACTCATCTAAATTTTCGGCTTGGTTGGCCTTTGGTTGTATTTCGCCCCGATATATTTATGAAGAAATAAAAAGATACGAAACCCAACGAGTGGCCAACGACTCGACTTATTGGCTTGTTTTTGAACTCATCTGGCGAGATTATTTTAGGTTTGTAGCTCTCAAATTTGGTACTCGGTTGTTTAAGGTAACGGGTATCAAAAACGACTTTAATAAAAAATGGAAACACGACAAAGTAGTATTTCAGCGTTGGGTTGATGGCAAAACGGGCGTACCTTTCATAGACGCCAACATGATAGAACTAAAACAAACGGGCTTTATGTCAAACCGTGGGCGGCAAAACGTGGCCAGCTACTTGACCAAAGACCTCGGTATAGACTGGACGTGGGGCGCAGCCTATTTTGAAAATCAGTTGTTAGACTATGATGTATGCAGCAACTGGGGCAACTGGAGCTATGCGGCAGGTGTAGGCAACGACCCACGTGAAGACCGCTATTTTAATATCGCCAAACAAGCGAGCAACTACGACCCCAAAGGTGACTATGTGAGGCATTGGTTGGCTAAGTAAAATATTAAAATAATAGACTATAATAAACAAAATACTATATTGGTATGTATTGAACTTTTTAGTTTTCGGTAAGTGTTACACTACCAAAAACTAAAATGATATTTATTGGCTTTGTGGCTGCGCTTTTCGTTGGTCTTTCGTTGGGTTTGCTTGGTGGTGGTGGCTCTATTCTGACAGTCCCGTTGCTGGTGTATGTATTCAACGTTCCGCCGCCTGTTGCTACTGCTTACAGTTTGCTTATTGTTGGTACGTCGTCATTGGTTGGCTCTGTGCCGTATTTGGCGCAGGGCTTGGCCAGTCCCAAAACTGCCCTGTTTTTTTCGTTTCCATCTTTTTTGATGGTTTTCATTACCCGAAAATTCATCATGCCACTTGTACCAAATACTATTTTTGAGACTGGCGACTTTGTGCTTACCAAAAGTACAATGATTATGTGTGTTTTTGCTGTCTTGATGTTATTGTCTGCCAAATCAATGATTTGGGGGCGGCGAGGGACTAACGACGACGACATTGATACTATCCGTCGAAGACTTAACTATCCTATAATTTTTCTTGAAGGGCTGCTCGTTGGTTTTATAACGGGTTTTGTGGGTGTAGGTGGCGGCTTTTTGATTATTCCTGTGCTTACCAATTTCATCAAGCTACCCATGAAATTTGCCGTAGGTACGTCATTGATGATTATTGCTATCAACTCTCTTTTTGGTTATTTGGGCGATGTCGGTCAGCACGCTATTGACTGGACTTTTGTTAGCAAAATGATTGCGATGTCTGTCGTGGGTGTTTTGTTGGGGTCGTACCTGTCGAGATTCATAAAAAGTAGTCAATTGAAACCAACCTTCGGCTGGTTTACGTTATGTCTGGGACTATTTATATTGCTCAAAGAAACCTACTTGGGCGGTCGTTAGTTGGTGTTTGTACAAATCTTGTTTATTTAATTTTTTATCGATGAATCAATTAGTAGAAATTATTAGTAAGCCTTGGCCTTGGTATGTGGCTGGGCCGTTGATTGGCTTGACTGTACCTACGCTGCTGCTCATTGGCAATAAGTCTTTTGGTATTTCGTCCAATCTACGCCATATCTGCGCTATGTGTGTGCCTGCTGGCTTGCCATTTTTTAGTTATGACTGGAAAAAAGAAATCTGGAACTTGGTCTTTGTCGTTGGTACTTTTTTGGGTGGCATGGTCGCTACTTATTTTTTATCCAACCCCGATGTTTTTCAGATTTCTATTGCTACCATGACCGATCTAAAAGCCCTTGGCATCAAAGATTTTTCGGGTCTGATGCCCGCCGATTTATTTAGTATCAATGCTCTATTTTCACTCAAAGGCTTGGTTTTCTTTGTTTTGGGTGGTTTTATGGTTGGCTTTGGTACTCGCTGGGCGGGTGGCTGTACGTCGGGGCATGCTATTATGGGGCTTTCTAACTTGCAGTGGCCGTCGTTGGTGGCTACTTGCTGTTTTATGGTGGGTGGTTTTACAATGACTCATTTGCTGTTGCCTTTGATTTTTAAGTTATTCTAAAAAATATAATTCTACAATGAAAAATAAACCCGAAAGCTGGACGGCCAACATTAAATATCTGTTTGTGGGTATCATGTTTGGTATTGTGTTTGTGAAGGCCGAAATCATTTCTTGGTTTCGTATTCAAGAGATGTTTCGTTTGCAGAGTTTCCACATGTATGGTGTCATTGGCAGTGCCGTGATGGTGGGTATGGTTTCTGTATTTTTAATTAAACGTTTCAATATCAAGACCTTAACTGGCGAATCTGTTGTGATTCAGCCTAAGACGTTTCAAAAAGGGCAAGTCTATGGCGGACTCATTTTTGGCTTAGGTTGGGCTATTACGGGAGCGTGTCCTGGGCCGTTGTTTGCCCAAATCGGCAGTGGTTACGTGGTTGTGTTGGCTACACTTTTGAGCGCACTGTTGGGTACTTGGACTTATGGGTATTTCCAAGAAAAATTATCGAAATAACAAAAACAGACCATGAAAATAGAACAAATTTACACGGGTTGCTTGGCACAAGGAGCCTATTATATTGAGTCAGAGGGCGAAGTTGCCATCATTGACCCCCTCCGTGAGGTGCAGTCTTACATTCAGAAAGCAAAAAAAGACAATGCTACTGTCAAATATATTTTTGAAACCCACTTTCATGCCGATTTTGTTTCGGGACATTTAGAATTATCTAAAAAAACAAATGCCCCAATTATATACGGGCCCAATGCCAATCCTACTTTTGAGTGTATTGTAGCAACAGATGGACAGGTTTTTGAAATCGGCAAACTCAAAATCAAAGTGCTGCACACGCCTGGCCATACAATGGAGTCGAGTTGCTATTTGCTTTTTGACGAAAACAACAATGAATACTGCATTTTTACGGGCGACACACTTTTTATTGGTGATGTCGGTAGGCCAGATTTAGCTCAAAAATCAACTATTACACAAGACGACTTAGCAGGGCTTTTGTTCGACTCACTCAGAAACAAAATCATGCCCTTGCCCAACGACCTATTGGTTTATCCAGCTCATGGTGCAGGCTCGGCTTGCGGCAAAAACATGAGTAAAGAAACTTTTGACACATTGGGAAACCAAAAATTATTTAATTATGCCTTACGTGCCAACATGACCAAAGCCGAGTTTGTGCATGAAGTAACCGATGGACTGACACCGCCACCTTATTATTTTCCACAAAATGTAATGCTCAACAAGACAGGTGCAAGAGATATTGCGGCAGTCAAAAACCAGATTGTAGCACTGTCGGCCAATGCTTTTGAAGCCGCCGCCAACGAAACAGGGGCGGTTGTGATTGATACTCGTTTGGCTCAAACGTTCAAAAATGGATTTGTTCCCAACTCTATTAACATCGGTATTAAAGGGGACTTTGCGCCTTGGGTCGGCACGCTTATTACTGATATAGGGCAGCAAATTTTGTTTGTAGCAGACGCACAAGACACTGATGAGGTTATAACCCGACTCTCACGTGTGGGCTACGACAACATCATAGGTTACTTAGATGGAGGTTTTGAAACATGGCAACAAGCTGATAAAGAAATAGATAGCATTGTTTCGATTGGTGCCGATGAGTTTAGTAAACGCTTTTTAGAGACCGAACTAACGGTCAGAGATGTTCGTAAACCAACTGAATATACAGCCGAACACGTAAACGAAGCCATGAATATACCTTTGGCTGTGTTGAGCGACAATATGGTAGAGTTTTCAAAAACCGACACAAACTATATTCACTGCGCTGGGGGCTATCGGTCAATGATGGCTTGCTCTATTCTCAAAGCCCGAGGTTTCGACAATGTGATAGACGTAGCAGGTGGCTTTGCGGCCATTGCCCAAACCAATATACCGAAATCCGATTTTGTATGCCAGTCCAAAATGCGGTAGGTAATTTTTGGGATTTGATTTGACAACTTTTCAAAAAATTGTCAAATCAAATCCCAAAAGACTATTTACTGGCGGCCTTGAACTCGTCGAAACCTCGTAACTTGATTTCGGGCATTTTTAGTTTTGTAAACTGCGCTGTAACTTTGGCCAACTGGTTGGCTTTCATACCGTCAAATTTGGCCTGTGCTTCTTTGAGTTTGGTTTCCAAAAAAGTCAAGTTTGTTAGCTGTGCATTTGATGGCTTGCCAACGTAGCTTGTTACTTCGCCAAACAAGCCAGCGATTTTTTCACGTAGCTGTGGCTCGGCAGTTCCTACATAATTATCGCCTTTGGTAACAACCAAGTTTTCTTTCAGTACGTCCAACTCCTTGATGAATGGCTCGGCTACTTTTTTGAGTTTGGCATTTGCCGCCAATCGTGCCGCCGTGCTATCTCTAAGGGTATTGAGGTTATCGACCAAGTGAGCAAGTTGCTCGTTCATACCGTAGAGTTTCATGGCCGTTTCGTTTTGTAGTTTGCGGTCGGCGTCGGTGTGCATTGAGTTAGGGTCAGCCTTCAACACCAGCGACGATTCATATACTTGACTCCCTTTTGTCATCTTCACTTTATACGTTCCGGCTGGTACTTGCGGCGATGTAAAGCCACCATACGAAAGTGTTTTGGCGGCAGCTACTTTGGGTGGTTTGAGGCGGTAGTTCCAGTCCACGATATTGATACCCTTGGCTTTGGCGGCAGCGAGGTCGGCTACTTTTTTGCCTGTTTCGTCAAATATTTCTATACCCATTTTGCCAAAAGTATGGCGGTTTTTGAGGTAATAAATAATCTTGGCTTGGCGGCTTGGGTTGTCGGCTACATATTCGCCCGCATCGCCACCTTCCGAAAATGCAGATTGCTCACGGATAACAGTAGCTGGCCGCTGAAAGAAAAATACATCTTTGCTGGCTGTTTCTTTTGTAATTTGTCTAAGCGGGCTAATGTCGTCCAATATTATCACTCCTCGCCCGTGTGTTGCCATTACCAAGTCGTTGGTTTCGGGCTGTATCGCCAAATAGTGTACGGCTACTGGTGGCATATTGTTTTTGAACTGCGACCAGTTTTGGCCACCGTCCACAGTTACCCAAAGGCCGTATTCTGTACCCAAAAACAATAAATTAGGGTTTACTAAATCTTCTTTTAGGTGGCGGGCGTAGCCCTTTACGTCAGGCGTGATGATTGATTTCCAGGTTTTGCCCATGTCTGTTGTCTTATATACATACGGCTTCATGTCGTTTTGCGAATGGCCGTCAAAGACGGCATAGCAAGTGTTTTTGTCAAAAGTACTTGGCTCTAAATGGTATGCCCAAGTATTTTTGGGAAGATTTGGCACGTTAGCCACCATATTTGTCCACGACTTGCCGCCATCTGTTGTGAGCTGAACGTTGCCATCGTCTGTACCGACCCATACCATATTTTCGTCTAATGGCGACTCTGATATAGCAAACACCGTGCAGTGGTTTTCTGCCCCCGAGTTATCGGCCGATAAGCCACCTGAGTTTTCTTGTTGTTGTTTGGCTGGGTCGTTGGTTGTTAGGTCTGGCGAGATTTTTACCCATGTTTCGCCCATGTCTTCTGAACGGTGTAAAAACTGGCTACCTACATACAATCTATCAGGTTTGTTGGGGCTAATGTTGAGCGCACCGTTCCAGTTAAATCTTAGTTTTGGGTCGCCCTCAATGGTATATGGCTTTACTACTTTTTGTTGCTTACGCTGGGTGTCATATCGCCAGATATACTCTGCACCTTGCATTTCTGAATATACGATATTGGCCTTAGTTGGGTGGCGGTAAGTTCTAAAACCATCACCTTGACCTACGCTGAACCAATCACGATTTTCGATTCCGCCTGGGCTTTCTGAGGGGCCATACCATGAGCCGTTGTCTTGTAGGCCAATGTAAACATTGTAAGGCTTGGCGTTATCGACACTGACTTGATAGGCTTGCGAAAGTGGCAAGTTTTTGACCATATCAAAAGTATTTGCCCCGTCCCACGACCGATATATGCCACCATCGGTACAGACCGTAATCTGATTTGAATTGTTAATATCAAACCAAAAATCGTGTATATCGCTATGAACTGAGCCAATGGTTCTGAATGTTTTGCCGCCGTCTTTGCTAATTGAGCCACTCAAACCAGCTTTACATACAACTTCGGGATTTTTTGGGTCAATCACAATACGAGAAAAATAAAATGGACGAACTGCCAATTCAAAATCACCATTGGTACGTTTCCATGAAGCACCCGAGTCTTCTGAGCGATAAAGCCCTTTGGTTTCGGCACTATTCGACTCTATAACTGCATACAATAAACTGGGCTTTGAGGGAGCAACGGCAATGGCGATACGGCCTATTGGGCCAGTCGGAAAACCATTGTGTATTTTGTTCCAAGTCTTGCCAGCATCAACCGATTTGTAGAGTGCGCTGTTTTCGCCACCCGAATTGAAAGAATAAGCCGTGCGCCTGAACTCCCAAAAAGCAGCATATAATATATTTGAATTTTTGGGGTCAATTACCAATTCTGAGCAACCTGTGTTTTCATTGACCGAAAAAATATTGTTCCAAGTCTTGCCGCCGTCAGTTGTTTTATACACGCCACGGTCTGCGCTCGGCCCCCACAGTGCGCCCATTACACCTGCATATACGATGTTTGAGTTGGTTGGGTCAATCTTGACGGCACTGATGCGTTCTGATTTTTCGAGACCCATTTTTGTCCAGTTTTCGCCACCATCATCACTTTTATAGATACCGTCGCCCACGGTTACGCTGTTGCGTGTCCAGCACTCGCCAGTACCAACCCAAACCGTTTTGTCTGGGTTTTTTGGGTCAATGGCCACAGCACCAATCGACTGAATATGTTTGTCGAACATTGGTTTGTAGGTTACGCCTCCGTCCGACGACTTCCATACACCACCACCGGCTGCGCCAGCATACATAATTTTGGGGTCGGTAGGATGGCCTTCTATGTCCGACACTCGCCCAGACATCAGTGCGGGGCCAAGGTGGCGTGCCGACAGTGAACCAAAAAGCTCATCGCCTTTGAGCGGAATAGCATCTTGTGCTTGCGCTACAAAGCCAACAAGAAGAAATAAAATAATTGAGTACGTTTTTTTCATGATTGTTAGAAAGATTATGGATTTAAAAAAACTATGCAAGACTGGCTTGTCTTGCATAGTTTATAATAATTCAATAGAGACTATTTTTTTACTTCTGGGGCTTTTTCGGCAGGCATCATAAACATTGCATCGTCCAAATCAATATTAGTTTCGACTTTTTCAATCACTATATTTTGTCCATCTTTTTGTCCCTTGGCCCGTTGTGTCATCGAAAACGGAAACATCAGGCCGTTTACTTCTTGGTAATCGCTCATTAAGGTTTCCGAAATCATACCTTTGCCTGGGCCTTTTTTAATAGTTGTTTGAACAACGATAGGCACATAGTTTTGGGTGTCGAAAAAGTAAACACTTGAGTTTTCTTCTTCTTTGCCTTCCACTTTAACTGGCTTACGAGTCAGTTTTATTTTAAAGCACTCCGCCCCCTCAATGGTTTCTTTGCCTTCGAGAGTTACTTTGTAGCCACGTGCTGCGTAGTTAATAAATGGATCGAGCAGTTCAGACTGGTCTTTCATATTTTCGCTTTCTTCGGCTTCCGACTTTTCAGCTTTCATCGTCATCTGGTTTGTTCCCCACATTGTAGTACCATCAAAACAGCCTTGATAAAACTTCATACCCTGAAACTCGGCTACGGTCATCATTTTATTTGGGGCTTTTTGAGCAATAACCAACGGTAGCTCCATACCTTGCATTTTTATTTTGGCGGTTGTCTTTACGCTTTTTAGGGCTTCCCATTTGGCTTTGCCACCTGTGGTTTCGAGGTATTTGGCAATCACTTCATCGGCAGTTTGAGCATAGCTCGCCACCGACATCAAAAGCGCAAGCGCAACTACTGAAAGTACTTTCATTGTTTTCATTTTATTTTTGTTTTAAAGTTTACACAATTTTAAGAAATCGTTGTTTATTTCCCAAATTTTTTATGTTTGTTGGATTAGAATAATTAACCAAAGGCAAAAAACAAGGTTGAGCGGTGGTAATATTTAGTACACCTCCAACGCCCCCAAATAAAGTCCAGTCCTGACACGGTCTAAGACTAAGTTTTGGAATTTGGGCAAATCGCTGGCCAGCTCTTCTTTTGGGAAATACTGCCCCTATCAATTACCTGCCTTCGTCAAAAACCACCCTCACAATTGTATAGGGCAGGCCGAGGGTATCTACCAAGAGGGCTTTACCAGCCGCATCTGTAACCAATTTTACTTCGTCATACAACCTCCGCAACTGCAACACACTCAACGCCCACGACAGCCAATGATATTCTGCCGAAAGCCAGCCGCCCAAGCCCCCTAACCCCCAGAGGGGGGACAAATTTTCCATCTCCCCCTGGGGGTAGGGGGGCTCCAGTACGACTGTACGATTTTCATGTTTCAATCAATTTTAGTAAATACACCATTTTCCTATCAAGCTACTTACCGCCTAACCGCTCTACCAACGCCCTCAATACGCCGATGCTGTCTTCTTGTACCACTATCGTTTTGGCTTGGGTAGCTATGGTTTCTTTTTGTGAATTGGCCAATTTTTCGTAAGTTTCTTTGTTTTCTTGATAAAAATACTCAATTTTCTGTGAGTAAACCGTCACATTTATTTCTTGAATGTAAGATACTATTGTTTTGCTCAATATTTGACCCACCGAACTACAAGCCAATACACCTCAGCAAAAGCCTTAAAACCCTTCGGTAACAAACACATGAAAAGTAAATTTCAAAATTTTGATTTTGGCGCAGTACAGGTACTAAGCCAAGAAGAACAGAGTAGAGTGAAAGGTGGGTGTATTCCTGTCGCTGGTGGAGGTGGGGGTTGTTCTACAAAGTACTGTTACTATCCTTTATCGGATACAACTATGACATGGCCACCCAGAATGGGTTTTTCTAAATGTAATGCCACAAAACTAACTCTTAAAGCTGATGATATGGGTGTGCCCAACAGCAGGTGCAGGTTCTTGTTCGTAATTAAACTTAGTTTGTCACGAAAAAGGGGTTTTAACATATCAAACCCCTTTTCATGATAAACTCTTTAGAACAGTATAGTTTTTGTGCATTTGCAAATTTTAAATTTATGAATCAGCGTTTTATATTTTTGCTTTTTTTTACATTATCAATAGGTGCGTTCCAATGTAAAGCGCAAACTACTTTCAAGGTGTATTTTACTTATGAAAAATGCGCTAAAAAAAGTGCGTTTAGTTTTTGGTTTCATGATGGACAAAAAAGAGTCCCTGCTCATGTAACTAAATTGAAAGATGAATACGTTGTTGAAATAAAACTAAAAACGAAATACACATACTTACAGATAGATGAAAGAGATGATAATGATTTTCGTTCTTACTCTCGTTTTTTGATAAATCAAAGTCCTGCAAAAATTCATTATCTACAATGCGATACAAATAATAGTAGCTCAAATTGGAAAGATATAAAACTTGAAAATACTGAATTCTTAGATATTTATGGGCCGTCCTTATATAGATTTTGTATCAATGAATTAGAGGCTGATGGTAAAATACGCAGCCAACTTATAAATGCAAATTCAAAAGCTGAACAAACAAAATTGATGAAAGATTTGCACGTTGCCGAACAAAAACTATTTGATAAAAGGTTAGATTTTTTGAGTACACATTCCAATAGTTATACTTCTTTATTTTTGCTTAGAGATTGGATTGAAGAACAAGAAGGCGTAGAAACTAATAAATGCCAGAATGTATTAGAGGCTTTTCCAACTGACATACAAAATAGTCTTGAAGGGAAATTATTGCTTAAAACTATTCAAACAAAACGCTTACGTTCCACAAATAAACCAGAAACAGGTAAAGTAGCACCGAACTTTGAAACAAAAGATATCAATGGTAAAATGGTAAAATTAGAAAATCTAAAGGGTAAATATGTGCTATTGGTATTTTGGGCTACATGGTGCGTTCCTTGTGTTAAGGAAATACCTCAGATAATTGATATTAGAAAGAAATATACCTCCGAAAAATTAGAAGTCATCAGCATCTCACTTGATGAAGATAAGCAAAAACATAAGACATTTGTAAAGCATAAAAAAATGGATTGGACACATATTATTGGCACAAAAACCATCATACAAGACTATTTTATCAATGGTATTCCCGAAACGCTACTCGTAGATCCAACTGGAAAGGTAGTTTATATGAATGTTGGCAACGATAAAGAAAGCTTGCAAAAAGCAATAGCTACTTACTTGTAAAAAAAATTAATATTTATAGACTTAAACCAATTACATAGTGTTATTAGTCCAACACCTACTCAAATACCTCAATATCAACCACACAGCAGCCGAGGCAAAGCGGCTGGGGGCTGGGGTAACGGATATGGGTGGGTGGTCAGATGCACTTAATGCTTACCAAATAGCCAACATAGCCGTTCGGCTACAGCCGCAGCAACTATCACAGGCTACATTTCCATGTATAGCCCATTGCCTAACTCCCAGTAGTCTACCTTATTTTATGGCTATAGAGGGCATTAGCGAGGGGCAGTTGTCCTATCACGATGGCCAAAAGGTGAACAAAATGGCCTTGGCGGAATTTATTAAAATCTGGTCGGGGGCGGTGCTATTACTATCGCCAGATGAGCATGGTGGCGAGCCAAACTACGAGGCAAACAAGCGAACAGAGAGGTTTGAGAATATCCAAAGAGCGGGCATTGTAGTGGCCAAGAGGTGTTAGTCAAGTTTCCGAGTTATCCTTTTCAAGAGTTTGGTATTGTGGCGGGCCGCATTGAGGCCGTATCTGAGATGTCCAAAGATACGGCCTTTGTGGTGCGTGTGAGTTTTCCAAAAGGGCTAATGACGAGTTCCCAAAAACAGATACCATTCCGTAATGGCCTAACGGCCTCGGGCGAGATTGTTACCGAAAATCTCAATCTGATAGAGCGGCTTTTTTATGAGTTGAGACGAATTGTATTCGATTGAAAAATAAAATAAGAGACCAAAAAACAAAGTTGAGCGGTGGCAAATTTAGTGCGTTTTCTTTTTAAAATGGCTCAATGGTATTCTGCGTTTCATCAACTTAAGTAATAAAGTAAATTTAAACAGAATAATAAATTTATATAATTCATTGAAAATTAGACATTTATTTAGTCATTCAATTATTCTTAATTCTACATCATAACCTAAGTACTTATTCAAAACCAATACGGTATTTTAATTTTTATAACTCACGGATTAACTCTATTGTATTTAACTCACGACACTGTACTATATACCCACGACTCTTTAAATGGATAGAAAATCGACTGCATCGCTCGGGCAACACTGCGGCAATTTGATGTAATACTCAACGAAGACAGCAAACGAAATAAAACAAGTGAATTAGGGCAAATTTTTTGCCTATCAACAAAGACGTTACTCAATTTAGCCCAAATACAAGAATCAAATCAACGTAGAACCCCGAACATTAAATATACGCTGCGTTTAGTCTTGCTGGAACTGGAGCAGAGGTAGAGACGCAAAATTTTGCGTCTCTACCAAGACCTACAGAAACCGTCAGGGGCATTTGGACGAACGGTTCATTTAATTTTGTCGAAACAACAAGGTGGTTTAGTAAAAAGTGTCGGCAGGGAGATGGTTTTTTATTGGTAATTTCACTAATGCGCCTCCAACCAATTTGCACCAATACCGATACCTGTTTCCATCTTGACGGCGAGCGGTATGGCGTTGGTCATTAGTTCGTTTACTTTGTTTTTCAATATTTCGACTTCGTCTTTGTGAACATCAAAAACCAATTCGTCATGCACTTGCAAAATCATGCGTGAGCGGAGGTTTTGGGTTTTGATAAACTCATGAATATTTATCATCGCTACCTTTATCATGTCGGCGGCAGAGCCTTGAATGGGTGCATTGATGGCGTTGCGTTCGGCAAAGCCTCTGGTGGTTTGGTTCATTGAGTCAATATCGGCCAAATAGCGGCGGCGACCCAGTACCGTTTCTACGTATTTGCGTTCACGGGCATCGGTTATGACTTGGTCCATATAGGTTTTGACGGCTGGAAATTCTATAAAATAAGACTTGATAATCTCCGATGCTTCGCCACGACCAATACCCAACCGCTGCGCCAGACCAAAAGCCGAAATACCATAAATAATACCAAAATTGACCATCTTAGCCTTACGCCTCATGTCTGAGCTAACTTCTGATAGCTCGACTTTGAAAACCTTACTGGCCGTGCTAGCATGAATATCAAGGCTGTTGTTAAAGGCTTCGAGCATGGTGGCATCTTGACTAAATGCGGCCATGATACGGAGTTCGATTTGAGAATAATCGGCAGATAGTATCAAAAAATCGTCGTTGCGAGGCACAAACGCCTTGCGTATTTCTCGCCCACGAACGGTACGAATGGGAATGTTTTGTAGGTTGGGATTGGTGCTACTGAGCCGCCCTGTTGAGGTTACGGCTTGGTTGAACGATGTATGGATTCGGCCTGTTCGGGCGTTTATCAACAGTGGTAGCGCATCGACATAGGTGGACTTTAATTTTTGCAATTCTCTATAATCCAATATTTTACGGGCAATCTCATGCTCGGCTTCGAGTTCTGAGAGTATGTCTTCGCCTGTGGCGTATTGGCCTGTGGCGGTTGTTTTGGGTTTTTTGACGAGTTTTAGTTTATCAAACAACACAATGCCCAACTGCTTTGGCGAGCCAATGTTAAAAGTCTCGCCAGCGAGTTCAAAAATCTCTTTTTCAATGGCTCTAACGTCATTTTCTAATACCGCCGACATATCGGCCAGTACATTTACATCTAATTTTACACCCTCATGCTCAATGTCCATTAGTACTCGCACGAGCGGCATTTCTACATCTTCAAATAGTTTTTGGGCTTCGTTTTGTATCAATATCGGGTTCAGTTTTTCTTTTAATTGGAGCGTAATGTCGGCATCTTCGGCGGCATAGTCCACCACTTTTTCTATGGCTACATCTCGCATATTACCTTGCTTTACGCCTTTTTTGCCAATCAGGGTTTCGATAGACACAGGCTCGTAGTTGAGGTAATTGTTAGCCAAGGCATCCATATTGTGCCGTTTTTCGGGTTCGAGCAGATAATGAGCAATCATCGTATCGTAGAGTGTGCCTTTTACTTCTGTGTCATAATTGAGCATAATCGCTAAATCGTATTTTAGATTTTGGCCAATCTTTACAATGTTTTCATTTTCAAGTACTTGCCTAAAATCATCGACAATAGCCTGTGCTTCGGCTTGGTTGGCTGGTACTGGTACATAAAACGCTTCGCCTTTTTTGTAAGCAAACGCCAGCCCGACCAATTCAGCTTCGAGTGAGTCCAATGACGTAGTTTCGGTATCAAAACAAAATTCGTCTTGCAAACTTAAATATTGCGCTAAACTCTGCCTCAACTCGGGAGTATCTATGAGGTGGTATTGGTGGAGGGTGGTAGCAATAGTGTTGAGTGATGAGTGTTGAGTATTGAGTGTTGAGTGTTGGGCTAAATTTGATGGTTGAGGCTCGATTTCTGATTTCTGATTTCTGATTTCTGTACTTCCAAACAACGATAACTGGCTTTGGTCGGCTGGTTTTTGGCGTGTGGCGGTTGGTTTTTGAATGAGGCTATCTACTGCTTGCTCGGTTTCACCTAATATTTTTCGGCGAAGGGTTCTAAATTCTAATTCGTCCAATAGCGGAGAGAGTATCTCGGCATTGGGCTGGGCTAAAATCAGAGCCATTTCGTCAAACTCAATCGGAACGTTAATGTCAATCGTGGCTAAGTCTTTTGACAATATGGCTTTTTCTGAATGTTCGGCTACTTTTTCTTTGACCTTACCGACCAATTTATCAACATTGGCTATGATATTTTCGATAGAGCCAAATTCTTCAATAAGTTTTTGAGCCGTTTTTTCGCCCACACCAGGTATGCCTGGAATGTTATCGACGGCATCGCCCATGAGGCCGAGCATATCTACCACTTGACTGATTTCTTTGATATTCCAACGGTCTAATACCTGCTGAATACCGTGCACCTCTGTACCTTTGCCCATGGCAGCGGGCTTGTACAAAAATATATGTTCTTCGACCAACTGCCCATAGTCTTTGTCGGGGGTCATCATATATACTTCAAAATCTTGGCGGGCGGCTTTCTTGGCCAATGTTCCAATTACGTCGTCGGCCTCGAAGCCGTCCATCTCCAAAATCGGAATATTCATACCTCGCAGCATCGTCTTGATGTACGGAATAGACAGCGTAATATCTTCGGGTTGTTTTTCTCGTTGGGCTTTGTATGCCTCAAACTGAATATGTCTAAATGTAGGTTTGGGAGTGTCGAAAGCTACGCCAATATGTGTTGGTTTTTCGTTTTTGAGTACTTCGAGTAGTGTATTTGTAAATCCAAAAATAGCACTGGTATTGAGTCCCTTAGACGAAACTCTGGGGGTTTTGGCAAAAGCAAAATGCGCTCTATAAATAAGAGCGAAGGCATCGAGCAAAAATAGTTTTTTGGTTGGCATTGGTATTGACTAATTGAGTGAGGGACGATTGGGTGAGCAATAAAATTGAGTAAATTTATACAAATCGTTGGTGAAAATAGCTGTTTAATAAAAAAATCAATAAATCATTCAATCAACAAATCGCTCATTAAGTTTTGGCACGCTATTTGATGTACTTTGAGTTCGCAACTCTACATTTAATCTAACCTACTAATAAACAAAACAATAACCATGAAAACTCTCTCCCGACTAACTTTGATTGGCGCATTTATGCTGGTTTGTGCGGGCTGGCTCATTAATTGTAAAGGTACTGGAAGCGTCAATGCTATCGGTCTCGAAACCCAACCCTACCTAAAAGAAGTCATATATTCTGATTGGATAAACACCGATCGTTGGGTCAATACCCGTATTTTTGATTTGCCTGCCCGCTCGTTTGAGTTGAGTAACGAAAAGCTGACTACTCAGAAATTAGAAAATAGTGAAATATATATCTACTCAAAAGTAGGCGAATCGGACAGCGTACACTTGCTACCCTACACCGATACCTCAACCGAAAACGACGTCCGCTTTGACTATACCAATCCCCGTGAGCAAACCCTCCGCTTGGTTTCGATTGGTCTGAATGGTACGCTCAATGCACCCCAACCATCTTCGTTTCGCTATGTGGTAGTTCCCAAAATATTGCCCTCAAAAATGTCGCTCAACATGACCGACTACACCGCAGTAGAAAATGCGCTCGGCCTGCCCGAATAAATCCTTATTTTATTTGAACAACTACCACGAATCAAGTAAACGGATTGTGCTAATTAAAAGATAAAGTTTTTGACCTGTAAAATGGGCATTTCGGCAATAAAATTTAAAAATATTGCGAATGTTAAAGCTGTTATT
>JAYWHT010000005.1:0-22191 GCA_043777595.1 Spirosomataceae bacterium
ATGAGCATAGTAAAGAAATGCTAATTACCTATTTGACCAAAAATGAAAACACCATTATCAATTATAAAAAAAGACAAGAAAATGGAAAAATAATTGGTAGCGGAAGAACAGAAAAATCAAATGATACATTAGTTGCTAAAAGACAAAACGGGGTCGCCCGTGCGATACAATGGAATGGCTTGGACTAAAAATGGCTCACCAACAATAAACTTGACTACAGCAAATATTAGTGCAACGTAATTGTTACAGCATCTATTTTTACAATTCTCATGCAGTTGCTCGGTTCTACCGAGTAACGACTATTGAGCAGCCTCTTGCCAATGACACTTTATACCAATAACCACAAATCGTGTTTTGACCACAAAAAAACTTTTATCACATAGTCAAAGTATTAAAAAATATTCGGCCAGAGGCCGCCAAATAGTTATTACTCGGTAGAACCGAGCAACTGCATGAAAAGTATCCGGCCAGAGGCCGCTAAATAGTTATTACTCGATAGAACCGAGCAACTGCATGAGAAAAAATGTGAAATAGGCAATCTGAATGTTGGCCATAACCATTATTTTCAAAAATTACCGTACATTTGTGGTCTAAAAATCAAAACAATAACACTACACAATAGCTGATGCCGTATTTATTCACCTCAGAATCAGTATCGGAGGGACACCCCGATAAAGTATCCGACCAGATTTCGGACGCACTCATTGACAACTTCATGGCTTTCGACCCTACTTCAAAAGTAGCCTGCGAAACCCTTGTAACAACAGGCCTGGTCGTACTGGCTGGCGAAGTCAAAACCAATACCTATTTAGACGTGCAGAGCATTGCCCGTGATGTAATCAAAAAAATTGGCTACACCAAGGCCGAATATATGTTTGAGTCGAACTCATGCGGTATTATTTCGGCTATTCACGACCAATCTGACGACATCAATCAAGGTGTGGATAGAAAAACCGCTGACGATTTTGAAAGCAAAGCCAATGCCCAAGGCGCAGGCGACCAAGGTATGATGTTTGGCTATGCCACCCGTGAAACCGACAACTATATGCCGCTGGCATTGGACATGGCACACAAGATTTTGAAAGAAATGTCAGAAATCAGAAACAACGAACTGGCTCTGATTCCATACCTTCGCCCAGATGCCAAGTCGCAGGTAACAATCGAATACTCGGACGATAACGTGCCGCAACGCATAGACACAATCGTGGTTTCGACCCAACATGACGACTTTGACGAAGATGCAACGATGCTGGCCAAAATCAAAGCTGACATCATAAACATAGTTATTCCAAGAGTAAAAGCACAGTTGAAGCCCGAAATTCAGGCACTATTCAACGATGCCATTACTTATCATATCAACCCTACTGGAAAGTTTGTGATTGGTGGCCCGCATGGCGACACTGGCCTAACAGGCCGCAAGATTATTGTCGATACTTACGGCGGCAAGGGCGCACACGGCGGCGGCGCATTCTCAGGCAAAGACCCATCAAAAGTAGATAGAAGTGCCGCTTATGCCACTCGCCACATTGCCAAAAATGCAGTAGCAGCCGGCCTCTGTGATGAAATATTGGTACAAGTGTCGTATGCCATTGGTGTAGCTAAGCCTTGCGGTTTGTTTGTGGACACTTACGGCACAGCCAAAGTAGGTATGACCGACGGAGCGATTGCCCAAAAACTCGGCGAAATATTTGACATGCGCCCCTATGCCATTGAGCAACGCCTCAAACTACGCAACCCAATATACTCAGAAACTGCCGCTTATGGCCACATGGGCCGCAAGAACGAAGTAGTTACCAAAACATTCAAAGGCCCAGAAGGTACAAAAACAGTTGAAGTAGAACTATTTACATGGGAAAAACTGGACTTCGTAGATGCCGTAAAAATCGCATTTGAACTATAATATTAGACAAAATAGACTGAATACAAAATCGGCATTGCTCTATGAGCGGTGCCGATTTTGTATTTCATAACCTATTTCACAAAAAAATACCAAAGCTACAAATAGTACATACCTACGGTATTTTTTTAATTGAAAGTGAGTTAGTAAATTGACAATACCTAATCAGACTGATTATTACTCAACTACAATATTTTTTGTTTTTCACTATTCACTACTAAGCCCCATCTTGGCAACTAATTGCTTCAAGTCCAATCCCCCAAACGTACCCGAAGACATCATCAACAAATTGGTATTGTTCCAGTTTTGGGTCAATAAAAATTGTTCTAATGCTGTACTTTCTGTAAAAACCATCAGGTCGTTGCGTTCAAAAGCTGTCTTCACTTCTTCGACAGAGATAGATTCCAGACGTTTGTGTTCGATAGTATGTGGGTTGAAATACACAACGGCAACATCGGCAGCGTCCAATTTATGGGCGTATTGACCTAAGAATTTTTTGTTCAGACTACTAAACGTATGCAATTCCGTGCAGGCTACTAATCTGCGGCTGGTAAATTGCGCCTTGGCTGCTGCCGTTGTGGCTTCTACTTTTGAGGGTGCGTGTGCAAAATCTTTGTAAACGATTGTATCAGCGGTTTTTATGACTGTTTCTAACCGATTGGCCGCTCCTTTGAAAGTCTGAATGGCCTCATAAAACTGCTCACTCGTAACGCCTAACTCTTCGCATACACGCATGGCACCGCTGAGGTTTTTCACGTTGTGGTCGCCAAAAATAAGTAGCGGCACTTCGCCATTTTGAGTTATTAACAACGTCTGGCCGTTTTCTACTCGGTGTGGGTGTGCTTGGTAAGCCATTTTGGTAAGGCCCTCTCGCTCCACCTGGCTTATTTCGTTGAGTTTGGGATCGGTTTGGTCATAAAACAAATTTCCAGATTTGGGAATGGCTGCTATGAGTTGTTCAAACTGATTGACGTAGCTGCTCCAAGTTGGGTAAACGTTAAAATGGTCCCAAGCTATGCCGCTAATGAGAACAATGTGAGCATGATAACACAAAAATTTGGGTACTAAGTCAGTTGGTGAAGCCGGGTATTCGTCGCCTTCGACAATAATCACAGGCGCATCGTCAGAGAGCCGTACCATTGTTTCAAAACCAGCTAATTGTGCGCCAACCAAGTAATCAAACTTACGATTATGAAAATTGAGAATGTGCAGTATCATAGACGTAATAGACGTTTTGCCATGGCTTCCAGCTATCACAACCCGTTGCTTATCAATGCTTTGCTGATAAAAATAATCTGGATATGAATAAATTTTTAGCCCCAGTTCTTGTGCTTTCAATAATTCTGGGTTGTCTTTTCTGGCGTGCATTCCCAGAATAACTGCATCTAAATTGCTATGGATTTTGTCAGGAAACCAGCCGATTTCGGTAGGCAAAATACCTAATTTTTGAAGTCGAGTACGGGCAGGGTCATAGATTTCATCGTCTGAGCCTGTAACTTTATAGCCTTTGTGATGGAGGGCAATGGCCAGATTGTGCATAACACTACCGCCAACTGCAATAAAATGAACTTGATTCATAAAATAGGTCTAAATTTGCACAAAAATAAAACAATTCTGCAAATAACCCCTATGTTAATACTCAGTCTTGACACTTCGACTCGTAGCTGCTCGGTAGCGGTTCACCAAAACGATCAATTATTGGCTTGTTATGCACTTTTTACAGACAAATCGTCGTCTGGTATGCTCACGACTTTGATTCAGAATACAGTCGAACACACTGGTTTTCAGCTTTCTGATATTGACGTAATAGCCTTAGCCAAGGGGCCAGGCTCGTACACAGGCCTCCGCATAGCTACCTCAACTGTCAAAGGATTGTGTTTTGCATTGGATAAACCGTTGGTAGCCATCAATACCCTTCACGCCATGGCAGCGCAGTTGAGTGGCTCGCTTCCAACTGATTATTTGCTTTGCCCCATGATTGACGCTCGGCGAATGGAAGTGTTTTGTGGTGTTTTTGACCAAAATCTAAATATCGTTCAAGACACACAAGCTCTGGTAATTGACGAAAATTCGTTTTTAGAATTGTTAACGACTCAAAAAATAATATTCTTTGGCGATGGTGCTGACAAATGTAAAGCGGCTCTTGGAAACAGTCCAAATGCAGTTTTTATCGAAACCCAGATTTATCCGTCTGCCAAAACTGTTGGAGAACTGGCCCTAAAAGCTATTGACAGTCAGCAGTTTGAAGACATCGAAACTTTTGAGCCGTTTTATCTGAAAGACTTTGTAGGCACTACGCCTCGGGTAAAATAAATAGTAAAAAACGAACAACATTATACTTAGCTACCAATCAAATGCCTATTATTTTAAGTACTTATTCAAAACTAATACAGTATTTTAATTTTTATAACTTACTGATTAACAGCATTGTATTTAACTCACGACACCGTACTATATACTCACGACTCCTTGAATCTACTTCTTATTGACCGAACTCAAACCGCTGGTGTTTGATTTGAGATTGGCGACTTCACCCAAATTGATACGGCTCGCACCTGCGGCACTTACTTCGGCTTCTTTGATTTTGATGTTTTGGGCTTCTACAAAACTCGCACCCGATAGCTGCGCTTTGACTTTATCGGCTCGGCCTCGTAATTCTAACACCGACGCCCCTACAAGTTGTATATGCAGTTTGTCGGTATTGACATTGATTTGAGAACTTGATGCTCCCGACAGAGCCACGTCCAATTTCTCTATTTTGTCAAAACCCCGCACCCTCGATAGCGTCGCTCCTGCTACGTCTATTTCGTTTAGAGTAGGCATCGTTATCAGTATTCGTACTCGTTCGTTGTCGGTTTTGTTGTCGCTTTCTATGTTTAGGGTATTGTTTTGGAGTTCTATTTTTGTTTCGTTCATTGCACGTTCGGGGCCGTTGGCTGTTATCTTAAAGTCGCCTTTTTGAATGTCCACCACATAGTTTCCAGCAATATTGAGTTTGCTAAAATCTTTGATGTCAAACTGTTTTTGTAGGCCATCGGTATTATTGAACGGCTCATCAAAATCATCACCAAGTCCAGAATAAGCTGTATTTTCTGAGTTATTTTCATCGTTATCGTTTTGTTCAACTATTACTTTTCTGTTCAGACAAACAAGCCCCGAGTCTTTGGTCATGGCCCAGCGAATACCCCTAAAAGTCTCGTCATTGTCTTTTTCTAAGTCGTACTGTTGTTGTTGGTCATTATCGAACCAAAAACGCTTATAAAATTTTTGAGACATCGCAAAAGACTTATTGTAAGGTACATAAATATCGACATCAACGCTTTGCCCTCTAAATTTGGCTTTGTTGGCAACCAAAAATTCACTATTAAATACCAGCATTGAGTCTTTTTGGGCAATATCATAACCAACAACTCGGGCGTTTTCTTCGGCGGCGGCTCGGTTGCGGCCTTGTGAACTAAATTTAAGATTGATTTTGACTTTACTTTGGTCAAAACCATTTAAGTCAAGACTTAAGTTTGAGAAATCGTCGTCATAAAATTCTTTACCCGACAAATCAAACAGTAATGTTTTGTTAGAAAAGCTATATTCTTTTGTTTTTTCGACTGTACCACGGCTACTGAACTCACGACTATATTTAGCACCAAAAATAAAAGACCCAATAAGCCCCACCAAAAACAAGCCCAAGAGCGTTTGCCAGATGGCCGGGCTAAATTTGTTTTGACGAGAAAGCATCGAAACACCAGCCCAAAACAGAGTAACCGTTGGAATAGTTATTGCCAAAAACAAAAAGAAGTAAGCCACTGGCGGTACTTCGTTCAAAAAAAACAGTGTTGGGTGAAAACCCGTATCGTTCCAATACCCCAAACCAACAGTAAGCACTGAAACCAAAGCGACAAACAACGAAAGAGTAGTAACGCCACCAATAAGGACTAACATCAGGCCAGCAAAAAATCTGACGATGCTCCCCGAAAATTTGGCCAATGGCAACAGACTACTAAACACCGCAGCAATGGCTCTAAACGGCAACAGGAGTAGTTTGCTAAGTGTGTTTTCTTCGGCGGTATCGGGCTGTAAGGCTTGCTTGACGTTGGTCTCGATGTTTTCGAGAGTAATGGGCTGACCGACCATTTCCATTTTTTCAGTCAATGTAGTGGCTTTTGGAGTAATAATCCAGAGAATGAGATAGAACGGAATACCGACTCCAATAAATATACTAAGTACCAAAACCAAGCGCACAATGCCTAAATCGACTCCAAAATAAGCTGCAATGCCCCCAGCCACACCACCCAGTACTTTGTTGTCGATGTCTCTATAAAATTTCTTGATGCTTTTGTCTTCTTCGAGCGTACTTGAACCAGGAAAAACCACCCAAAACACAATATAAAGTAGTACAATAAAGCCACTGATGCCCGCAAACGGATTGTCCATATCGTACCCAAATATACCCCAGCCAATCGGGAAGCCTGTAACTACGACAATGGCTACAAAACGTACAAAAAGCGAGTCCACATTGAGATAATGAGCAATACCTGCACACACGCCACCCAATATCTTACGTTTGGTGTCTCTGGCCAATGGCTTTTTGTTGTAGGTATAGTTGGTTTGTCGTTTGCCTGTTTTGGAGTCGTACTTGTATTGGTATTCGTAGTCGCCACGTTTGTACTGGTACTCATAGCCGTCTGCCGTTTGGCTACTGGCCGTTTCTGATTCTTGGCTTTTAACTTCCGACTTTTTTGCCAAATCTTCGTTTTCTTGAACTGCCTCAAAGTCGGCAACTGTTCCCATTGAGGTAATGAGCGCATTTACATCATCAAGGCCAATGACTTGCTTATCGCCAGATTTTTGATTTTTCAAGAATTTTTCAGCAATACGCCCTTCGATGTCCGATACTATTTCTTTGCTATCTTCATAGTTTGAAAAATATTTTTGAACCGAGTTCAAATAACTTCTTAGTTTTTCGTAGCCATCTTCTTCTATATAAAAAATCAAGCCTGCAATGTTGATACTTATGGTCTTTTTCATTTTTGGTAAATGATTGGGTAGTGTTATTTTTGAGAACTGTTAATGTCTGAAATTGTATTGACTTCGCTTGGCTCGTTGTCGGCGGTCAATTGTTGAGATTTTTCGACAATGGCATGAACCGAATCAGAAAGTTCGGCCCATGTAACGTCTAACGACGACAGTGAGCTACGGCCCAACTCTGTCAATACATAATATTTGCGAGGTGGCCCCGACGACGATTCCACCCATTTATAGTCGAGTAGCCCTGCGTTTTTTAGACGTGTCAAAAGCGGGTATAATGTCCCTTCAACAACCATAATTCTGGCCGATGTCAATTCTTCGAGCATATCCGAAGCGTAAACCTCACCACGAGAAATAATATGTAAAATGCAGAACTCTAAAATCCCTTTTCGCATTTGTATCTGTGCATTTTCTACGTTCATAGCTAATTTTTGATTTTGATACAACAAAGGTATAATAAGGTACTTTGTGATACAAGGTACTCGATAAAATTTTACAATAATTTTGTATGAATGGTAAAAATAAATAGTCGAACGGTTACATAAGTAGTGAATAGTGAAAAACGAATAACAAAAAGTATTGTAATTGATCAACAGTCAAATATTTAAAATAAACCGCATTACTATCGCCCCACTGGGGCTTTACCATTCGATTACTCATTTTAGCTACCAACAGTACGCACCTACGGTGTTATTTTTTAGTTGTATAACATGAGTTATTTAGACAATAGACAAAAACACTAAAAACTGTCCGAGAATGCACAAAAAGTGTACGTTTTCGGACAGTTTTTAGTACTAATATATTTATAACTATCTATTAAACAAGTACTTAATAATCTGGCACGGCTTTGGTGCAGTATTTTATTGGTTCTTCGTTGATTTATACGGGTTTACCGATCGCTTGGGGCGATGGCTTCGGTTCGGTTTCAAGCAACATTTCCGTATAAACCATCGTAGAACCTGTTTTATTTAACAAAAACTAATAACAATTAACCCCCCAACGGCTATGTTACGCAATTACCTCAAAATCACGCTTCGCCAACTGTGGCGCAATGGCCTTTTTACGGGCCTCAACGTTTTCGGTTTGTCGATTGGTATTGCCGCTTGTTGGATTATTTTTCAGATAGTGAGCTATGAACTTAGTTTTGATGCTGCCCACCCAAACGCTGACCAAATTTACAAAGTAGTAACGCTTTTTAAATATGACGGTAAAGAAGCAGGAAACGCAGGCTCACCCAAACCCTTGGCCGAGGCCATCAGAAAAGAAGTGGGCGGCGTAGAAACCGTTGTAGGGCTATACGGCCAATGGATAGAGACCTTGAAAGTACCGCAAGCCACGGGCAAACCTTTGATTTTTGAAGATATTGATAAAATAATAGCCACAACCGACGACTATTTCAAACTCGTTCCTTACAACTGGTTGGCGGGTTCGGCAACTGCCGCCCTTGCCAAACCCAACCAAGTAGTACTGACCAAAAGCCGTGCCGAACGGTATTTTCCAAACCAAACACCTGCCCAAATGATTGGCAAAACGCTGATGTACTGGGACACGCTGGCGGTGGAAGTAACAGGGATTGTAGCCGATTTGGGCCGCTCCACGACATTTGCCGATCAAGAATTTTTGTCGTTGGCTACGGTGCAAACTGGCAATAAAATCAAACAATATACTGAACTCGAATCTTGGGGTAATACCAATTCGAGCGACCAAATTTATCTTTTAGCCAACCCAAAAACAAATGCCACCCAACTCAACAAACAAATCAATACTGTGGCGTTTAAATATTCGGAAGCAGAACTCAAAAAATGGGGCGATGCCTCTCGAAAGCAAGATTTATTGCCACTCAAAGACGTGCATTTTGGCACTAATTTTAGCGACAACTACCGCAAAGCCAACCGCAACATATTGTATGCCTTGATGGGCCTGGCAGTGTTTTTGTTGGTGTTGGCCATTATCAATTATGTCAATCTTAGCACAGCCCAAATACCGCAACGAGCCAAAGAAATCGGGATCAAAAAAACACTCGGCAGCTCACGCACTCAACTTATTACCAATTTTTTGGGCGAAACTACCTTAGTTACACTTTTGGCTTGTGGTTTGGCTTACGTTTGGACTTTGCTTTTTGGTACGTCGTTTGGCAACTTACTACCCGAAGGCGCAGCACTTTACCAAAACCCATGGCAAACATTGGGCTTTGTGGCGTTGCTGGTGGTAGTGGTGTCGTTGTTGTCGGGGTGGTATCCGAGTGTGCTAATTACCCGTTTTCAGCCTGTGCAGGTGTTGCGTGGGCAGTTGAGTTTTACGATTGGAAAAAACCGTTTTACGCTTCGCAAAAGCCTCATCGTGTTTCAGTTTGTGGTAGCGCAGGGGTTTATTATTGGAGCCTTGATATGGCACCAGCAACTGAACTATGCCCTAACTGCCAATTTGGGTTTTGAGCGTGAAGCTATCTTGACGGTGGGCGTGCCATGGAAACTATCACAAAATCCGTTGTATGAAAACAAACAATTTACGCTCAAACAAGAATTTAAACGCATCACCGAAGTAAGTGCAGTAAGCTTGGGCCAGCCTCCATTTAACCAGTCTTTTTCGAGCAATACAATCAAATATAAAGGTAAAAAAGGCGAAATAGAGAGTAATGTATATCGCAAATATGTGGACACTGACCTTGTAGATTTGTATGGCATGAAGCTACTGGCAGGGCGTAAATTGGCCCCCAGCGATACCGTCAAAGAGTACGTTATCAATGCCACTGCCGCTCGAGAGTTTGGTTTTATGAATCCACAAGATGCCATCGGCAAATATTTGACCGAAAACAATACCACGACTTTAATACCCATTGTGGGTGTGGTCAGCGATTTTCATACAGCTACTTTTAGCCAAAAAATACAACCCCTGGCTTTGATGACCGACAAGAGCAGTCTCAACAATTTTAATATCAAGATGGCCTCTACAAATCCTGCCGACTGGCAAGCGGGAATAAAAAAAATGGAAAAGCTATGGAAACAGACTTACGCCAATGCACCGTTTGAGTATGCGTTTTATGACGACATGATTGAAAATTTTTATGCTGGCGAGCGTATCATAGCCCGAGTCGTAAACTTGGCTACCATTATTGCCATTTTGATTTCTTGTTTGGGATTGTTTGGTTTGGCTACGCTCACGGCCTTTCAGCGTACCAAAGAAATCGGTATCAGAAAAGTACTTGGTGCAAGTGTGGCTAATTTAGTGCGGCTGTTGTCTGCCGATTTTATCAAATTGGTTTTGGTTGCATTGGTAGTAGCCAGCCCGATTACCTATTTTTTGATGAGCAAATTCTTGGAAAGCTACGCCTATCGGATAGAAATTAAGTGGCCAGTGTTTGTGATTGCAGCTACGTTGGCTATCGTTATTGCTATGCTCACAGTAAGTTACCAAGCCATTCGGGCAGCTTTGATGAATCCTGTTGAGAGCTTGAAGACGGAGTAAATTTTCAAACAAACCAAAAACAACCATGCTACGCAACTACTTCAAAATCGCAATCAGAAACCTCGTCAAGAACAAGGTCTACAGTTTTATTAACATCGTTGGGCTGGCCATGGGCATGGCCTGTTGCCTTTTAATTACGCTCTATGTCATAGATGAACTGAGTTTTGACCGTCATTTCAAAAACGCCAGCCGTATCTATCGCATCAATTCCGACATTCGGTTTGGCGGCATAGACATGAAAATGTCGCAAAGTGCCGACCCGATGGGTGCTGTGTTGAAAAAAGATTATCCACAAGTCGAACAGTTTACGAGGCTTTATACCAATTACGGGAGCAGTTTTGTAAAAAAAGGCAATGAATTTATTGTCGAAAACGGTATCGCTCATGCCGATTCTACCTTTTTTGAACTATTTTCAATTCCTGTTTTGGAAGGTAACCCAAAAACGGCCTTAAATAATCCAAACACAGCGGCTATAAGCGAATCTATGGCAATAAAATATTTTGGCACAACACAAGCCGTAGGCAAAACGCTTGAAGTTGGTGTTGGCCAAAGCGCAGTTTATAACATCACCGCAGTTTATGCCGATATTCCAACCAATACCCATTTCAATTTCGATTTTATTCTTTCGATGGATAACGTCAAGTACAATTTCGGAAATTTTCTAAGTCATAATTTTAGCACTTATATTCGCTTGCGTGAAGGTACAAATTACCAAGATTTTAACAAAAAATTTATCGAAGTAGTTGAGCGTTATATTTTGCCACAAGCCAAGCAATTCATGGAAATAAAAACGATGGACGACTTCAAAAAAGCAGGAAACGACCTCAGTTATAGTCTTTTCCCGATGACCGATATTCACTTAAAATCGGATAGGTCTTTTGAAATCAATGCGGGCGGAAATAGTCAATATGTGTATATTTTTGGGGTAGTGGCCTTGTTTTTGTTACTCATTGCGTGCATCAATTTCATGAATTTGAGTACGGCTCGCTCGGCCAATCGGGCCAAAGAAGTAGGTATCAGAAAGGTTTTAGGTACCGAAAAAAGCACACTCATCTGGCAATTTATGGCCGAATCTGTTCTGACGAGCTATATTGCCCTCGCTTTGGCGCTGTTGATAATTGCTTTATTGATGCCCGCTTTCAACGATTTAGCGGCTAAATCTTTCCGTTTTTCAACACTTTTTAGCGTTCAGTTTCTTCCTTTTTTAGTACTTTTGCCGCTATTGGTAGGTGTTTTAGCGGGCTATTATCCCGCATTTTTCTTGGCTTCTTACAAGCCCATCGAAGTCCTGAAAACCAAACTCAATGCAGGTTTTGCCAACAGTAGTTTGCGTAGTTTCTTGGTTACGTTTCAGTTTGTGGTTTCCCTGACACTCATCATTGCTACGGTCATTGTTTACCAACAACTCAATTTTATTCAGACCAAAAACATAGGTTTCAGCAAAGATCAAGTGCTGGTCTTGGACGGTACGACCGCACTCAAAGAAAGCAAAGAGGCTTTCAAAAGTAAAATCACTCAAATGGCAGGTGTCAAAATGGGCGCCATGTCGCAATATTTACCCGTTTCCAATTCGTCAAGAAACGATGAGACTTTTTCAAAAGAAGCCGTAATGACCGAAAAAAATGGTCTGAATATGCAAGTTTGGAAAATTGACCATGACTATATCCCAACATTGAGCATAGAAATGGCCAAGGGTCGGAATTTTTCAAAGGCGTTTGGTTCAGATTCGAGTGGAATTATCATCAATGAAACCACCGCCAAAATACTTGGCTACAACGACCCCATCGGAAAAATTATATATCGAAACCTGGGAAATCAAGAAAGTAAAGCCCTCACGATTGTCGGTGTTGTCAAAAACTTTCATTTTCAGTCATTACGCGAAAACATCGGGGCTTTGTGCTTTATTTTGGGAAGCAGTCGCAACGGAATGTTTTTCAAAATCAATACCGCAAATACGCCGCAGCTAATCAGCCAGATTGAAGCAAAGTGGAAACAGATGGCCCCCGAAATTCCTTTCAGTTACCGTTTTCTTGATGATTCTTTCGATGAAATGTACCGCACCGAGCAGCGCATCGGAAAAGTAGCCTTGATTTTTGCTTTTCTGACCATTTTGATTGCCTGTTTGGGTCTTTTTGGACTCGTAACTTATATGGCCGAGCAACGCATCAAAGAAATTGGTATCCGTAAAGTGTTGGGCGCAAGTGTGGGGAGTATTGTACGATTATTGTCGCAAGATTTTATCAAATTGGTATTGGTGAGTATTGTTCTTTCAAGTCCCATTGCCTACTATTTTATGGACAAATGGCTCAATGATTTTGCATACAGAATCAATATCGAATGGTGGATTTTTGCCGTAGCTGGGCTGTGTGCAGTACTAATCGCTATGCTCACAGTAAGTTACCAAGCCATTCGGGCAGCTTTGATGAATCCTGTTGAGAGCTTAAAGACAGAATAAATTTTCAAACAAACCAAAAACAGCCATGCTACGCAACTACCTCAAAATCGCAATCAGAAGCCTTGTTAAGAACACACTCTTCTCATTTATTACTATTTTTGGACTTTCTTTGAGTATTGCCGTGAGTGTGAGACTAATGACACAACTCAAAGAAAACTATGACACCGACCATTTTCATCCACAATCAGAGCGCACGTTTCGACTCCTAACCCAAGCAACCACCGACCACAAATCCTCGCTTTGGGCTTCGGTACCTCAACCGTTAGTTTGGCAATTACGGAACAGTCAGATTGTCGAAAAAACAGTCGTAGTTCGGCACGGTGGCTATTGTAACTTACAAACCGACAAGGGCGACGTATCAGTAGAAATCACTTATTCTGAGCCTACTTTTTTTGAGGTATTTGGGTTTAAACTATTATCAAAAAATACTGAAAATGCCCTCAAAAATCCAAATTCAGTACTTTTGAGCGAAAAAGTAGCGCAAAAAATATTTGGCAAAAGAAACCCGTTGGGGCTGGTGATAGTACTGGAAGATTTAGGAATGTTTACAGTAGCAGGTCTCATTAAAACCCCTCCTTTGGCCACGCACCTGCAAATTGAAGTACTACTTTCGCTGGCGGCAGCAGAGAGTTTGGAAAAAAAGGGCGCAATCAATATGCTTTCACAAAACTGGCAAGAATATAAAACCACGGCGGTTTATGCTCAACTCAATGCAGCAACATCTGCCACACAATTGAACCAAACACTCAACGGGCTTACACGCAAATTCGAGAAAACGAGCCTTCATTTTTCGGCACAACCCATTGAAGAAATTACCCCTTGGAACCCCGCCATCGAAAACGATATGAACGCAGGTACAAACTGGTCGGGTATATTGACATCACTTTTTTTAGTAGCTGCCTTGACCATTTTGGCGGCCTTCAATTACACAAGTTTATCATTGGCACGGGCGTTGGCGCGTGCGCGTGAAGTGGGTATTCGCAAGGCATCGGGCGCAGTGCGTAGCCAAATTATCAAACAATTTTTAACAGAGTCGGTCATTGTTGCACTGTTCTCTTTACTGATGGCTTTTCCCTTGCTCGAAATACTAAATGAGGTGAGTCCCCCAGAAAATGAATACAGTTTTGATGTCTATTTGGCGTTGGGTTTGTTGGTCTATATCATCATAACGGGCGTGGTGGCAGGGATAGTACCCGCTTGGTTGTTATCCTCGTTTCAGCCTGTGCAAGTGTTACACAAAATACAAAATGTAAAGCTGTTGCGTGGGGTACATATCTATAAATTTTTGATTGTCGTGCAGTTTGCTGTTACTACCATGCTCATGGTCTTTTTTGTAGTATTGCGTGATATGGACAGTACCGTAAAAACCCGCTTGGCCGCCACTTTGCCCGACCATATTTTGATTATGGATTTGAAAGGAAAACCTTACAGAACGCTCAAAATTCAAATTGAGCAACTCAGCCAAGTGGAGCGTGTGTCGGCAACAAATTGGCTTCCAGTACAATTTCCCAGTACTACCTGCTCGCTCAAAACAACCAATCACACCCATGTATTGCGTTACGTGAGCATTGACCACGCTACCCTCGAAATAGCCAATATTCAGTTATTGGCAGGGCGTAGTTTTCCAGAAAATACCCCTGACAACAGCGAAGAGTTGGTGTTGATGAACGAAGCTGCCGCAAAACTAATTGCCTCAAAATCAGCAGATGTAGTGGGAAAATTTGTAGCAATCGATTCGTCAAACGTTCAAATAATAGGTATCTTACCCGATGCAGCCATGCAAGAACTTAAGTCAATTCCCTGCATTTTCAGGTATTTACCCAAAGAATTTAATCAAATAGCCATCAAAACAAAACCCAATACCGAACAAGCAGTGATGGCTGCTTGTCAAAAAATTTGGCACAATAATATTTCAGATAAAACCCCCAATTTGTACAATTACAAACAAGCAATTAGCCACGATTATTCGACTAATTCTATTCAGAATTTTTTTGGATTTTTCTGCGCTTTGGTCATGCTCATTGCTTGTTTGGGTATTTTGGGTATTGCGGCCTACGCCGTGGAGGTTCGCACCAAAGAGGTAGGAATCAGAAAAGCATTGGGGGCGAACAACGGACAATTGGTGTGGATAGTTTCCAAAGATTTTGGCAAACTGCTGCTCTGGTCAGGTATTTTCGGTATTCCTGCGGGTTGGTTTTGTGGCACACTCATGCGAAACAAAATGGGTAATAGCGTAGATTTAGGGCTACATAATTTACTATTAGGTTTTGGTCTGGTATTTGTAGTTGGCACACTTACTGTACTGTCGCAAACCTTGCGGACGAGCCACATCAACCCTGCCGAAGTATTGAAAAGCGATTAAAAAAATTCTCGTCTAACGGTTCAAACTATCTCTTAACAAAAAACAACCATGCTACGCAACTACCTCAAAATCGCAATCAGAAGCCTTGTCAAGAACAAAGTGTATAGTTTTATCAACATCGTTGGGCTGGCTTTGGGCATGGCTACGGCTGTGCTGTTGGTACTTTGGATACAAAACGAACTGAACTACGATGGTTATCATGCCAAAGCAAAAAATACCTATCGCATCAATACACATCTCAAAGTAGATGGCAATAAGTCGTGGCATTGGAGCAGCACGCCGCTGCAATTAGCCGATTTTTTCAAAAACAACGTTCCCGAAATTCAAGAAGCAACTCGACTGTATGTGCCGTGGAGTGAGCAAAATTTGAGAATAAACAACGAGATTGTTACCGAAAACAAAATGGCTTTCGTGGACAAAAACTGGTTCGATGTCTTTGACTATCAGTTTATTAAAGGTAACCTAAAAAACGTAATTAGCGATAAAAACAACATAGCTATTACCGAAACAAAAGCCAAGATTTTTTTTGGAGACGAAAACCCAATTGGTAAAATCATTAAATTTGATTCGCTGAACTTAGTGGTGGCGGCAGTTTTAAAGAACACACCCTCAAATACTATTTTTAAATTTGATGTATTGATTCAAAACGAAGCCCGACTCGTTGATCCCGAAGTACGAGAAAACGATGCCGATTGGAGTAATTTCAACTACCAGACTTTTGTGGTTTGTAAGGACGGTATCAATGCCAAAACAGTTTCTGATAAACTTACAACACTACTTATAAATCTACGAAAAGAAGAAGACAGCAAAACTACTCTCGACCTAAAACCGCTGACGGCTATACATTTAGACCAAGAAGTAAAAACGGAATCTATGCCATTGGCCGCCGACCGCACCGTATTGTTTATTTTTGGGCTGGTGGCAGTACTTATTTTGCTCATTGCCTGTATCAATTATGTCAATTTGACAACGGCCAAAGCCAGCCAAAGAAGTAAAGAGGTGAGTGTCAAAAAAATAATTGGCGCATCTACGGGCGGTTTGTTCAGTCAGTTTTTTGTAGAATCTGTCATTACGAGTTTATTGGCGGCTTCGCTGGCCGTACTACTGATTAACTACGGCCTACCATTTTTAGAAAACTTGGTGGACAATCGTTTTTCGCTGACTGAAAACCCTGTCGTTTGGGCAATTTTGGGTGGAGTTACGCTGCTCTCAATTATGCTCACTGGTATTTATCCTTCTATTTTGTTGTCGTCGTTTCAGCCGCTCAAACTTTTGAAGGGTATTGGCGTTGGAGGTTCAAAAAATAGTGTTTTTCGGCAAGGCTTGGTGGTATTTCAGTTTACGGTTACGATTGTACTTTTGATTTCTACTTTCTTGATTTACCAACAATTACAGTTTATCCAAAACAAAAAATTGGGTTATGATAAATCGCAAACGTTTGTGATGACCGTTCCGTGGAATGTCAAAAACCAGACAACAGTTCGTAATACGTTGATTGACAAACTCAATGCCGAAAGTAGTATCAGGTCTGTAACGACAGCCAACGAAAACATTATTGACATGCGAAGCACGCACAGCGGCAGCCTCAACTGGAAAGGCAAAGACCCCAAAACCGAGCCAAAGGTAGGTCAATTTTGTGTATCTGCTGGTTTTAAAGAATTTTTTGACCTAAAACTCACCGATGGCCGCTGGTTCAATAAGTCAAATACTGGCGACAACAACAACGTGATTTTGAACGAAACGGCCGTCAAAGAATTGAACATTCCGAAACCCGTAGTAGGCCAGCAATTTGAGTTTAAGGGCCTCAAAGGGCAGATTATTGGCATCGCCAAAGACTTTCATTATCGTAGTCCCAAAGAAAAAATCATGCCTTTGGTGTTTTATACCAATAGCGGCTGGCAAAGTACAATTTATGTAAAAACCACCCCCAATCAGTTTAAAAGCGCCATTGCTGCTACCGAAAAACTCTGGAAAGAGTTAGTACCCGACCGTGTTTTTAAATATGAGTTTTTGGACGAAACATACGCTCAACTGCATCGCTCGGAGCAAAATCAATTATTGCTATTTTCGATTTTTGCGTTCATTATGCTGCTCATTTCGTGTTTTGGATTATATGGTTTGGCCACTTTTGCTGCCGAAGTCCGCATCAAAGAAATCGGAATCCGTAAAGTGCTGGGTGCATCGGTGAGTAGTGTGGTGGTGCTGTTGTCGAGTGGGTTCTTGAAATTGGTATTTATTGCACTCCTATTGGCATCGCCATTGGCTTGGTGGTTGGGTGAGCAATGGCTACAAGGCTTTGCCTATCATGTCAATATTGAGTGGTGGGTTTTTGCAATAATGGGCTTTGTGGCTATTCTTATTACCTCGCTGACTGTAAGTTACCAAGCCATTCGGGCAGCTTTGATGAATCCTGTTGAGAGTTTAAAGACAGAGTAAATTTTCAAACAAACCAAAAACAACCATGCTACGCAACTACCTCAAAATAGCAATCAGAAACCTCGTCAAGAACAAGGTTTACAGTTTTATCAATATTGGTGGTTTGGCCGTGGGTATTGCTTGCTGCTTGTTAATTACGCTCTACGTGGTGGACGAACTAAGTTTTGACCGCTACCATCAAAACGCTGACCGCATCTATCGGCTCAATCTCGGTGTTAAGTTTGGTGGAACGGAGCAGTTGGTGGCCACAACGGCAGATATGCTTGGCCCAACGCTCAAAAAAGACTATCCACAAGTAGAAAACTACGCCCGAGTTTATAATGCAGGCTCGTACTTAATTAAAAAATCGGGGACGATTGAGAACATCAGAGAAACAAAAATCTTATTTGCCGACTCTACCCTTTTTGAGTTGTTTAGTTTTCCGTTGGTGGCGGGCAACCCAAAATTGGTTTTGAGCGAACCCAATAGCATTGTCATTAGCGAAACTGCCGCCAAACGCCACTTTGCCAATCAGAACCCCGTTGGGCAAATTCTGAATTTGGACAATAAAAAAGACTATAAAATAACAGGTGTGATGCAGGATATTCCCCAAAATTCACATTTTAGGGCCGATTTTTTTGTGTCTATGCGAAGCCTCAATTATAGTTGGGGGACGTTTCTGTCCAATAATTTTCAGACTTATATTTTACTTCAAAAAGACGCAAAGCCCGCCGCCTTTGATGGTTATTTCAAGCAAATTGTGCAGAAGTACGTCAGCCCTGAGCTATTCAAAGCCATGGGTTCGACGGTAAACGACTTGACAAAAACGGGCTCGTACTATCGCTACGGTATGATTTCGCTCACAGACATTCATCTCAAAGCCAAAGAAACGCAAGACTTGGGTATCAATGGCGACATTCAGTATGTCTATATTTTTTCGATTGTGGCCTTGTTTGTATTGCTCATTGCCTGCATCAATTTTATGAATTTGAGTACGGCTCGTTCGTCCAAACGAGCCAAGGAGGTCGGTATTCGTAAGGTACTGGGGTCGCTGCGCTATCAGTTGATGGCTCAATTTTTTGCCGAATGTGTCATGTTGTCGTTTTTGGCGTTGCTGGTGGCTTTGGGCTTGGTTGCTATTGTGTTGCCTCTTTTCAATGATATTTCAGACAAAATGCTCTCAATCAACGATTTGACTTCTTTTAGGTTTATAGCGTTCTTGATAGTGTTACCCATTTTGGTTGGCTTGTTGGCAGGAAGCTACCCAGCTATCTTTTTGTCTTCGTTCGAGCCTATCAAAGTTCTCAAAGGCCGCCTGAACCTCAAAAGTGGTAGTTTACGCAACGGTTTGGTGGTGTTTCAGTTTAGTATTTCGATTGTACTCATCGTCAGCACCTTTATTGTCTATCGCCAGATTAACTTTATCCAGCAAAAAAACGTAGGCTACAACAAAGACCAAATATTGGTCATCAACGATGCCTACGCCCTCGACAAGCAGGCCGTTACATTCAAAGACGAAGTACTAAAACTAAAAGGCATAGCCAATGGCACACTGTCGGGCTACTTGCCTACGCCCTCCAACCGAGACAATACAGTGATGTTTCCAGAAGGACAACTCGACCAGACCAAAGGCGTTACGATTGGTCGTTGGGATATTGACTATGACTATATTGGCACGTTGGGAATGAGCATCATAAAAGGACGTAATTTTTCAAAAGACTACGGCACAGACTCTACGGGTATGATTTTGAACGAAACGGCTGTAAAATTATTGGGTTTTAAAGAACCCCTCAACAAAGGCGTTACGTTGTTTATGAACGACAGCAAAAAAGTGTATCGGGTGGTGGGTGTCGTCAAAGATTTTCATTTTGAGTCATTAAAAAGTAACATTGGCGCACTGTGTATGATGCTGAACCTGAATCGTGGCAATGTGTCGTTTAGGCTCGACATGGGCAGCGACATACCCAACACCATCAAACAAATTGAGACAAAGTGGAACGCCATGGCCCCAGGGCAGCCGTTTAGTTATAGTTTTATGGACGACAGTTTTAACGGTGTCTATAAAGCCGAGCAGCGCATTGGCAAACTTGCACTAATTTTTGCATTTCTGACGATTTTAGTCGCTTGCTTGGGCTTGTTCGGATTGGTCAATTTTATTGCCGAGCAACGCATCAAAGAAATCGGAATCCGTAAAGTGTTGGGGGCAACGGTGGGTAGTATTGTACGGTTATTGTCGCAAGATTTCGTCAGATTGGTGCTGGTCAGTATCGTTATTTCAAGCCCCATTGCCTACTATTTTATGGACAAATGGCTCGCAGACTTTGCCTATCGTATCAATATCGAATGGTGGATTTTTATAATAGCAGGGCTGTGTGCAGTACTAATTGCCTTGCTGACAGTGAGTTATCAGGCCATTCGGGCGGCACTGATGAACCCTGTGGAGAGTTTAAAGACGGAGTAAAAAGAAATTGGATTAAACATAATCAACTATAAACCATTCGTGGTAGAGCGTTGCCAGATAAAAGTTTTCGGGTTTTATCAAATCACAAATGGCCACAAAGCCCGAGTCAAAAGAATCCTCGTAGTGAGTGGTATCTTTTAAATATATGACCATCTTTTCTAAATCTTGGCTAAAAAAATGCTTTAAAATCGTAATATTAGGATGATGAGTCCTACCAATTGGCAATAAAACATCGTAAGAACCAATTTCCATAAATTGAGCAACGTCATCAATTGGATTGAAATCAGGATAGAAACGCTTCAAATCAAGCGGTAAATCCGATGGTTCTAATTCGTTTTTCCAAGTAAATGGCCCTTCATGTTTTTCGATTATTCTGTCCCAACGAATACTTGAAATCTTATTTTTTGTTTCAAGAGAAATTGTTTCAACTGTAAGCATAATTTTAGTTTTTTTACAAATATAAACAAAAAAGAAAATGTTACAAAATTACCTAAAAATCGCTTTTAGAAACCTCGTCAAGAACAAGGTTTACAGTTTTATCAATATTGGCGGCTTGGCCGTAGGTATGGCCGTGGCTATGCTCATTGGGCTTTGGGTTTATGACGAACTGTCGGCCAATAAGCACCACCAAAACTATGAAACGCTCTACCAAGTAAAGATGCACCAAACTTTTGACGGACATAGAGGTACGCAAGATGCCATGCCTTACCCGATGGGTGACGAACTGAAAACCAAATACCCCGACTTTAAGGCCGTGGCCATGTGCGACTGGGGCGCAGACCGCTCGTTGGTAGCAGGCAACCAGAAATTTTTAAAAAATGGGCATTACATTGGCCCAGAAGCCATCGAAATGTTTTCACTAAACATATTGAACGGCGACAAAAACCCGCTCAAAGAACCCTACTCTATTGTTTTGACCGAAGAAACCGCCCAGGCTATTTTTGGCAAACAAGACCCTATCGGCAAAACAGTAAAAATGGACAATGTGGCAAATTTGAAAGTAACGGCCATTGTAGCCAAACAACCCAAAAACGCTACCCTGCAATTTGACTTTTTGATTCCGTGGTTGCTGCAAGCCAAGATTTACCCAAGTTTTTTAAAAAGACAAGAAACGGCTTGGGACAATAACTCTCACCAAGTTTTTGTGCAACTCAAAGAAGGCGTATCGCCAGAAAAAACCAATGCCAAAATTAAAAACTTAGTTTTGAGTCATTTAATGGACAAAGAGTTGATGAAAAAGAGTATCAAGCCCGAAGTTCTCATTCACCCCATGGCCAAATGGAAACTATATTCTACATTTGAAGAAGGCATAAACACGGGTGGTTTTATCAAATACGTCAGGCTGTTTACTATTTTTGGGTTATTTATTTTGGTCATTGCTTGTATCAATTTTATGAATCTCAGCACTGCTCGCTCCGAAAAACGAGCCAAAGAAGTAGGTGTTCGCAAAGCCGTTGGTTCGGGTCGGGAGCAGCTCATTGGGCAGTTTTTGAGCGAGTCGCTTTTGATTGCTTTCTTGGCACTGGTCTTGGCTTTGTTCATTGTATTTGTGTCGCTGCCTTACTTCAATACACTCACCGAAAAACTGATGGTACTGCAACTCGACAATCCTGTTTTTTGGGTAATTATGCTGGCTTTCACGCTTTTTACGGGGCTTTTGGCGGGTAGCTATCCTGCTCTTTATTTGTCATCGTTCAATCCCGTTCAGATTCTCAAAGGCGGCGTTCACGTGGGCAAAAGTGCTTCCTTGCCCCGCAAAATGCTGGTGGTGGTGCAGTTTACGTTTTCGATTGCCTTAATGATTGGTACTATTATTGTTTATCAGCAAATCCAGTATGGTAAAAATCGACCCATTGGTTTTGACAACAAAGGCTTGATTTCGGTGGGCACTTCGACCGATATAAACAAAAACTTTGAGCCACTTCGTAACGAACTTTTGGCTTCGGGCATGGTGTCGTCAGTCTGTAAATCCAGCTCGTTACCTACCCAAATTTGGAGCAACAGCAACGGCTGGAAATGGAAAAACTCAACGCCACAAGACGAGGGAGCAATTTTTAATATCGTGGCCACTAACTATGACTACATCAAAACGTTGGGAATAACACTCAAAGAAG
>JAYWHT010000006.1:0-22164 GCA_043777595.1 Spirosomataceae bacterium
AGCAAACGCTCTGGTTCACTAATGGAAACTTGCTTTTTCATAGTGCAAATTTGCACTATTTTAATATGAATTTCTAAATTGTTCTGTCATTCTCTATATATTTGACACAACACCGAATGGGACGAAATAGGACGGATTCAGTTGTGGTTTGCTTTCAATCGTGCGACGAACCGACTGACATTTATTATATTTGACACAACGAAAAGAGTTAAGAGTGTAGAGTTATAAATAAAGAGTTAGTTTTAGTTGTGGTTTGCTTTCAAACGGGGGTCGCCATCGACATGACATTTATTATATTTGACACAACGCGCAGAAAATGGGACAAGACCAGTTGGCAGTTGTGGTTTGCTTTCAAAACTGACATTTATTATATTTGACACAACGAGTGCTGGCACTGCACAACACAAATGTAAGTTGTGGTTTGCTTTCAAAACTGACATTTATTATATTTGACACAACTCATAGCCCAAAGTATCACCTACCACGAGGGTTGTGGTTTGCTTTCAAAACTGACATTTATTATATTTGACACAACCAGTCATTAATAATGCAAGGCAGAAAGCAAGTTGTGGTTTGCTTTCAAAACTGACATTTATTATATTTGACACAACAAGTTCAATAACTTACGTCAGCCGAAATAGTTGTGGTTTGCTTTCAAAACTGACATTTATTATATTTGACACAACGCTAAATTGCTCTCATACGATTACCGCCAGTTGTGGTTTGCTTTCAAAACTGACATTTATTATATTTGACACAACCGTTTTGCCAATCTGGATAATCGGCTGGCGGTTGTGGTTTGCTTTCAAAACTGACATTTATTATATTTGACACAACATGACAAATAAACATCAAGCAATCCGCTAGTTGTGGTTTGCTTTCAAAACTGACATTTATTATATTTGACACAACTTTGCTAAATAAATACAGTTATGGCTTACGGTTGTGGTTTGCTTTCAAAACTGACATTTATTATATTTGACACAACTGCGACTGGTGGAAATACGACAGGAGGAGGTTGTGGTTTGCTTTCAAAACTGACATTTATTATATTTGACACAACTTTTTAATAATACCATTGACACCAGCGCAGTTGTGGTTTGCTTTCAAAACTGACATTTATTATATTTGACACAACTTACCAATTTCATAACCAAAGACCGCACCAGTTGTGGTTTGCTTTCAAAACTGACATTTATTATATTTGACACAACGTTGATTTTTTGTGTAAAATGTCTTATTTAGTTGTGGTTTGCTTTCAAAACTGACATTTATTATATTTGACACAACATTGTAAAAACATCATGTGAGCGAACAAATGTTGTGGTTTGCTTTCAAAACTGACATTTATTATATTTGACACAACTGGAGGCAAACAGTCTGCGGAGGGTTTCAGTTGTGGTTTGCTTTCAAAACTGACATTTATTATATTTGACACAACCGCCAAATCACATTACAACCTTACAGTATGTTGTGGTTTGCTTTCAAAACTGACATTTATTATATTTGACACAACCATTAACCCAAAATATCATGTCAAACCCAAGTTGTGGTTTGCTTTCAAAACTGACATTTATTATATTTGACACAACGAGACTCTTATGACTTTGTTTTTTCAGCGGGTTGTGGTTTGCTTTCAAAACTGACATTTATTATATTTGACACAACCTTCAAATATCCAACAAACGACAGCAAATAGTTGTGGTTTGCTTTCAAAACTGACATTTATTATATTTGACACAACCTGACATTTATTATATTTGACACAACAGAGTGGTATTTATAATATTGATTGTCAAGTAGTTAAATGTAAAATTAGGATTGACGAAATCCAAAAAAACCTCTTAGCTTCCGTTGAAGCTAAGGGGTTTTTGTAATTCTAATAAATCAAAATCGCTCAAAATAGCGTGAGTTGTGCAGTTGCTTTGGGTGGTTTGGCTTTTTGAGAGCCATAAAAAAGCTGCATCATACCAAACTGTCGGTCGGTTACTTTCATCATCGCTACGTGGCCTTTTTCGGGTAGCCATTTCTTTACACGCTCTTCATGTACCTTGGCGTTTTCGTCAGAGCTACAATGCCGCATATACACCGAGTATTGCATCATCGTAAAGCCGTCTTTCAAGAGGCTCTTCCTAAAACCTGCATGGGCTTTACGTTCTTCGGGGGTTTCGGTTGGTAGGTCAAAAAATACAAATATCCACATTATACGGTATTGGCTAAAACGGCTCATGGTATTGGGTAGTTGAGTGAATGAGTTACTGAGTATACGGTTTTTAATTAGTCGAGTGGTAGTTGTAGGTCGTTGGTTTTGTTGGGCTTGATAACAAAGCTCGGCAGTACCAATTTGCGTTGCGTGCCTTCGTAGCAGCGTACCAACGACGTAGCCACAAAATGCGTGGCGTTGAGCAGTGGGCTGCGCTCGTTCTTGATTTTTATATCGACCTCTGCTACGCCCAAGAGTCTGGCTTTTAGGTCTTTGGTTAGGGTTTCGTAAGGGCTGTTTGTGTTCAAGATTTCACACACAATTTTATCTACCATTGGGCGGAATGGTTCCATGAGGTCGTCGGCGAGAGCAAATGCGTTGTATTGGTTGTGGTGATGAATGCCCAAAATAGGCAGCAGCCCAGTACCCACCACAGCCCGAGCTACCAACGCCCTCACAATGGCGTAGCCGTAGTTGAGCAAGTTGTTGGGTGGGTCACCGTCTCGGTTGCGCCTAAAATTCAGACTTTTGTCGAACAGATTGGACCAATAATAGGCCGCAGCACGGGCTTCGTAATTTTCAGGGTCGCCACTTTTTACGTTTTTGGCAAACGTCAGCATTGGGGTGTGTTGCCGCCCCATTTGGTGTAGTAGCTCGGCTTGGTTCAAGATTTTGGCCACGACCACCTGCTGCCAAAGTTGTTTTTTGAGTGGCTCAGAGGCCGCCATCTGCGCCCGTATTTGTTTGGCTTGGGTGTGGTGGCCTTCGAGGGGTAGCAGCAGGCCAGCAGGGTGGTGACGGTCGTCGCAGGTTACGATGGCTACGTTGTTGGCCAATAGTGCCGACAGCAACCCTTGCGACACCGTGATTTGGGGGTGGTCGAGGACGACCAACCCCAAGTCTTCGATGGGGGCTTTGCCAAATTCAGAAAGAGCATCAAGCCCCTGAGCATTAGGCACTTTGATGATGAGTTGTTCGAATTTTTTGGACAGATAATACGGGCTGCCAAAATAAAGTGTTTGTTTGATCATGGTTGCTAATTTTGATAGACAAACAAGATTACAAAACCCTTGCCGAAAGTGATTTTAGTAACAAAAACTTACTTAACGGTATTTTGATGTCAAAAAAAGCCTTATTTTTGTAAAAAAGTGAAAAAATGGAATCAACAATTAAACACGAAGTAGTTCGGTATTTGGATAATGCCAGAACAATTTTGAAAGAAAAAGCAGGCAAAAAAGACGGTGAATATGCAGATATTAAGTATGTGCAGATGGCTGCAGGTACAGCCTATCTTGCCGTTTTGATGGCTGTTGATAATTATTTACTCAAAAAAGAGGGCGTAAAATTTAATAAACCCAAAAGCATAGAGGAGTACCGTACTCGCACGGCTAAGCAAAACAAAAAACTATTGTCATTGCTCAACGAGGCGTACGCCGACTTGCACTTGGCTTGCTACTACCACGGCGTACCTTCGGTAAGAGTGATGAACAACGGCCTACAAACTGCCCAAGAAATACTGACATATTTGGATTGATATTATTTTTTTAGGGTGGAACTCGAAAATTCCACCCTAAAGAACAGCCTACAACACCACCAAAGGCGTTACTTCGCCCAATTGACTGACCGATACTTTTACGGCATTGATTTGGGTATGAAGCAAAAATATATGGGCTAATATTTTATTCGTTTGAAATTTGCCACTTTCATATTTAGCATTTGCCTTCGAGGCGTTGTGTTTCACAAATTTAAGAACACCATATCCAGACTCCATAGAAGTCATGGCGTTTAGCTGATACAGTCTTTTGAACAAATCTTCTGAGTCATTCCATCGTATTTCGTTGGCATTTTCTTCAAAAAATACTACAAAGTCGCCTTTTTTGAGGCTGGGGCAGGTCTTCATCAGTGGCAAGGTTTCGCCTTTACTGGTTGCTACTTCGTCTGGGAATAGTCTTGTTGGTTCGTTGTTCGCACGTGCTTCATTTGTTTTTTGTACGGCCTCGTATTCAGAAATCAATTTAAAATCTCTAATAGACTTAGCTTCGCCTTTTTTGTTTTTTACTATTTTTTCGTACAATGCCATGATATAGTTGCCATCAGTTTCAGCATAGCGGTTTTCATTTACAATTTGGCCGTTTTGGTCTTTCGCAGGTATTTTGACGAAGCTACGAGAAATATCCACCACCCGTACAGTTTTGATAATCGGCAACGGCTGGCCTGCTTTGCTTGTTGGGGCTGCGGGTGGGTCGTTTGGATAGTCGGTTAGGCTGTACATATAGACAGGGTCGGTAACGAGGTTATCGTCCGAAAACGCATTTTTGGCACTACCCTTGTATTTTTCTAATCGTTTTTGTAGAATTTTTCTGATGTCGCTGTTCACAATTTTAACTAAGGCATCAGCATTGGGTATGAGTTCGGCACTGAGCGGCTTGCGGCGCACATATACATCGGGTTTGTCGTAGCCTTGATTTTTTGGATTTTGTAGCTTGCCAAATAAATTTTCTTTGAATAGGCCAGCTCTCACGCTAAACGTCCGCTGTTTGGGTTTGTCAGAGCCTTCGATTTTGTTTTTCTGAGCCACCACCAACCGCTGCGGCACACCCGACGATACTAATATTTTTTTGAGGGCCTCTCTAATGACAGACTGCTCGATGGGCAACCGTGGCAGGCGGTGTAGTTGGTTGTTGTGGTGTAGTTTTCCGTCATGCTCATACACGCCCATTTCTTCACGAATACCATTAAATGTACTAATTTGTTGAATAATAGCAGGGCTACAAAGACCAATCACGAGTGCATCTACGGCATGGTGGCGGTGGTCGCTGCGGTTTTTGCCTCGGCCAAACTGTTCGAGCCATTTGTTATAAACTTCAATGGCTGCTTTGTTGTCGTCATCGTTTCGGTTGGCAAAGTGCCGCCACATTTCTATGCCCGTTTCTTCTTCGTACATCACTTCTTGTAATAAACGGTTTATCTTCCACTGTTTGCGTAGCTCTGCCGTGGCTGCGCCGTTGGTAAACTGCACGTCTCGGCTCACTTCTTGTAGCTTGGTTTTGATGGCACGGGCTATGTACGAGGTGTTGGTAAGTTGGTTCGGATTAAAGTTTTGTTCAACAGTTTCTGACAAAAACCGTTTTTGCTTGTCCTCGCTTTTTTTGAACACTTCTTGAATATGCTTTGTATAAGTAGCCAAAGCTGCTACGCCCTGTTTTTCTTTGAACTCAAAAGCCGTCAATGCGCCCTTGGCACGGTTGGCTTCTGAGTAGCAAAGCGTTTTGTTGATAAACGAATTGTCCATGCTGCGGCTATATGGAATAATATGCTCGATTTCAATATCGGCAGAGGCCAAAGCCGACAATGGAATGGGTTTGAGGGTGTAAGGGCATTTGAAATTTTGTTCTACCCAAAGGCGGTGTTTTTCGCTGCTGAGGTCGGCATATTTAAGGTCTTTTACAAATTTTTCAAAGTCAGCGGCATCTTTTTTGTCATCGCCCACGGCTTGCCCCAATTCTATCCATAGTTCAAATTTTTGAATGAGCGAACTCTGCGGAAAGACCTCACCGAAGTACCCCGATTTAGTCAAAAACGTAGCATAGTCCTTGCGGCGGTTTTCTGTTTCGAGGTTCGACTTTGTGATTTTTTCACGAGCTTCCTTTGGCTTTTTTAGTTCTCGTGTCGATTCTATTCTTATGGTCAGATGCTCTGGGTCAATGTCATGTTTTTTGATGAGGCTATTTACCAATTTAATTACCCGCATCGTTGCTTTTTCTACAACGGGGTTGCGTAATTCGTTGTTTTGTAAGTCTTTAATTTTGGTTTTGAGTGGCCGTGTCAGGTGTGATGTTCTGTCCAAATACCCCAAACTTTCGAAGGCCGCTCGCTCATCAAGTCCTTTTTTGAGTAGTGGTATCATCTTCGTCAAAACCTTAGCCGACATATTGCCATAGCCCGCCGCCAGACTGATGGCTATGAGTTTTCGGGCTGTGTCTTCGTCAAAGCCCCATTTGAGGCTGTCCATTAGTGTTTCTTTGAGCCATTGCTCGTCTTTGCTCATGTAGAGCGCATGCCAGAGGTTGTGCAGATTTCTAAATCTATCAGTCGAGAGTTCCAATTCATCAAAGAGAGGCTCGCCAAGGGCTTTCAATATTGCCGCCCGAGTCTGGTTGCCCTGTAAGCCCGTTTTGCCAAATAGATCAGTATTGATTTTGACCAATCGAGACAGCCCTAACTTTTCTTTTATCTGGGTAAATGTCATTTTGGTGTTATTCTGCAAAAAGTCAAACAAAATACCACGTTGCTCGTCGTCAAGCGGTTTATTGAATATTTCAGCGTTTCGTGGGTCGGTGAGGCGTAAATCTGTCAGGTTTTTCAAAATTCTAAATTCTTGAAAAACAAACGAACTCATAGCCGCACAGCGTTTCGAGGGTTCGTAGCCACATTTACCAACAAACCGTTTGGCCGATTTGAGCGGACGTTGATAAAAAATACAGTAGTGTTTGAGCCGCCAGTAAGTTGTTTCTTTAAATGCTTCTTTGAGTTGTCGGCGGGTATCAGTCGTTATATTTTTTCGGTTCAATATTTCTTGATATTCGGCCAAATTACCCGTTAGTTGTGGGTAATATTGTTGTTGTTGTTGCCAAATTAAGTCAAATTCGTACTCCAACAACGCCCGCTCAACGTGCCGCCCCTCACGCCTAATGCCCCGTGAATTATTCAAAACAAAGCTGTCTGTTTCGTCAAATCCACGCTCGTCAAAAGGTTCATCGGCATTGTGCCATTGGCCGCTGTCGTATAGTTCCTGACTTTTTTGAAACATTCTATAAAAATATTCGCCAATCGTGCCGCAGTTATTGATGGCCATACGACCTTTGAGCCAGTTAATTTCAGTTTTTATCTTGCCCTCCTCGTCGTCTTTTGTTTTTTCGTCAATTTCAAGGTCTTCTACTACTTTTCGGCTGATCTTAAAACCACGGTATTTATTGAAAAGCATAAAAATGCGGCCAATGTCTTCGGCCACAATCTGCTGCGAAAGTGCTTCAAAGCGGCTTTGGTATATTTCAAAAGCCGTTTTCTTTTCGGAATAATCTGGCCATAGACCCAATTTTTTCAATAGTTTTTCAACTTTTGAACGCCTCAAATGATAGCGAAACCGCAATCGTCTTGCACCACGTTGTTTACGTCTGGCTACGTTTTTGGGTGTTTCTGTGCCGCTTTTATCCACACTCGTTCCAATCGGAAAAGTATCTACGCCTATGTCTATCAATTTATTTTCTGCTTGAACGCTATATCCTGTCGAATTTGTGCCAGCATCAATACTAATAATAATCTGTTTCATGTTTGTTTTGATGATTAAAGGGTTATATTTGTATCTGAAAGCTTATCACAATAAGGATTTTTCCTTAGGCAGCTTTTGCCTCGCCGCTGGTTCGTCCTGCGGCTTTTTTTATATTATGTAGTTCAATTTCTAAAAGTAATCACTTCAACTTCACCTTAGTAGCCCCATATCCAAATTTCTCTTTTTGGGCATCTTCAAAGTGCCTCACATACTGGTTTTTGCTTAGTTTTCGGTGAATTTCAGTTTTAAGTACACCATTACCGATGCCATGAATAAAAGTAATGTCGGCCATACCCGATGCTATGGCATTGTCTAAGTTTTTCTGAAAAGCATTTAGTTGAATCGTCAGCATTTCGGAGTTACTGAGGCCAATCAAATTTGTCGTTAGTTTTTCGATGTGCAAATCTATAATCTCATTGGGTTTGGCGATAGGCAACGCCATTTTTTCGGTTTTAGGTTCCAATAATTTTTCTTTCAAGTCGGCAGCCGTGATAGTTTGTATGCTGAGGTCGGTATCTAACTGAATGAGGTATGCCTCTTTGTTGAGTATGGGCGCATTGGCTTTGGACTTAAAAAACGAATCGGCACGCAATCGTAGTTTTCTTGTAATTGGGCTTTTTTCGGGGGCATTACCAAAGGCATAGTACAAACACTGAAAGGTAAAAACACCCCAGTTATCAAAATTATTTATCGAAAAATCTTGTACTTTAATACTATTTTTTGCTTTCAATAGCCCCCCCGAAATACCTCGATGTAGCTTTTCTTGGGTAGCCGTAAGTGTATATGGCAAGTCCCAATCGCTATTATTGACAAGATACAAGGCCAGTTCTCGGTCGTTCAACAACACAAAAGCCATAAATATACCTTTGTCTGCCCGAACGCTTCGAGTGCCTGAACTAACGACGAGGGTTTCTGTTTTGGGTTGTTCGCCTCTAAAAGCAACCGCTTCGGCAGCCGACACCAACACTACTTCACGCTGCATAACGGGAAGTCTGAATCCGTCTTCGATTTCTACCTCTATGACCTGATTGGCCATAAAACGAGTTACGATGCCCTCTTCTTTTGAATGTACCAAACGTACTCTATCGCCGATGTGTATATTTGCCATAATTATTTTAAAATAAACCCAAAGGTACAAAACAAAAAATGGTATGAAGCAGCGCTTCATACCATTTTAGTTACTTAACCTCAGCATTTGCTGTGAGTTTAGTCGATTCGCCCTTTATTTAGTTCGTCTTGGAGCGTTTTGAGTGTATCCCATTTGCCATCACGTGCCAGTGCCGATTGATTGGCCCATGTACCTGGGTCGTGCATCTGAAAACGGGGGCCGCCTGCGTTCAAAATAGTTTTTATTTGGTCAGTATCACTATTTGCAAGTTGTGCAAATGTCGATATGCCTGCTGCATTAAGCAGTTCTTCTATTTTTGGTCCGATGCCTTCTATTTTTTTCAAATCATCTTTGCCAGTGTTCATAGCCCCCACAGCAGTAGTGTTTTTACGACAATCGTTCAAATCTTTGCGTTTGGCAGCGATACTGGATTTAAGGCCAGCAATACGGGTAGCTAACATTCTACGGGCAATCCACCAGCCAATGTAGGCTGCAATGGCCAGCAGAACGATGGCTTCTAAAATGGCGAGCCAAAAACTTTGGCTCAACGGGGTAGCTTGTAATAGTATCATAAGAGTAGTGATTTCTGTTTAGTAAATGTTAGTCTAAGTCGTTTCTACCTTTATTGAGTTCATCTTGGAGCGTTTTGAGTTCGTTCCATTTACCATCACGTGCAAGTGCCGACTGTGTGGGCCATGTAGTTGGTACGTGCATCTGAAAACGTGGCCCCGCAGCCTCTAAAATAGTCTTGATATGGTCTGGTTTTGTATCGGCCAGCTGTGCAAATGTCAAAATACCAGCGTTGTGGAGCAGTTGCTCAATCTTGGGGCCAATTCCTTCTACTAATTTTAGGTCATCGGGCTTGGCTGGCGGAACGACTGCGGCCATAATGACAGGTGCGGCGGCTTCAACGATTGGTGTAGCTACTTCTGGTATTTCTACAACAGAAGCGGCCATAACAGGCGCAATAGTTGGTACAACAAAGCTACTTATTGCTGCTACATGAGCAGATACATCGGCACTTAGGTTTTTCTTAGATTTCAAACAATCGTCTAAATCCGAATCAATTCCATTAAACTCTGCTTCGAGGGCTTCGATTTCACTGTCGCTGCTACGGTAGCCGATAATAAATCCTAAGATGGCTGCTACTAAGAGCATCAATAGGTGTTGCCACCACGCATCTGTTATTGCTAAGGGATTGAAATGTTGGTACATGATTTTTCTTAGTTTTGAGGTTGAATGATAGAATTATTGAACAACAACGCTTACACGACGATTGGCTCTACGGCCTTCGGCTGTGTCGTTGCTTGCTTTGGGTTGGGTTTCGCCTTTGGCATCTGTTACAATCTGTTCTGAGGCTATGCCCATTTTGACTAACTTGGCTTTGACACCTTCGGCACGTTTTCCAGAAAGTCTTTGGTTTAAGTCCTCGTCGCCCTCGCTGTCGGTATGGCCGGTCAAAACGAGTTTTTTGTCTTTATTAGTGGCCAAATACTTTGTAGCCTCCTCCAAGAATTTCTTATTTTCGTCAGTTTTGATATAGTCGGCTTTGGCTGTACCAAAGTAAAAATCAATCGGATTGAACAAGCCATCATATTTTTCAGCCTCTGCCAGTGCCTGCTCTGTTTTGGGCAAAGCCAAATCACCAAAGCCAAATTCCATACCATGTAGCGAATCTTCTGGACTAAATGCAATATCGATCATGCGGCTGCCTATCTCTAATTGAGTTACTGGCACACCCGCGCCAACCATATACTGCCTGATTGCATCGGCACGAGCCAGCCCTAAGTCTGCAAATGTGGTGGCGTTTGTTTCAATCGATGAGTACAACCCTGTTATGGTCGATTTGCGGTTGGGGTTCATTTTGAGGTAGTTGGCCAATGAGTCTAACTCTCGCTGAACGTTGGCATAATTGACATTAGGCAGCGATTTTTTAAAACCAAAATTAGATGCTGACTCCAAATTAAGATTAGTACCGTCTGTTATTTTGAGAGCTGGTACGGCATAACCAGTACTCGAAGCAGAGGGGCCGTCGCAAAGTTGCTTAATCTTGCAAACGTGCCAATAAGTAGAGCCACAGATCCATGCAACCAAGGCAATCCAAGCAAGTGTTTTAATTGACATAATAATTAAGTTTAAGTAGGTAATAGCTAATGAATTACGAAGTTTTGTAATATGACCGTGAATATCGGAATAAGTAGCAAAAGAACAAGTTTTTTTTTGAAATATATAAAAAAGTATGTAATTATGAAAGATTTAACAAATTCAAAATATGGCAAGCATTCAAAGCGGCAGTTTCGGTGCGGAGGCGAGTTTGTCCGAGTGTTACCATTTTAAAACCACTTTCAACCGCCATCTCAACTTCTTGTGCCGTAAAGTCGCCTTCCGGGCCAATCAAAACTCTGTAACTTTGCTTTGGTGGTGCTACTTGAATCAGATTTTTTGGAAAATTACCCTCTGGAAGGTGAGCTATAAACTTAGCTTTGTTAGTATTTTGACTGACAAAGTTTGTAAAATCGCCAACCTCTGCCACTATGGGCAAATAGGCTTGAAGTGATTGTTTCATGGCCGAGACGGCTATTTTGTGGAGGCGTTCTATTTTGAGCGTTCGTCTTTCAGAATGTTTGGAATAAAAAAAAGAAAACGTATCTACGCCAATTTCCGTTGCTTTTTCAACCAGCCACTCAATGCGGTCTAAGTTTTTGGTTGGTGCAATAGCCAGTTCTATTTGATAGGGTCGGGGGGGCGTTGTGGTTTTTTTTAGAATTTGAACGGTACAAAGTTTGGCGTGAGCGTTTTCAATCAGGCAGTCAAACCAGCTACCAACTCCGTCTGTAACACGCAATTTTGCACCCTCACGCAAGCGCAAAACTTTGACAGCATGTTGGGCTTCGTCGTCGGTCAGGGCTGAGAGTTGCTTGAAGTTAGGCTGGTAAAAAAGGTGCATCGGGTATTGTTGTCGTTGTATTGCTACGGGCTTGATAGGTCGAACACTCTAATAAAAAACCCCGTCAGAGTATTCTGACGGGGTTTTGGTGGTAATGGACGGAATCACTAAAACCCATTACACCGCATTTAAAGGTCTATTTTGCTATATTTTAAGCTGGGGTGCCACCGTAAGTACATAACTTTTGCTCAAAAAAAAACTAAGCAGCAGCTAAATACTGACCGAACAGCGCACCCTCAAACTTTCCCAGCATACCCATCAGTTGTTCGTTCTGTCGCTGATAGTACTCTATTTGCCTATCTTTCGTTTCTATTTGCTTCATGAAGCCCTCAATTTTTGAAAAAAACTCCATCAGATAGCCGTCAGGCTTTGCCTGTGGAATGTCCGTCAAAAACATTTCCCCTTTTCCCTCCATTAGCCAATCTCTGCTCAACTGTGGGTAGGTCTTTGTAATCGAATCTATTAACTGAAGACCTGGCTTTGTTTCGCCTTTAATAGTTTTGCTAATTGCAGTATGGCTTACGCCCAAAGAACTTGCAAACGTACTCTTGTTCTTCCCAAGTTTAAAAATCAAATTATTGATTCGTTCGCCTATTTCATTTTGCTTTCCTTGTATGTTCATAATTTCTGGCCATTTATTTTAGTTAAAATATCAAGTATTGTCTTTATATTCTTTTTCTCTTTTTCTGATACAACCCTGTCATTTACTTTATCTGGCCCTTCGCATCGTATTTTTGCCGATTTACTATTCGCAAGTTCTTCCAATAAAAGTAAATCAGTGGAATTTGGCTTTTTATCAATAACCTCCCAAACGCCATTACCATCGTTGTCCCTTTTTATTTTATCTTCTGGCAAAATAGCTCTTGTTTGACCATCAACAGACAACCGAATCATATTCATAAATATCCAACTGTTGCCACTGTATTGTATCCTCAAACGTGGCCAAACATAATTGCCCTCTCTTCCTAAATACAAATGTATAGAATTGGTATTGTCATATTTTGTCGTTGACTGGCACGAATAAAAAGCAGTCTTGTCAAATTCATCTTTGGAAACTGATAAAGACTTTAAAAGCAAGTCTATTTCGGCTTTTGATACCTGACGAACTGTATCAGATGCAGGCTGGCTTTTGATTTTTTCGTCGTTTGCCAATTTTTCATCGTTTGGAAATAAACTACACAAAACAGAAAGTCCAACAAAGGCTATTAAAACCCACCAATACCACTTTAGTTTCTTTTTTGATTCGAGACTTTTATTTTCTTGTTCCATTGTCTGTTTATTAAGTTGTTGATAGTTAGATAGTTATAAGAATGTATAAAAATATTTGAAATTTATTTGAATAAATAGTTTCAAAATGAAATTTTTGTTTCTATATTTGCACAAGCAATGCACAATTAATGCACAAATATTGCAACAAAAATTATAAAATCAATAACCGTTTAATAAAAATTTATGCCAACCGTTAGAGAACATTACGAATACTTAGAGAAAACAAACCCAAAAAAGTTTGCAGACTTTAATGCCGAACTTGGAAGACACCTTCTCACAGACACATTTAAACGTGGGGCATTGAAAAATGACAGGTATAATATTAAAAAATTTCAATCCCCATTAAACCGACTTGTAATTGAGTTTTTAGGCTTTTCCGTGTCAGACTTAGACAATAATACCGTTCCTGAAATCAAACCCTCTAAACCCCTAACCCAATGAACTACACAGACCTATTTGCCACGATGCTCCTACTGATAGCACTTTGGCAGTTTTGCCTTAAACTCAAAAAGCCAATATATCACCAACAAGAGAACCTCGAAGGCTCAACCAGACAACTCTGCAAACCACACAACACCAATGCAATACCCTAACGGCGCAATCGAGGCACACGAAATACTCGAGCAGCAAGTATCTGACTGGCTCACTATCAAAAGCCCTTACGAAGCCCGTATGAAGTGGCAATCAATGGAACTTTTGGCCAACAGATTCGGAATATTACTTTCTGTTTTCCTTGCCCCCAAAAACCTATACAAATGCGCTACTTGTGGCGAATCATTCAAGTCGCAAGCCGCACTTAGCGGCCACGGCAAAACCCGATGCTCAACCAAAACAACCCAAAACCTATGATATTCCAAACCGCTTTATATCTCTTCGTTTTTTTACTCGGTGCATTTGTAGCCTACATATTTCTCAACGACGACAACGACCAAGACAACGACTTTTATAATCACAGCCCCAACCTCTAACAACCATGACGCATGACACATATCGAGTTCCTTTTGCTTACAACCTGCCTCTGGGGGCTTTGGCCACACATCAAAGCGGTGCTGAACTATATGCTCACGTCAGTTTCGTTGAGCTCGGTCGCCGAACTCACAGCCGCAATCAAGTCAAAGCCTTTGACAATTTTTGCAAATCCGAGCCAACCTTCAAACGATGCTACACCGGCCGAAATGGCCGAAGGTTTCACTTCAGGTTTGAGAGTGCACAAAATAAGAACGACTTTGATAATGCCCTAAAAAAAATGCTTGCTAAACTAAATTACATCACCCAATAAACCAACATTCAAATGACAACCTCAGAACTATCAAAAGCCATAGCGGCTGAAACCGAAATCAACATCATTGACGTAGAAGCCATCGTAAAAGCCCTTCCAAAAGTTATTTTTGACCAACTCCGAGCCAACCCAACGAGTCAAGTCAAAGTAGTAGGTTTAGGCGTGTTCTCTTCTCACAAAATAGCCGCTGGTGGCAAAGCATTTGGCCATGAAACGCCCAAGTACGAAAGGACAATTATCAAGTTCAAAGCCTACGATTCTTTTAGAATATTAAACAACTCTAACCTTTCTTAAACATGAACCCCATACCTCTTGACTTCGACCAACTTCGGCAGTTTGAGATACAAAACTGGCAATGCCCCCATTGCCAGGCCAGAACCGAAACCGCCACCGCCTTAGAAATACTGCACGAACGCTACACCTGCAAATGTCCTAATTGCAACTCACTCACTACCAATCCAGTGATGGTATCTACGTTTAGGTTCACAATATTGGTAGAGCAGCCAGACGGCACTCGAGCCATTGTTCGGTCGTATAGTTCTGAGGACTCGACTGCTGTCAAATTGGCTCGGTATATGAAATTTCAACTATACCCCGACTACGAGCAAGTACTAAACGAGCGACTGACTCGCATGACTGACAACAAAATCGACTATTCAGACTTCCCCATTGGCCGCACGCTTACCGAATGCTTGCTATATCTCAAGAAAAAGCAAACAGCAGTACTCACCATCGACAAAGTAGCCAACATCATCAGAGACCACGACGACACACACGCCCTGACCGACATACGCACCAGCCTACGCAAAGCCGCCGCCGACATTGGCTTTCAGTTTTGCGTCAATCACAAAAAGTCCAAAGTAACTTGGGGCTTGAATAATGGCATGGCCAAACTCACACCAGACCACCAGTCCAAAATCAAATCGCTGTACGCACATCTGGGCAACCAATATACACAAATAGCCCAGCAGGTGGGCGTAACCCGCAATACCGTCAAAGCATTTGTACTTGGCCATAGCTACAAAAACACCCTTATACCACATCAACCATGACAACAGACCTATTCCCTACTGTTGTGCCAGACTACGACCACCTCCAACGCATCAACTCAGTAGTTGCCTGCGCTTACTGCAACTACCAGCAGAAAGCAGTATTCGTAGAAGAATGCCCCAAGGCTTTCAAATGCGAACTTTGTCAAGTTATCAATAATCAATTTCCAATTTCACACAACAAAAACCAATCAAATGTTACTACCAATCATTAACTTACTCGCCGCTACCATCGGCTCAACAACATCAGCCATCGATGATGGTGAAATCGGGATTATCGATAAAATCCAGTTTTCAGTAAGAGTTTCTGGACTTTTGGACTCGGCTTTCAATAGTCCAGATAGCGCAATCGAAGCCCTTGAATCCCTCACCTTGGACGACGAAGCCCTACTCATTCAAGACTTCTTCAACCACCCAGCCGTACCCGTCTCCCAACCAGCTGACACAACGGCGTTCAAAGCAATCGTACCAGCGGCTATCAACATTTTGAAAATATACCAAGAATTGAGAATGTTGATGGTAGAAGTAGCGATTCCAGAGGAAAGCTCAGAAGAAACTGAGGAAGTAGCCCCATAAATATTTGTCGATTTGGTGTATTGGGCATTCTGTATCAAGAATTTATAGGGTTTAGGGAAGATACAGAGGAGCAGGTTCGACTCCTGCATCGGCAACGACAAAACCAACGGAAACTGGTCTCTCCGCTCTGGTCGCCAAGTGCGGATTCTCTTCTATCAAGAATCAAAACCAGCCCCACTACTTGGTAGTTAGTAGCCAATCGGTAGATAGGCAAAGTGTCGTTCGATTCGACAAGTGGGACAGGATAGGACAAAGAGTCTCTACGGCTACCGCTTGGTGTTGGGGTAACGCCTGGCATTGAGTTGGTAGCAAATTATTACCAATCAAATCATAACGGCAGGGCTTGGCGAGGACATTCCACTCTCGTCACCTGCCAATTTTTCCAAAAATGAAAAAATATAGAAAACAACCATGCTAATTCAAGACAAACAAATATACGAGCGCATAGCCAAATGGACAGACGACTGGAACAACGCCCAGTCGTCGGCAGCTACTCGCATCACCAAGAGCCGCTACGCTGCCGCCCGAGCCGTTACTAACCTGTACATCAAGGCCACACGCACAGCAGTAGCCTCGCCACAATGGGCCGACTCTGACGTACTGCCCGTAGTCTATACCAATCGCACAGAGCTAAGTAGGCTCGTCAAGTGCTGCCCCAAGAGTACCTACAATCACTTAGAAATCTTAATAGGGGCGGGGGTAGTCCAGAAGACTTTACACGGCAATTACAATGATTTTGAGCTAACCATGCACCCTTATTTTGTGTTTGGAGATGGCTACGAAATGCCGATTTTGGCCGATTTGAAACGCAAAAAAACCACCCTCAAAACCACCCTGCCTCCCCTCCCAGAGAAAAATTTGCCGCATATAAGTTCTCCAGAAGCAAGAGAAAGTAATATAATATATACTAATAGCGGTGTAAATTCTGTGGATTTGTGGGTAAGTCCTAATTTTCGGCCAAATTTGCCACAGAATCCACTTGCTTCTGTTGATAACTCTGGAGAAAACAAGAGAACCACTCAAGAAGACACTACAGCAGAGACCAACCTCGAAGCCCAAACCCAAGACAGGAGAAATACTGGGGGGGCGGCGGGCGGCTTCGACAGAACGCCCTACCGAACCGCAGGCCAGCGTGCCAAAGAGGCACTGGGCATCAACGATACCACGACGGAAGACGGCCCCCACAGTAGCGAACTAAGAACCGCTACGGGGGCCGCAATCGCCGAACACAACCGCAAAAAAGCGTTTTGTGAAAACTTCTGGCAATATGCCAGGCCAATGCTCTACCCAGAGCTCTATCCGTCTGAAAAATACGAAAAACAAATTTTAAATCTGATTTGGAAAGATGTTTTTGGCTCGTTCAACAACCTAACCGAAGGCCAAGTGGCCTCACTCTACACCAGCCGCATGGCGCAAGTCGATATAGCCGTGGCTTATGCCAAGAAACACGATTGGTCAAGTTTCTTGCCGCCACCGCTGTTTTTTAGCCGTGAGCAGTTCAAATCAGAAAAAGCAAACAACAAGCGTGGTAGTTTCTTCTGGACAGCCGAGTGGGTGGACAAGCAAAACGAACGCCGCCGCACGCAGATAGAGGGCGACACCCTCGCCAAAGCCATCACTTCTATCCTTACCAAAAAACCACCCCGTGGCCTCAAAGGCTCGGCAGCCATGAGTAATCTGGCACTCTACCAATATTGGCACAAACGCCTTTCAAAATTCGGAAAACCCGATTTATTAGTGAAATTTAACGAAAAAACCCTAAAATACTATGTACCAACCACCTAAACACCAAGCCGATGCAAATTTTAAGGCTGCAGTTTTAGACGCACAAACAGGCCGATTTTGGAATATATTTACATTTCCAAACCACAAAGGGAAGCAGCTTGAAAAATTAAAAGAGCATCTTACCAAACTAAAAAACCCAACCGAATTAGCTATAATTTATGACCTCAAAAGACCCAATTCAGACGGCTGGCCAACAGAAATAGGCCGATACCAAAATGGTAAATTTAACTTTAATTGACTATGAAAATTAACTTAAAACTAACACCGCTGGAACTCAATCAATTAGTTAGGTTTTTGTCTGAAATAAAAACACAGACCGTAATCACTTTGGAGTTTTTGCTGATTAAGGAATGGATTGAAAAGAAGATATTGGCTGTGGTTATCAAAGTTGTCGTATCGAGACAACCAGAAGTCAAACTTGTACTTGTGCCAAGCGTGGCATATGCAATTTGGAGCGTCATGCAAAAAAAAGAAATCCCACTTTCACTACAACCCGTACTTGACCGATTAGACACGCAATTAACCAACCTAAATATATTATGAACAATTATAACAAACACAAAAACAAAAACAACCGCTTGCGTGGTTCGTCTTTTATTCCTGAAAGCTTCGCTACGCTCATCGGCGGCATAGTCGTTGGCTTGCTGGTATTGGCTATTTTCAGTGTTGTCATCAAAGCCGTGGCGGCCTTAATAGACTTATTTTGATGAACACAGACCTAGTCAAATCAATACTCGCCACCGCCGCCAGCATAGTAGCAGCACTTGGCAACAGAGCAAGCCTGCGCCAACGAGTCGAAGACCTCGAAGAAGCCGTAAAAGCACAGCAACAACTACTCAACGAGCTGTCAAATCAAATAATATACAACGAACTCGAAAAGCTAAAATGACACACGCAGGCTACTTTGAGGGCATCGGAGGCTTTAGCCTCGGTGCCAAGTGGGCAGGCATCAATACGGTTTACACCTGTGAATTAGACGAATACAGACACAGTTGGCTCAAAGCCATTAACCCAAACGCAACACATGAACGAGACATCACAACTTCCATGGGCCAAGCGGCTGACATTTTTACGGGCGGCTTTCCGTGCCAGGACATTAGCTGCGCTAACCCGAAGGGTCTCGGCCTTAGAGGCGCACGCAGCGGCCTTTGGTTCGACTATTTTGAACAAATCAAAAGACATCGACCAAGCTATGCCGTTGTTGAAAACAGCCCAAATCTCTTACATAAGGGACTTGAATCAATACTCAGGTGTTTTGCCAGCATCGGGTACTATGCAGAATGGCGTAATATATCCAAGCGGTCGTTGGGCTTCCCAGACCTACGCAAAAGGCTCATTATCATTGCCTACCCCGACCAAGTCGGACGGCAAAGCAGTAGCCGAGTTTTCGATAGAGTCGCTTACAAAATGTGTCAACAAAAAGTTATCCAAAAAAAGCAGCTATGGCTTGAGGCTCTGCGAATGGATAATCCACAAGCATTCGGCCAAACCGTCGCCCTCTATAACGAGGCTGATACAGGGCTTTCCAGAGGGCTGGTTAAGGCCGAAATAGAAGCCTACGGCGACGCCATCTGCCCCTATGTAGCCATGCTCATTTTTGAACTTATATTACAACACCACCGATAATGAACAGAATTCTTAACTACAAATTTCAAGAAAAAGACGAACAAGACTATAAGTTTGTCCCCAAGGTAGCCATCGGCGATTTGCCCCTCAAAACCAATTTGAGCGGCTATATACCCCAAATCTACGACCAGCTAACCATTGGCTCATGCACAGGCAATGCGACCGCCTACGCACTCACCATTCGGCGGGCAATCGAAAAACTACCCTACATCAACCCGTCCAGGCTTTGGCTCTACCTAAAAGCCAGAGAACTCGCCGACAGCATCGCCACCGACTCAGGCGCAACCATCAGAGACGTAATCAAAGCCACATCAAAATTTGGCTACCCTACCGAAAAACAATGGCCCTACAACATCGCCCAGTTTACGGCGCAGCCCCCTGCAAAAGTAGCCCAAGCCGCCATCAAAAACATAGTCAAACGCTACGAAGCTGTAGGCCAAGACCCAGTTTCCATCAAAGCCTGCCTTGCCGAAGGCTACCCAGTAGTGTTGGGTATTCTTGTTTTTGAGTCTTTTATGAGCGTCAAGACCGCCGCCACGGGCATCGTACCCATGCCCAAGCGAGGCGAAGCCAACAACGGCGGCCACGCCTTAGTCATCGTAGGCCACGACAGCATGGCCAAGCAATACCTATTAGTCAACTCATGGGGCGACCAATGGGGAGACAAAGGCTACGCCCGAATCCCCGAAGACTACATTCACAACCCCAAACTAACCGCAGATTTATGGAGAATAATTACAGTGTAAGGCACGATAATTAAATTAAGTTATATTTTAAAATAATTATATTTTAATTTAATATTAAAATATAATTTAATATAATTTGTTTTCAATATAATTTGTATTATATTTGTGCATCAATAAACAATTAAACTTATTTAAAAATGAGAACAATAGACGGAGTACAGTACATATCGGCCAAAGAATACGCCGATATGATGAATCTAACTGCGGGCAGAGTCTCACAGCTCAAATCAGAATTGCCTTTTGTGAAATTTGAGGAATTTGGCATTGAGCTCATCAACTTCGATTTGTTGAGCATCACGCAAGCTGACAAAGCCTTGTCGCAGGCTAAATTCCAAACCACCACGCCTATTCATACCCTTTCTTATAAAGATTTAGGCAACTATTTCGGCAACTTTGTCATGGATTTGGTAACCTTCAGAGGCTCAGCAGATGTGCTAATAGGCGAACTACAAGCCAAAAACACTGAGCTACTTCAAGAATTAGAAGCCTGCGAAGCCGAAAAACACATTTTATCGAAGCAAGTCATAAATATAGAGGCACACGTCAAACACGTAACCGAAGCCTTCCACATGCAAGTCAGCGAAAATGCGGCCCTGAATGAAGAGTTTGAAAAGTCAAACATAGTAAACGAAGAGTTAAACCTACAATTTGACACCCTTTCCGCAGAGTATCAAAACCTCAGAACTATCTCTAACGAAGGCAAACACCAGCTTGAAATCAAGATTGTCGAAAACAAAAACTTGGCCTCCGAAAACGAAAACTTGAAAGCTCGTTTAGCACAAATGGGGCTATCGGCCAAAAACGAGTTAGATTTCAGACAAGAGTTTAATGAGTTCAAAACTTTGATGATGCAAAAAATCAAATGAACAGGGACTAATCAGAGATAACCCCAACAAATATATGAAACCAAACACAAAAATCCAGCATTCAAAAGACTTTGGGGTAAACCCGCCTTGTACTGTTCAAATAAAAAAAGATTACAAAGAATACCCACGGGGTGAACCTTATGTATCAATGATGATAGAGCAAGATAATAATATTAGTTTTGCAGAATTTTCGATTAGCGGTTTAAAAAACACGCTCCAGAAAGTTGGATACGATATCATATCAAAAAAAGACTTAGACATACTTATCACTACTCTCAACAAGACCCAAGATTTAGTTGTTCACTTACGAAATAATGGGGTAGAGCAATTAGAGACTACAGAAATTTTTAAATTTTTAGGCTTAAACAAATACGGCGTATGAAAAATAATCTGACCCACCGCGAAATTTTTATCAAAGAAACGCTGTGCCGTTTTCGTGAAAATTACAAGATAATAGAAGAGATAGATAGGTTAGAATCCCGTAAAAAATATTTTACGGGCTACTATACTTATCACGAGCCTAATGATATAGAGACGTGTTATAATAACTTTGTAGATGATTACAACAATATTTGCGACAACGAAATTAAAAGGATTTTAAATCTGAAATTCACAAATATCGAGTCATACCAAAAGTATAATGAAATTATTGACAAAATTAGAAAAATGAAAATAAAAACGGTAGAGATTCTGAGAGTTTCGTTGCCAGACATTAATATAGTCGTAGGAATTTCAGCAGACGATAGCGACATAAAAGACACCTTAACCGCCATTGTTAATCAATACCGAGGACATCTCTATCCAGCTGTAATAAACAAGCAGATTGTTCTTTTAGAAAAATTAGCGTTTGAAACTTTAACTGGAATTTTCGATTCGGCAAAATCTTCTCAAAATGCGAACCCGTCCGTTAATCTGAGTATAATCAAACAGTTTCTTGGAAAAATAAACGAGGAAATCAATAAAATACAGGTCTCAGCGACCTAAAACAACTCATTTTCGCCTTTGTCGGTGTTATCACCAACAAACTACCACCTGAGTTGTCGGTGAGAACACCAACAAAGGCATAAAAAAGTAAATATATGAAAAAGAAAATAGGTATCGCTTTATTCGCAATTTGGGTTTTGGCTTTGATTGTTTTGTCGTGGTTTTACTTAGACAATTCATTAGCATTTGCAGCTATTTACTCTTTTGTTTTGATTCCAATTTTGAGTTTGTACCTCGTGTCCACAAGCCGTGAAAATACCGAAGATAATAAAACCTCGTTGTCTGAGTAGTGTTCACCTAACGAAAAGGTATTGTGGCAGTAGCTGATTTCAAGGCTCAAATGTTGGGTTAAGGCTCTACTGCTTGTCGGTGTTCTAAGGCTCGGATTACTTCCGTC
>JAYWHT010000007.1:0-5911 GCA_043777595.1 Spirosomataceae bacterium
CTACAATTGCAATAGGCCCAATGGTAATTGGTGGGTAATTGACTGGACTACCCGTACCTGGCGTGCCTGTAAAGCCCGCCGTATTCTCAAACTTAGAGATTGGGTCGTTGGCAGAAAACGCCGAAGACGGGAATATTATTTTGATGTTTCGCTCTTGGCACTTGCCAGGTTCTAAGGGGTTATTTCCAAAGTTAGTCCACGTAATGGTATTACCCGATACTGTACCGCCGTCGGCAAAAGCCACCACAGCCCCAGCAGGAAGGTTATCGTTCATTACAATGTTATTGTTATTGACCCCACCCGTGTTACAAACTCTAATTTGGTAGGCTACCTGCTCATCAAGTACGGCATTGCCACCACCACTGGTTATTTCTTTGGTGAGTTTTATTTCGTTGGGTAAAATACCACTTACGCCCACCGTAGGCGTGCCAGATGTAGCCGTTGGGCTACCCGACTCGTTGAAAGTTACGCCGTTGGGTATGTTGTCGCCGTTGGCAGCCATACCATTTTTGAGTTTAACGCAGACTTGAAAAGACCCCGTTGAGCCGTCTTCAAGGGTAGCGGCAGTCCACGTTACGGTGTTTCCGCTCACCGATCCATTGTTAAAGTTGTTTGACCCCGTACTGGTTACGTACTCAAACCGAGGGTCTAACACATCGACAATCGTAACGTTGGCGTAGCTGTGGTTTGCGCCTTTGTCGGGGGCAGAATAAGCGATGTCATAGCAGAGCGTTTGGTTTGGGGAAATGGTCGTGGCTCCACCAGAAATGGTCTTGACGACACTCTGCGCTTGAACCCCAAAAGGCAACACAAAGAACAGAGGTATTAGTAACACTAATATTTTTTGCTGTAGTGCTTTGTGAGTTATTCGCTTTAAATAAAGCTGAAAAATGTAGTGCTTTTTCACAATTTTAAGATTGGATTTAAATGAAACAAGACGAAAAAATTAAACTCCTTAGAACATTAAGCAAAACTAAAACAAGCACATTTTGTAGTTTTTGTATGTTTTGATGTAATGCAGTAACTTTTCTCAATTACAAACAAATACTATGCCAAAAAAATAAATTCAACAATAATTTATTAAAAAAATAAGCGACTAATAACTCTGAACAAAGAAACGTCTTAACGATAGAAATACATAATATCGGAAAATAACAACTTGGACTGATTTTTGATGGTTTTTTAAGATGCTTTATTGAGATAATTCAAAAAAATATGAAAAAACACTTATTCGTGCTGTGTCTGTTGGCTTCAACAGCACTACTTCATGCCCAAAATTTTACGGGTGGCTATAATTTTATGTTGCCCGCAAACGATGCCTCTGCCTCGGCGTTTTTACCCAAATTTCCAAGCCAACCCATTATCTCCCCAGTTGTTGCGGTAGGAAATCATTTTTTGGTAGCGGGTAAGCCTTACCGCTTTTGGGGGGTGAACGTCACGGTAGCGGCGGCGTTTCCTGCCCTTGCCATTGCTCCGAGTGTTGCCGCCCGAGCTCAGAAATTAGGCATTAACTTAGTGCGGTTTCACCACATTGATAACCCTGCTTGGACGGGCGACGACAATAGTTTGATGAGCCTCTCGCGTAGCACCCGAATCCTCAACCCCGCCGCGCTCAACCGTTTAGATAATTTTATTGCCGAACTCAAAAAGAAGGGAATTTATACCAACATGAACCTCAACGTGTCTCGGACTTTTAATCGGTTTGACAATGTTCCAGACGCTGATTCTCTGAGAGAGTTTGGCAAGGGTGTTACCGTCTTTGACCCGCAACTTATTGCTTTTCAGAAAGAATATGCCAAGCAGATTTTGGTTCATACGAACCCTTACACTGGCTTAAAACTGGCGCAAGACCCCGCTCTGGCCATGGTCGAAATCATCAACGAAAATAGTTTGTACGGAATGTGGAAGGAAAGTGTACTCAAACCAGTAAGCCAAGGCGGAGGATTAATAGTACGCCATTCCCGAATGTTAGATAGCCTCTGGAACGGTTTTCTGGCCAACCGATACGGCACGCAGGCTGCCCTTGCCACGGCTTGGCAAATTACCAGCGGCAATACCGCCAACCGCATTCAAGACCCTGGTTTTGAGAATACCACGCTTTCGCCCAACTGGCAAAACGAAATCCACGCCGGGGCAATGGCCTCTTTTAATCGTGATGCAACTACCTCAGCGTCAGGTTCTAATTCTTTTCGGGTAGATGTTACCACCAGCTCTACCGACTCTTGGCACGTGCAGTTTAAACATACTAATTTTTCAGTTAAAAAAGACACTTCCTACATCGTAAAATTTTGGGCCAAAGCCAACGCCCCTCGGTACATAGACGTGGCTTTTACGCGCAATGACGCACCCTACACGTACTACGGAAGTAAAGGTTTTAGTTTGACGACTGCTTGGCAAGAATACTCGATGGTCGTCACGGCTCCCGAAGACAACGTGGGTCAGGTCAGACTTTCGTATCAGTTGGGGAACGGCGGCGTTGGGAGCGTCTGGTTTGATGACATCAGTTTCAGCCAGCCCACCATGAAGAGTTTTGATGTTGGCGAAGACCTGGCCTCCAAAAACATACGCCGCACCGATTACCCTGCACGGGTTTTTTTTCCGCAACGGCGCACTACTGATATCGCTGAGTTTTATATTTCCCTTCAAAAAAACTTTATGGAAAATATGCGAAGCTACCTCCGTGATTCGCTCGGTGTAACGGCCCCCATCACAGGTACAAACGCATTAGTGGGTATCCAAGAGGGGTTTCAGCACCAAAACCTTGACTTTATAGACGACCATTCGTATTGGGACCACCCATCGTTTCCTGGGGTAGCTTGGGATGCCGCCAACTGGAAAATTGGCAATCAGCCCATGTCTAAGGACGTGAATTTTGGCGCAATTGCCAATGCTTTTTCAGGCATCCAAATGACCAATAAGCCTTTTACCATTAGTGAATATAACCATGCCGCACCCAATATTTATCGGGTTGAGATGCTGCCCGCCATGGTCAGTTATGGGTCGTTTCATGGCATGGACGGTCTGATGTTTTTTGAATATAACAATGACAGCGATGGCTCTTTGAACAACGACCGTATCGGTAATTTTTTCTCAATTCACCGCGACAACGCCGTGATGAGCCTCTTCCCGTCGTCGGCTTTTGCGTACAGGTATGGGCTTGTTGCTGAGGCTGTTCCGACCATGGTAAGCTACACCCAAAATGACATTTATACCTCACACTTAACTGACTACGCCACAAGCCGTTGGGACAAATATGTACCTTATGACCGCCGTTTGAATTTGACACACAGCATCAAAACGAGTACATACAGCGGTACAGTACCTTTTTCATCAGTATCGTTGCCTCGCGCCGAAACTGATGTTTACCATACCTCCACTGGACAGACTGTATTAAATACCAAAAGTGGTGTTCTGACTACTGCCACGCCAAAGTACGCGTCTATTTCTGGTTTCTTGAAAGACAACCCAAACACCCAAGCTGGTAACTTAACGCTACTAAACGCTACCCAATTTGGGGCTTTAACGTGGCTTTCTGACAGCGAAAAAAGTCTTTCTGATGCCGATACCACATTTATTACCTTGGCCTCCCGTACCCAAAACACAGGTATGACCTGGAATGCCGACAATACCTCAATAAACACAAACTGGGGAAATGCGCCCACCGCGCAACAGGCTATTTCGGCAACTTTACGGGTAAATATCAATGCTTATAGCCTACGTCTGCATACGCTCAGTGCTACGGGGCAGAGTTTGAAGACCACGGATATTTGTGCTGTTGAGCCTGGTGTTTTTGAGATTTTACTCAACGAGCAAACGCTCTGGTATGCCTTGGAGGTTACTAATAGAACCAAATGCGTTCCAGTTGAATTGAAGAGGGTAAAGTATTGAACCCATTTGTTCGAGTTTTATGATAATTGTATCTTCAAACGCAAAAAGGCCACTCATCAAAATGAGTGGCCTTTTTTACTTACATACTATTTTTTCTTTTTAATTATCGTAAAAGGTACACATAACTCGGCTGGGCAGCAGTCGATTTCTTCTACAATTACTGGGCAGCAGCCACCCGCTGGACATTGACCATTGATTGCCGTAAATGTATAAGTTCCTTTCTTGGTGAGCATTATGGTGTTACCACTACTTGGCACAACCGTCCCCGTTGCATCTTTCCAAACAATACCTGTGTAATTGCTTGGTACTGTAACCTCCGCCGCTTGGCCCAGACACAACTTAACTGGCGCAGACACGCACACTCTGTCACTATCATCTTCACCGTCAAGCCCATTGTCTGGCGTACTATCTTTGTCTTTTTGGTCGGCTTTCGATATTTCGGCAGTATTAAATGTTACCCCTTCGCTCATTACTTTTGCCTTGATGGTCAGTGTTACAGTATCGCCATAGGCTGCCACGTTTCCGATTGTCCAGATACCTATGGCACTCGTGTAAACACCTCGTGAAGCGGTGCTACTGACATACTGCACGCCTGCTGGTAGTTGGTCGATTACTTCTACACCTGTGGCGTTCTTAGTGCTTTCGTTCCATACTTTGATGGTATATGTAACCACATCACCAACCTGTACGATTTTTTTGTCAATCGTTTTCTTTAAGGCTAAGTCAACTGTATCGGCACAGTTTTGGGCAATTACTATTGTTTTTATTCTGTGGTCAATAATTGGACAATTAGAGTCAATACTTTTGATTTCCACAAAGAAGCTATCTGTAGCCGTTACGATACCAACGGGCTTGTATGTTAGCGTATTGGTGGCTATTGGTACGCCCCCAGTAGCCGTTTTATACCAGTTTACCATACCATTACCAGTAATTACGACCTTCAATGTAGGAAACGCATCGCCTTTACAGACTATTCGATTGGCTGCGATAACTCTTTCGCCAACGCAAGCAGAACAAGCACCAAAGACTACGTTCATCGTATCTCGGCAATTTAACGAATCTGCAATGGTTTGTAGCACAAACTGGTAGCCACCCGTTGGCGTAGTCATACCGCTTACAATTCCTGCTGGTGATGTTACAGATACATTTGTACCTACTGGCGATTTTAATACTCTCCATACCTGCCCGGGTTTGGCATCTATCAAGTCAGCAGTTGTTAAATTTGCCCCACCACAGTCCCAAAATATTGACTGATCTGGCCCGGCATCTGGTTTCAAACAAGCTACGGTACAATCATTGACTTTGACGGCCACCCAAACCGTATCTGTGCAGTTGGGTACATTGGGCGTTGAGGCTATGAGTGCATAATAATATACTTTACCATCGGCTGGTGGTAACTGTGCAGTTGTTGGTGCAAAAGGGCCGGCTGTTACTCCTACCAAAGCCGTTCCAATAGTTGTATTTGAATTTGTGTAACCGTACCATTGAAAAGTATGTGCGCCAACACCCTCTGGATCTGAAACATTATAGGTCGCCGCCGCCGTTCCAGCGCATATCGTTTGTGTACTTGGTGATGTACCAATGGCGGGTTTCAAACAAGCTACCGTACAATCATTGACTTTGACGGCCACCCAAACCGTATCTGTGCAGTTGGGTACATTGGGCGTTGAGGCTATGAGTGCATAATAATACACTTTGCCATCGGCTGGTGGTAACTGTGCAGTTGTTGGTGTAAAAGGCCCTGCCGTTACTCCTACTAATGCCGTTCCAATAGTTGTATTTGAATTTGTGTAACCATACCATTGAAAAGTATGTGCGCCTTCGCCCTCGGGGTCTGAAACATTATAGGTCGCCGCCGCCGTTCCAGCGCATATCGTTTGTGTACTTGGTGATGTACCGATAGATGGTTTCAAACAAGCTACTAAGCAAGGCGTTATCGTTACCTGTACCGTATCAGCGCATTTGGTCGAATCACTCACATTGTATAATCTAAATCTGTAAACACCTGCCGTCAATGTGCCTG
>JAYWHT010000008.1:0-5860 GCA_043777595.1 Spirosomataceae bacterium
TCTACCTCCACCGCTTATACTGCGTTATCAATCCGTTTGTGCTACTGTCGTGATTGGTAATGGGCCAGTCGTTTTGTAGTTCTGGATAAATCTTATTGGCCAACTGCTTGCCCAATTCTACGCCCCATTGGTCAAAACTATATACGTTCCAGACTATGCCCTGCACAAAAATCTTATGCTCGTACATCGCAATCAGGCTACCTAATACTTTGGGCGTAATTTTTTTGACCAAAATAGAGTTGGTCGGACGGTTGCCTTCAAAAACCTTAAATGGTGCGAGTTTGTCTATTTCAGTTTGTGATTTGCCGCTGGCTACCAATTCGGCAGTGGCTTCTTCCAACGTTTTGCCGTTCATGAGGGCTTCGGTTTGAGCAAAGAAGTTAGAAAGCAGCATTTTATGATGCTCGCCGATAGGATTGTGGCTGCTGGCTGGTGCGATAAAATCGGCTGGAATGAGTTTAGTGCCTTGGTGAATGAGCTGATAAAAAGCGTGTTGGCCATTTGTGCCAGGCTCGCCCCAAATCACTGGGCCTGTTTGGTAGTTTATCTTTTGGCCATCTCGTCCTACTTGCTTGCCGTTACTTTCCATGTCGCCTTGTTGGAAATACGCCGCAAAACGATGTAGGTATTGGTCGTAAGGCAAAATGGCTTGGGTTTCGGCACCAAAAAAATTATTATACCATACGCCCAACAAAGCCAGTATTACGGGTAGGTTTTTGTCAAAGGGCGTATTTCTGAAATGGTTGTCCATTTCGTGTGCGCCTGTGAGTAGTTGTTCAAAGTTACCAAAACCAATATAACAGGCGATAGAAAGGCCAATGGCCGACCAAAGCGAATACCGACCACCGACCCAATCCCAAAAGCCAAACATATTGGCGGGGTCAATTCCAAACTTTTCTACTTCGGTCTGATTGGTCGATATGGCCACAAAATGCTTGGCTACGTGGGCGCTATCTTTGGCGGTTTCCAAAAACCACGACCGTGCGCTGTGGGCGTTGGCCATGGTTTCTTGGGTCGTAAAAGTCTTTGAGGCAATCATAAACAACGTCGTCTCGGGGTTTACTTTGGCCAATGCCTCGGCTATGTGAGTTCCGTCCACGTTTGATACAAAATGAATATTCAGCCCTTTTTTGGCATAACTTTTCAGGGCTTCTGTTACCATCACCGGCCCGAGGTCAGAGCCACCAATACCAATATTTACGATGTCGGTAATGGCCTTGTTGGTATAACCTTTCCATGAACCAGAACGTACTTTTTCAGAAAACCCCTTCATTTTATTAAGTACTTCGTTGATGTCAGGCATTACGTCTTTGCCATCTGCGACGACGGGCGTGTTTGACCGATTGCGAAGTGCAGTATGCAGTACGGCACGGTTTTCGGTAACGTTAATTTTTTGGCCTGTAAACATCTTTTCGATGGCATCGGTCAGTTCAGACTCTTTGGCCAAGTCCACCAAAAACGACATGGTGCGTTTGTTTATTCTGTTTTTGGAATAGTCGAGCAATATATCTCCAAACTTGACAGAAAATTTTTTAAAACGGTTAGTGTCTTCGGCGAAGAGTTCCCTTAAATGTTTTTTTGAGATGGTCTTATGGTGTGTTTTGAGTGTCTGAAAGGCTTTGGTCGAGGTAAATGGTATTGATTTTAGCATTTTTTTTAATTATGAATAATGAGAATCGAACTGATACAAAGCATATTCGGCATAAGTATAAGTGCCGTTTAGGTCGAGGTCTGAGAGTTGTAGGGTTTTCATGATTGACAAATTTTGAAACATTTATCACAAAAATAGTTATTTTACCGTAATTTGCCCTAAAAAACTAATATTGATGCTCTCAGAAGACCAACACAACGACGAAGAAGACGAACTATATGAACACTACCGATTGGTGGTGGACAAAGGCCAGATGTTGATGCGCCTCGACCGTTATCTGAAACACTATATTCCAAAAATAACCAGAACCAAACTTCAAAATGCCATCGACACAGAGTCGGTTAAGGTCAATGAAAAAGTGTCGAAGTCGAGTTATCAAGTCAAGCCTTTTGATGTCATTACGGTTTCGATGCCTCACCCACCGTCTGACTACACGCTGCTGCCCGAAGACTTACAGTTAGATATTCAGTACGAAGACGACGACCTGCTGATTGTCAATAAACCTGCTGGTATGGTCGTACACCCTGCTTTTGGGCATTGGGCGGGTACGTTGGTCAATGGGCTGGTTTATCATTTGCAAAACTTGCCGACACACAAAAACGGCGACATTCGGCCTGGCCTCGTACATCGCATAGACAAGGACACGTCTGGGCTGCTCGTTATTGCCAAAAACGACTATGCGATGGCATTTTTGGCCAAACAGTTTGCCGACCATAGCATTGAGCGCACCTACATAGCCTTGTGTTGGGGCGAACCTAAGCAAGCTGCTGGTACAATAATTGGCCACATTGGCCGCAGTACCAGAGACCGCAAAATTATGGACGTATTCGAGGACGGTTCTCAGGGCAAGCACGCTGTAACTCACTACAAAACCCTCCAACCGCTACGTTATGTGGCCTTGGTACAATGTAATTTAGAAACAGGCCGCACGCATCAAATCAGGGCGCATTTTCAGCACATTGGCCACCCACTTTTTGGCGATAGTACTTATGGCGGGGACAAGATTTTGAGAGGCACCACGAGCGGTAGCTATCGGTCGTTTGCCGAAAATTGTTTAGAAATCATGCCTCGCCAGTCGCTCCATGCCAAATCATTGGGGTTTATTCACCCCAAAACCAACCAATGGGTTCAGTTTGAGTCTGAGCTACCCGGCGATTTTAAAAATGTATTGACCAAATGGGAAACCTATATGGCTCAACTCAAATAAGTGTCGGTTATGTTAAATTATTGTGAAGTTATGACATTCTACTTTTTTGAAATCGAATAAGTAACCTAATTTGTAGAAATGAAAAAACTATAAATGAACGTTAGCATCAATCAGACCGACCTAAAAAGGCTTGATAACTTTGAAAAACCTACTCTTTTTATTGCCAATCAACCCAAAAAAAAGAAAGAAGAAAAAGTACTCAAATCGTTTTTGGGCAGTAAATATCCTGGTATTATTGGTATTTCGCTGAATATCGACAAACCAAAAAAATCAATTAGTAATATTCAGGCAATAATTGAAGGCTGTAATCAGACTACCGCCAAACCTGTTTTTGTACTTTTGGTGTCTTTTTGTTCTCAAAAAGACAATGATTTAATTTATCAAAAACAACTGAATAAGTGTTTTGATTGGCTCAAAAAAATGAATATTGATATAGTGCTCGTCAGTATTGTATCCAACAAACTGATTGGTACAGACAATCTGACAGATGAGTTGCCCCAAAAGGATACTTTACAGATTAGAATAAGCCCAAAAATAGAAAGCACTGACATAGCTTTACTCAAAAAAGGCTATGAGTTTAGGCGGTTTGTGCAGTCTCGGTTGTTTGCCATGAACGCACTCAATACCACCAAAGCCAATGTCTCAAAATTGGCCGGTACAGATGGTAGCCAAGCCAAAATTGCCGAGCCTACCGACAGCTCACTGGTGTCGAGCGAAATCGACTTATTGAGGTACTGGGGTTTTAGGGTTGTTGAGCAGTCAAATTTTGAGGTTTTTGTGGCTGACTCAGCCCTGATTCCATACACATTAAGAGAAATTGGTCGTTTGCGAGAAATGACTTTTAGAGCAGTAGGCGAGGGTACGGGCAATGAAATGGATATCGACGATTTTGATTTTTATTACAAACAATTAGTAATCTGGGACAAAACCGAATGCCGAATCGTAGGCGGTTACAGGATTGGGCTTGGCGACCGTGTTTTTGCACAGTACGGTGTCAATGGTTTTTATATTTCAACACTTTTTAAAATTAAAGAAGAGTTGTTCAAAACACTCATTAAGTCTATCGAACTGGGACGCTCGTACATCATTGAAGACTATCAACGAAAGCCACAACCACTTTTTTTGCTCTGGAAAGGGATTTTGATGTTTTTATTGGCCAATCCTCAATACCGTTATCTGATTGGCCCTGTGAGTATTAGCCGCAAATATTCTGATATTTCTCGTGGCATGATGGTTGCCTTTTTGAAAAAACACCATTTCAATAAAAAACTATCCAAGCACCTCAAACCTCGCAAGGCTTTCAAGGTCAAAAGCAAGGGTATCGATACCGATATTCTTCTAAAAACGCTGGGCAAAGAGATTAGCAATTTAGACAAATTTATTGAATCGACGGAAGTCGGTCTTAGCCGAACGCCAGTATTGTTGAGGCAATATATCAGGCAAAATGCCAAGTTTATAGGTTTTAACATCGACCCACTTTTTGCAGATTGTTTGGACGGATTGATAGTAGTGGACATCAAGGACATTCCCAAAAGTACCATCGAAGCCCTACAAAAAGAAAGACTTTCAAACTAACTAAATTGCATGAAAATAATAGCTGTCGCTCGGTTTATTGGTCTGATTTTACTTATCTTTCGTTGTATTATTCCTATTTATTTTCGTTCATTTTTTGTAAAAAATGATGTTTGGTATGGTCTCAAACGGCGACAAAAAATGTCGGCCTCGCTCATGAAACTATTGGGAATAGACCTCAAAGTTGTTGGGTTGCCACTACAAGGTACTTATTTGTATGTATCCAACCACCAGTCGTATATTGACCCCGCTATTATTTCCAAATACATCATGGCGCTTACTATCACCAAGGCAGAGGTCGAAAAATGGCCTCTGATTGGCTTTGCTGTCAAATTAACGGGTAATTTATTTGTTAAGCGAGAAAGCAGACAAAGTCGATTGGCAGTCTTTCAGGGACTAAAAGACTGCTTGAATGTAGGGTTGCCGATATTGCTTTTTCCAGAGGGTACAACCTCAACAAACGACATTACGCTGCCTTTTCAGTCAGGGGGCTTTTCGGTTGCCGCCGAGCAGGGTATTGGTGTTGTGCCAATCGCAGTTAGTTATGGCTCAAAAGAAGACTGTTTTGTGGGTGATGAGACTTTTATAGCTCATTTTTTTCGGTGTTTTGCAAAACCAAAAATGAAGGCTTATGTCTATTTTGGTGAACCGATTTTTGACACAGACGCAAAAACACTGAGAGACGAAACAAAAAAAGCAATTGATTTTTACTTAATTCAACTGGTTTTTCGTTGATTTATACGGGTTTACCGAAGCCATCGCTCTAAGCGATGGCTTCGGTTCGGCTTCAAGCAGCATCTCCGTAGAAATCATAGTAGAACCTTTCAACTTAAATAAACCCCCGAGTCATTGCCCGATAAAACGACCTTGATGTGTTCTTCGAGTGTGGTACTGAGGGCGTAGCCAATGTAGTCGGCAGAAATAGGAAACGACCGATGCCCCCGATTGACCATCACAGCCACTTGAAGTTTTTTGAGCGGTACGCCCACAAACGGCGACAGGCTGTATGCCAACGTGCGGCCTGTGTGTAGTACGTCGTCCACTACAATTATTACTTTACCCGACATATCGCTGCGAGACATATCAAAGACTGCCGACTGGTGTGGTTTAGCTTTGTCGATTTCAATTTGTTTCAAAACTATTTTGATAGCTGAAATACCGCTCAAAACTTGACCCAGTTGCTCGGCCATCTCATAGCCTTGGCCTACAATACCAGCCAAAACGATTTCAGTTTCTTCAAAATTTCGTTCGTATATCTCAAAAGCTACCCGCTTTATTTTTTGATTGGTTTGCTCAGGGGTTAGTATTATTTTAGGTATAAGAGTAGCCATAATAAGTGCTTGGGTAAAATTAGTTTAGATTAAATTCAGAAAAATTGATGTTTACATTTTTACCTAAATTAGCTAAAAACCGATTAACAGCATAAAAAA
>JAYWHT010000009.1:0-5815 GCA_043777595.1 Spirosomataceae bacterium
TCAATTATAGCTTTCTGAGTAGTCAGACTGTCTGACTCTTTTAGTTCAATTATTCCTTTTGAGTTTTTTGCATCCTCAAGCTGCTGTAAAAATTTATCAACCTCTTCAAGTGTTTTAAAATTCAAAGACCCATTCGGTGAGTTGGCCGAATCAATTGGCTGCAAGTTATATTTTTTGATGAGCTGATGGACATCACTTGCACTTTTGTTTTTTGCAGATACTTCTTCCTCGTTTTTAGTTGAGCAATTACTATTCAAAAAAGAAACCACTACCGACATCACAATCAATACCTTTTTCATATCTATTTAAGATTATAAAGGTTGTTCCCTACTCTGTTAATTGGTTTTTCGGGTTAGACCAAACATTGCGCTTTTGTTGAGACAAAGGTAGAAGCCCGAAAAATATAAACCAATACCACTAAAGTACCATTTTTATACTACTTTATGGTGTTTCAGTAGAATTTTTGATTTTGAGTAGAAATTTTCTGAAACTACATTGCCCTTTTATATTCAGTTTTGACATAATATGTGCTTTGTGTTTCTTGACGGTATTAGTACTGATAAATAGCCGCTCGCTGATTTCACAGTTACTGAGGCCACCATAAACAAGGCCAAAAACTCTGCGCTCTTGAAGGGTAAAAACTTTTATTTGAGAATTTGTACTATCTTTTAACTCTGTTAAAAGTTCGCTTAAAGCACTTGATGGGGTTGTTTTTTCGTTATTCATTTGTTGCGGGTTAATGAAAAGCGTGAACAATTGCATTACTTCGTTCATCAAGGTTCTGGTAAACCCACATAACAAAAGTAAAGCAACGCTCACGCAATTACACGCAAGCGTTTTGCCTTACCTCCCTGTCATGTTACGAAAATTTACCAGATTTTGACGAACAGGATTTTTAAGCTAAAAACGCACTAACTATATATATTTTTTACCGAAGGCGAGCATGGTAATTCGTTGCTACCACACAGAATAATTGATATGAAATACTTTGTTTACAAATAACGGTACAATTTAAGTTTTTATAATTATTTTTCCAAACAATAGCATTAAAATATTTTTTCTGATTTTATTTGGTGTAGATTTCGACTTTATTATGCAATTATTCTTACATAAATCACTACCGTTGTTTCGTTGGTACTATCCAGATTTTGTTTGGAAAATACCCACAACCGAGCCTGTCATCTATTTGACTTTTGACGATGGCCCCATTCCTGACGTTACAGATTGGGTGCTGCAGCAACTCAAAATATACGATGCCAAGGCTACATTTTTTTGTATTGGCGACAATGTCGTCAAAAACCCCAACGTGATGCAGCGAGTGCTGGACGCAGGCCATGGCATTGGCAACCACACTCACAACCACCTAAATGGCTGGAAAACAGCCGATAATGCGCTATATTATAACAACGTACAGCGATGTCAGCAAGTGCTACCCGTCCAAACCAATTTGTTTAGGCCGCCTTATGGACGCATTAAGTTAGGGCAAGCGGCTCCTCTCCTACCCGACTATAAAATTGTGATGTGGGACGTGCTGACTGGCGACTTTGAACGCTACCTATCGCCCGAGCATTGCCTCCAAAAGACCTTAAAATATACACAAGCAGGCTCAATCGTGGTAATGCACGACAGCCAAAAAGCATGGCACAACATGAGCTATGTGCTGCCCCGAATGTTAGCACACTTTACAGAACGTGGTTTTAGATTTGAAGTACTATAAAAACTTATTTCCTAACAATATGCTCGTATTCGGTCATTGATTGGGCTTTTTTGAGGTAATTACGGGCTTTGGCGGGGTCTTTGGCACGTGTGGCTATTTGCGACAGGCCATAGTAGGCAAAAGCGTGGTAGTCTTTGGTATATTCGTCGTCAAAGGGCATTTTGAGTGTTGCTAAGTAGGACTGCATGGCGAGTTTATCGTTTTTTAGTTCTTTTTCTTGATACATGGCCTCAAAAACGTGCGTAGCGAGTTGGTATATTGTTCCAGATTTTGTTTTTAGTATTTCGTTCAAACGGTGCGCTTCTTCGTATTTTTTGGCAAGCATCAACGCCTCCACATTTTTCATTAAATAAATCGGATTGTTGGGATATGTTTTTACCAGATTGGCCATGAGTACTGCCGCTCTGTCGTATTTTTTTTCATGTTTGAGTAATATCCGAGACAAATAAAAAGCTGATTCGGCTCGTGAGAATACACTTTTTGTGGCTGCCATCTCCACTTGTTTCAACCCCAAAGCCATGTTGCCATCTTTCAAAAACAACATGACGGGCTTGACAATCGGGTGGTCTATCGGATAGCGTTCGACATAATAGTTATACATACCCGTTGAAAAATAAAATTCTGGGTTTTGCTCCATCAAATCAAACCCCTTGACCACATAACTGTACGCCTTACGTGCCTCGTTGGCTGCCTTGAAACTATCCCCATTAAAATTATTTACAACAGCAATATAACCATGAACTGCCATCTGAAAAAACACGACTTCGGCCAAATTTTTAGGGTCTTTTTCTATTATTTCAGACTTAGCCAAACAGTCATTGAGCAACGCAAGATACTGGCTACCAACTACTTTGTTGTCTTTGACAGGTAAATATTGCCACTGCAACTGAATGGCCCTAAGCAATGGCACAACGGGGTGATTGGGGTATTTGACTTTGATTTGTCGTTGTAAGGTTTCAGATTCTGTAAATTCGTAGTTGTAGATGTAGTTCAAGGCTTTCAAGATGACCCCTTGCGTGCTGTTATCGTACAAAATCTGTGCGGCGGTAGTTCTCGAAAGTGATAACAATAGACAAATTGTTAGTAAAAATAAACGCATAGCTGTTGGGTTTTACAACAAATATACAGCAATTTTGATAGTCTAAGAATGAAGTGGTAGCTTTGTTTATCGAACGGCTGTATAGTTGTAAAAATAGAAATCCATAAATGATTCAATACCAGAATTTTACGTTGAGCAATGGCCTTGATGTGTATGTCATCGAAGACTCGGCAACGCCCATGGCCGTTGTCAATGTGTTGTATAACGTAGGCTCACGAGACGAAGACGAAAACCGCACGGGGTTTGCCCATTTGTTTGAACACCTGATGTTTGGTGGCTCTCAGAACATTCCAAACTACGACACACCACTACAAAAAGTAGGCGCACAAAACAACGCTTTTACAAGTGCCGACATCACCAATTACTACATTACGCTCCCAGCGGCAAACATCGAAACGGCCTTTTGGTTAGAATCCGACCGTATGATGAGCTTGTCTTTTGACCCAAAAGTATTGGAAGTACAGCAAAAGGTGGTTATTGAAGAATTTAAACAACGTTACCTCAACCAGCCTTATGGCGATGTGTGGCTCAAACTCAGGCCACTGGCCTATACACAACACCCCTATCGTTGGGCAACTATCGGCAAAGATATTAGTCATATCGAAAACGCAACATTAGACGATGTAAGGGCATTTTTTTATAAATTTTATTTGCCCAACAACGCTACACTTGTAGTAGCCGGCAACGTAACGACAGAACAAGTAAAGGCCCTTTGCAAAAAATGGTTTGAACCTATACCAGCAGGCCCCGCTTACGTCCGTAATATTGCGCCAGAACCAGTACAGACATCGGCACGCTTTATGGAAATATCGGCCAAAGTACCGCTCAATGCCATTTATAAAGTTTGGCAAATGCCTGGCCGATTTGAAGCAGGATTTGAAGTAGCTGATATTCTGAAAGATATAATCGGTCGTGGCAAATCGGCCAGACTGTACCAAAAATTATTGAAAGAGCAACCGATTTTTGCGGGTATTAGCGCAGGTACAACGCAGTCGTCAGACACGGGGCTGTTGGTAGTACAAGGCAATCTCAATCAGGGCGTTACGCTCCAAGAAGCCGATGCGGCCATTGAGGCGGTGTTGCAGGATATTGTCAAAAACAATGTGTCGGAGGCCGAACTGACCAAAACCAAAAATCAAGCTGAATTTTTGAGTTTGTTTTCTGAAATAGAATTATTGAACCGTGCCATAAACCTCGCTTTTGCGGCCAATGCAGGCAATGCCGAGTTGGTAAACCAAGAGGCGGCCAAAATTCAGCGTGTCAATCTAAACGATTTGAGTGTAACGGCCAAACAAATTTTAAGTCCTAATAACTGTTCGACATTGTACTATCGAGCCGAAAACTGATTTTAAAAAACAAAAAAACATGAATCAATACTGTATTTTCAAATTATTAAATTTTCAATTTCTTAAATTTAGTTTCTTTCTTTTAATTTCATTGCAGAGCCTTGCCCAAGCCGCTGGTGAGTCTCGTTTGAGTGTAAGTGTGGCGGGTGGCTCGAGTTTGTCATTACGAACTATCTATCAAGAACTGTACGATGACGACCGTGGCCAATTGGCTGGTGATGGCTGGGCTGTGCAGGTTGGCGCAACGTACAGATTTATGAAACACATTGGCATAACGGCACGGGTCGGTTATAACCAAAACCAAACTCGCCGGGAGGGTGTAACCAAAATTGCGCTTTATCAGTACAATATTACCAATCCAGACATTACTCAAAATACCGATTGGACGGGGCTAAGTGCGCTCGTTGGGCCATCATTTCATGCCTTTACAGGTCGGTTTGTATTTGAAGCACGTGCGTTGGCTGGTTATGCGGCTGTTACAGGCCCTCAGTTTGAACTAAATGGCGTTTTTGCTGGGCGCAAAGTCAATGTAAAAACAGTAACAGGCAATTCTCGAAATTTGGCATTGGGTGGTGGTGGCACTGTCAGGTTTAAGTTGTCAGATGCTATTTCTATTTCAATAAACGGCGATTTTATTCAGTCAAATTCAGTCTTTGATAATATTTCGAGTGTGGTTACTTCTGGCGGTCTTACTGCCAACCCAACATCATCGCTCGACCAAAGAGTAGGGTTTTTGAATGTAATGGGCGGGTTGCAGTTTAACTTTTGAAATTTATGATACTATAACAATCTGGTTGCAAACTTAATTTGGTTTTCAACATAAAATAGCTGGTGCAATAAATGAGTAAAATTTAGCACTTAGATTTTTTGTTTTTCAGTAAGTCTGAATTGTTACAAAATTCCAATTTTAAGTAGTCGTGAGTTAAATATAATGCTGTGAATCAGTGAGTTGTCAAAAAAACACTGTATTACTTTTGGATAAGTACTTATGTGATAATGTAGAATTGTGAGTGATTGAATGACTGAATAAGTATTTAATTTATAATGGGTTAGCTAAATTTATAATCCTGTCTAAATTTGCTCGGTTACTTAAGTGATGATATAGAATTATGAATAATTAAATAAGTGTCTGATTTTCAATAAATTAGATAAATTTATTTTCCTGTTTAAATTTACTTTATTACTTAATCTGCAACGGATTTGTTACAGCATCAAAAGATTTAATCAAAACAAAATCTTACCCAAAGAATTAAGTTTGTTGCGGAGAGGTGTAGCAACGGACACCAAAAACAATATCTTAAAAAAAACAGACTTGATAGCATGGTCTGCAGTAAAAGGCTTTGGGATTCATGCCGTTACAACCGATGTTTTTGAAATAAAAAACATTGATAGTGATGGCCTCATCGAACTCAAAGTACAAACAGGAGATAATGTTTTGGTGGCCGTTAAGTGGCTACCGAGACAAGTTCCAGCTATTGACGAGACCAAAAACTCGACCGACATACTCGCCACAACAGATATGGACGTACCAATCATTGATGGTAAATAGTTGGAAGAAGTGGTAATTAAAGCCAGAAAATCATTTGAAAAAACTAAGATTAGATTGGGGATAAACTATCCTCTTGCCGACAAAACTATCGAAAACAATCAATT
>JAYWHT010000010.1:0-20768 GCA_043777595.1 Spirosomataceae bacterium
TGTAAAACAAAAAGCCCTGCATCTGTCTGAGCAACTTCGCAGGGCTTTTTTACAAACAATTTTAAACAATTTTTTCAAATCATTTTAAAACATCACAAATTTATGAAAAATCTATTGAAAATTATCGTTTATTGTGATAATTGCCATAACAACGGTAGTGTGTCAAAAAGATGAGGCTAATTCTTTGTCAGAACCAAGCGATTATTATTTCGTAAAGTTATTTTGAAGAAGCCGAACAAATGAATAAAAAAAACGGTAGAGTGGGCGCAGAAATTCCGACCTTGTTTTTCGGTGTGGAGACGAAAGAGGTAATTCTGCAAAGATGTTTGGCACTTTTGATAGTTCTAAAAGTGCCAAATATTCTTTATTTTGGACGCTTCGGCGTTCCGATTGAACATCCATAAATCCCATTCTGCTAAGTTATTATCGAAGGGGGCGTTTTGTTGATAAAAAAATCTTAAAGTGTCCGTATTTGTATCTCTAAAACACTCTAAGAGGCTGAGAGATACTGTTTTGATAATTTTTTCTTTGATTTCCACTCGAATAGGAACTGCATCGTCAGCAAAGCCTATTTTCCTAATTACTTCATAGGTATTGTTGAGCGATGTGCTGTAACGTAATTCTTTATAGATTTCATCTGATTGATTATTTTTTTTGTAATAACCGCTGAGTAGTAACACAAAGACTACATTACTAAAATTAGTCGGGACATGAACCCGTATTTCTGAAATTGGCTACTGTAATCTTTACTTCTTTACCAGTACTTGTGTCGAGAAGTTGCCTGTTCGAGGCCAACTCAGCGCATTTGTCGTCTTTTTCGACAAACTTCCAAGCATCTGTTCCATTTTTGGGGTTGCGAACAACTTTAAAGTCAAGGGTTTTGTCAAAGTCTGTTTTTTTGACTCTTGCACTAAACGTTCCGTCGGTATTTTTGGTTAATGTAAACGTAGATTTGTCGGGAGTCCAAGCATCGACCTTAAAACTTCCTGCCAGCACAAAGGCATCGGTAGCAGCGATTGTTTTGGGCATTGTTACTGTTACCTTAATTTCGTTGTCGGCAATAGTGTCGGGTATTACCACGGGTGTGGTTTCGTCTTTACTACAACTTAGTAGCATGGCGGCGCAAATAGCCATTGTGAAAAATCTCTTTAACATAATTTTATTTGTTTTTGTTGATAAAAATTTATAATTTACTTTTCTAAAAGCACCTATTGACATATATTGTTTTGAAAACATGAAAAAAAACCTTCTTTGCCTCCTCACGGCTTGCATATTTTTTATTAAATTTGCTCATAGTCAAGTAGTTAGCACAATCCCAAAATTTCCTATGGGCGATAAAGAGATTACCATTGTATTTGACCTCAAAAAATCAAAAGACGTTCGAGCGCAGGGACTACTTGGCAAAACCGATGATGTTTTTTTGTGGTCGGGTGCAGGAAGCAATACCGCTGGCGATGCTTTTGAGTTTCAGCCATCTGGGCAAACTGATTTTTCTAAGGTATTTGTAGCAGGCAAAATGACTCCTCTCGGCAACGACCGATGGTCTATCAAACTCACACCTCGTACTTATTTCAATGTACCTGCGGCAAAAGCGATAGAAAAGTTGGGACTATTGCTCAAAAGTGGTGATGGCAAAGCCCAAACCGAAGACGTTATCATCAAGACTTATGACGGCACAAGGCTCTATACCGCTCTATTGCAACCAACCGACAAGTCGCTTTTTGTTCAGGCCAATCAAAACATAGACGTGTCGGGTATTGTGTCTGTCAAATCTAATATTGTGCTGACGGTTGATAACCGAGTTGTAAAATCTGAAAACAACGCCGATTCGCTCGGGCATACCTTTAATGTGGGCAGTGCAACGGGTACTCGCAAAGTTGTCTTCCGAGCGCAGAGCGGTACACAAACCGCTGCCGATTCATTTTCATATACCATTGCGCCCACGCCCGTTGTGGCAGCTTTGCCAGCAGGCTTGAAAGATGGTATCAATTACCTGAGTGCCAACAAAGTGATATTAGTCCTTTTTGCACCGCTCAAAAAATTTGTATATGCCATCGGCGAGTTTAATAATTGGCAAGTTCAGAGTCAATATTTAATGAACCGCACGCCTGACGGCAATCGTTATTGGCTCGAAATCAATAACTTGATTGACAAACAGGAATATGCCTACCAATATTTGATAGATGGCACGCTGGCAGTTGGCGACCCCTACTGCGAAAAAATATTAGACCCCAAAAACGATGTGGCTATTGGTGCCAATTTTCCAAATCTTAAATCTTATCCGTTGGGGGCATCGGGTATTGTGTCGATTTTGCAAACAAACCAGACACCGTACAACTGGAAAGTCCCTAACTTTAAGCGGCCAGACTCAGGCAAATTGGTGGTTTATGAGTTATTGGTAAGAGACTTTACGGCTTCTCGCCGCTACAAAGCCGTAGCCGACTCGCTCGTATATCTCAAAAAGCTGGGTATCAATGCTATCGAAATCATGCCTATCATGGAGTTTACAAACAACGACTCGTGGGGCTATAACCCAACTTATTTTGTAGCACCCGACAAAGCGTATGGTACAAAAGACGAACTAAAAGCCTTGATAGACAAATGCCATGAAAATGGAATTGCTATAATTTTAGATATGGTCTTGAACCAAGCCGACTACGAAAATCCTTATGTAAGAATGTACTGGGACGGAGCGCAACCCAGTAAAGAAAGTCCATTTTTTAACCAAACGGCCACACACCCATTCAGCGTGTTTTTTGACTTCAATCACGAAAGTTTGGCTACAAAAGAGTTGGTGGATAATGTCTGTAAATTTTGGATTCAAGAGTATAAATTTGACGGTTTTAGATTTGACCTTTCAAAAGGCTTTACGCAAGTCAATACGGGCAGCAGCGTAAGTGCTTGGGGAAATTATGACGCAAGCCGTGTGGCTATCTGGAAACGAATTTATGATAAAATCAGAGGCTACGACCCCACAGCATACATCATTCTCGAACACTTTGCCGACAACTCAGAAGAAACCGTATTGGCCAACTATGGAATGTTATTTTGGGGCAATAGCAACGACGACTACCGAAAAGCCGCTGGAGGTTTTACAAGAAACATGGATTGGGTATCGTACAAAAAACGGGGCTGGAACAATCCTAACATACTGGGCTACATGGAAAGCCACGACGAAGAACGACAGTTGGTGGACATTTTGAAAAACGGTCGTGCCGAAGGCGATTATACAACTCGTGAGTTAAAGACAGCCTTGGAGCGTATGAAACTTGCGGCTGCATTTTTCTTCCCAGTACCTGGCCCCAAAATGATATGGCAGTTTGGAGAGTTTGGTTATGATGTTTCTATTGACCAAGGCGGGAGGACTGGTTTGAAGCCTCAAAAATGGGAATACCAAGTCAATACCGATAGAGCTAAGTTATTGAGGGTTTACCAAGAATTGATTAAACTCAAAAATACAATTCAGATAACTGACTATGAGGTGGATATGGCTGGAATGACCAAAAAAATTACAATCAAAGGGCCAAATCAAGTACATATTTTGGGCAATTTTGACGTGGTTGAGGTAGGTGTCGAATCGGGCTTTCCATCGGCAGGAAAATGGTACGATTATTTTACTGGACAAGAAGTAACAATAACGAGTGCCAAAGACTTGATAGCTCTCAAACCTGGCGAGTTTCATATTTATACTACTACCAAACTACCCACACCAGAGGCTGGCTTAGTGCCATGGACAAACGCACTGTCGCCTGTTACGTCTGTGCAAGAACAAGTTGAAAACCAGCCTGTTGTACTTTATCCAAACCCTGCCCAAGACCAAGTTACGATAGATTGGACAGCAACTTACAGAGGTACTGTAAATTTGGAAATGATAGAAGTATCGGGTAAGAGCATAGCCAAAACGAAGTTTCAAAAATCGACACCACGCTTGCAAGCAACTTGGGACATCGCACAAATTAAAATAGGTATTTATTTACTCAGAATTACAACCACCAACGAGGCATTTATACGAAAATTAGTCGTAGAATAAGCCCGTCTTGTTATTTGTCAATAAAATCAATCTGAAACTTTATATTCAGGTCATTACTGATTTTGAAAGCCAACAATCTGGGGCGCTGTATTTTGTAATTGTCCAATAGTATAGGTATTTCACCAGCTATTTTCATACCTTTTTCGGTGTATTTAACATTGGCTTTGACGGTAACTTTTTGTGTAACACCATGAAAATTTAACTTGCCTTGTATCAGTAAGCTATTTCCATTCTGAATAATTTTATCGCCAATAAAGTTAATTTTGGGATACACGTATGCATCTAACACTTCGAGTGCGTGCGAGTCACGGTTTGAGTTTTGGCTGTCGAATGCTATCACACGGGCCGAAACTGCCACTGTTTCTATCTGTTGGTTGGTCTGATTGATCGTTATGACACAGTTGATGTCTCGATTTGTTGCCGTCCAATCATGAAACGGGTGGCTACCGTTATAGCTTATCCACGATTGATTTTTGGTAGCAAATAGTTTAGTACGCGTGTCGCCAGTCTTGAATGACATGGTACAAAAAGCGATGATAATAAGTAGTATGCTTTTCATGGTACGGTTTTTATTTTAATCTAAATGCAACGATACTAACAGCATAAGCCCCAAAAGTAGTTAGAGCGGCTGCTCGGTGATATGGTTTTAATTCAAAATTATTCTTTACTTCGTTGGCCAATATATTAGTCGTAATCATACCCAGCAGATGAACGGCAGACAGAATACGGTGTACTTTGGCACTACTAAAACCACGGCGATGTACAATAGCCGGCGGGCAAGTCAGCACAAGTGCCGTTGTGATGCCGTAGCTGAGATTGATACCCGAAGCGATGTTGCGGTGCGTGGCTCTTAGTTCGTCTGAGTAGTTAGTATATAACTTTGCACCTACAATGCCCTGCGCTACAAAGCCTGCCAATGTAAGCAAACCCGTAATCTGGTGAGTTGTGGCCATTACCCGCCTGATTTTGAACTCTTGCTGCCGATTTTCTTTGGTCAATGGCCGCCAGTTGCGTATCAAACCGTGTTCTCCCCAAATCAGGCGTTGTGTAAATATCATTTTTTCGGGTAATAGTACGGGTGTTTCGAGGCTATCTACAATATCGACGAGCATACTATCGGTACGACTTATCTGTGCCAGTGCAGTGCTGCTGACGATGAACGACAATAGAATAAAGATTTGCTTCATAGCTTGGTATTTGATGGGTGGGCCTCATTACCTACGAAAAAAAAACGTTATCAGATTTGTAACATATAATAAGTAAGCCAATAGAATAGTCTTATTTTTGTGTAGTTTTTAGTGTTTCAATGATATGCCATACCAATCACCGCTACATATTTTAGACAGTTTGGATATTGAGCCAGACCAAATCAATACCGAAGGGCTAAACAGACTCAGAAAAAAACTATTGGCTGAGTTTAGTCTCAATCCAGCCGTTACTATCAATATCAATTCTAAGACTTATACCAAAGATGAAATACTCAAAACGATTGATGTTCTCAAAGAAACTGACAATTTAGCTGGACATGAGTATGTTTTTGAAAGAAAAAAGCTACTCAATTGGCTCGAAGATCCAACAAAGGCAGCAATGCCCGTACAGGAATTGAAGGCTACGATTGAAGAAAAACAAGCCGAGGAGTTTGTTATGAATACAGTAGCAACGGCATTGTTAGAAAAAATAAAAAACAATGTCCGTAAACGTAACTTTAAGGCTACCAAGCCGCCGTTGAGCATAGTTAAAGCCTTGCCGTTTTATTATTTGACTGATATATACGATTTTTTGTATGACGAACTACAAAGTATTATCGAAGCAATAGAAGCCGCCCGCAGTGAAGCAAATGTAGCTGAGGGAAAAAAAATATTTGGTTTTATTGTTACAAACGACTGGACTGATTTTTTGAATGAACTGCCAGAAGACTTTGAAGGTGTAAAAGACGACTATTGCCGAAGTGCCGTAAACTATTCGGTGGCAGTTCAAAAAAAAGACAAAAAATGGGTCTTTAACATCAGCCAGCAACTTATCAAAACCCACTGTGATGAGTCTCTGGTGGGTGTAATAAACGACAATCATAAGATTTATGCCGATAACTATTCAGGATCAAGTTTGACTGATTGGGGTTGGGTCAGAATCGTGCTTTTTGTACTTTTTATTATTGCCCGAATGTCGTCATGTAGCAAAAACTCAACGAGTAGCCGAGACTATAATTCATCTGAAATTGAGCAGAAAGCTGCTTCACGGATTCTGCCTGCAAGTACGTTTTATATAGTACGAGTTCAGTCTTATCGAGACGAAGTGGTAAAAAAGCGTACCAATAAACCCGCAGATATGTCATTGAATATAAAAACTGGTGAAGAACCATTGCCACGACTTAATTACTTCAATGAGGCAGAAATCTCAAATGTGGATATTGAAGATAGTAAACTAATTCAGTTTAGTAACACCTCAGGCTTTGATGTAGTGGTGTTCAAGGCTGGGGCTGTCAAGAACAGAAGCTGGTTTATTAAAAACAATGAATTATCGACCATAAATTGTAGCCCAAACGATATTCTATTTTTTTATTTTGGGACAAAATGGACAAAAATCACAAACGAAGCCTTTACGTTGTCTTACGAAAGTAGACTTTTAGACCTAGTTATCTTACCGTTTGAAGGATATTTTAAATATTCAACAGATAAAATGCAGGCCATTTTTAATAACGATTGGACAATAAAATCAGTCAATGCGGTGGCGCAAATTACCTTTACCTCCAAAATGGTTACAAAAACAGGTAAACCTATTTTAGAAAATATCTCATTGTCGGGCGTTAATCAGTAAAGTCTGGCAAGTTTTTTGTTAGTTTTGGGGTATAAATCAAAATCTATTAGTAGCCATGTTTTACCTAAAAAACCTATCCTGTCTATTCTTATTCGTTATTTGTTTACTTTTAAATAGTTGTGTATCGTTAGAAAAATACGAAGCCCAACAAAGTAGGCTGGAGTACACAAAACAAAACCTGCGTAATTTGAGCGCAGAAAATGAAGTTTTGGCCTCTGACAAAATAGAGTTGATGCGAAAGAACATTACCATCAACGAGCAACTGATTGAGAGAGAACAGTTATTTATACAACAATTAGATAGCTTACAAAAAAAGTACAAATCACTTAAAGCCGCAAATGAAGAGTTGGAGTTACTGTCGAGTGGTGTCAAGAACGATGCGCTTGTTTTTCAGCAAATGCTTGGGGATATGATTAAGAAATTTGATGAATTTCAGTTAAAAAATTCAGAACAAACCAAGATTATTCAACGAGACATCAGAAAGATTCAGACCGAAACCCGAAAAATTAGTGATAAATTAGAGTCGGCTAATACCAATCCTCAATAATCATATATGAAAATAGACCAGCAGGCGTTGTACAAAATTGCCCATTTGTCTCGCTTAGAAATAACACCAGCCGAAGAACAAGCCCTTGTTGAGAGTTTAGAAAGTGTGCTATCGTGGATGGAACAATTAGAAGAAATAGATACAACTGGAGTAGAGCCACTCACCCATATTTCTGACGAAATAAACGTAATGCGTGAAGACGTAATCGGCCAGCACCTAAGCCGAGAAAAAGGGCTTTTCAATGCCCCAAGCAAGGATTTGGTTTATTTTAAAGTACCAAAAGTGATTGAATAGCAATGAAAAAAGCCCTCAAATGGATTGGTATTGTCGTTTCAATACCTTTTGTGTTTATCATAATTTGGCTATTGGCCAATATTGCACCAGATATACCTATTGAGGCCATGAAAGCCAAATATGCCAATGCCGCCTCGCAATTTGTGGCCATTGGCGGTATAAATGTTCATTTTCGGGACGAAAAGAGTATGACTGTCAAAGATACCATTCCGCTGGTGTTGATTCATGGTACGGGCGCATCGTTGCATACTTGGGAAGGCTGGGTGAGGGAGTTAAAATCTGATTTCAGAATCATTAGCCTTGATTTACCCGCTTATGGACTTACTGGCCCCAATGCAACCAATAGCTATCCGACTGGTTATTATGTCCAAATCGTAAGAGAATTGTTGGACAAACGAGGTGTAAAAAAATGTTACATCGCTGGCAATTCATTGGGTGGGGCAGTGGCATGGCAATATGCTTTGAAGTACCCCCAGATGGTGTCGAGGCTTATTTTGGTCGATGCCTCAGGCTATCCGATGGCCAAACCCAAGAGTGTGCCGATAGGGTTTACGCTGGCTCGTACACCTGTTTTGAAAGAGATTTTTAAATATGTCATGCCAAGGGCGTTGGTAGAAAGCAGCCTCAAAAACGTATTTGCCGACGACTCAAAAGTTACAGCAGCAGCCATAGAGCGCAATCGAGATATGGTATTGAGAACAGGTAATCGTGAAGCATTTGTAGCCAGAATGAATACGCCTAACAACGAAAAAGAAGCCCTTTGGCCAAAAATACCAATCATTACCATTCCAGTACTCATTCAGTGGGGCAAAGAAGACAACTTAATTACGACCGAGGTAGCCCAACGGTTTCATAGAGATTTGCCCAACGACACGCTTATAGTTTATGATAACGCTGGGCATATACCAATGGAAGAATCCCCAGTTGAAACGGCACGAGATGTAAGGCGGTTTTTGAAAGCGAACCGTAATTAGGTCTTGTTTTTGACCAATAATGCCATATAAAAACCATCTGTACCGTCACGAGCTGGAGATGCCCGCTGCTCAGTAATAAGCTGCCAGTTGGGCTGCTCTACCAAAAAACGCTGTACTTGATGCTCGCTTTCGGACGGCAAAATGCTACACGTAGCATACACCATTTTACCGCCTGTTTTAACCATTCGTGAGTAGTCGTTCAAGATTTCGAGTTGTATTTGTCGGATTTTATCTAAGAAATCGGGTTTCATTTTCCATTTAGAATCAGGATTTCGGCGTAGTACGCCCAAGCCCGAGCAGGGTACATCGAGTAGTAGCCGGTCGGCAGTATCTCGTAGTCTTTTGATGGTTTTTGGCTCAATGGCACGAGTTTCTACATTACTTACACCGTTTCGGCGGGCTCGGCGTTTGAGTTCATCGAGTTTCCACGCCTCTGTGTCCATCGCTATCAGACTGCCCTTGTTTTGCATGAGGGCGGCCAAATGCAGCGTTTTACCTCCTGCACCAGCGCAAGCGTCTATCACACGTTGGCCAGGCTGAATGTCGAGTAATGGCGCAATAAGTTGAGAGCCAGTATCTTGTACTTCAAAAAAACCATTCTGAAAGTACTCCGTCTGAAACACATTTTTCTTTTCTTTTAGTACCAGCGCATTTGGTGCCTCTGCCAAACTATGGGTTTCAATGGCATTTTTGAATAATAGTTTTTGGAGTTCGTCTCGGGTAGTTTTGAGGGTATTGGCTCGTAGTACAACGGGCGCAGGTTGGTTGAGTGCATGAAGTTCGGCTTCCCAATTTGCGCCCAATTCGGCTTCGCCCAGTTCGTCTAACCAGTCAGGAATCGACTCCCTAACTTTGCGAATGGCTTGCGCTTCGCTATGTCGCTTCCAAATTTTTTTTGTATCAATTCCCAAGAACTCAGGCCAGTTGGGTAGCTCATTTTTTTTGATAATCTGCCAAACACCAAATGCCTCATAGTTCGATAGCTTCGAGAGTTGGCCTACAAACGCTATCAATCGTTGCCAACGGACAATTTCATAGACATTTTCGGCAATAAAACCACGGTCTCTTGCGCCCCATCGTCTGTCAGATTTAAGTACTTGCTCAATGACTTTATCGGCTTGCCGCCCATTCTCAAAAATTTCAGTTAGAGCCGACAATACAGCCTCAACAAGCACACGGTGAAATCTGACCATTTATTGAACAGTAATTATTTTTTCGGCTTTTCTTGATTTTTTGTCATTGATAGCATCAAGTACAACGGTATAGCTGCCCGCATTCTGAAAGTCGATGGTTGGCTCCTTGGCAAATCTATCAGACAGGCTCCCGCCCGAGACCGTCCAGTAATAATTGCTTGCACCAACGGTTTTGTTTTTGATTTTTATACTCACGGGGGCAGTTGTGGTTGTGCTGTTGGGTATAAAGTCAAAATCAGCTAATAGATTTGGTGTAACCTCAAAAATAAAATCTTTTTGCTTGACCGCCAGCCCGTTGCTCACTTTGAGGCTTACTTTATGGTCGCCACCTTGTTCAAAAAACACAGAAGGATCTTTGTCGGTCGAAACGGCTGGGCTACCGCCTTCAAAAGTCCAGTTGAACTGAGTTCCGCCTTGCGACAAATTGGTAAACTTAGCTTGGACAGGTGGATAAATACTACCAACAATAGCACCAGTGAAATCTACTCTGATGGGTTCTGAAACCTGAATATCCACCGCTTTGGTTTCTTTTATGGCATCAATATTCCACGCTGTGAGCGTAATTTTATACTTGCCAGGGTTGTCGTAAACGATAGTAGGAGGATTTTTTTCATTTGACGAGCTGGGCTTACCATTTGGAAACGACCACTCATAAAAATCTGCCCCCGTTGTTTGGTTGTCTATTCTGACATTGACAGGTGGCGTTGCATCTGTACTTACAATGGTGGCCGCAAAGCCTACTTTAAGCGGCTCGTCCGACACACCAATGCACCCAGCGAGGCTCGTACTGATACCGATAATGAACAGTAACGGTTTGAGAACTTGATAATTTGAAACTTGCATTTTTGATTTATTTTTGAAATAATACTTCCATCTTTTTCTCATCAAAACCCAACGACACAACCACTCCATTTTGCTCAATCAATGGTCGCTTAATGATACTTGGTTTTGACATCATAAGCTCAATAGCCGCCTCTGGGTTTTGAACGGCCGCCTTTTCATCGTCCGAGAGTTTTTTCCAAGTTGTACCCGCTCGATTTACTAATTGTGTCCAATCATAACTTTTGAGCCACTCCGAGAGTTTATTTGCCGAGATGCCTTGTTTTTTGTAATCATAAAAAACATAACCAAGCCCTTTGGCTTTGAGCCAGTTTAGGGTTTTTTTGACAGTATCGCAGTTGGAAATTCCGTAAACAGTAAGCATCTTTATAAATTAAGACTACAAACTTACAGTAAATTGTTGTAACCGTGAAAATAACTATTCAAACCACCGTCAATCAGTCGTTTCGTCAGGTATGGGCGGGCTTCGATGAATCGCTTTTTGAGCGGCTTGCACCACCTTTTCCACCAGTCAGAGTTGTGCGGTTTGACGGTTGCCTCAAAGGACAGGTTGTAGATTTGGAACTAAATTTTATAGTCTTCAAACAAAACTGGACGAGCCATATCACTGACCAACAAGAAACCGAAACAGAGATATATTTTATAGACAAAGGTGTGAAGTTACCATTTTTTCTGTCATTTTGGGAACACAAACACCGCATTATCAAAAATGGAAACAATACAATAATTGCCGATGAAATTACTTTTCAGACACCATTTATATTGACCAACTACCTGATGTACCCGCTGCTTTGGGCGCAATTTGTATATCGTAAACCAATTTACAGAAAAGTGTTTAGTAAATAAAAAATACAACAAGGTTTAATTATGGCCTATATAACTGCTTGATAGTGAACCAAAATAGCTGATAACTGGTAACTGATAGCTGATAGCTATTGCCTTTCTGCCTTTCTTTGCTTTCTTTTGTGGCGTAATTCCAAAAACCTTTCACATTACTTCACAACATGAACAAATTAAACAACACCACTGCCAAGATATTTATTGGTATGATTTTGGGTATAGCGGTCGGTTATGCCATTCATAGCTACTACGACTTGGGGCAGTTGGGTATCAAAGACCAATCTCAACTTACTGCCGCACAACTTGCCGCCAACGATGCCATCAAAGACGTAAGTTCCTATTTGCAGTTGTTGAGTAAAATTTTTTTACGAATGATTCAGATGATATTGGGGCCGCTGGTGTTTTCGATTTTGACGGTTGGCATTGCCAAACTCGGTGATTTTAAAGTAGTAGGGCGCATTGGTCTCAAAACATTAGGCTACTTTTATTTTGCAACTATATTGTCGTTGATTACGGGTTTAGTAGCTGTCAATATCTTAAAGCCTGGCAAAGTTATGACGCTCGACCTGCCCACGTCAGGTACAGACACAGGCATTGAAGCCAAAAAAATGACCCTCGAAAATTTTATCACGCACGTTTTTCCAAAGTCTATTTTTGAAGCCTTGGCTACCAACGAAGTTTTGCAGATTGTAGTCTTTTCTTTGTTTTTTGGTATTGCACTTGCAGCCATCGGCGACAAAGGCAAAAGCCTCACCAAAGCCTTAGACGCACTGTCGGAGGTGATGTTCAAGATTGTGGGCTTTGTTATGAAATTTGCGCCTTATGCTGTTTTTGGGTCGGTGTCGGCTGTTATTGCGGCCAAAGGTATAGGCGTGCTGGGCGGTTATTTTTATCTTATTGTTTGCTTTTTTGCTACACTTTTGTTTTTTATTGTTTTTGTGTTGTGGGCAATATGCTTAGTTGTCAAGATACCCTATTGGAAACTCCTCCAACACGTCAAGAGTGCCATTTTTCTGTCGTTCAGTACGGCCAGCTCAGAGGCATCAATGCCATTACAGATTGAGCAATTAAAGAAATTTGGTATCTCTGAGCGCATCATCAGTTTTGTGCTGCCGCTGGGCTATTCGTTCAATCTCGACGGTAGCATGATGTATATGACGTTTGCGACAGGTTTTATTGCCCAAATTTATGGTATCGAACTCACTCTTGGTCAGCAGGTTACGATGTTGCTCACGCTTTTGCTTACCAGTAAGGGTATTGCAGGTGTGCCACGGGCTTCGTTGGTTGTCATTGCTGGTACACTCACTATGTTTGGGCTACCACAAGAAGGCATCAGTTTGGTACTGGCCGTGGACTGGCTGCTTGATATGGGGCGTTCGGCTACCTCAGTTGCTGGCAATGCCGTAGCAACGGCCGTAGTAAGTAAGTGGGAGGGCGAACTGACCGAGTCGTAAGGCTTGATTTTGCCATCTGTCCTCAAAAAAATACTGTTATCAAAATTTAGATACAACTAACTGGATTTTGACTTTAATTGTCCTACCAAACTGTTTATAACTACCAACCAATGGCCAACATTCTTGAAGCTCACAACGTTGTCAAACAATATGCCGAACACCGAGCCTTAGACGACGTTAGTATTGACATTCCACGAGGTTCTATTTTTGGACTCCTTGGCCCCAATGGGGCAGGCAAAACCTCACTTATCCGAATCATTACCCAAATTACAGGGCCAGATAGCGGATATATTTTATTTGACGGCCAGCGGCTCAACCAAAGCCACATTGCTCGTATTGGTTATTTGCCCGAAGAACGGGGACTATATAAAAAAATGAAAGTGGGCGAGCAGCTACTCTATTTGGCTCAACTCAAAGGGCTGTCTGAAAAAGTGGCAATGGAAAAACTCAAAACGTGGTTTATGAAGTTTGACATCAAGCCTTGGTGGACAAAAAACGTAGAAGATTTGTCGAAGGGTATGCAGCAGAAAATTCAGTTTGTGGCAACGGTTATGCACGAACCCGAACTGATTATTTTGGATGAACCATTTTCGGGATTCGACCCCATCAATGCCAATCTGATAAAAGACGAAATATTAGAACTCCGCCAAAAAGGCTCTACGATTATTTTTTCGACTCACCGCATGGAGTCCGTCGAAGAACTGTGCGATAACATTGCACTCATCAACAAATCGAAAGTAGTGTTGAATGGCACAAAAAAAGACATCAAAAACCAGTTCAAAGACAACAGTTATGCCGTTTCGTTTAGAGGAAATCTCAATGATTTATCCCCCGACTTCAAAATAACAAATCAAGCTACCACTGACGAGCTAACAACTGCACAAATTTATATTGTAGGCCAATCGTCTGTCAATCAACTCATTGCCGACTTGATTGGTCAAGTAGAATTAGTGTCGTTTAGTGAAAAAATCCCCTCTTTCAATGACATTTTTATCAAAGCAGTGGGTGGAGAGGCGGTGATCTATTAGTTGTTTGTATCAATTTTTTGAAAATTATAGTTAATTATGAAAAACATATTTATTGTTCTCAAACGTGAGTATTTGGTACGAGTTCGCAAGAAATCGTTTATCATTATGACCTTACTCACACCTATTCTCATGGCGGCGGTCTTTACCGTTCCTGCCTATTTTGCGGCAACGTCTGTCGAAGAAAAAAAAATAGAAGTAGTTGATGAAAGTGGCCTGTTTGTAGATAAATTCAAAAATACAGACGAGCTCAAATTCAAGTTTGTAAGTACGTCTATTGCCCAAGCCAAAACCAACTTCGCCAAAAGTGGTTATGACATTCTGACGTTTATTCCAAAAGACATCAAGACTAATCCAAAAGGTTTAGAGATTTTTGCTGAAAAAAGTGTGAGTTTACAACTACAAAGCAACATCGAGAACACAATAGAAACCGAACTCGAAAACATTGGTCTTTTAGATGCAGGCATTGATAAAAAAACCCTCGAAGCAACACGTGTATCGGTCTCCGCCGATACGCATACGTTAGGTAACGAGGGTGAAAAAGACAGTAGCTCTGGCGCATCGACTGTTATTGGCTATTTTTGTGGGTTTTTGATTTACATTTCGATTTTTATTTATGGCGCACAGGTAATGCGGGGCGTAATGGAAGAAAAAATGAGCCGTATCGTTGAGGTTGTTATTTCGTCTGTCAAGCCATTTGAGTTGATGATGGGCAAAATCAGTGGAGTGGCATTGGTTGGTCTTACGCAGTTTATGCTCTGGATTGGCCTGACGATTGCTATCACTACGGCTTCTTCGCAGTTGTTGGGAACAAACCGTTTTGAAGCGCAAAGCCAACAAGTACAGACCCAAATAGCCAAAACCAACCCCAAAGAAGCGGCCAAAATAAAAGAAAAAACAGACTCGGCTATATCAAAGGCGACCAATGCGCTCAAAACGCTGAATATTTCGCTTATTGTTGGTTCGTTTTTGTTTTATTTTTTTGGTGGATATTTGCTTTATAGCGCACTTTTTGCTGCCATTGGCTCGGCCGTAGATAACGAAACCGATACACAGCAGTTTATGCTGCCTATCTCTATTCCAATCATTCTAGCTATGTCTATGTTACAGTTTATTATCAACGAACCCGACGGCGCACTGGCTTTTTGGATGTCGATGATTCCGTTTACGTCGCCAATTATTATGATGGTCAGAATTCCGTTTGGAGTACCTGCATGGGAGATTGCCCTTTCGATGACGCTTTTGGTAGCTGGCTTTGTGTTTACGACTTGGCTCGCCGCTCGTATTTATCGCATCGGCATTTTGATGTACGGCAAAAAAGTCGGCTATAAAGAACTCTCTAAGTGGTTGTTTTATAAAGGCTAAACAATCGCTGAAATACCACAAATATTTATCTGAGAGGGGTTCTGAAAATATTTTTAGAACCCCTTTATAACTTCACTACTTAAAATCAAAGATAAAGCCATACCAGCCACAATGCCCGAAATGAGGTGATTCCACGTAAAACGCTTAATTTTAAATATTGTCGTAAACAAAAAACCAACTCCCAGTGCCGCCACTACAATCAGCAACTGGCCGAGTTCTAAGCCAATATTAAAGGCCAAAAGCGAAACTGTGATGCCATCTATGCCACCCAACAAGCTACGCAGGTAAGTCGAAAACCCCATGCCGTGAATCAAACCAAAGCCAGCGGCAAGTACATATCTCATTTTGTTGGCAGAAAGGCTTAGTTCACCCTTAGAGTTCTGAAAATAATTGCCGACGGCCGTTATAAAAATTGTGATTGGAATCAGGAGTTCAACGACATCTTTTTGAAACGAAATAATACCAAACGCCGATAGAGCAAGCGTAACAGAATGACCTATTGTAAAAGCCGTAACAAGAATCAGTACCTTTTGCCATTCTTGAAAACTATAAACGGCACAAAGCGCAACCACAAACAAAATGTGATCATAGCCATTTAAGGCCGTTATGTGTGCAAAGCCAAGTGTGAGGTATGCTTGAAATTCTGACATTTTTTTGGAGTAATTAAAACTATTTTTGATGTTTGCTCGTTATTATAACGTCTGATAATCAGACAGATTAGATGTGCAGCCAACGAAACAGAGTATCTAATTTTTTAGAAACAAAGAATCCGAAGTTACACACTTTCTTTTAGAACTAATTTGTCTGACTTGCCGACAATGGTAGAGGTTTAGGTAGTGTACCAAATCGGTCGTTCTCACTGAGGGCGACCGATTTTTTTGTTGTCAGGCCATCACAAACTTATCAGTTATTTCGTCAGGCTGCACTCTGAGGACATTGGCCAATACCAATAATATTAAAGTTTTGGAGGCCATTTTTCGAGAAATATTGGCAATCATCGCAAACGAATCAACGGTTACGTTGCCATTTTCTCCCAGATACTGGACGAGTTTTTGCTCTTTTTCGCCATATATAAACTGAACGTCTCTGTGTTGCCGCCCTCTACGCAAAATCTCACGCATTTCTTTACTGGCTTGTATCGATTTGTCGGCTACTCTGATGTATGTTCGTTTGGGGGCAGTCTGTATTTTGCTGGTAGGAGTCGAATATATACTTGCCGAAAGTATTGTCTCTGGTTCTTGCCAAACGTAATGCGTTTTGTCTTTACTGGGCCTGATAGTAAAAACCAATACCTCGTACTCATCGCCAATATGTACTCTTTCGATGGCATAATCAATGTCTGGGGAGCAGTACTTTTCGATTGCTTTTATCAAAATATATTCATCTTCGTCGGCATATTTCAAGCCTTTTATACTACGGTCATCGCCAATGCCAATAAGCAGTTTACCGCCATCGGTATTGGCAAAGGCAACTATCTCACGCACGATTTTTTCGGGGTGATTGGTTTTGAGTTTAAATTCAAGGTGTTTGCCTTCGCCCTGTCTGACCAATTCTTTGAGCGTTTTATAGTCCATTTTGGTAAGCAATATTTATAGACTTTAAATTTTCTTTGCTACAAATCTAAAAATTATAACAATCAAAACCTTAATTTGGTTAGAAGATTTAAAATATGTGAATAACTTTGTGCTAAATGTTAATAAGTAGGTAATGATGTGGATAATAAACGTTTTGATAGTCGTTTTGACTTTTCTTTTTATGGAAGCCTTTGCTTGGTTTACTCACAAGTACATCATGCATGGCCTGATGTGGGGCTGGCACGAGTCACACCACGTCCATCGCAAGGGTTGGTTTGAGATAAACGATCTGTTTGGAATCATTTTTGGTATTGTGGCCGCAGCACTCATCGTTGTTGGGTTGCAGGTCGAGTCGCTTAGGTTGTTGTTGTATGTCGGCTTAGGTGTTACGTTTTATGGCGTGGCCTATTTTGTGTTTCACGATATTATCGTTCACCGACGAGTCAAAATCAAATTCAAGACCGATAACAAATACCTCAGCCGCATCATGAGAGCGCACTATGTGCATCACAAAGTACACGAACGAGATGGCGCAGAAGCGTTTGGATTTTTGTATGCACTCAGAAAATACGATAAAGCGCAATAATAGTGAGTTTGGGGGCGTTTTGAATGAACAAAAGACATAAAAATCAGTATCGATACTGATTTGCAGTATTATATTTAACTCACGACACCAGACTATAAACCCACGACTCCTTATTTTTTTGCTAATGAAAAGCTACCGCCTTGCCATTTTACTACTTGTTGCCCAGTGTTTATTGTTTTTAGTTGGTTGTAATTCTGAAAAAGATAAAAAAACCACTGCCGATACTCCGACTTACACACTGATTTTTATGGACAAAACCCGTAGTGTCAATGTCAATGAGGCGTTTGTGGCGCAGAAATATCAGCAGATTTTGAACGATATTGTGGCCCAAAATATAAAACAAAAAGGCGACAAAGTCGAAGTGTATTTTATTCACGAAAACACTTCAAAAGCCAAAGCACTCTCGCTCACTTGCCGCACCGAGATAGACGACACGCAAGCCATGAATGCTACCGACCGAGAAGGCGCACAAACAACTTTTGACTTGATGCTCGACCGTGAAAGAATGATTTTTGGCCGACAAATTACTTCAAAATTGGCAATTCAAAACCTAAGCTCTTCTCGACAAAATACAGACATTTGGGGTAGCTTGCCCGTTATTGCCAAAGCCGCCGAAACAGGCATAGAGGTCAAGGTATATTACCTGAGCGACATGATTGAGAGTATGAGCGGTACTGGTCGCAGAGATTTTCATCGTCAAGCCCCAGCCAATAATCAAGAAGCCGAAACTTGGGCTAAAGCCGATGCCCAGATTCTCAAAAATCACACATTGGGTGCAGCTCAAATAAATATCGCTCTGCCCTTTGAACCCACAACCTCAACCAAAGAAAACAACCCAACCATTACGGCCTATTGGAATACACTATTGCAAGAACTGGGCGCAATGTCAGTAGAAGAAATATAAAAAACGGGTAAAGTTGCTTCTAAGCAACTTTACCCGTTTTTGTAAGAAATACGACCAACTATTTTTTAGTAGGCGGAGTAACTGTGGCCGCTGGTTGTTTTTCTTTGTATTCTTTGTTCAATCCAGCTACAATTTTTGCCGTTACCTCCAAACTTGGGTCTGCATACAAAATACCGCCACCCTTGCTGTAACCAAGCACAAACTCGTAGCCGTTTTCTTTATTGTACCGCTTGATGTAGTCGTAGATATTACCATAAAACTGCTCAGTTTTTTTGAGGCGTTCTTCTTCGAGTTTTGCTAATTGTGCATCACGATATTGGGTGATTTCCTGCTCTTTTTTGCCGAGTTGCTGCTGTACCGACTGCCCTTGTTCTTGGGTCATGCCGCCTTGCTGTGCTTTTTGCTGAAAAAATGCTACTTCGTTCTGGAACGAACGAGCCCGATTGCCGAGGTCGTTTTGTAGTTGAAAGCCTTTGTTTTCAAATTCTTTCTGAAAATCTTTGTAATAATCGTACTGTTTGAGAAGCGAGTCGGCTTGTACAAATACAATTTTTTTGCCTTTTGAAGCATCGGCTACGCTTGTCGAAGCACCAGTAGATGAAGTGCCTTTGAAATGTAAAAAAAATAAAACGGCTACTGCCAATGTAAGGAGAGCTTTCCAGATGGTTGAAAAATTGTTCACGATAATGATAAAAAGATTAGATAAAAATTAAGAATGATTTGAGCGCAAAGGTAACGAAAATATGACATTTTTGATAAAAAACTGTTGTATATCAACTATTTCGAGTTCATAATATCCTCAATTTCGTCAGCTTCAATCGGAATATGCGCCATCAGGTCTTGGTTGCCTGTGTTGGTAATCAAGATATTGTTTTCGAGCCTTATGCCCAGCCCTTCTTCTCTGATATAAATGCCTGGCTCACAGGTAAAAACCATTCCAGGCGCCATTTTATGGTATTTATTGCCCACATCGTGTACGTCCAGTCCCAAAAAATGCGAATTGCCGTGCATAAAATACTTTTTATAGGCAGGCCACTCTGGGTCTTGGTTGGCTATGTCTTGTTTGGTAATAAGCCCCAACCCCAATAGCTCACTTTCCATTATTTTGCCAACTTCTATATGATAAGCGTCCCAGACGTTACCAGCTACGAGCATGGCTGTTGATGCTTTCATCACTCTCAAAACGGCATTATATACGGCTCGCTGGCGTTTTGTATAGCGACCATTGACAGGTATGGAGCGAGTCATATCGGCGTTATAATTGGCATATTCGGCAGCTACGTCGAGTAGTAATATATCGCCGTCTTTGCATTCACGGCTATTTTCGATGTAGTGCAACACGCACGAATGTTTGCCCGAGGCTATAATAGGTGTATAGGCAAAACCCCGAGACCGCTGCTTGATAAATTCATGAATAAACTCGGCCTCAATTTCATTTTCCCAAACGCCTGGCTTCACAAACTTTAAGATTCTTTCAAAACCGTCACGGGTTATATCCATCGCACGGTTTAGTAGTGCTATTTCTTGCGGCTGCTTAATGGCTCGCAGGCCGTGCATGAGCGGGGCGAGGCGTTGGATATGATGCAATGGGTATTTTTGTTTGAAGACATTGACAAACCGAGCCTCACGGGTTTCGGTCTGGGAGTCGTTGCGGGTATGTTCGTTTTGGTTCAAATAAACGTTGTCTGCCTCAAAAACCATTAACCTAAAAATACTCTCAAATTGATGTGTCCAACAAACACGAGTAATGCCCGATACGAGTTGCGCTTGCGTTTTGGTCAGTTTATCGCCTTCCCAGACTGCAATATGGTCGTTGGTTTCACGGACAAACAATACTTCACGTAGCTTGGGGTCGGGGTGTTCGGGAAAAAGCACTAAAATTGTTTCTTCTTGGTCCACGCCCGACAAATAAAACAGGTCATTGTTTTGTCTAAACGCCATTGTGCCATCAGCATTGGTTGGCAATATATCATTGGCATTGACTACAACCAAACTTTTGGGTTTGAGTTGGGCATAAAGGCGGTTTCGGTTCTGAATAAAAAGCTGGTTGTCAATCGGTTCGTAGCGCATATTGGTTTTGTTGTTGTATTTGTTGGTCAAATTTGCAAAATGGTGGGCGATTTCCCAAAAATAATTCCAACAATCGTTATTTCAATTTCAAATAAGGTAATTCTTAAATGTAGTCAAAATTTTAAAAATCAGAGTTTTACGAAGTAATTTGCAACTCGTAATTCAATGTCGTTTAGTTAAGAGTTCGGTGAAGACACCAAACTCGGTTGGCTACCGTGGTTTGTGTCTTCACAAACCACTTATTTTCTTAACTAAACG
>JAYWHT010000011.1:0-20507 GCA_043777595.1 Spirosomataceae bacterium
GTAGCCGAACTACCCGCACAAATCGTAGCAGAATTGACCGATGGAGTTGGTTTTGGTGTAACCGTTACCGTGGCAGTAGCAGAACCAACGCACGAGCCAACAGTACAGGTTGCTTTGTATGAAGTAGTGGAAGTGGGCGAAACAGACCTTGGGTTTCCAGACCCGCCGTCGCTCCATGTTACGGTGCCCGAGCAATTACCAACTGATAAATCAACGCTTGAGCCCGAACAAATGAAAGGACTGTTTACATTGGGAGTAGGATTCGTACAAGTATTAGAACAACCAGGTACCTCGCCCTCAAAAGGATAGTGGTGCATTTCGCCACCGTCTTGATTGAATGACTGTGCAATCAACTGACCTTGAATATTGGCTGGATTTGTTTTTGTTACATTGGCATTTGGTGCAAGTACACTGCCATCAATAGTATTACTTCCCGAAATAGTAAAATCTGTAACATTTGGAAAGTTCCAAATAATATATTTCATCGAACCATTGGTATTGTTTGGTACTACATTCCAGTTGAAACTTGCCCCTGTCGAAACGTTGATAACGAGCGGATTTGATGCAGTTGGCGTAAAGCGAGATGTCAGAGCAGAAATACTGTTGAGTTCATTGCCAGTAATATTCAAAACTCTTTTTCCACCACCAAGTCCGGTGTCATTGATATATACATCACCAGAAAAACTAATTGGATCGCCGTTTGCGTTTGTTACATTTACATTGCCAGTGCAACCAGCCAAACTATTCGAGTTACCTTTAAGTGTATTGAAAGCAGAGTTAAAATCAATTAAATTACCTTGGCACACAGGGTTATTGGTAGAGCTCAATGGCCCACCTGGAAAGTTATTTGCTTGATTATTGATTTGAATATATGGTGAGCTATCGTATCCCCCAGGGGTGATTCTTATAGTGGAAAAAGCACCATTTGTGTCTTGATACCACACAGTTGAGCCTGAGCAGTCGCCAATTTTTACATATCTTTTGCTATTTATTTGCAAAAGACCACTTTGATAGTTTACTTTTCCATTTACAAGGAGTCCGATTGTTACACCATTTACCTGAAAGTTACCAACGTCAAAGTTATTGACTTGGTAATTGCCAGCTACCGTAAGGTTACCACCAATGGCGATGGGGCCTTCGCTTTCGTTGGTAATGAGTGTGGCATCACCTCTGGTAAAAACATTGAACTGACCTGCCGAAGCGAGTGGATTTTGTGAGAGTGCTTGATACGATATTGAGTTGAGTAAAATCGTAAGACAAGCAATGGCTGAAGCATACCATCTGGCATACCTTTGAGTTGAGTTTTTCATTGTTGTAATTGACTGGATAGGGTACTATTGTTTTGACGATTAGTTTATTTTGTACGCCATAAATCTAATCAATGAGAAACTAACAAAAATCATGCCAGCATAAATTTTTAAAACACAATAAATACACAATATACTGAAAATCAAGGCATTGACTTGTAGGTGTAGTACAGTTCAATAACTATATTTTGAGAATACGGAAGCTAAAAAATATGCGAGCTACATATTTTGGGGCTGTCAAAAAGTATGCCAAGTAATACAAAATTAACATAAGTGTTATTTTTTATTTTTCAGTTGAGGCAAAGCATCAAGTTATAATTATTCTTTTTTTGATTCAACCACAAAAACTCCCATTCGTAACAATACAAATGGGATACAAAAACATGAAAATCTATCGAAATTAAGTAACTGAGCAAATTTAGACACGATTATAAATTTAGCTAATCCATTATAAATTAAATACTTATTCAGTCATTCAATCACTCACAATTCTACATTATTACTTAAGTAGTCGTGATTATATAGTACGGTATCGTGAGTTAAATAAATTGCTGTTAATCAGCGAGTTATTAAAATAAAAATACCGTATTACTTTTGAGTATGTACTTAAAAGTAAGTCCTAAAATCTAAATATGATTTGGCCGTAAAAATTGGAAGGAAGTTAGAAACCACGCCGCATCAAATTCAGGCGTTCATAATTTTATAATAGTACTATTTAACAGCCGTTTCAAATACACAAAAATCATTGGTTTGTTACCAAAAAAAGGCTGTACCTTAAGTTTCTACACTTCCTCAGTCTGTAACTGCTTGTCATACAGTTCTTTGTACATACCATTGACGGTGGTGAGTTGCTCGTGTGTACCTTGCTCTACAATGTGGCCGTCGTCCAAAACAATAATAAAATCGGCCAATTTGACCGATGACACCCGATGTGAAATAATGACCGAAGTACGGTTTTGCATGATAGTTTGTAGATTGGTCAAAATTGTGTTTTCGGTTTGGGTATCAACCGCCGAAAGGCAATCGTCCAAAATCAATACCTTTGGATTTCGGGCAATGGCTCTGGCAATAGACAACCGTTGCTTTTGGCCGCCCGATAGCGTAATGCCCCGTTCCCCTACTCGTGTATCAAAGCCTTCTTCAAAACCTTTGATGTTTTCGTATAAATCGGCCTCTTTGGTAGCTTGTTCTACTCGCTCAAAAGTCATATTAGTTGACGCTCCAAAGCGTACATTACCAGCGATAGTGTCCGAAAACAAAAATACATCTTGCGGCACATAGCCCATCTGTCCACGCAAATTTTGTACGTTATAGTCTTTGAGCGGAATATCATCGACCAGCACTTGGCCAGTCGTTGGGTCGTAGAGGCGAGTGAGCAAGTTGGCGATGGTACTTTTGCCAGAGCCAGTTGTTCCCAAAATCGCAACCGTCTGTCCTGATTTGACTTTGAGATTAAAATTTTTGATGGCCTTGATGCCAGAGTCCGGGTAAACAAACGATACATCACGAAACTCAATCTGGCCTTCGATGTCGTGTTCAAGGTTTTTGATAGAAACAATATCGGTTTTGATAGTCAAAAACTCATTGATTCGTTGCTGTGATGCCGCTGCTCGCTGAATCTGGCTCGTTGTCCAGCCCAAAGCCATGACAGGCCAAGTGAGCATACTGACGTACAAAATAAACTCGGTAATATTGCTCGGCGTGAGGCGACCTGCCAAAATTTCTTGCCCGCCTACATACACAACCAGCACGTTGCTAAGGCCAACCAAAATCAGTACAAATGGATAAAAGAAAGCATCTACCAAGGTCAAGTTCAACGATTTTTCTTTATAGGTATCGCTTTCAACAATAAATTTTCGTACTTGGTCTCGCTCCCTAACAAAGGCTTTGATGACTCTGATTCCCGAAAAAGACTCCTGCACAAAAGTCGAAAGTTGAGAGAGTTGCGCCTGTAATTCTTCCGAGCGTTTCATAATAATACGATTGACGACATAAATACTCACCGACAGCACAGGCAGCGGCAGCAGCACCCAAAACGACAAATTGGCATTGACCGACACCATATAACTTATCACCAAAATAAACAACACAACGAGGTTCATGCCGTACATAATAGACGGCCCGACATACATACGCACCTTACCGACATCTTCGGAGATACGAGCCATGAGGTCGCCAGTGTTGTTTTTTCTATAAAAACTCAACGGAAGTGTCTGATAATGAGCGTATATTTCGTTTTTTAGGTCATACTCAATATGTCGAGACATGACGATGAGCGTTTGCCGAACCAAAAACAGAAAGAAACCTTTGAGGAGTGCCATTACTAATATCAGCAGTCCATAAAACAGAATACTAAACGTAAAAACGTCATACATTTTGGTCTGCACAGCCGAGCCGTCAAACAGGAAATACACATCGAGCGTTTCGCCAACTAAGTCGAGCGCGTAGCGTACTAATTGGGCAGGAATGATACCAAAAAGATTGGAAAGTATCGTAAAAATAGTTCCCAAGATGAGATACCACTTGTATTTGACAAAGTACTTATTGAGGTGTGCGAGTGCTTTCATTGATTATTAAAACCGTAATTGTAAATTTAATTTAAAATATAATTCTCCATCTTTTTCTAAATACAATTTACCAAAACGATGACGTGTTGTTGAGGGTGTATCTAATTTTATGTTTTCAAATAAATAGTTTTTTAGATTTTCTAATTCTATAATGTGAAACCCGACACAATCACCATCGTTTTTCATAATTATCGTCCCGTTGGCTTCATAAATTCCACTCCATTTTGCCCCCGCAAAGAAGCCTAATAAACTATCAACAAGCATTTTTTTGATTTTAGTAACCAACAATATTTTATTGTCTTCATTTTTACTATTTTTCAATAGCTTACCTGTAATTTCTTGCAGCGATGATATTCTATCTTTATAAAAACACAGTAAAATCTGACCAACGATTTGCGGCATCTCACTATCTACCATTTTTAAGTTAAAATCCATTACATCACGTTCTGCACCAATATATTCAAAAGTTCCACCCAACTGCTCTATTCTAAGTAACCTATCTCTCAGTTTTGTTGTAGTACTTATTGCATTTACTTCGTCAATATACGACCTGTTTATACCATTGACTTTGAAAATAAAATTAGTATTTCCAGAAGCATTTAGTAAAGACGGTTTACCTCCCAAGTACGATTTTATTCCAAAGCCTTCGTTTTCTTTTTGAATAAAATTATTTTCAATATCTAATAAAATATCTGCTTTTTGGTTGCTATTTCCGCCTTTTATGACATTAAAGCCCAACATATCTTGTATAACTCTAAATTCAGGCACTTCAAATGTCTGTGAATTTTCTTTGATTTTAGAAATAAGCAAATTTATACTTTCAGTATTGATAAGTTCGGCTATATTTATTTGTTTTTCGGACTTATCTTTCTTGTTTTTTATAATTACTGTTGAGAGATTCGTTAGCAAAAACTCACTCTGTAGATTATGAGTAGTTACTTTATTTATTTTCAAATAACTATTATTCTTATTCAACTTTGCATCGGACAGGCTGAGAGTTTTATCTAAAAGTAATTTTATCAAAACAAGCAACTCAGTCCATTCACCTTTGTTTTTTGTAGATTTCAAAGTTGTTATTTTTGGTGTTAGATGGTTCAAATGGTCTAAGATATTTTTTGCCACGGCTTGCACGGCATCAACAGCAACACTGTTCCCTAACTGCTTTATGGCTTGGGCTGGACTTACAGGAAAAACAAAATCGTCGGGGAAACCTTGCATTTTTCGTGCTTCTTTGTATGACAATCGCCTAAGTTCACCATCGACTTCGTAGTTGTCCCAGTTTCTACGGTCTGTAATGACAGAACCTCGTCCGCCAATTCTAATCGTAAAGCCAATTTCTCTTGTACATTTTCCACCCCAAACATCACTCATATTAAACTTTAAAGGAACTGATGGCGGAAAAGTAAAGCTTTTCATAAAGTCTTCGTCCCTAAACCCAACCATAAAAGCCCTTGGTCTCAGTTGAGGAAGTCCATAGTCTGAGGCATGAACGACCTTAAAATAAAACGAATAGCCTAATTCATTTTCAATAATATCTCGAATTATTTTAAAAGTATTTCCGTCATCGTGTGTTACAAGACCACGGACATTTTCTAAAAAAAACGCTCTTGGTTTTTTTGCCTCTAAGATTTCGGCAATATTAAAAAACAAATTTCCTCTTTCTGAATTGTGATTGTCGTCAAAACCTCGTTTCTGACCAGCTTGGCTAAAAGGCTGGCATGGAAAACCTGCACATAGTATATCAAAGTCAGGTAGGTTTTTGGGAGTAATTGTTCTAATATCTTTATTGAAAAGACCGTTTTCAAACAATTTAGGGCTGATTTTTTTATGATTTGCTTCATAGGTCAATCTCGCAAATTCGTCAATTTCAGAAGCAAAAACACATTCACCTCCCAAACGGTGCATTGCCAAATGGAAACCACCAATTCCCGCAAACAAATCAATAAATGTAAAGCTATTATTCAATGTCTTTTAATAGAATATTACCGTATTTCAGTATTGTAATACTGTCAATTTACAACCCTAAACACGTCAAAAACGTTTCAAAATAATATTGAAAAGGTTGTACAAAAGCGTATATTTGCATTGTGGACAAGCCCTCATACCCTTTTAGAGTTTTAGAAAATGGAAAACGTTTTGAATTTGCAAGCGTTAGTCCTGATAAGACCATTCAAAAAGTTGTAGAATTTAGAGAGCTTGAAATACCAGGTATTTATAATTTGGCACTCGTAGATATATGTGAAAGCGGAAAGTATGACGACATGACCGTAAGTAATAACCAAGATATGGAAACAATCATTGCAACGGTTATCCAAACAATTCAAGTTTTTATAGCACTCAACCCAAATACAAAAGTATTATTTATGGGAAGTACCCCTTCGAGAACGAGACTTTACAGAGGAATAATAAACAAATATATCGGTCAAGCAAAACAAGTTTATGAGATTCATGGCATAATTGACTGGGTAAATGAGCCATTCAATGGAAACAAAAATTATGATGCTTTTTTAATTTTTCAAAAAACTACAAACAAACATGAAAAATAACACGCCAAAAATAGTAAAAACGCAGGCTAAAGTAGCCACACAGCAATCTTTTACATCGTTGGAGTCTGTTCTAAATGCAAAGCATCAAAAAGCGAATGATTTTCTAAAAAAAGTAAAATTATCTTTTTGAGAATACTACTTCGCTCATCTCCCCCAAAATACCCAATGAATGTACCTGATGTAGTGTGTGGGGCTGGTTTGGTCGTTGGTGGTGAGCCATTTTATGGTATTTTGTAGCTGGGTTTTAAGGTATGATTCTTGGCTTAGACCAATCATTTTTGAATCAATAACGGCCACAATTTCATCTTTGTTGGCCCGCAGTTCGTCGCTAATCACGGTGTTAAAATTGACTTTACTCGTTCTGAGCCGCACTTCTTCGGGTAGTAGCCCCGTCATGGCTCGGCGCATTTGTCCACGGCGGTAGCCATTGTCAAATTTCAGTCGGTCGGGTGTCGATAGGCAGAGTTCCAATAGGTTTTTATCATAAAATGGGTGTGCTACTTCATGGCCGTAGTGTGCGCCCAAATGTGTAAACTGCTCGGTGGCTTCGTACATACCCTCGTGAATAATATCTGCCAGTAACTCGTTCAATTCGCTCGAAAAGCCGTAGTCTGTTTCAAAGTCAAATCGGGGCTTGGGTACAGGCTTTGGCATTCTAATTTTCTCAATTAAATCTTCGACAAACAGCCAGCCGTTGGCATTGGCTTTTATCATTACGTCGGCCAAAAGGGTCAAAGATTCGCTATATTGTTTTGTTCTAAATTTTGATATTATTTCAGATTTTGAATATAAATGAATCAGTCGCTGTGTTCGTTTTTTGACTGACATTTTACTCCAACCGCTTATATCATCTTCAAAATCAGCGACTTGTGCGTATTTTTCCATTATATCTCTAAACCCCGTCCAGTCTTGCGCCTTCAATAACGACAACGGATAGGCACGCCCAAAACCTACTACGCTATCGCCGTCATGTCCTGTGAGCAATATTCGGCTACCGTTTTTTTGGACGGCCTCGGCATTGGCCAAATGAAAAGTGGGTAGTATCGTAAAATGGTCGGGGCGGTCGAAAACAAAAGCCGACTTTTTGATAGCCGCCAGTAAATTGGGCTGTGCAACCACGTACTCGTGTTTAAAATTGCCAGTTTGTAACACCGCCTCGGCAAACGGTTTTTCGTTGGCCGACGGCCCTACGTCAAAATGAAGTGTGTGTAGTGGTTGGCTCAAAAACTGTTTGGCAATGACCGATACTGACGACGAGTCTAACCCTCCGCTGAGGTGTGCGCTCACTGGAAAGTCGGTCTGAACACGACACCGAACGGCCTCTGTCAATGTTTCTTTGAACGCTTGTACGTGGTCGGCATCGGTTTTGAGATGGCTAAATTTGTCTAAGTCAATCGTCCAGTCGAGTCGAGATGTTATTTTATCTTTGCTGACAGTCAGTACGTTGGCTGGTGGCAGGCTATAAATATTTTTGTAAAATGTTTCGGAACGATACGGCCTATTGGCCGACCCCCAACTCAAATACCGATTGACTTTGACCTCATTGACTTCGCCCGCAATAAATGGCAAGGCCAACAAACCTTTGATTTCGGACGCAAAGGCAAAGTATTTGTTGGCTTCAAAAACATAATAAAAAGTATGCACACCAGCATGGTCTCGCCCACAGGTAAATTGCTGTCTGTGAACGTCAAAAAGAGAAAAAGCCCCCCCCCCCTTCCCCGAAGGAGGAGACTTTTTTTCTCCCCAACCCATCGGGGAGGGGTCGGGGGTGGGGCTGGCTCCCCCTCTGGGGGCGGGGAGGGCTACATCTGCCACCATCACCTGCCCGTTTTGCTCACTAATTGGCTCGTTATTTGTTTGTTTTTTAATATTCAATGTCAAACTCACTAAACCTATGTGGCCATCTTGCCAAAAACGAATACCATCTGGCCCACGGTGTTTGAGGGCATTGGCCATACTATCAAGTTCGGTTGTGATAGGTTTGCCGTCAAAATATATAATTCCTGCAATTCCTGACATTTGAGTTGTTGGGTTGGAGAGTTATTGAGTTGTAGAGGTGTAGTTTTGTCATCATTCTATAACTCCACAACTCCATAACTCTACAACTCAAAACAAAGTGCCAATATGGCAGTTTTTGAGGGATTGGCAAAGTAATTGAGTAGTTTTGTGGAAAAATTAAATGAAAAAATTTTTCCGAAAAATATATAACAACACGATGAACGTAGAAGAAAAAGCAACTGACGAAGTAGTAAATGACATAATTGACAATGAAACAGCCACCAATGAAGAGCAAGAAACCATTGAAAATGAGATTGTTGAGGTAGAACTAACTGAAACTGAAAAATTGACAGCCGAGGTGGCCGAACTCAAAGACAAATACCTAAGATTGTATGCTGATTTTGAGAACTTCCGCCGCCGTACTGCCAAAGAAAAAATAGATACCATTTCGTTTGCCAATGGTGAGTTGATGAAAACGATACTGCCAACCCTTGACGATTTTGAGCGTGGCATGGCCTCAATGGAAACTACAACCGAAATAGAGCCAATCAAAGAAGGTATTTCACTGATTTATAACAAATTATTCAAGACCCTCGAAAGCAAAGGTTTAAAGCCTATGCAGGCCAAAGGCGAAGTTTTTGATGCTGATTTGCACGAGTCCATTACTCAGTTTGCCGCCCCAACCGACGACCTGAAAGGAAAAGTGATTGATGAAATAGAAAAAGGATATTTATTAAACGAAAAAGTAATCCGCTACGCCAAGGTTGTAGTGGGAAGTTAGTTATAAATGTGAGATGTAAGATGTGAGATGTGGGTTGTGGGTTGTTTTTAAAGCCAGATACCTCAAATCTCACATCTCACATCTTGTAACTCATAAAACATGGCACAAAAAAGAGACTATTATGAAGTATTGGGCGTAAGCAAAGGCTCAAGCGACGACGAAATAAAAAAAGCCTACCGCAAGATGGCTATTCAGTACCACCCCGACAAAAACCCCGACAACCCTGCCGCCGAAGAAAAATTTAAGGAAGCAGCCGAAGCGTATGGAGTACTGAGCGACCCTCAAAAAAAACAACGCTACGACCAAATGGGCCATGCTGGTTTGGGAGGACAAAGTGGTTTTGGAGGCCAAGGAGGCTTTGACATGAGCGATATATTCTCTCAATTTGGTGATATTTTTGGCAGTGGTGGCGGTGGCGGTAGTCCGTTTGGCGATATGTTTGGCGGTGGTGGCGGTGGTCGCAGAGTGCGACGTGGCTCTGACTTACGCATCAAACTCAAACTCAACCTACAAGAAGTAGCCGAAGGTGTCGAGAAAAAAGTAAAAGTAAAACGGCACGTAGGCTGCGACAGTTGCGGTGGCAATGGTTCAAAAAACGGTAACTCTCTCAAAAACTGTCAAGGTTGCAACGGCACAGGCCAAATACGCAAAGTAGTCAATACAATGCTCGGCCAAATGGTTTCGGCGGCCACCTGCCCCACTTGTAACGGCGAAGGCAAAACCATAACCGAACGCTGCGACGTGTGTGCAGGCGAAGGCCGTACACTAACCGACGACGTAATAAGCATAAAAATACCAGGCGGTGTAGCCGAAGGTATGCAGCTATCAATGAGCGGCAAAGGCAACGTACCACCACGGGGCGGCGTAGCTGGCGACTTGCTGATAGTAGTTGAAGAAGAGGAAGACGAAAACCTCAAACGAGACGGCAATAATGTGGTCTTTGACCTACACCTCAATTTTGTAGATGCCACACTCGGCACAAGTGTAGAAGTGCCAACCATAGACGGCAAAGCACGGGTAGCCATCGAAGCAGGCACACAGGGCGGCAAAATATTGCGCCTCAAAGGCAAAGGAATCAAAGAAGTAAATGGTTATGGTCGTGGCGACCAATTGGTACACATTAACATTTGGACTCCCAAACAACTTAGCCCCGACGAACGGGCTACACTCGAAAAGCTACGGACGTCGGCTAACTTTCAGCCAAAGCCCAACAAAAATGACAAAGGTTTTTTTGAAAAAATGAGAGACTTTTTTCAATAATTAAATAGTCGTGGGTATATGGTAGGGTGTCGTGAGTTAAAATAAAAACACCGTATTGGTTTTGAATAAGTACTTAAAAGCCCTCTGGGGCAAACTACAAAAGTTTGTCCCAGAGGGCTTTTGGTTATACAACCGACTCACAGCAATATATTTAACTCGCAACTTTTACGGCAACTCGTAATAATATCCAAATATTATCCCCATTTCGTCTTCGCTTGTGAGGCCAAATTTCACGTTTTTGGCAGTCGTGTTGTTGTATGTTATTTCAGAAGTTAGTCCTTGCCCTTTTTCAAGAATAAGCGGCGTATCAAAGTTCTTTATCGTTGGGTGTTCCCAGTCAGCACTTTCAAAGACTACTTCGCCGTCTCTGGCTCCGCCTTTGATTTTTATTAAAAACTTTTCACCCAATTTATGATAATGCGAGGTGAGCATAATAACGGCAGTTTTGGCCGCAAAAGTAAACGTTTTTGAAACAGTCGTGCGTTTGTTGGCCGTAATATCGAGCGTTGTATTGGCCAAATCCAATGCCCGCACTACGTTTACAACCTTAGACTTTGGTACAGTATAAAGATTGGCGTAGGCTTCGCCCTGAATCGGCTTGGTAGTTTTATTTACATAGTGCGAGTTGAGGTCGAACGAGCTACCTGCCGGCAACAGCAATGCAGTACCCTCTGGAAAAGTATATTCGTGGTTGGGGGTCTGTGCGCCAACCCAAAACACATGATTGGACATACTCAATATTGTCAATAAATTGTTTGTGCCATCGGTATTTCTGATATCTCTATCGACATTAAACGGTGGCATATACGATGACTTTAAATCACGATAAGAGTACAAAATAAAGTGATGGCTACTCTGCCGCATCTTGATGTGTACCCGATTGACGTATAGGTCTTCGGTATTGCCTACTTGTTTTCTGTTAAAAAACTCTCTCTCAAAATTGGGGGCAACTTCAAAGGTATTGAGCATCATCTGTACACCTTCGCCTGCTTTGGGTGGGGTCAGTGCTACGAAGTTTTCAATATAGCTGGGCGTTTTGTCGTCCAATAGTGTTGAATCTACCACTATGCCTGCTCTGGGTGCGCCTGCCTCTATCCAACGTCTCACAAACTCAATTTGGCCAATCGACAGTGCAGAACGACCCAACGGCATCGGTGAGCCATATCCTTTGCCGCTGTGATGTACTGAGGCGTTGAAGTTTAATTTATGAAACAACAAGCTCGAAAGCGAATAACTGGGCAACACTCGTTTGAGTTTATCGTCTATTGCATTTTGGTTTAAAGGGTCTTTGTTTATCAAATATTCATACGATTTGCCAGCCGTTAGCACCAATCCGTGCTGTCTAAAACTCGCATCTTGCTCAGAGGCATGGCAACCAGCCGAAGCGCAAGACGGTGTAAATATTCGGCTTTGAAGTTGGTCAAAACTACTTCTGACTATTGGCGTAGGCGTAGTGCTGTCGGGTTGTTTGGTTGTGCAGGCATCAAGAGCCAGTAGCAAGGCCGCCGAAAGCGCAATGCCAATAAGTAATTGATTGATTTTCATGGTAATATAAATTATCTCTTTTTTTATTAGACAAAAAAAAGACCGAAAAGGTTTATTCCACCTTTGCCATTAGATAGCTTTTTTTTGTAGTATTCATTCGTTTTTATTATTTCTGAAAGACTACTTAATTGCTTGTACAAATAACAAATATAGTACAAATACACGACAATACAATGACATCACCTAAACAAAACATCGAACTCGAACAAATCACGATTGGCCGTGGAACTGACAATAAAATAGTATTGACTCATCAAAACATCAGCCGAAACCATGCCATTATTACAGTCTGTGGACCAACAGTTTATTTGATAGAAGATTTAGATAGTAAATACGGTACGTTTGTCAATGGCGAGCGAATAAAACGCAAGTTCATCGCCGATGAAGACAAACTAACATTGGCCATAAACGACTACCAAGTGCAAGAAATACTCTCAGCGGCCATTCAGTCAAAAAATAAAAAACTAAAAGCAGACCCTTTAAATTTTACGGATGAATTTGCTGAAATGAAAATTCTTTATGATCAATATCAACTCTTCAAGGTAGAAGAACCAAACATAAGACATCTGATAAAAAAGGCAAATGATAAACTACGGTTGGGAGGTGCATTGGCCGCACCATCACTTGCGGGTTTGGCATTGCTAATGGGTACAACAGGGCCATTGGCACCAGTAATTGCTACTATTGGGGCCTGTGGCTTGGGTATGCTTATTCCTGCCATTGGCTCGAAATTTTTGAAAGAAGAAGAAAAAATAGAACAACCTCGACTGTATTTTTTCAATAGTTGGAAATGCCCAAAATGTAGCGATAAAGCAACATGGTTCAATAAGTCGTGGGAGCAACTGGCCAAACAAAAAAACTGCCCCTGTTGCAAGGCAACTTGGGTAAAATAATTTTTCAAAAATAGACTTACCCTTTCAATTACCGTCGGATTAAGTATCAAATCAATGATTTCAAACAATTTAACACAAAAAACAATGACCCAAGTAACCAACACCGAAGAAATGACAGAACTTAACAAAACTATTCAAGAAGCAAGACAAGAAGCCGCCACCGATGGCAAACCTCCAAAACGGCTGAACCTCAGCGACAAACAAAAGGGGGCGATAGCACTCGGAACGGTGATGCTGGGCGGAGCGGCTTTTGTGGCCATGAGCCAGAATAGTGATGGCTCTGTTGCCACACCAGTAACTGCCAGCCCGACTACCCCCGCCGACAGCACAGCCGTAGCCCCAAAACCCGAACTGGCGCATGGCACTACGCAGCCCGTAACAGGCGGCACGATTTGCCCCACCGAAGATGTGGCCATTGCACACAACGTAAACAATGACATGACTTTTGACCAAGCCTTTGAAACCGCACGAGACGAAGTAGGGCCTGGTGGTATGTTTAGCTGGAACGACGAGGCGTACAATACATTTTACAAAGAAGAATGGAGTGCACTTTCGTTGGACCAAAAACAAGAGTACTTGGCATCGGTAGGCTACGAAACTACGAGTAGCGAAGAGCAAATTGCCGAAAACAACGAAGCAACACCTACGGGCGATGTAGCAGTTCAAAACGTTGATAACGAACAAGATGAAGCACTAACAGCACAGCCAACAGACGATGATAAGCCCGCTGCCACTACAAAACCCGAAGTAAAAGAAACGATGATTGACGGTAAAACGGCCTACGCCATTGACAACGATGGCGATGGTGTTGTAGATGCCTTGGTGTTTTTAGACCCTGCGTCCAACAATCCGATGGCTCTCATTGATACCACTGGCGACAATGCCTTAGACACCGTGGCCGTACTCGACCCCACTACACTCGAACCAATAGAGTCGGCAGCGATGGAGCAAACTTTTGAAATAGCGATGGACGATGTAACCGCAATCAACCAAGAAAGCCCTGCTATTGTGCATGACGACCCAGCAGCACACGACGACGAGAACGACGATGATAATGACCATGACATAACAGACAACCACGATTACTCGCACGACGACAACGTAGATGATATTGTATAAAACACCACCACATTATTTGAGCCATTAAACAGCCGAGTTAGGTAATTTTCCCTGATTCGGTTGTTTATTTGGCTCTAATCAAATCTTGCATTGTAACGTGTAAATAACTTGACGCATTTTTTATGTCCAATGTTTTGATTATTAGCCCGTTACATTTATGCCTTTACTCATTTTATTATTTACGCATTAATTGTTATGAACCATTTTAAAAACGAAACACTTACTTGCTCGGCTTGCAAAAAAATAAATTTTGTAAAAATCAAAGACTTTGAGGCGGGCTTTTACGTTTGCTCACACAAAGACTGTGGCGCAAAAAACGTGCTGACTGGTGTTTTTTATGACCCAATCATTACCAAAGGATTGCCGCAGTTTGGCATGCTGGTAGCCACAGACAACCCCACCGAACGCTACCCACTGCTATTTGGCGAAAATGCCGTGGGCAGAGGCATACAAGCCGATGTGCAACTCAAAGCCAAAACTCACAATGGCCAAGTTTTTATGAGTCGCCATCACTGTACTATCACGGTGGCGTTTGACAAATGGGCCGGCGAATTGAAAACAACCATCAAAGACGGTGCGCTCAACTTAGACACTGCCACTTTTGAGGCCAGCAAAAATCATACGTTTAGAAACAACAAAAAAATAGAAAGCGTTGAAGAACATTACCTCAACCACAACGACATCATCAATTTGGGAGGCAGCGATACTTTTCGTTTTGAAGCCTATACCATTCCAGCACCGATGTTGGAAACTTACAAAAAAACCAATAAAATAGACCCCGAAGGTACTTTATAATTATGGAAATTAAGATTCACCCACCGCTACCGTTTCAAGAACAAGGCAAGCGAGACTATCAAGAAGACTACATTTATCCTACAACACCCGATGAAACCACTCGGCTTTTTGTAGTTTGCGATGGCATGGGCGGTCTCGACAAAGGCGAAGTAGCAAGCCAGACCGTGGCCGATGCCATTGGAGAGTTTGTAGCCCAAAATCCTACCCAACTTACAGACACCGACTACATACAACAAGCCGTAGCATTTGCCCACGACCGCCTGCAAAGCTATTTGGACAACAACCCCGCTCTAAGCCGAATGGGTACGACTCTGACGCTTATGTATTTGCACGCTGACTCAGTAACGGTGGCGCACATCGGCGACAGTCGGGTGTATCAGATACGCAATGGGGCTATTTTGTACAAAACCCAAGACCACAAACAGGTTACGGACATGGTGCGAGAGGGAATCATTACGCCCGAGCAGGCCGTCAATCACCCTTGGCGCAACCGCCTGAGCCGCTCGGTGTCGGTGAACAAAGACGACAAACACCGTGCCGACAGAGCCGCCGTAGTGCAAATAACAGACATAGCCGTAGGCGATTATTTTGTGCTATGTACCGATGGAGTGCTGGAACAAATAACAGACGAAATATTGTGCGAGATTTTGAAAAGCGACCAACCCAACGAAGTCAAAAAACAAGCCATACTGACCCAATGCCAAGACCAAACCCGAGACAATTACTCAGGCGTGTTGATACAAATAGCGAGTTCTGGTATTGCCCAGCCCCCAATCAAAGCCACAACCGCAGCCATAGCAACGCCCGTACCTACCACCAATAGCGATGCGGCCAAAAAAAGTTTGTATAGGGTCTCAGCACCTACATTAAACAGCCGCTATGGCTGGCTTGGAGGTCTATTAGTGGCGTTGGGATTGGGGGCGTTGCTTTATTGTTTTTGGCAACCAAAACCCGCACCGACAGCCAAGCCCAAACCAACAATACATCGGCAGCACAAGCCCATCGCCCCCTCAGATAAATTGGGAAACAAATCAAAAAACGTTTAATTATTTATGTCTAAACTAATCATCATTTCTATTCTCTTTTTAGGTGTTACGACAATAGCTTACGCCCAAATAGACCCTGATTTTTATACCTACAAAAACCGAGCAGACGACTGTTTTGCCAAAAAAGACTACCCCTGCGCCGACAAATGGTACAGGGCATCGCTGGCCGTCAAAGCCAATGACGATTATTGTAAACAGCGATTGGCCAAAACAAGGCAACTCGCCAACCAACCCAAACCAACTAAGCCTGTTGTAACCAGACCAAGACCCGAACCCGCCGACCCCTTTGCCGACCAAATGGTGTATGTATCAGGTGGTAGTTTTGACATGGGTAGTAATGAGGGTGCTTATGATGAAAAACCCATACACAAAGTTGAGGTAGGCGATTTTTTAATGAGCCAATATGAAGTAACCCAAGCCCAATGGCAAGCTGTGATGGGCAACAACCCCAGTTCTTTTGAAAACTGCGATAATTGCCCAGTAGGAAATGTTAGTTGGAATGATGTACAAGAATTTTTAACAAAACTAAATGTCCGTACAGGCAAAAACTACCGCCTGCCTACCGAAGCTGAGTGGGAATATGCCGCAGGTGGCGGCGCTACCAACCGCACCCGTTTTGGTAATGGAAAAAACATTTTAGACCATGACGAAGCAAACTTTGAGAATAGCTACCGAGCCAAAATAATACCTGTTGGTAGTTTTGCCCCCAATGCTCTGGGCTTATACGACATGAGCGGCAACGTGTGGGAATGGTGTGATAGCTGGTACAAAGGCTACCCTGGCAGTGCAGGTGTATCTGATAAGACCAATAGCCATCGGGTTTTGCGTGGCGGTAGCTGGACGCATGACTCGCATTCTAGCCGAGTAGCAAATCGTCTCGATTCATACCCCATGTTTAAGTCCCATGACTTTGGCTTTCGGTTAGTACTCTCTCAGTAAACAGTATTTGCTTTGTCATCCTGACAGCCTTTTGTCACCCTGAGCAAAGCGAAGGGTCAAGAGCCGATGCGTGGGTGAAGCCAACGATAGATGCTTCGCTTCGCTCAGCATGACAAGGGAAACTTGTCACCCTGACGATAGGAAGGGTCAAAAGCCGCTGCGTGGGTGAGGCCAACGATTGATGCTTCGCTTCGCTCAGCATGGCAAGGAAGACACTCAGCATGACAAGGAAGACGCTCACTCTGGTCGTAGGATTTGCTACGAACAGAGTGAAACAAGGAAAAAAAATAGCTGGTACATTAAGCAACTAAACCATCAAAATACAATGCAAACACTTACAGTAGCCGAATTTAAAAAACGATATGATGTCAATTTTAGAGCCAACAAAGGCGAGAAGGGCTTTATAGGTTCGGGCGGCTATGGCTCTGTCTATCAAGGCTATTCATATCAACGAAACCACGAGGTTGCCATCAAAAAATCGGAGACTAAAAACAATTTACTCGACGAAGTAGAAAAAGCTCGCATCATACCCCACCACCCCAACATAGCCCGCTACATAGAAGGTTTCAGAATAGACACCGAAGCCGACGATTTTGACGTGGCCATACTGCAATATTACGAAAAAGGCAACCTCGACCAACTCATATCTCAACACAATAGTCTGACAGACATACAGTTGGACGAATTGGTGCTGGGCATTTTGAATGGCCTGTCATTTTTGCACAATGGTCTCAATGACGGTAAGGGCAATAAAATGCACCTCATTCATCGGGACCTCAAACCACAAAACATTCTGATTTCAGAATACAAAGGTCGGTACATTCCGCTCATTACCGACTTTGGCATCAGCAAAGTTGTAGCCGACAACACCAAGAATGTTTTTAGTAATTCTACGGGCGTAGGCACGATTGCCTACAAAGCCCCAGAGCAGATTCAGGGCGGCAAAATCAAAACCAACCTCGACCTTTGGGCTTTTGGTGTAGTGTTGTTTAAGATGCTCAAAGGCTACCTGCCGTTTAGGTCGAGCCTCGACCCCAATACCGATGGCTACTACCTTGATATTTCAAGAAAAATAACTAACGCCGATTTAAGCCACATTTTTGACCAACTCAAAGACCAACCACTCAAATACCAAAACGTAGTCAAACGTTGTTTGGTACGCAACATAGACGACCGAGCGCAGTCGGCGCAAGAGTTGATAACGCTTTTGCAAGAAACTATCCAAGCCCATAGCCCGATTGAAGAACTCACTGACGAACTGCCCACTGGTGTTTCCGTCAAACCACAGCCAATACAACGACCTCAGCCAAAGCCCATGCCACCACCAAAACCCAAGCCCGTCAAAGAAGAACCGACTTGGCTAAAAATAGTTGCAATAGTGCTTGGTTTGGGGTTGTTTGGCTGGATAGGTTACGACTGGTTGGCAAACGGCACGCCCAAACCAATACCCGACCTATTGGTAGTAAATAGCAAGCCCAAACTCAATGCTGATTCGCTTTTTGAGGCCACCAAAATCGCTTTTTTAGAACAGGGAATGAACAAAAACAAGGCATTGGCTCAGTTTAGACAAGCCGTAGCCGCCAAACCTGCACTGGCCAGCGAAGTTTATCAGGTTTTTAGAGACAAAGCCCAAAAACTCAAAGACATAAGCCCCGAGCTGGGCAAAGAATACGAAGAACTATCAAACCAATTTGAACAATGAAAACCGCACAACTAACACTCGTACTGATAACTGTGCCACGGATTCTGGTCGTAGGCTTTCCTACGACTATAGTTTAAACCTACGACCGAACCATAATTTTTAAACCAAACCCAAAAATATGCCAAAAATCTATAACTCATTAAACGAATTTCAGCGAGACTACCAGTACGACCTCTCAGACAAAACCACCCATTTGGGCGAAGGCTCGTATGGGTTGGTGGTCAAAGCTTACGACAATGAAAACAACAAATGGGTAGCACTCAAAATTGGTAAAGACCTCATGCGAGAGTATGAAGCCGCCAGTAGCCTCAACCACCGCAACATAGCCAAATACGAAGCCTGCTACCGCATCAATGACCGAAATATAGGTCAGCGAGACTATGCCATTATGCAGCTTTATACGGCAGGCAACTTGGCCAATTTGCTCCAAACCACTACCCTTGCCGATGTTCAAAAAAGAGAATTGATACGGGGTATATTGGAAGGCTTGCAGTACCTACACGCCCAAAAACGCATACACCGAGACTTTAAGCCTGCCAATATCTTGATAGCCCAACGGCAACTACCGCCCACTGATAGCCGACTTTGGGCTGACTAAAATAGTAGGCAAAAACGACTACATCGAAGGCTCGGACGTGCAACTGAGCGATGGCCGAGGCACGGCCTCTTACAAAGCCCCCGAACAAATAGCTGGCGAAACGGCCCACTACAACCTCGACCTTTGGGCGTTTGGGGTGATACTCTACGAAATAACAACAGGCGAACGCCCCTTTAAACGTGGCAGCACAGGCACCGACCAGCAACGAGACAACGAACTCTACCGCCAAATACAAAACGTAGCCCTGCCCCAGCAGCTCAATACCATAGCACAGCCCTACCAAGCCATGATACGCCGCTGCCTCATCAAAGACATACACCAACGAACACGCAAAGAAGACGAACTGTTGGGGTTGTTGGAGGGGAATAAAGAGCCTGAACCCGAGCCTAAGACTGATGAAGTAGTACCAAAACCAAAACCTGTTCCAGCACCTCTTGAACCTGACAATAGTATAGAGAATCTAACAAAAAGTAAAATGGGTTTTGGGTATTATTTAAAGCTTATATGCTGGTTTTTGCTGGGTGGTTTGGCTTTTGGAATGTTATGCGGGATATTCATCGAATATTTTTCATTTGATTCTATTGTTTCCGTTTCTATTTGTTACATAAGTCTTAATTTAGGATTTCTTTATTTAATAACAGCAGGCTGGATTTTAAAATATCAGTATTTACCCAACAAGGTACTACTTATATTTTTATTGGCATCAGTATTTCATATAATAGGGTTTTTAATTTATGTAGGAGAAATATCAAGAGAGTCTTCTATAATGATATGTATTTATTTGACCATGCCAAGTTCGGTTATTGGCGGATGTTGTTCAATTTGGTTTTTAAATTATAGAGAAAGAAAAACTGGAGTGAAGTATTTTATAAATTCAGTCTCCAAATTAGATGAAACAGTAACAAATGAAAACGTTATTAAATCTAAATCTTCAAAAATGGGTATATGGAAAGGACTTGGACTGATTATCTTTGTTGTACTTGCGTTGGGATTAGGCTTAGAATTTTACAATCAAAATAAAGAACAAGAAGCACTTAGAAATCAAGCACTGGACTATGATAGCAGTGTAATGGTTACCGACCCTACAATGCTGGTTGCCGACACTTTAATGGCTACTGACACTACTTTTAATGAGTAATTTCTAAACCTAATTCTGGTTGTATGCGAAACCTACGACCAGAGTGAGCATTAACTTTTGTCACCCTGACGATAGGAAGGGTCAAGAGCCGTTGCGTGGGTAAGGCAAACGATAGATGCTTCCTATCGTCAGCATGACAAGGGGAAGCGAAGGGTCAGCAGCCGATGCGTGGGTAAGGCCAACGATAGATGCTTCCTGTCGTCAGCATGACAAGGAGAGGCGAAGGGTCAAGAGCCGTTGCGTGGGTATGGCCAACGATAGATGCTTCCTATC
>JAYWHT010000012.1:0-20201 GCA_043777595.1 Spirosomataceae bacterium
TAATTGATTGTTTTCGATAGTTTTGTCGGCAAGAGGATAGTTTATCCCCAATCTAATCTTAGTTTTTTCAAATGATTTTCTGGCTTTAATTACCACTTCCTCCAACTGTTTACCGTCAATGATTGGTACGTCCATACCTGTTGTGGCGAGTATGGCGGTCGAGTTTTTGATTTCGTCAATAGGTGGAATTTGTCTCGGTAGCCACTTTACGGCTACCAAAACATTGTCTTCTGTTTGTATTTTGAGTTCGATGAGGCCATCACTATCAATGTTTTTTATTTCAAAAACACCTGCCGCATCGGTTGTAACGGCATGAATCCCAAAGCCTTTTACTGCAGACCATGCTATCAAGTCTGTCTTTTTTAAGATATTGTTTTTGGTGTCCGTTGCTACACCTCTCCGCAACAAACTTAATTCTTTGGGTAAGATTTTGTTTTGATTAAATCTTTTTAGGTTACAAAAATTTACAATAGTATTGATGTTTTTTATTTCTTGAGGTAGCGGCTCGGTTATGTAATAGTCCAAAATATTATGGCGAGCTATATCAGACAGACTATTTTCGGTCGGCTCGTTGAACCACAGTCGCTCGGCCAAAACCTGATTGCTATTTCCAGTTAGCACACAACGAACGAGACCAACTGGTAGTAATTTTGTAAATATTTTTAGTACTTGGACAGGGCAGACGGCTGTTTTTTGCTCAAATATAATTTCGTTTTTATAGTAAAACGTTGTCATTATCGAGTCGCTGTCAAGTTGTTGTGTATAAATTTTGGCCGACAAAATCGAATCAAGGACATTGAGTTGAATTGTCGCACCGCTGGTTTTGGCCTTATCGACAGCAAAGGCTTTTCTGCCATTGGTCGTATCGGCGTTGAGTTCTACTTTGTATTTTCTATTTTTAGCAGGTACAATCGGCACAACAGCAAGTCCTTCGGTATTGCTCACAAAGTTGGCAAAAACATTGTTCAACTCATCTTTGAGTTGCCCCGACTGATTGGCCATAGCCGTCTGGACATACAAGCGACTTGGTAAACCTTCGACTAAGCTACCACCTTCGACCGTCAGCCGAACGGGATTTTCTGTAACTTTTGTACCCACTTGAATCTGTTTCTGAAAAAAAGCATTGCCATCAAAGCCCGAAAGGTATTGCGTGTATGCTCGAAGTTTGTAAGTACCTTTGGTGGTAGAATCCAGCACAAAATAATGAGAAACAGGCGCATTATTGACCCTTAAAGTACGCTCACCCACCAAAAAACCCGATGGCGAGAGCAACTCAACGTACAACACTCGGCTCGAAATACTATCATTGGTTGCCCACAAAAAAGCCGAAAATTGAAGCGTATCGCCAGCTTGGTAATTGGTTTTTGTAGTTTGAATATACGTTTTTTCAGTTGGGTAATTTTGTCCCCAGAGATTTATAGAAAATAAAAAAAGTATGACATAAAAATATTTCATAGCCGATATATTTTTATGTAGTCTATTTCCAATACAGTTTTTTGAGGAACGTGTAATTCAAACCTCCAGCTATCACTATTTACTGGTAAAACGACATCGCTTTTAAAAAGTAATTTGTCATTCAACCAGACATTTATCATCGAATCCTCATATCTTAATACAAAGTCGTTCCAATCGCCAAAAACCGATTTTACTAATGGATTATAAAAATAACTTTCGGAGTTTGTGTAAATAATTGCTTGATTAGAAGTATTGAATCTAAAAAAGTACGCATTTGATGTTGAGTTAAAATTATTCCAGTTAATACCACCAGATACCGCTCCATTATGTCTAAACCGATATTTTATTACATAGTTTTGCTCTTTGTTAAAAGATATATTTTTCAAGAAATTTTTTAGATTGATACTATAAAAATCTGTATGAATATTGCTGATAAGCATAATGCCGTCAGAAAATAAATACTTCAAATTACTTTTGTTGGTAATTGAGTCTGGTAAGTTTATCTTGCCATTAAAGTCTTCTTGGTAAATGGGTTGAGTACTTAAATTTGTCAAAGGTGTATTAGTAGTTTCAATTTTACACCATTCTGGTTCTTCTTGATTGGTTGGATTGAACAGTTCATCGAAATAATATTTTTTACGCATTGATTGAAAAAGTGGAAAAACAAGAGCTGTTGATTCATCTGGTGTAAACATGAGTGATTGTGCTTCACCATTAGACCAAAGTTTTATAAAATGGTCTCTTTTGAGTAACAAATGCCCCATTTCGTGGTAAATAACCTGCTCTCTGGTACTTTCTCGCCAATTGAGCCATAAACTTTTATTGATGTATATTGTAGCACTTTGAGGAAGTGTTATACCCCAGTATTTACTTGTTCTTCCTTGGACTACACCATCACCAAATTGCATAGTCATTCCTGTCTTTGAAAGGTCAATGTTTTGTCCTCTTATTGCGGCTTCACTCAAAAAAGTATCTACATAACTCTGAAAAGCAGAGTCTATTGATACAGGTTTTGGCTCTTCTTGTTTTTTGCAACTGTTGAATAGTGAACAAAATAACAGGCAAACAAAGGATAATTGATAGCATTTCATAAAATAGACTTTTAGTAAAAACTACTACACACTTGTGGTATGCAGTAGTTTTTTACACGGTTAATGAGGTCTCAAGTTACAAAATATTCCAACCTTCGGGACAGCTATTTACAGAAACATATTGAATCTCACCATTTCTATAACAACGATAAGATGCCGGTGGCCCCCCTGTCGTGCCACCACTACCACCATATATATCCCCGCCAGTATTGGGTATATACCCACCTTTCACTCTACTCTGTTCTTCTTGGCTTAGTACCTGTACTGAGCCAAAATCAAAATTTTGAAATTTACTTTTCATGTGTTTGTTACCGAAGGGTTTTAGGGCTTTTGCTAAGGTGCATTGGCTTGTAGTTCGGTGGGTTTGTCATAAACTACAATTGTTTTGTGAGTACAAATAAGCGCCCATCATCGGTCAGCCCCTGTATCTTTATGATTTTGCCGCTACCAAGTAAGGCTGGGTTGATTTTGAGTTTAGCCCTTCCCAACGAATCTGTGCTGACGAGTGGCCACCAGTTATTGTTTTTTTGCTCTTCAATTTTTTGAGAATACAGAGCGGCTTTTTTTAATCTAAACACACCTTGTACTGGTTCGTTTAATTGTCCCAAATTACCAGTTGCACCGCTTTTGGTAGTGATGGCAATAATACCACTCGTTCCACGTGTGCCATATAGCGTTGCACCTGCTGCACTTCTAATCACCTCAATTTTGGCTACATCGTTGATGCTGATGGCTTCTAAAAGATTGGCATCTTCGCCAAACGGAATACCATTGACCAAAAAAAGCGGCTGATTATTGCCCTCAAAAGAATTAAATCCACGTAGCCTGATTGATATTTTGGACAAACCTGTCTTTTGGTCAAAATACTCACCCATCGTAAAGCCCGGTACTCGATTTTGTAGTACTCTTAGTACGTTGTCGGTGGCCACAGAGCCTATGTCTTTGATGTCTTGGGCGGTAATGGTGTAGTCGGCATGGTATAATTTTCGTGGTTCAGCGGCTGTTCTTTTGGCTTTTACTGTTACTTCCGATAGCCGTATTTCTTTATTAGTTTTGTTAGGTACGTCTTCTTTGATAGTTGCGGTAGCGAGAGTTTCAATAGTAGTTTCTGGGGTCGTCATTTGCCATAACAAATTGACTTTGTTGGGTTTAGAATAATTATGGTTGTCAAATTCAATGACACAGTCGGTTATTTTTTGTTGGCCGTCCAATGCTTGAAACGTCCAATCAATACTATCTTTGGCCATAATGTTTCCAAAAACAAACCGCCCATTTTTATCGGAAATAGTGTTGTAAAAAGCCCCTGTTCGGTTATCTAATGCCAAAATGGTAACTTCTGACAGCACTTTGTTATTTTTCATAACACAGCCCGACACGCTCAAACCCTGTTCTACACTATAAATTTTTTGGGTATCAAACTGTCACAATTCGTTAGATGGCGGCAGGCTCAAAATCAATTCGTCTAAACGTTGGACTTCATTGGCTTTGTTCTGAAAATACTGCTGTGGCTGGTCTATCAGTTCATCAAAAGCCGAGGTCAATAAAAACCTTGTCTCAATATTTTCGCTAAGGCTGTCAAAACTATATGATTGGGTCGAAACCGAAAAATGACTTTGAACAGGCTGGTGGTTGCTGCCGTTGGTTATAATAGTCAAAGAGTCGTCTTTGAAGTCTATTGCTATTTTGGGCTGGTCGTGGTGATTTACAAAAACGGTACGCTGACATTGTAATTTATTTTGGCCGTCGAACAAGCTAAAATGCACAAGCCCTGTTGGAAACTTATCGGTAGCAAACTTCAATGACAATGACTGATAGCCCGATGAGTCGGTGGCTGCAAACAAAACTTGTCCACCTGCTTGCCCTACTAATGTCAAACGTTGTGAGGCGTTACTGGATTGTTTTACAAAAATTTTAACCGATAAACTATCTGATTTTAAATGATTTATCTGTAAAACATAACCCACTTGAGCGATTGTGGGTACTGAAAATTTCGTAGTATCATTTGCCGTAATAATCCGTGCTTGATAGTGCTGATTGGGCAATGGCACGAAGCGACAAGCACCAATGCCTCTTTTGTCGGTTTGTAAATGGGCAGCTATTATACCATTGTCAGCGACAATATCGCCGCTAACAACAACTCCTTGGCCAAGCGAATCAACGGCTTTGAAAGCCAATACCGAGGGTAGATTTTCGACTAAATGCCCCCCTTCTGGAAAAAATTGAAACGATTTGAGTGTAGTTGCTTTGGCTCTGGCAACGATGGTGTGGGTATTGGGTACAATAAAAAAAGGTGTGCTATAAATGGAACTATCACCCCAGTTTCGTTGCCAGTTGGTATAAGCCCTGATGTGATATTGACCGGTTTTGAGTGTGTCGTTTAGTATAAAATAGCTTGAAGCAATACCCTTGTCGATAGATAGCATTTGCTCTTGCAACAGTGTATTGATAGGCGAAAGCAACTCAACGTATAGTAATTGGCTCGAAATACTGTCATTGTTTGCCCATAAAAAAGCCGAAAATCGCAGCGTATCTGTAACTAAATAGGTGCTTTGGTTGGTCTGGACGTATGTTTTCTCTCTCAATACCTGTGCTTGAATACACTGGCTAATGACTACAAAAAGTAGTATTTTTGGTAGTAAACGAGTATCCATGTCGTTATTTTTTATAGCGAATATATTTTTAGATAATCTATTTCAATAACAGAATTTGGTCGAAGACCAAAGGCATATCGCCAATTGTCGTTGCTCATTGGCGATACTATATCAGAGGTAAAAAGTAATTTGCCATTCAGCCAGACATCAACATTTGCCGACTCATACCTCAACACAATTTTGTTCCATTCCGAAAATGATGATTTGACTAACAAGTTTTGAAAACTTCCAGTATTAGACCCGATGTATGCGGTATTATTAGGAAATGAGGTAAAACTGTATAAATTTGACATTGATTCGTTTTGATTCCAAAGAATGGAAGTACGATCAGTACCTTTATTTCTAAACCGACATCTAATTTCGTAGTTTTTAATTGTTGTAGCGCTAAGAGCAGGTATAAAGTTTTTTATTCCTATCGAATAAAAAATTGTATCGGTATTTGCAATAAGCATTGCACCAGCTACAAACGAAAATTTTAGTGTAGTAATGTTGTTAAACACTGCTGGTAATGATATTTTATTATCAAAGTTTTCTTCGTGTTTGGGAAGCCCCACATGAGTAGTTAGGGGTTTGTCGATAGCTTGACTTTTACACCAATTAGGCTCAGTCTGAATGTTGGGGTTGAATAATTCATCAAGGTAATATTTTTTTCTAAACCCTTCAAAAATAGGTGAGGATTGTACGTTATTGTCTTCGAGCGAGTGCATCATTGATTGTGCTTCGCCGTTTGTCCAGAGCTTAGAAAAATGATCTCTTTTGAGCAATAGATGCCCCATTTCGTGGTAAAGCACAAATTCTTTATAATCGTCCGACCAACCTGGCCAACCATCTTTATTTATATTGATACTTTGCGTTTCATAAAATGCAATACCATCGTTTATTTGTCCATTTAACCGACCAAGCAGCTTTGTATCGCCAAATTGTAAAGTCATTCCCACCTTAGTAAGGTCAATATCTTTCCCTCGTTTGGAGGCTTCACTCAAAAACGTATCTACATACTTCTGAAAAACAGGGTCGATAGATACAGGCTTGGGGTCTTCTTGTTTTTTGCAACTGTTGAGTAGCAAACAAAATAACAAGTAAATGAAGGGTAGTATGTAGGGTTTCATAAAATATATTTTTTGAAAATTACTGCACACATTTTACGTATGCAGTAATTTTTTTGCACGGTTAATTGGGATTCATGTTACAATATATTCCAACCTTCGGGGCAGCTATTTACAGAAACATATTGAATCTCACCATTTCTATAACAACGATAAGATGCCGGTGGCCCCCCTGTCGTACCGCTACTCCAAGGAAGAAGTGGGCCTACACCAGTATAAGGAATATACCCACCTTTCACTTTGCTTTGCTCTTCTCGGCTGAGTACTTCGACATCGCCAAAATCAAAATTTTGAAATTTACTTTTCATGTGTTTGTTACCGAAGGGTTTTAGGGCTTTTGCTTAGGTGCATTGGCTTGTAGTTCGGTGGGTCAAAGTTTTAAATATTTCTATATATATGTTATTCGTATTTGCATAATTTTACATAAGTTTGCATAAAAACTAAAACTATGTTAGAGATAGGAAAAAAATTGATACAACTGAGAGGAAACATGGTTTTTCACAAGAAAAAATAGCAGATGCAATTGGCATATCGCAATCTAATTACTCACGAATAGAAAGCGACAAGCTATCGCCCACAGCCGAAGCCTTACCAAAATTGGCTGAACTATATGGTAATACAGTTCAAGACTTGATTGGTTCAAGTACACAAGGTTATACAAATTTAAGCGACTATAGAGATAACGCTTTTAGTGCTTATGTAGTATATCAAGAATCTCAAAAACAATATGAACGCATCATAGAATCACAAAAAGAAACCGTAGCGGCACAAGGCAAAACGATTATGGCAGACAAAGACAGCATTGAGACTTTGAAGGCGTTGGTAGCATCGCTACAAGCGCAGTTGGCAGAGTTGAAAAATAAGTCTTAAATTTGTAAGAAAAAACAAAATGATACCTCAAAGTGCTATCAAAATGAGTAACGTTCAGATGGAACTGCTCAAATTTGCTCGTCAATTATAAATTTCATGCGGCTAACGGTTGCGAACGAAAATGTGATAGTTGGGCTGCATAGCTTAGGCAGGCTTGAATGTCTGCTAATTCTAAATTAGAATAATCGCTCAATAATTCTTGATAAGTCATACCACTGGCCAATAACTCTAAAACCGTAGTTACCAACAACCGAGAGCCTCTGATGGTTGGCTTACCATGGCATATTTCTGGACTGATTGTAATTCGTTCAAGCATCGGTTTTGATATTTAATTTCTGCAAAACTACTAAAATTGATTGAAAAATGAAAATCGTACAGTCATATTGGTCGCCTGCAACAGGTGGGCTGGGGTTTGGTGGCGGCTGGCTTTCGGCAGAGTACCATTGGCAGTCGTGGGCGTTGAGTGTGTTGCAGTTACGACAATTTTATGACGAAGTAGAACTCGTAACTGATGCCGCAGGCAAGCATATTCTGATAGACATTCTTCAACTTCCTTATACGAGCGTGCGAGTGGTTTTTGACGAAGCTTTGGCGGCTTACCCACACGACCTCTGGGCATTGGCCAAAATATATGCGTACAGTATTCAGACTGAGCCTTTTCTGCACATAGACGGCGATGTATATATTTGGAAACGCTTTGAGCCACACATAGAAAACGCTCCGCTGGTAGCCCAAAATTTTGAAGTTGATTTTCCTTTTTATCGTGAGCCTTTACACTTAGTACAAGATTTAACAGACCAATTACAAAATGTAAAAAGTCAGTACGCTGCCAATGCTGGTATAATAGGCGGACATCAATTCTTTGTTTTTAAGAAACACAAAGAACTTGCCTTTGAGTTGTATGAGACGATACTGAGTAGCTGTCAGCACATAAATTGGCAATCGTTTAATATGTTTTTTGAGCAGTTTTTGTATAAAATCACAGCTAAAAATGAGCAAATTGAAATAACCTGTCTTTTTGAAAACATACAATCAGACCCACTCTATCCTAATCTTGCAGACTTTCATTTAGTACCATATTCAAAAACGTATATTCATGCACTTGGCAACTACAAACGCCAAGAGGTAGTGGTGCATCATTTGGCCAAACGTCTGCGGCAAGATTATCCGAGTTATTATTATCGTATTTTGAGGGCTTGTCAATCGGCAAGTTTACCGCTTCATAGTCAGGTGTATAACCTACCCGAGCTATCGCCCAGCAAGCACGATGATGCGTATTTCTCAAACTTGGCGCATACCTATCGGTCGTTTACTCAGACAGATATTCGTTATTTTTATGGCAAAAGTATGGCCGCATACAAAAGCGTTGATGCACTGTTTGGCTTGCCTTTTGAGCAAACTTTATTGCACACAGTTGTACTTTGTAGTGATGTAAAAATAGTTGAAGAAACCGAGCCGACACTCAAACAAACGCTACACTTTACCAATCTTTTGTCGCTACAAACCCAAGAAAGAGTATTAGACAATCTCGACATGATACTCTACGATACCTGCGCCGAGGCCCAAACTATTGGGCAAATTATTGATGGGGTGGGGCAGTATTTCCCAAAAGAAGAGCTGGCCAGCGATTTACCCAAATTCCAAAACTTAGTCTTAGACCGTATCAGGGTTGGGCTGTATTTGGGGGCTTTGGAGGTGTGTTGAGTTTTAGTTTTACACTAAACTTACAACCTTGTTCAACAGCATATACAAGGCAATGGTATTTAGTGGTCTGTCAGATAACGAAAAAAATTCTACGAACTTATACTTGCCGCCTAATCCGCCACCATAGCCGCCCAGCAAACCCAAATAGAGGCGTTGGGGAGGGCGTAAATGTTTGTATATTTGTAAAAAAATAAAGAATATGGAAACATAATTTGAAGAAATACGGCAAATTTTAAGAGAATTAGCCATCTCACAAAAAGAAACCGATGCAAAGTTTAAAGAAATCGATGCTATGCTTAGTGCTAAGTTTAGCGAGCTTGCCGAAGAGTCAAAAAAGACTGAGCGCAAAATAAAAGAGCAAGGCAAACAGATTGGGGGCATTGGCGAGCGGTTTGGCTCATTTACTGAGGGTATAGCCTATCCATCTATGCGGAAGGTACTTAAAAACTACTATGGCATAGACAACACTGTAGCCAACTACCTACGAGACCTACCCAACGGCCAAGAAATAGAATTTGATGCCTTTGGCTTTACCAATGGGTCGGTTAATAATGCCGTTGTGGTAGAGGTAAAAACCAATCTTCAAAGCAAACACATTTATGAGTTTAAAAAAGAATTATAAGATTTTAAAGTTAATTTTCCCGACTTCAAAGACAAGCACCTATATGGTACTATGGTAACGCCTCTGGTAATATCAAAAGACTTACGGAGCGAGGTTTTTGCCAATGGCTTGCATCTGGCCGTTGTACATGACGATGTTTTTAAATTCAAACCAAACCCCTACGCTACCGATTTTAATTTGTAAGCATTGGGATATAAATAATCTTTGAATGACTATTTACCAACGAATAGACTGTTTAACCCACTACTTCATCACCATCAATGCCGCTATTTGTTCGAGGCTATCCCAAAGGTTTTGTAGTCGTAGGTTTTCATTTTCAGAGTGTTGATTATTGTCATGATTGACGATACAGAGGTTAATGACTCTGGCGTTTAGTATTTTTTCTATCACAATCAACGGCAGACTGCCGCCTGCCGTGGGTGCTACCGCAATAGGGTCTTTGGTTGTGTTTTTGATAGCCGCAATCACCTGCTGCGAAATAGGCAAATCTATTGGTGTTCGTTGGGCATTGTAGCCGCCTCGCTCTGAGTTTATTTTGGCTATTTTGGCATATTTTTGCCGTTCTTGGTCAGTTGGTTCTTTGTCGGTTACATAAAAACCCTGTGCTTTGACGTGGTCGGTTACGAGCCCGATTTGCTTTTTGTAGTCAGTACCCAACACTTGCCGCAGGTCCAATGTTACCGTAGCCTCGGTCGGAATCACATTTCGGGCATTTGCGCCTACGTCAGCACTTCTGATGCCGTTGATGTTCAGAGATGGATATTCAAACAACTCAAAAAGCGACTTCCCACCGCCGTCAGGCTTGATAAACCCCAATTCTTTTTTTAGTTGTTCATCGACAGATGGAATATCGGCAAAAGCCTTTTTTTCGCTGGCCGTGAATTTTATAATATCGTCGTAGTAGCCCTTGATGGTTACAAAGCCATCGTCATCTTTCATCGAAGCCAACAACTTGACGAGCGATAGGGCAGGGTTTGGGGCCCAGTTGCCATAATGACCGCTATGTAGTGGCCGCTTTGAGCCATACGTCGTAATGTCCATATTGACATCGCCACGAACGCCAAAATCAATCATTCTCATTCCCGACTGATGAATGGCCCCGTCGGCAATAATCCAAACGTCCGACTGTAATAATTTTTGATGTCGTTCCAATATTTCTCCCAAATGCACAGACCCAATTTCTTCTTCACCCTCAAAAAAAAACTTAATATTACAAGTGGGCTGTATGCCACTTTTGACCAGTGCATCGTAGGCATTGATGATAAGCATCACGCCAGCTTTGTCGTCTGAGCTGCTGCGCCCCGAAATACGCCATTCGGGATTGATGGCTTCGGTGGGTAAGGGTTTGGGCAATACTTTTCCGCCTTTTTCAAATGAATTACTCAAAAAAACAGGTTCATAGGGCTTTACGGCGGCGTTCCATTTTTCGGGATTGACGGGCTGCCCATCGTAATGGGCATAAAAAACAATAGTCCGCTTGGCGTTAGGTACAATTACCTCACCATAAACAGCAGAGGGCGTTCCAATAGTTTGAGATGGCAGTAGCTGCGCTTTGACACCCCGTTTTGCCAGCATAGCCACAATATATTCGGCATTTCGTTGAATGTTCCGTTTGTCGAAAGCTAAGTTAGGAATGGCCAAAAATTCAAAATATTCGTCTAATAATTGATGTTCATTGGCTTTGCGATAGGCTCGTACTTTGTCAATGTCAGTTTGTGCAATGACTTGGGTTGAGAGAAATAAAATTAAAAAAAAAGCGTTTTTCATGGTTTGGGTATTGGCTAAACTATAAATTTAGTAGTTTTAAATTGATTCAATAATATACAAAAATAACAAATACTACAAGAAAAGCGATAGTTGGCGGGGTATTGATTTTATATTTATTACTAAAATGCCTAACTTCGTGCATCAAAACCAAAAGCTGTTTTTATATATCCAACATTACCCAGCATCTGAATCATTATGTTTGAAAGTCTGCAAGATAAACTCAATAAAGCCATTCGTACCCTCAAAGGCAAAGACAGGATTAGCGATATTAACGTGGCGGCCACCGTCAAAGAAGTGCGTAGGGCGTTGGTTGAGGCCGATGTAAACTTTAAAGTAGCCAAAGACATCACCGACCGCATTAAAGACAATGCACTCGACCAAAAAATACTGATTGCGGTCGATCCTGGTCAGATGTTTGTCAAGATTGTGCATGAAGAACTCACCGCTCTCATGGGCAGCAATGCCGAAACAATCAATATCAAAGGCGACCCAGCCGTGATTTTGATTGCAGGTTTGCAAGGTTCGGGTAAAACTACTTTTTCTGGCAAATTGGCCGCCAATCTCAAAAAACAAGGTCGTCAAGTACTCTTAGTGGCCTGTGATATTTATCGCCCAGCGGCCATCGACCAGCTCAAAGTACTGGGTTCGCAAATTGGTGTTGAGGTCTATGCCGAACCCGAAAGTAAAAATGTTGTCGAGATTGCTCAAAATGCACTTGCTTTTGCCAAAAGAAACAACAAAAAAGTTGTAATTGTCGATACAGCAGGGCGTTTGGCCGTGGACGAAGTGATGATGCAAGAAGTCGAAGACTTGAAATCGACACTCAAACCGTCCGAAATTTTGTTTGTCGTCGATTCGATGACAGGCCAAGATGCCGTCAATACTGCCAAAACTTTTAATGAGCGGCTCAATTTTGATGGTGTCGTACTGACTAAGTTGGACGGTGATGCACGAGGTGGTGCGGCCTTGTCTATCCGTCAGATTGTCGATAAGCCGATTAAATATATTTCGACTGGTGAAAAAATGGAAGCCTTAGATGCTTTCTATCCAGATCGTATGGCCAGCCGAATTTTGGGAATGGGCGACGTACTGTCGTTGGTTGAGCGAGCGCAGCAGGTCTTTGACGAAGACGAAGCCAAACGCATCAATGCCAAGATGCGCCAGAATAAGTTTGACTTTGAAGATTTTTTATCTCAATTACAGCAAGTCAAAAAAATGGGTAACTTCAAAGACCTCATGGGAATGGTGCCAGGAATGGGCGCCGCCATGAAAGACATTGATGTCGATGAAGATACATTTACACCCATCGAAGCCATCATTCACTCAATGACCCCAAAAGAACGCTCACTTCCCGACAGCATTGACGCAAGCCGCAAAAAACGCATCGCCGCAGGTAGTGGTACGTCGATTCAGCAGGTAAATAATTTGCTAAAACGATTTGACGAAATGAGAAAGATGCTAAAAAAGATGAACACCATGCAAGCAGCAGAAAAACCCAAACGATAGTGAAAAAGCTACTTTTCGTTATTCTATTTCTGTCAATCAGCCACTTACAACTACGGGCGCAGTCGGTGGGGTATTATCCTTGGAACGGTCTTTTTTCTGTAAGTACCAATCCAGCCAAGCCGATTTGGCTCGATGCCCGCCTCCAAACCAATACGCTCTTTGGAAGCCTGAGTACCGAAATTTTGCCAATGGTCAATCTCAAACAAACCTACCAAGTCCAATATTATTTAGGGGGCGGCGTTCGGTTCAATTTTATTGGAGCTATTGCAGGCGTTACCAAAAACCTCGTCGAGGGCTATTGTCTGAACGTTGGCGCACGGATATCACCGCTTAAAAGTAACAGAAACCTAAAAATCGTATTTGAGTTTTCGCCCTACGCCACTCGCAAGCTCGACTCTGGGGTGTTTAGGAGCAATTTTGGGGTGGCTTATGTGTTGCGGTAACTACGCCAATTCCATCTGCCCAACCGCCTGCGTTTGTTGTTCTCTGAATGGTATGTAATTATTGAAAAAACTTCTGACTTTCATGTATATTACTCCCAAAACTGCCTCCTTGAATATCTTGGGGGACATTTTGGACGTACCGAGCGTGCGGTCGGTAAAAACAATAGGTACTTCGGCGATATTATAGCCACATTTCCAGGCCGTAAACTTCATTTCTATCTGAAAGGCATAGCCTATAAACTTGATCTTGTCTAAATCTATGCCTTTCAGTACGTCTCTTTTGTAGCAAATAAAACCAGCAGTAGGGTCCATGATGGGCATTTTGGTAACAAACCGTACATAAACCCCAGCAAAATACGACATCAACACGCGCTCTATTGGCCAGTTTACAACATTTACCCCCTTGATATACCGAGAACCTACGGCTACGTCTGCACCATCTTTTGAACAAGCATAGTAGAGTTTTAATAAGTCATTGGGATTGTGCGAAAAGTCTGCGTCCATCTCAAACAGGTAGCGGTAGCCGTCTCGCAAAGCCCACTTAAAACCATGAATGTAGGCCGTGCCGAGGCCGAGCTTACCTTTGCGTTCGAGCAAATGTAAACCTTTGAACTCTACTTGTAGTTCTCTGATTTTTTGGGCTGTACCATCGGGCGAGCCATCATCTACAACGAGTATGTCGAACGGCTCGGGCAGGCTAAAAACTTTGCGAATAATGGCTTCAATATTCTCAATTTCGTTGTAAGTCGGAATCACTACCACACATTCTTTCATGGCTTTGTTGTTTTATGTTAGGCTTTGATGTACAATTAACAAAAACAATTCCAAACTTATTGTATTTCATAAAAAAATTAAGAAATTTTAAGAAAATTCTTTGACGGCATCAATAAAGCATTTCACTCTGTCGGGGTCGGTGTCTGGATAAACACCATGGCCGAGATTGGCAATATAACGTTGTGTGCCGAAGTTGCGTATCATTTTGTGTGTTTCGGCCTTGATTTGGTCAAATGAAGCGTACAATACACAAGGATCCAGGTTGCCTTGTAGGGTCTTGTTGGGTATGAGTGTGCGAGATTCGGTAATGTCCATATTCCAGTCTAAACCTACTACTGAGCAGTTCAACTCGGCTATTTCTTGACGGGCAAAAAACGCACCTTTTGCAAAAACCGTTACGGGTACATTGGTAACGGCATCACAGATTTGTTTGATGTAGGGCAACGAAAAAGTGCGGTATTGCTCAGGCGAAAGAATACCCGCCCATGAGTCAAAAATCTGTACTAAGTTGGCTCCCACCACCGTTTGCGCTTTGAGGTAAGATATGGTGCTGTCGGTTATTTTTTGTAGTAACAGGTGTGAAAGCTCAGGATTGACATAAAGCATTTTTTTGGCTTCCGAAAATGTCTTTGAACCTCGCCCTTCGACCATATAACAAAACAACGTAAAGGGCGCACCAGCAAAGCCAATGAGTGGTACACGACCATTGAGGGCTTGTTTTGAAATTTTAATGGCATCGAGTACATATTTCAAGTCGGCCTCTGGTTCGGCAATTCGTAGGTTTTCTACGTCTTGTATTGTTCTGATAGTTTTTGGAAAGAACGGCCCTTTTTTTTCTTCCATCTGATACGGCAAGCCCATGGCTTCGGGTACAACCAATATGTCTGAAAATATAATGGCTGCATCAACTCCCAGAATATCAACGGGTTGAATGGTAACTTCGGCGGCCAGCTCGGGGTTGGTAGCAAGCTGAATAAAACTGCCCGCTTTTTCACGAACGGCACGGTATTCGGCCAAAATTCGACCCGCTTGGCGCATCATCCAGACAGGTACACGCTCAACGGCTTCGCCTCGGGCGGCACGTAACAATAAATCGTTTTGTAATATTTCCATGGTACAAAGGTAATCAGAAGCCGTAAATTTTGGCAGTTTAAATACTAAAAAAGATACGAAATAAATCAGTCATTAGATTGAACACACCAAATAGTAAGCCGACAAAAGGATATGATTAAACAAAACAACAAAAACCAGAATCTATTATTTTCTTTTGTTACTTTTGTGCTTCAACCAAACCAATAAAACCAAAAATGGATACCGTACTAATCAAAAAAAGCTACCAGAATAACACCAAACGCATTACTGCCGCCTGTGAGGGCATCACGACCACCGAGGCTACCTTTCGGCCTTACGACAAAACAAACTCATTGCTGTGGGAGGTTGGCCATTTGATGTTTTTTAGAAATACCATCTGCAAAATCTTAAACCCAACCGAAAAATTAGAATCAATGCCCAACGAAAAAGATATGTTTGGCTTTGGCTCTACCCAGTTTGCCGCCGCCGATTATCCAGCTCTTGACGAAGTTTTGACCAAATACCAGCAACGTGGCGAGCGTGTCTATGAACTGTTAGATGCGGTTTCTGCCGAGCATTTGGCTGCCGAAAGTCATATAAAAATCCCTGTTTTGGGAGTTACCGTTGCCAACCAAGTATATAGTTTGTTGCTACACGAGGCCAATCATTATGGCGAGCTGAATGTTGTCAAAACGCTGATTCATAGGTTACGATAGAATTGTAGCATTACTCGTTGCCGTAGCGTATTTCAGATAAAAGACCAACGGCGTTAAATTTGAGCGTTACCCGTTTGGCTACCGAAGTCTGGGCTTGTGCTTGGCAATGTGTACCTGTTTCCAGAAAATATACATAGAATTTAGTATCTCGGCCACCCAACTGAAAAATATCTGGGCGACCTAATATTTTGGTAATATTATCGATGTGTTTGGCTAAGAGTTCTGGCTCTGATTTTTCAAAATCTTTCAGTATCGCCATTCGTCTGCCTGAGCAGCCGCCTCGGTCGTTGCGCCACTGTACCAAGTCGAGCGAGCCAATTTTGTTGGGGGCGGAGCAAGCTACAAGGTAGAATGTAGAATTTAGAATGAAGAATGTAAAAATCAGATTTCTTAGTTTCATAATAATTTGGGTTGGTTTTTTATTTAATGACGTTTTACACAAATTTTTTGACCTTAAATGCTCTCGTGTGTGTCTTTTGTAGTTGAATAATTACTAAAGTTGTAAAGCAATCAAAATTCTTTTAAGTACATAATTAAAACTAATACGGCACTTTTATTTTGATAACTTACTGATTAACAGCACTATATTTAACTCATGACACCGTACTATATACTCACGACTACTTTAAACCCCAAGCTAAAATGTTAAATCGCCGCCGTTTTCTTGCTATTTCAACGAGCTTTTTGGGTATTTCTTGCCAAAAACCAAGCTCGAAGACCGTTCATAAACTACGCTTTGCGGTAGCATCTGACGGACATTATGGCCAACCCAATACTGACTATGAGCAGCACTTCAAAGATATTGTTGCCTATTTAGAACTCGAAAAACAAGCCAGAGGTTTAGATTTTGTGGTTTTTAATGGCGATTTATTTCACGACAAAACAGAATTTATGGCCGATGTCAAACGGCATTTTGACCTCTTGGGCTTTCCATATTTTGTTACCCGAGGCAACCACGACCATGCCACAGCCGCACAATGGCAACAAACTTGGGGCTATGGCCTCAACCATACCGTTGTAATGGGCGACAATGCAATTTTATTAGCCGATACATCAGACGAAAAAGGAACGTACAAATGCCCCGACATAGCTTGGATTGATGCTGAATTGAGTAAACTAAAAGATAAAGCAGCGGTGTTTTTGTTTATGCACATACCTTACAAAAAATGGTCGAAAGAAGGGGTAGAATGTTTGGAATTAGAACAAGTTTTAGCAAAATACCCCAATCTCAAAGCTGGCTTCCATGGCCACGACCACGCACTTGACATGGCCAAAATCGGTGAAATACCTTTTCTGTTTGATGGTCATTTTGGAGGCTCTTGGGGCGTAAACTACAAAGGATACCGCATTGTGGAGTCGGTTGTTAGCAATCAATGGCAAACCTATCAGTACGACCCAGCAACACGGACAAAAATAAACGAGAATAGCCTGTAAATTATTCTTCTTCTCTAAACTGGTCTGTAATAATTTTGCGAATAAGTCTGTGAGGCGACAAACTATTTTGACGACTGTTTGAGGTGTTTCTTTCGGACGGAGAGGCCGCTTTAAGTGCCAGATTGGCTGTTGTAAAGTGGCTACTTCTTAGTTGATGAAACTCCTCATCGCTCATGGCCTCACGGGCAGCTTGGCCTTTGGCATAGCCATCGTTAAATGTAGCTATTCGGCTCTCGCCATGCGCCAGTCTGGCACTTTCCGTTAGTTGGTCAATGTCTCGGCTGAGTTGTTGTTTTTGGTCTTTTAAGTCGCTCAATAAAGGCAGGAGTTCCAGTTCTTTTTCTAAAACGTTTCGTTGAATAACATGGTCAGATAGCTCTTTCTCAGCTACTTGTAGGATTTTTATGATTTTGATACGTTGTCTTTTTAGTTTCCAGAGTTTGGGGTCAATTTGTAGCCATCGATACCAAAAGTTTTGTAACACTGGCAAGGCCATTCCCAGCGTTACTGCCCCTGCAATGGCAAACAAAATACCACTTAATACAAACGAAGCCAAAGCCCATGGGCTATTGACAAGTCCCAAATTAAGCTCGTCAGATTTTTGTAATTGTTGTTCTATTTTTTGTAAAATAGCCTGCTGCTGCGCTGGCTCAATGATTAGGGTTGGGTCGAGGGGTGTGGCATTGAGTTGGATATTTTTAACGGCTTTATTGATGGCTTCTTTGAGTTTGTCGGTACGGTAGGCTTCGTATCTGAACCAACCCAAAATACCAAGCGTAACGATAGCAAAAACCCCCAACGTACCCTTGAACCACGCATACCGAGTACGATTTTTGACAGAATATTCTTCAACGTATGGCTTTTCGATGAGGCGGTCATAGACGGGTTTGAGCAAAATAGAAATCATCGCCAAACCAACTGCAAACGCCCAGGCTTCGTAGTCGTTTCTGATATTGAGGGCATAAGCCACGATTTCGTGCGAGATAATCAAGTCGCCAAAAACAAACGATACCCCGGCCACAAAAAACAGTAGCCCAGCCAAAAGCGAATATTCTGACTGTGTTTGTTGGCGGCGTTTGCGGAGGCGGTCGTTTTCTTCGTCTATTTTTTGGCGTTGTGCCGCCAAGTCCGTTACACGGTTATCGGTTTTTTCTACTTCTTGTAGTGCAGTTTGCAAGCCATCAAACGCTTTTTTACGTCTGTCAGTTGTTTGGTTGGCTTCGGCATTGATTTGTGCTAATTCGACACGCTTGTCATCTATGCGCTTTATGAGTGAGTCGTAGCTTACTTGGCTCGACAAATAACTCTCATAAATGTCTGAGCCTGTGTTCTGAACACCGCTTTTGTAGCCATGCTCGTAGTCTGGGTGGTCTGTATGTTCGTTCATATATTTAGTCGTTAGTCGTGCGTTTTGTCAGTGAGGTATTATATTTTAAAACCTACGACCCGTGTACGTGTACTATTATTCATATTTTCTTGAAAACGCTCGTAATTGCCTCTCTGTAAGGTGTTCACGTATTTGTTTGGCCAACAAAAACTCACTTTCAAACAATTTTACCAGCATATCCCTACGGGCATTGAGGCGTGTCAGCTCGGCCTCGGCTTTGTTGAGATGCGGTACTATTTGCCATTTTTGTATTCTAAATCCATCAATTTCTTGTTCTAATTGAGCCGTTTCAACGTCCCAGTTTTCGGTTTTAGTTTTGAGTTCTTTATCAAAATTAGTTTTGTTAGTCCAGATCCGCAGGTCGTTGTGTAGCAGTGTGAGGTTGCTTAGTAGTAATTTGCCCGCAAACAAAAATAAGAAGAACACAAAACCAAACAAAGCCAACGAGCGAGCCACAGGCTGCTGCTGCCAGGCTTGTACAAACACAAAGACCGAGGCAGCGAGGGGCATTCCGATTTCTTCCAAAAGTTGTTTCCATGACAGCCGAGTGTCTGTATCATGAAAGAGCGATATACGACCAAAAAGATTGAACATTCCAGCCAAAAACACCCCAACGGCTATCCATTGGCTACTGCCATACAAAGGGCGGAGGGTGTCTTCAATCAAAAAATAATTGCCGACACACATCGCTACCGAAAACGCAAGTCCTACGATGGTTCTCAGTAGTTGATGTTCTGATTTTATTTCTTGACTTTCAAGGGTATTTATTTTATTTTTAATGTCATTGATGCGTGTCTCTCGTTGTTCGATAAAAAGATTGAGTTCTTGTATTTTTTCACTGTGCAGTTCTGCTTCACGCTCTAAGCCTGCTGTTTGGTGTGCAAAATAGTTTTTGATGATCCCCGTTTTTTCTTCTGACTTCGACTCAGACAAACCAAATATTACGCCCTCGTCTCGCAACAAATCATCATTTTCTAACCAAACTGGCCATTCAACGGCAGGCTGCTGCGATTGGTAACTAATTGGTTGGTCAATAACTGGCTCGGTTGTTTGGGTTTGTTCAATAGGTGCTGGTTCAACGTCAGAACCACTGTAAAGATTGAGTGCGGAGTCAGTATCTGGGGGGCTACTAAAAAAAGATTTTATTTTATCAAAAAAGGGCATGTGCAGGGGTTTTATGGCTGGTGTTCAACCTAAGAACTAAATTTTGTGTAAAATTATTGTTTCAATCTTATAAAAAAACACTTTGATTGATATTTGTCATAAAAAGCCTTGTTTGTATAGAAATTTAGGTAAAAATAGGGTAAATTAGAGTGAATTTCTGATTTAGAATACAACGCCATTTATGTTTTGATTTTGATGTAATAATTACCAATTTTACGAAGAGTGATTGAACAAATTTAAACTTGATTGTGAATTTATTTAACTCGTTGATATTACCATTGACGGTCTGCCGCAGCGGTAGCAGCAAAAAAGTAATACACAACGCTATATGCGTAACCTACTACTACCAACAGGCCGCCCCGATGGGGCTTTGCTGTTTGATTACTCATATTGACTACCAACAGGCCGCCCCGATGGGGCTTTGCTGTTTGATTACTCAT
>JAYWHT010000013.1:0-70512 GCA_043777595.1 Spirosomataceae bacterium
CTCAAAACAAATACGACCATGTTACTCACCACAGAAACATTACTCGACAAAACAGAAGTGATGGAATCGTTTAAGAGTTTGCCACAAATGGTAAGCTCAAAAGATTTGATTGAGCGGATTATCGTATTGCATAAAATTAACGAAGCCCTCAAAGAGGTCGAAAACGGGCAAGTACATACTCACCAAAGCGTAATGAACGAAGCAAAAGAATGGCTACAGAAGTAGTTTGGACAAACCAAAAAAAAAGCCCTGAAAGGGCGATAATATATCAGCGTGGTGCAACGCACTACGGAACGAAATAAATCAATGACAATAAACCAAATACAAGACGAGTTAATAGAAGATTTTGAATTGTTCGACGACCAATTGGACAAAACACAATATATCATTGACCTCGGCAAAAAACTAAAACCAATAGACGATAATCTCAAAACAGACGATAACCTAATAAAAGGCTGCCAGTCAAAGGTTTGGTTGAATTGTGATGCTGAGGACGGTAAGGTTGTCTTTGAAGCCGATGCCGAGCCAACAGCACAAATTAGCAAAGGATTGGCCAGTTTGCTGGTAAAAATACTATCCAATCAAAAAGCAGAGGACGTAGCTACCGCCGATTTATACTTTATACAAAAAATAGGAATGAGTAGCCTCGTAACATCTCGCAGGTCGGGTGGGTTGGCTTCGATGATTATAAAAATAAAAGAATTTGCAAAACAGGTAGTTATAGCCAAATAGACACACAGGGAAGCCATCGCTTAGAGCGATGGCTTCCCTCATCACCAAATAAAATGACCGAAGCAGAACTAAGAGAAGAAGTAATAGCCGCCATTAAAACGGTTTATGACCCCGAAATACCAGTTGATGTCTGGGAACTGGGGCTGATTTATGAGCTTAAAATATTCCCTGTCAATAACGTCTATGTGATGATGACTCTGACCTCGCCCTCTTGCCCGTCGGCAGAAGTAATACCGAGCGACATCGAAAAAGCCATCAGAGAAGTAGCCCAAGTAAACGACGTAAGCGTAGAACTAAGCTGGGACCCGCCTTATTCGCAAGAAATGATGAGCGAAGTAGCTAAGTTAGAATTAGGGTTTATGTAAGCCCCCGGCCTCCCGAAGAAGGCGAAGCCGTTAGTGTTGATGTTAGCTAAAAAGCTGTAAAATATTAAACGCTTAGGCGTACCCCTGAAAATGTTAAAGTGAAAAATAAAATACTATTTGGTAAAATCTACCTTTTACATTTCTCAGTTTTACTGTTTTACATTTTTCGGTTCATTTTCTTTTATAACTTAGCAACCTTGCCAGAAGAAAAAATGTTAATCATTCAAAATCCAATTATTCAAAACAAAAAATAGTATGTATCCTCCACACCTCGTTGCCCCCATGAAATCTGACTTAACAAATGTCGGTTTCCAGGATTTAACATCTGCCGAAGCGGTAGATAATTTTATGGCCAATGCCAAAGGCATTTCGTTGGTCGTTGTCAATTCAGTTTGTGGCTGTGCCGCAGGTGCTTGCCGCCCGGGCGTTAAGGCCGCTGTGAGTCGCAGTGAAGCCAAACCCGACAATATGGTAACGGTTTTTGCTGGTGTAGATAGCGAAGCCACCGCCAAAATGCGTGAATATTTCTTGCCTTACCCACCCTCATCGCCAGCGATTGGTATTTTTAGAGACAACGAACTGATACACTTCATCGAACGCCACCATATCGAGGGTCGCTCTGCCGAAATGATTGCCGAACACTTAGAAATGGCTTTTGAAGAATTTTGCGAAGCTGCGTAAAATAGATGTAAGTAGTTGCGTAAAATTACCTGAGACTATAAAATAGCTGTTTTGATAGATAAGTATCTTATTACCAATAAATTACAAACACTCAAATCTCGCATCTAAAATCTCGTATCTACTTATGGTGTAAGATGTAAAAATAGCATACATCTTACACCATACATCATAAAAATATTGGTTACTTATTTTGCAAGTCAAAGATTTTGGATTATGTTTGTAGTGTAATTACGCACTAAGCGAATTTTCGCTACAATCAAATTTCATTAACTATGAGCCAGAGAGTCTATATTTTTGATACCACCCTCCGTGACGGCGAGCAAGTGCCAGGCAGCCAGTTAAAGACCGAAGAGAAAATTATTGTTGCCAAAGAACTCGAAAAACTCGGTGTGGACGTTATCGAAGCGGGCTTTCCGATTTCAAGTCCAGGCGACTTTCGTTCGGTTGTTGAAATCTCAAAAGCAGTGCGCCAGCCTACTATTTGTGCGTTGTCTCGTGCTGTCATTGGCGACATTGATGCGGCAGGCCAAGCCCTCAAATATGCCGAGCGTGGCCGTATTCATACAGGACTGGGTGCGTCCGACATTCATATTTTTCATAAGTTCAATACCACTCGTGAGGCCATTCTCGAAAGAGCGATAGCTGCCACCAAACACGCCAAAACCTATGTCGAAGACGTTGAGTTTTATTGTGAAGACGCTGGCCGTGCCGATTTGGGCTTTTTGGCTATATTGGTCGAAGGGGTCATCAAGGCAGGTGCAACAGTTGTAAATATTCCAGATACAACTGGCTATTGCTTGCCTGATGAATACGGCAAAAAAATAGCCTATCTCTACGAAAACGTACCCAACATTCATAAAGCCACTATCTCAATCCATTGCCACAATGATTTAGGATTGGCCACAGCCAATACCCTATCGGGCATAGCCAATGGCGCACGACAAGTAGAGGTAACGATGAACGGCATTGGCGAGCGTGCAGGCAATACATCGCTCGAAGAAGTAGTGATGGCGCTCAAAGTACGCAAAGAGTTAGGCTACGAGACGGGCATTAACACCCAGTTGATTTATCCCACAAGCCAATTAGTATCTAAAATGATGCGTATGCCCGTGCAAGCCAACAAAGCTATTGTAGGCCGCAACGCTTTTGCACACTCATCTGGCATACATCAAGATGGCTTTCTAAAAAACTCGCTTACTTACGAAATCATGAACCCGCACGACGTGGGCGTGGACAAATCGTCTATTGTACTCACGGCTCGTAGTGGCCGCCACGCCCTTAAACATCGCTTAGAACTACTTGGTTTTGAGTTCGATAAGTCTGTTTTAGACCAACTATACACCAATTTCTTGGAAGTAGCCGACCTCAAAAAAGAAGTAAACGACGGCGACTTGGTAGAGCTGGCACAAGCCTTAGATTTGGCAGTAGCTTAATTCTTCGCTCCGCCTTGTTGCCCTGTTTGCTGCGGTTGCGTTTGTTGGGCTTCTCTCATAGGGTTGGGGCGCACTCCACTTGCTTGCTGTTTAAACAACTGAAACTTTGTTGGCTCTGCTGGCTGACGTGGAAAAGCGTTGTCTTCTTCGTCAGTGTCGGCTATTTCTCTAAACGGGTCGAGTGTCCATTGGGTTACTTTTTTCTTGGTCGTTATCACCTTACTGATGTCTTTGTCGTTCAGTCGCCAGATTTCGGCTGGGAAACGAGCCACCGAATCTGTACCATCTTCAAACTGCATTTTGATTATAACAGGCATCGGCAAACCACCTTTGTTTTTGACCTTAACAGTATAAAAATTCATACCCGACTCTACCATCGTGCGCTCGTCTGGGCTGAGACCGGCTAAGTATGTCTCGTATTTCTTCTTGTCGGCTTCGGTTACTTTGAGAGGGTCGTAGGTATTATAAAAATCATTCATATCAGCGTTTTTTTCAACAACGGTCTCTTTGATATAGTCTTTATCTCGCTGTCTGGCTATTGTTTCTCGTTTTTGGTTAATCGTTTTTCGCTGCGCGGCTTTGTTGGTTTCAGGATTTTGGCTGTCAATCGCAAACCAACTAACGTCTGCAAGTTGCTGATTGACAGGCTCTACACCATAAAACCAACCTTTCCAAAACCAATCTAAGTCCACACCACTGGCATCTTCCATTGTTCTGAAAAAATCGGCAGGAGTTGGGCTTTTAAAAGCCCAACGGCGGGCATATTCTTTAAAAGCATAATCGAATAACTCACGCCCCATGATGGTCTCTCGGAGTATATTAAGACCAGCCGCAGGTTTGGCATAAGCACTGTTGCCGGCATCGGTTAGGTTGTCGGACATGGTCATAATTGGTACTAAGTTTTTTGGGTCTTGTTTCATATATTCGGCAATATATTGCGGCTCACCTCGGCGTACTGGAAAATCTCTATCCCATTCTTTTTCAGTCAAATATTCCAGAAAAGTATTGAGCCCTTCGTCCATCCACATCCATTGGCGTTCGTCATTATTGACAATCATCGGAAAAAACGTATGGCCTACTTCGTGAATAATAACGGCAATCATACCGTATTTGGTAGCTTCGCTATAAGTGCCGTCGGCTTCGGGTCGCCCACCATTAAACGACAACATCGGGTACTCCATACCGCCCACTGGCCCATGGCACGAAATAGCGACAGGATACGGGTAGTCAATCGAAAATTTAGAATAAGTCTTGACCGTATGCGCTATGACTTGCGTAGAATATTTGCCCCACAACGAGCTGGCTTCTTTCGGATAAAACGACATACACATCACTTTGCGCCCAGTCTGGTCTATTTGCATTGCGTCCCAGATGTATTTGCGTGAAGTGGCAAAAGCAACGTCTCGGACGTTGTCGGCCTTGAAAATCCATGTTTTCTTACCTTCTTTTTTCTGTTTTTCGGCTGCTTCTCTTTCAGCCTGTGTTTCTATAACTACCAACTTATCAGTCGATTGGCGTGCTTCTTCCATTCGTTTGAGTTGGGTGGCCGTTAGTACTTGGCCGGCATTTTGTAGTTCGCCTGTTGCACCCAGAACATGGTCGGACGGAACGGTAATAGCCAATTTGAAATTACCAAAACTCAAAGCAAATTCGCCCTGACTGTAATATTGCTTGTGTTGCCAGCCCGTAACATCGTCATAGACACAAAGCCGAGGATAAAACTGAGCGATTTCATAAATATTATTTCCGTCTTTGAAAGCCTCAAAACCTGTGCGGCGGCCTCCTTTGGCAAATTCGATGATTTTGTATTGCCAATCGACCGAAAAACTAAACGACTGATTGGGTGCTACTGGCACAGGCAGGTCTATCCGCATCATAGTTTGGTTGATTGTATATGGAAGTGCTTTACCTGTTTTGTCTTTGATGGCTTTGATTCTGTAACCGTATTCTCCACCTTGATAATAGGCGTTGCCCGTCATGGCCAATGCGCCCATAGTTGTTTGTGGCTGCACGCCCCCCGTTCGAGATATAGGCCCAGGCGAGTCTTTGGCAAACAGATTTTGGTCGAGTTGCAGCCAAATATATCGCAGGGCATCGGGCGAATTGTTAAAGTACGTGATGGTCTCGAAGCCAATTATTTGATTATTGGCTTCGTCCAATTCTACCTTAATATCGTAGTCGGCACGCTGCTGCCAGTAGTCTTTGCCCGGTGCGCCAGAGGCCGCCCGTGTGGTGTTGGGGGTAGGTAGCTGGCTACCGAGTTGCTCAAAACGACTATTGGCATTATAGGTCTGTGCTTGTGCATTGTTAGCCAAAATAACAAACGACAAACAGCAAACGAAGCGAAATGTAGTAAGTAGAGAAAGTGTATTTTTTTTCATTTTTTAGGGTTAGTTTTTGTGTGTAATCTTTATCCCAGTCCAGTTCCTTTTATTTTGGTTTCAACGATTTCGGTATTTTTGGTATTGGCCAGTAGCGACATAAACACCGAGCGCAACTCTTCATAATTTTGGCGTTCAAGGGCTTTTTCGCCCCTAATTACGTCTGTTTTGGCTTTGTCAAAATCTTTGTATTCTTCGGGGGGCAATGCCGAGTAGTGGTTATAATAATGAACAAGCAGCGTAGGCGTATAAAAAATAATGTTGTTCATCACCTTCAATGCTTTTTGATGCAGTCCTTCGGCCATAAAATAGTTATTGCTACGCATGGCTTCACTTTCGTTTTCTTTCAGTTTACGAATCTCGTCTTGGTAGCGAGTGGGCATATCTTGAATGTTGTCGAGCCAGTCTTGTAAGGTTGCCATCAAGTCGTAGTAGCGTTCTTTGACTCTCACAACTCGATTATTAACAGCTCCAGAGGCGTAAAACGTGCGAGCGAGCCGCCGTTTGGCTTCGTCCAACTGGTATTTTTCATCGCTCAGTGCGTTGTCTTTCAGCGACTTACTATCTTCGTAGAGTTTTCGGGCTTTTTCTATTTTGTCCTGAATTTGGGCTGCGGCCTCGTACTCCTCGTTTTGGAGGGCTTTCTCTAAGTCTATCGATAGTTGGCTTCGTAGCTCGTTGATTTCGTCTTGTAGTTTGGCAATGCTCACATAGCGTTTGGTAGGGCTAAAAACCTCGTTAAACTGCTGGTCGGTCATGCTTAGGTGCGTACTTACAGACACATCACGAGACTCACTCATCTCAATTTTTATTTCTACATCAGAGCCTTTCACCAAGTCGTTCATGAGTTTATCGGCTCTAATCTCAATCACACCTACTACTTTGTTGGTGCTGGGGTGTTGGTTGGCATCGCCCTCCATAAGATTGATAATGAGCGCATCGTCAGAGCCTTTCTTGATGGTTCGGCTTATTTCTTTGTATATTGTTTTGGTCAATGGCAAGATACTATTTCTACTAAAAACCGTTTCGCAGCGCGTCGAATTATTGTTCAAGTCGTCCACTTCAATACAAATATCTTCGGGTAGCGGCTGGCCATATAAATTAAACAATCCCTGCGAAATCACTACCTCATCGACCGCTACAGCCACAGGGTTGTTTTGGGAGTCTAAGACCTTGATTTGAAATGAATTGACACGATTGGGCAACAACAACACAAACTCTCCAAACTTGGCCGTAAGCGGTCTAAGCCCTGAGTCAAAGCCGCCATCGGTACGAATGATTCTGTAAAAAAGTCCATCGCTAAAATTGCTAACGCTCGCCGTAATGTATTCTTCGTTGTCTTTGGTTGAAGTGTTGTAGCCCGTCTTAATAGTTATTTGACTACTGTTTTCTGTGTTACTTACTGGACTTTCAGCGGCTTCTTTTCTGATGTTAATAGGCTTATTGCCAGCAAAAAACGCTGCTCCCACGGCGACAGCCGTACTCGGGTCGGCTTCGGTATTGACTTTAATATGAGTACGGCTACCGATGGTTTCTCTGACATAAGGAATATATGTACTGCCGCCAATCATTATAATCTCTTCAATGTCGGTAGCTATCAGGTTGTTTCTGTCCAAAATCACTTCGAGCATCAACAGCGTGGCTTCAATACGGTCTTTGATGGTCTGGTTGAGTTCGTCTTGGCTAACGGTCAAAACAATGTCTTCATCAACACCATCTGGCGAAGTGTAGGTAAATTCTATTTCGGTATTGGGTCTGTTTGTTAGTTCTTTTTTGGCTTCTTCGGCTTTGAGTAGCAAGATATAGTACAATTTCTCATAGCTACTACTTTTTGTCCCAATCTGTTCGGCGAGTGCAGTGTTTCCTGTTTGTTGTATTAGTTTTGGTACAATTATTTTCATTACCAGCGAATGATCAAAATCCATACCACCCAAATAGTTATCGCCTTGGTGATCTATCACACGCATTTCGCTGTTGTCAATGCCTACCAAAGCTACGTCAAAAGTACCACCGCCGAGGTCATAAACTATCCATTTACCTTTTTCTGTGTCCGACAATAAATGTTTGTTAAAAAATGCCAACGAAGCCGCAATCGGTTCTTGCAAAAGTACCACTTCGTCAAAGCCAGCCTCATAGCCTGCTTGCTTAGTTGCATTGCTCTGGACTGTATCAAAACTGGCAGGAATCGTAACAACAATGCTCTTAGGAATATCGCCAGTGTGAATAAAATTTTTGAGTTCTTTCAACACCAATGCCGACAGCTCGATGGGCGAGATAGTTGTGTTTTTGGACTGAATCGTATAGTTTTCGTCTGTTCCCATCTTGCGTTTGAAACTCCCAAAAACATTGAGCGGGTCTTTGAGTAGCCATTCACGGGCTTTGTCGCCAACTATTATTCGTTCGCCTCTAAATGCCACACAACTCGGTAGCGTTTCTTTGAGGCCAACTGGGTTTTTGAAAACTTCGACATTTGCACCCACAAAACGAGCTATCAGTGAGTTGGTTGTACCTAAGTCTATTCCAAAATTGATGGTTTGCATTTATAATTCTAACGAACAAATAGTGTGAAGAATGTGTAAACTCAATGCTCGGTTGCCTGAATTTTGAGTCAAAAATAATAGAAAAAGCTGAGTTGTGCAATTAGACAAAAATAGAAGTGTCGCCGTTGTGATTTTGGTATTTGAGGGATGGCACTCGCACGTTTCTGGCGATACAATCGCTGAACCATTCCACCCCGAGTCGAAAATCGGGGTGGAATGGTTTTATATTTTCAGAATAGTTCCCAAAATAATAGTAAAATAAAATGTAATTTTGCTATTATTTAATTTTACGCGAACATGAAAGCAAAATATTTAAACCCATTTACCGACTTCGGATTTAAAAAAATCTTCGGTGAAGAAGCAAGTAAACCACTTTTACTTGACTTTCTAAATGCTTTATTACCTAATTCTGACAAAATTGTTGAATTGATATTTAAAAACAACGAACAACTTGGACAAACAGACCTTGACAGGAAAGCGATTTACGACATATATTGTGAAAACGAAAAAGGTGAAAAATTCATAGTAGAACTTCAAAAAGCAAAACAAAATTATTTCAAGGAAAGAACAATCTATTACTCAACATTTCCAATTCGAGAACAAGCTGAAAAAGGAGAATGGAATTACAACTTAAAAGCAGTTTACTGTATTGGAATTTTAGACTTTACATTTGACGACTACGAAACAGAACCAGAAAAAAGCGAAGTTGTACATACGATTAAACTGAAAAATCAAAATGGCAAAACATTTTATGATAAGTTGACTTTTATTTATCTTGAAATGCCGAATTTTAAGCAGACCGCAAACGAACTTAAAACTCGTTTAGACAAATGGCTTTATTTTATCAAACATTTGGAAGACTTTCAGACAATTCCAACAATTATCGCAGATGAGGTTTTTATACAAGCATTTGAGAAAGCTGAACTTGCTAAATTTGATCAAACTGAACTTGCAAATTATGAGAATAGTTTGAAAATTTATAGAGACTTAAAAGGCGTAATTGACACAGCGTATTTTGATGGCAAAGCAGAGGTTGCTAGAAAACTTAAAGAAAAAGGAATGGACACAGACTTTATTACTGAAACTACTGGACTGACTAAGGCTGAAATTGAGAAGTTGTAGGACGCAAAATGCACTGTGCCTAACATTGTATTTATGAAAAAGGGGGCAGCCGTAAGTAATTGTACATCACGCTCACCCCGATTTAAAAATTGGGGTGGCATGGTTCAGCGATTGTATCGCCAGAAACGGCTATCAAATTTACAAGCAAAACGAGACAATTTTATTCTTATCGGTGGTACGGTTGATATAAAACTTTGTTTATGAGATAGTTATACTTAAACCATGCCACCGATAACAACCCATATATAAGTCAGACCGTTAATTGGCTACTTCCGACATAAACTTGATACGCATCAGCCTAATTTCGTCGTCTGTCATGTCGTCGGCTTCAAACTCAATTTTAGCGTCTTCGATACTATCAGATTCGGCAGCCATAAAGTACGTGAATATTTCTTTTTGGCGGTCTCTGTCCATAATCTGATTGATGTAATAATCTAAATTTAGTTTTGTACCTGCAAAGCAAATATGCTCAACTTCTTGAATCAAGTCGCTCATTGACATATCTTTTGACTGTGCGATTTCTTCTAAATCTACTTTTCGGTCAATTTGCTGAATAATAAAAATCTTAACCTTCGACTTGTTGGCATTTTGTTTTACTACTACATCTTTGGCTGTTTCGATGTCGTTTTCTTCTACATATTTAGTAATGGCATCAATAAAATCTTTACCAAACTTATGTACTTTTCCCATACCCACGCCATTGATTTGAGCCATTTCCTGTATCGTTGTCGGATAGGTCGTTGCCATTTCTTCGAGCGATGGGTCCTGAAATATAACGTAAGGTGGCAGGTTTTTGTCCCGAGCCAGCTTTCGGCGCAGGGTTTTGAGTAGCGCAAGCAAGGCTTCGTCATAGGCGATACCACCACTTGACGGAGTCAGATCGTTTTCGTCGTCATCGTTTTTATTTGGATTATCTTCAAAATTATGCTCTTTCGACATCGTAATCGGATAAGGGTCAGCCATGTACATCTCGCCTTTTTCCGACATTTTCAAAACGCCATAATTTTCGGGGTCTTTCGTCAAATATCCCAAGATAGTTATCTGTCTGATAACCGACCGCCAATATTCGACGTTGCACTCGTTGATGCCTTCTTCGTTTATTTTGTTGCCTTTGCCATATATTTCTTTGAGTTTGTCGTGTTCGTAGCTGGCCACGTACATATTTTCGGTTGCCGTAATGAGGTCGGCGAGGTGGTCGCCGTCAAAACGTTGTTCGGTCTGTAAAACGGCTTTGAGTACCAATATAGCCTCGTTTTGTATCTTAAATTTAGTAGTAGGTTTGAGGCAATTATCACAAAAACCACAATCTTTGTCCATATATTCACCAAAATAACCGAGCAACTGTCGCCTTCTGCACATTCCCATGTTAGAGTAGGCCGTCATTTCGCCGAGTAGGTGCCGGGCGTTGTCTCGTTCGGTTACTGATTTGTCTTTATTAAATTTTTCGAGTTTGTTAATATCGTCAATACTATAAAACATCAAGCAGTTGCCTTCGAGGCCGTCTCGTCCACCTCGCCCTGTTTCTTGGTAGTACCCTTCGAGCGACTTGGGCGCATCGTAGTGTATCACAAAGCGTACGTCGGGCTTGTCGATACCCATTCCAAAAGCAATGGTAGCCACAACTATATCTGCATCTTCGTTCAAAAAAGCATCTTGGTTATGAATCCGAGTTGCAGAGTCTAAGCCAGCGTGATACGGCAAGGCTTTTACATCGTTTACGCTCAGCAGGTCTGCCACCTCTTCTACTGTTTTGCGGCTCAGACAGTAAACAATACCCGATTTACCTTTGTTATTTTTTACAAACTTAATGAGTTGTTTGGTTACATCTGGGGTTTTGGCTCGTACTTCGTAGTATAGATTTTTACGATTAAACGATGTTTTGAAGAGTTTGGCTTCTTCCATTCGCAAGTTTTTGATGATGTCTTGCTGTACTTTGGGAGTGGCTGTGGCCGTGAGAGCAATAATGGGTAGCTCGGCATTGATGTTGTCGATGATTCCCCTGATTCGTCTATACTCTGGTCTAAAATCATGCCCCCATTCTGATATACAGTGGGCTTCGTCGATGGCCACAAAAGCGATATTGACTTTCTGTAAAAATTCTAAATTTTCTTCTTTGGTGAGCGACTCAGGTGCAATGTAGAGTAGTTTGAGCGTGCCATTGAGTGCATCTTTTTTTACTTTTGTGATTTCGGCTTTGTTGAGTGTCGAGTTCAAAAATTGGGCATTGATACCAAATGCTGTAAGCTGATCTACTTGGTTTTTCATCAACGCAATCAGAGGCGATATAACAACCGCCAAGCCGTCTGAGCAAATAGCGGGCAACTGATAGCAAAGCGACTTGCCTGCACCAGTGGGCATGATTACAAACGTATTTTGATTGGCCATAATGTTCTGGATAATAGCTTCTTGCTCTCCCCTAAACTGACTGAATCCAAAAACGTCTTTGAGTTTTTCTTTTACTAATTGATGATTAACGACGGTATTCGACATTTTGTATGTGGTAATGTTGCTACTATTTGGTTGTAATTTTATGTTGGTGTTATCTCATGCGATCTTGTGAGCGGACAAATTTTTCGTCTTTACGAATAAAACGATTGGCTAAAAAGTTGGCAACAATGGCCGTAATTAGTCCATAAAAACCAATGCCAAACTGCCCCATTTCGGCTGGTTCAAACAATGGCTTGGCCTGGCCTACTGCAAAGTACATAACAAGGCCAGTCAGCACTGTCATCAAGATTGAGTTTATGGCACAGAGTATGGCTTGTTGAGTACGGTTTTTATATCGAAAAATCGTAAAAATAGCCACAATCGCACAGATTCCAGCCAGCAGGGCAATGTACCAAACGGGCGTGATATTGGCCGTGATGCCTTGTTGATAGGTGAGTTTGAGCGCCGTTAGGTGAGCAGACTGCGTGCCATCTGTCGAGAGTTTATCCCATATAGGCATGGTCATTACTATAACCATAGCCACACCTACGACCGACAAAAACAGAGTTTGTATTCGTTGAAACATACTAAAATAGAGTAATTTATTAGGTTTTAAATTTGGTTGTCAAACAAAGATACGAACCGAAGGGCAATTTTGAAAGCAACTAATACCCAAACTTTTTATCTTTGCTTGTATCAGAGTCTTTCATCCACGTGAGTTTATCGTAAGGAATCTCTTGTCCAATCTCTTTTCTGACTCTGGCAATAATGTCTTCGATGGTTGCATCTTTGTCAAATCTGATGGGTGCGCTAAACTTTACTGATAGTATTGTATTCGGTTTTTTGAGGCGTAGTCCTTTTTTGTCGAATGCTCGCCGAAAGCCATTGATAACCACTGGCACTACGATTGGGTCGTTTTCTTTTATCAAATAGCCCGTTCCTTTTCTGACGGGTGCATAAGGGCTGGTTGTGCCTTGTGGGAAGCTCACTATCCAGCCGTGTTTGAGTGCCATACCAATTTTGTCGCCCGCCGAAGTATCTAATTCTCGATTTGTATTTTTGCCCTCAGCTCTCCACGACCGTTCAACTGTAATGGCCCCTGCCAAACTAAAAATACGAGGAATGAACCCCGATTTCATGGTTTCGCCAGCGGCCACATAGTAGCTTCTGGCTCGGGGCGACAGTAAATAAAGCGGCGGTACGATGGTATTTTTAAAACCCCATTTGAGGCTACAAAATATTTGATAAAGTGCCATCACATCAGCAAAATAAGTCTGGTGATTTGACAAAAACAATACATTACATTCGGGCAGGTCTTCCAAATATTCTGTGCCTTCTATTCTTATTCTGTTCATGACCGTGAGCCGCCAGTAGGTTATCCAGCCCAAGGTAAAAATAGCAAAACGCTTGATTAAGAGCGAGTTATTGAAAGGATCTTTTTCAAATAGCCCCAAAAAGTCCAAAGGCATTAGCCATTTGGGTAACCAGCTAAACTGGGTAGGAACGAGTTCTTGCATAGTTGAAAAGGTTTATTCTGTTTCTACAATCTCGTATTTTGTCAAAAACGACTGCAACAGTTCGTTAAATCGTTGCGGGTGTTCCATCATCGGTGCGTGGCAACATTTATCTATAAATCGCAGTTCTGAGTTTTCGATGAGCCGATTGAACTCGTAAGCCACATTGGGCGGTGTAATAGTGTCATTCAGTCCCCAAACCAACAGCGTGGGTACTTTGAGGTTGTGTAAGTCTCGTGCCACATTTGTACGTTGAGCCGACTTTGCTATGCCGACAATGCTCATACAACGTTGGTTGGATGCCAGCGTCGTAAAAACCTCGTCTATCAGTGCAGTCGTGGCTACCTTGGGGTCATAAAAAGTATAAGCTACACGTTCTGAAACAAAGTCATAGCTACCTCGCTTGGGGTACGAGCCACCCATTCCATTTTCAAAAAGCCCCGAGCTGCCTGTCAACACCAATCGTTGTACTTGGTCGGGGTGTTTGAGTACATACAAAAGCCCAATATGGCCGCCGAGTGAGTTACCGATGAGGGTCAATTCGGATAGGTTTTTGAGAGCTACAAATTCTTCTACAAACTCAACGAGTTTTTCTAAACCTGCCTCCCGAGGCGGTAGCTCATAAATTGGTAATATCGGAATGATGACCCTATAATTTGCTTTAAAACCCCTAATCACGTCGTCCCAGTTGCTCAATGCTCCAAACAGTCCGTGCAATAGTAGTAAGGTTTCGCCTTGACCTTCGTCAATATATTTAAAATTTTGTTTTTCTTTAATAGTATAATTCATAACGAGACTTAAAACGGTGCTGCAAATTGTCTTTATTTTAAATCCAAAACCAGATAATTTTCAAAAGATTATCAAATATGCTTGTTTTTATTGAGTTTTGAAAAAATAATCACCCTTTTTGGCATAACATTTTTATTAAAAAGACTATCTAAATTTACAAATCGTTTAGCTTTGTGGCACCGTAAGTATGTACGAGACGCTCATTTATTCATAATTTTCAATGCAACAATTTATTAGTTTTATCAACAAGCCTATCTTAAAAATATCCCTACTGTTTGGCGTGATTACGGCGGCCTTGGCGTTTAGTTATTTTTTAGTTTTGTATTTTCTCAAAATTCAGCCTCTCAGTAAAAACATCAGAGTACCCGATTTTGGGTTTTACATTGCTACAATGGCCACCGCCACATGGTACTATCGTCGGCGTGTAGGCAATGGGCTACTGCATTTGTGGGAAGCACTCACGATATGCTATGTCGTCAATTCGATGGGGGCTTTGCTCACAGGCTGGCTCATTTACGGTTTTGTTTCGCTCATCGACCCTACGTTGTTTTCAGGCTATTTGGACGAGTCGTTGCAATTACTGACAAGCGACAAAGCCAATTTAGTAAAAACAATCGGTGCCGCCGAATACCAAAAAATGTACAATGAAGTAAGCCATAACACGCCCAGCGTATTGATTTCGGACGAATTTGGCAAGAAATCTCTGATGGCCGTCTTACCTATTATCATCATCTCGCTTTTACTCAGACGACAAGACTACGGTGTCAATCAAATACCCAAATCTAAATAGTTGAAACAATAACTGTCAGAATCCAGTTAAATGCTGAAACGATTTTGCTGATAATTGCGTAAATTTGCATTAGACTACAAAAAAATAAAAACAATGAAACTAAAAGGACAGTTGCGGTTTGTAAACAAAGACAAAAACCTTTTTTATGCGACACTCAAAAAACGCATAGATGCGTATTTTGTAGAAAACAACATTTCTAAGCATGCCAACGGCACGATGATTGTCAAGACGATTGTGCTTTTGGCTGCCTACACTGTGCCTTTTGCTTGTTTGTTGGCGTTTCAACCTACATACCCGTTGGGTTTGGGCTTGTGGTTTGTGATGGGCTTGGGCATAGCCGGAATCGGTATGAGCATCATGCACGATGCCAATCATGGGGCATATTCGGCTAATGAAAAAATCAATGATTGGATTGGTTACAGCCTCAATTTGGCTGGCGGCTCGGTTGTCAATTGGAAGTTTCAGCATAACGTCTTGCACCATACCTATACCAACATCGCTACACACGACGAGGACATTCAAGACCGCTTGATACTGCGATTTTCGCCCCATTCAAAACTCAAAGCCGTACATCAGTTACAAAAACTCTATGCTTTCTTTTTTTACGGCCTGCTCACGCTCTATTGGGTTGTTGGCAAAGACTTTGTACAATATGAGTTGTTTATCAGAACGGGTGTCAATACCAATACCAAAGCCCAAAATGCGCTGATGTTGGCTCGGATTATTGGCAACAAACTTATTTACTTTTTTGTGTTGATTGTTATACCCATTTGGCTCTTTAACATTCCTGTCTATCAGATAGTTACAGGCTTTATGCTCATGCACTTCGTGGCTGGCATTATACTGACGGTGGTGTTTCAGTTGGCGCACACTGTTGAGGGTACAGCACACCCGCTGGCCAACGAAAAAGGCGTAATCGAAAACGACTGGGCGATACATCAATTGCAGACAACTGTCAATTTTTCGAGACACAGCAAATGGATTTCTTGGTATGTGGGTGGCCTCAACTTTCAGGTGGAGCATCACTTGTTTTCAAAGATTTGTCATGTTCATTATCCAGCTCTTGCGCCCATCGTCAAGGCCACTGCCGAAGAGTTTGGGCTTAAATATTTAGAAAACAACACCTTTGCCGATGCGTTAGCTTCACATTTTAGAACTCTCGAACGCTTTGGCCGCTTGCCAGCATTGAGCGATGCCATTGGGTAACGCCATTGTAATACTAATAAAGCCAAACTGGGGCCATTGCTAAGAGCAGTGGCCCTAGTTTGGTTTTTAAGAATCTGGCGATGGGTTTTTAATTTCCTGGAACGGCAAAGTAGTTTAAACTTCAAAATCTTTGGGTGATTGGCCTGTTACTTTCTTGAAAGCCCGATTGAACGTTGCCATTGAATTTTTGGGTTACGGCCAAGTGCGATTAGGTAACATTTTTATTTCAATAGTATCATTTAGTTGCATTATATCCATCGATGACATTGAGAAATTGCTCAAAAATCTGCACACGATAGGGGTTTTGCTCTTTGATTATCAACGAAACAGGATAAAACGTACCATCTGATTCTACAAAACCTGAGTCTATTTTGATGAATGATGCTTGCCTGTAAATTTCAAACCAATCATTAAACTTTCTCTGACGCAATATCTGCTTTCCGTCCGACGAATCACAAATGTAGATAGCTATGGTATCTTTTGCATTTTCATAAAAATCTATAAAAACAGCAACAACTGTTGGTGCAACAGATTTGTCTAATGGTACAAAATTGGCCGGATTATCTACTAAAATGATTGAAAATTCAAAAGTTTGCTGCGAAAAAATAGACTCTTCACCAAAAAGATAAGTTGTTGGTTTGAACGTAACCTCATAAGTGATTTTATTGATAGTCTTGAAGGTATAGCTATTGTTATGTCCACCTATAAAATCAAAAACATAAGGGCTATTCGGGGATAATGATTCCTCGTTCCGCATTTTGTTTTATAAGATTTTTTAGTGCTTTTTGATATTCTGGAGTTTTAAATCGTTCTGTGGCTTCGACCTCGCCTTTGATTTTTTCTTCTTTCCAACGTTTTATAAAACGGTCTATATTGGCTTGCCGTTCTTGGGGGGTTAGTTGCTGCTTAGTAACTTCCATGACATTAATTTTTTTAAATTGTTAAGCAAATATACACAAATAAAATGAATCAATTTTAGCTATCAAAATCTTTGGGTGATTGGCCTGTTACTTTCTTGAAAGCCCGATTGAACGTTGCTTTTGAGTTAAAGCCACAGTCATAAGCAATGGCCAGCAATGTAAGCTGTTTTTGCTCGCCTGCTTTGAGTTTTTGGGTTACGGCCAGTACTCGTTTTTCGTTTATAAAGTCATTGAAGTTTTGCCCAAAACCCTGATTAACAACCTTCGACAAAAACGACGGATTGGTTCGCAGGCTTTTGGCTAAGTCGGGCAACGATAACTCTGGATTGATAAAACTCTGTTCTTCGACAACGTTTTTTAGTACCTTCGCTTTCCAAAATTCCAAGTCCTCTATGACTTGCGTTCTGGGTGTGGTGGCTTCGGTTTCTATTTGTTTTGATAATTCTTCAAAAGCTATTTTATTGGTTTTGATATTTGAAAAACCCTCGATTGAAATATAATAAAACAAAAAACCAAAGAAGAAAAAATACCACCAACTTCCCTGATAGTCGAGCGGAATACCGAGCAATGGCATGACAATAAAAACCAAAGTAAGGACTACAAAAGCCAAAAAAGCGATTAAAAAATTGCGTATCCACCCAAACCGAACGGCATCTGCATTAGATACCATTTGAAATATAAATTTTTGATAATGAGCATAATAACGATAGGTAAGTGCCAAATAACCTATCAGTGAAATAAGACTAACAAACTGATACCAATCGGCAAAATCGGGATCTTGTTCTGAGACTAAAAAATAATATCTGCCCAAAATTAGTTTGTCAATAACAACCATCACAACATGAAGCACTACCCACAGTATAGCAGGAATAAAATGCCAATATTGGTGTTTTTGTAGCCTAAAATCGGGATTGAGCTGCGCCTGCACATAAAAATACACCACTGGGCCAATCAACAAGGCATGGTTGAAAGGCACATAAAACAGAATGTCTCGATAGGGCTGCTCGCCATACCAGCCACCAAAACCCAACATCCAAGGCGCAATAAACACTGCCCCCAAAAACAATAAAGTACTGAGCCAGCGGTCGGCCTTAGAGTCGTTTAGTATTGATTTTCGGAGAACTAATCCTGAAAAAACCAGTAGATGAACAAAGAAAATAAGTAGTAGTGAGCTGTAAGGACCAAAATAAAAAGTCATGGGTTGAGTAGTTAGCGATTGTGTAGTATAGTCGGGTAAATTTACAAAATAGTAAACTAACAACCGATAACTACTACAAATCTTCGGTTTCGACCAATGCGTAGCCTTTATAGAGCGTTCCTGCTTTGTCTTTGGCCAATACATACCAGAGCGCATCGCCACCGTAGGGCTGGCGGCCACGTCGCCAGTTTTTCTTGAACACAAAGGCTTTGCCTTTCGGGAATTTACCGTCTTTACAACCAAAATCTTCGGCCAAATCTTGGTTGTTTAGTACCATATTTTGCTGCCAACCTGTAGCATCGTACCAAATAAAACTACCCGCTTCGATAAACTCTAAGTCGCCAACTTCGGCTCTAATTGTAGTGGTATGTTTCCAGAAATAAGTACTGTCTATTTTTTGGGGAATAATAAACGGTCGGTCGTGCCACATCGAAAGTCCCACGGGGATTCGGCGTAGTTTTTGGGGAAGAACCCTTGTACGGTCTGGCCAAACATCTTGTGCAAATAGTTTAATAGTTGATAATGAGACAATTATTGCGATTATGAATAGTTTTTTCATTGTCCTAAAATTTAAAAACCTTGCCTTCATCTTCTTTCTTGACAATCAAAAATGGCTTATCGTCGTCAATTCTTTTTCCACCCATTACTATTCTTACTTGTTTTTGAGTAGCGAGGTATATTTTTGTGCCTTCTTTAAACTTAAATGTTCTGCCCATGGTTGGCATCAGAAAAAAGCCCTGTGTACCATTACCTTTTTGACCTGGTTCGTATGATACTACTGTCAATTTTTTGGGTAAAATAGACGCATTTTTAATTTTAAAACTTATTTGACTGTCGTTGGTAGTTTGGGCTTGCAAGCCGCCGATTCCCAAAAACAATATGCCAACCATCAGTGCAGGTTTGAGTATGGACTTTATACTTTTTCTAGTAATGAGCCTATCCACCGAAAACAAGCCGCCGCCCAATGTGGCAATGAGTGCAAACGCCCAAAAGAAAAGTTGTTGGTAGTACATACCTCTAATGAACAGCGGCTCGTCGTACCATACAAAGGCAATAACAAAAAACTGAAATGCCAACTGAATAGCCGAGAGTCTGGTCAGGAAACCAAGTGCGATAAATAAGCCACCCAAAAACTCGCCATAGACAGCCAGATGCGCCCAAAAAGACGGACTGATAAAAGTAAAACCTATTTCGCCAACTTGCTTAACAAACCAGTCAGGTACTCCAAAGGCCAAGTTTGACCAATCTTCTGAACCTTTTTCATTGATTTTGTGAAATACTTTGGACAACCCTGCGCCAAAAGCAATAGAAATACCCACATGGAGGCGGAACAATAAATAAACGAAGTTAGTGAGTTTGTCTGTGCCAAGCGATGTGCCGAACAATAGACTGTTGATTTGTATTTTCATTTGTTTTGTGTCGGTTTGAGGACAACCGAAAAACCTTTGAGATAAATTGATACCACAAAACTAACGGCTCAATTTGCCTCAAACGCCCCAAAACATAATCTGCAACGCCTCAAAATATGTTTTGAGGCAATAACGTTTTTTTTTAAGTAATGAAGTAAATTAAGCAATCAGTACCAAATTGAGCGCAACGGCTATAATTGTGAATTAGTCTTTTTGAATCTCAAGAATGGGAAATATCTAAGATTGAAGCTGAAAAAGAAATGGTGATTAGGTACAAAAGAAAGTAAAAAAAGAGAAATAACCCAAAAACTCAAGAGTCTAAAAATACCTATCTTAGCCATTTCGGAAGCAATAGGGTTGTCGGAAAACGAAATTTTGGATATTTAGTGTGGCAAGTATAATTTTTGGCATTAAATTTGAAATATATTTTCTAAAATAATTATCAAGATGAAAAAAACACTGACTGCGGTACTATTCGCATTGCTTACCATTGGCTTGATGGCTACACGCAAGGCACCTCTCAAAACCCCGCCAGCTACCAAAATTCAATGGCTTACCATTGGGGAGGCATATAAATTGAGCCAAAAGCAACCTCGTAAATTTGTGATCGACGTTTATACTGATTGGTGCGGTTGGTGTAAGGTCATGGACAAAAAAACGTTTACTAATGCCCAAGTGATTGAGTATGTAGATAAAAAATACTACGCCGTTAAGTACAATCCCGAAACCGAAGGCGATGTGATGTTGGGTAAAACATCGTTCAGAAGTTTGTTGCAGGGTATCAATGGCTATCCGACTACGGTGGTTTTAGACGAGAAATATGGTATGATTCAGCCAATATCTGGGTACTTAGAGCCTCGTATATTTCATCAGATGGTTACTTTTTTTGGTGATGACAACCACAAGAAAGAAGATTTTGAAAAATTTAAGGTAGGAACCTATGTAGCTAAGTACAATGTTGCCAAGTAAAGTTGTTGGGTTATTGAGTTGTAGAGTAATATTAAGTCTGTAACAAAAAAGGCATTTCTCCAATTGGAGAAATGCCTTTTTTGTTTACTTGCGTTTCACTCACGCAGTTGCTTGGCCAATGTCATTAAGGAATCGTGGGTATATAGTACTGTGTCGTGAGTTAAATACAATGCTGTTAATCAGTAAGTTATTAAAATTAAAACACCGTGTTAGTTTTGAATAAATACTTAGGTTAAGGAAAAGGTTGAATTTTGTATGATGCTCGCTCGGCTCTGCCGAATGAAGACTATCACAACACCCGCTGGGCGAAGTATATTTTCGTGCTGTCGGGTACACGTCCGCACGACAGTTTTATTATAGAGCATTGCTTAGAGTGTCTTGTGGTTTGTGTTCTCACGGGAAATACTTTGGTTCATAAAGATACGGGGGCACCCAGACAAGTATCGCCCAACCCAACAGATGGTGAGCTACGGTTTAGATTGGGACTGGGTACTGCGGCCACCAACATATCGGTATCGTTGAACGATTTAGGGGGGCGGATTTTACAAATCAAAACCTATAAAACCGTCAGGGGCAGTTGGACGAACGGTTAGATTTGGGTACACTCCCAACGGCTCATATATTTTTAGCTTGCAAACAACCCAAGCAGGTGAGCCTCAAAAGCGGTTGTGTTCAAATATAGCGAGTGCTTCTGTTCGTTTTGAGCATAAAAGTTGAGATAAAAGATAAAAAATGTGGTACATTCGTACTTTACTATCGGCTATATTTTAACAATGTCCAATTCTATATCTCAACTCAACGACCCACAACACGCTGCCGTAACCCACGGCGAAGGCCCGCTGATGATTATTGCGGGCGCAGGCTCTGGCAAAACCCGTGTACTTACTTTTAGAATTGCTCACTTGATAGAGTCTGGCGTTGATCCATTCAGAATATTGTCGCTGACTTTTACCAACAAAGCGGCTGGCGAAATGCGGCAACGCATCGAAAAACAAATTGGAACCGAAGCCCGAAATATTTGGATGGGTACTTTTCACTCTGTTTTTGCCAAAATATTGAGAATTGAAGCACAATATTTGGGTTTTACGTCTGACTTTTCAATTTATGATACCGACGATTCTAAATCGCTGATTAGAAGTATTGTCAAAGAACTGAACTTGGACGATAAAATTTACAAACCCAATGTGGTTTATAACAGAATTTCGGGGGCAAAAAATAACTTGATTGGCTACGAAGAATACCTGGCCGATAAACTCAGAATGGCCGACGATGCCGCCGCCAAACTACCCGAAATGGGGCGGCTCTACAAGATGTATGCCCTGCGATGCTTTCAGGCCAATGCTATGGATTTTGACGATTTGCTGTTTTTTACCAATATTTTGTTTCGAGATTTTCCTGCCGTTTTGAACAAATACCAACAAAAATTCAAGTACGTGTTGGTGGACGAGTTTCAAGATACCAACGTGGCACAGTATCTTATTACCAGAAAACTGTCGGCTGTACACAGAAATATTGCCGTTGTGGGCGACGATGCCCAGAGTATTTATGCTTTCCGTGGGGCCAATATCCAGAATATTTTAAATTTTGAAAGAGATTTCCCCGAAGTTACCATAGTCAAATTAGAAGAAAACTACCGCTCGACCCAAAACATCGTAAACGCTGCCAACTCGGTCATTGCTCGAAATAAAACACAGTTACAAAAAACGGTTTTTACAAGCAACGAAGAGGGTATGCTGATTGATTTGGTCAAGGCATCGTCGGACAACGAAGAAGGGCGGCTAATAGCAACGGCCCTATTTGAAGAAAAAATGAACAGCGGCCTCCGCAATACCGACTTTGCGATATTGTACCGAACCAACGCCCAGTCTCGGGCTTTTGAGGAGGCTTTGAGGAGGCTCAATATCAAGTACCGAATCATCGGCGGGTTGTCGTTTTATCAGCGGCGAGAAATCAAGGACTTGCTGGCTTATTTGCGTTTTACTGTCAATCAAAAAGACGAAGAAGCCTTTAAACGCATTATCAATTTACCAAAAAGAGGTATCGGCGACACGACTGTGGCCAAAATAGTAGTAATAGCTTCCGAAAATTTAGTATCTGTCTGGGACGTCGTGAGCAACATAACCAAGTACATTACAGGCCGAGCCGCTACGCAAATTGATGGCTTTGCGGTGCTTATCAAGAGTTTTAAACTGATGATAGAAAAAGGCAAAGATGCATACGACGTAGCGGCACACGTGGCCAAAACGTCAGGGATATTGAAAGAATTACACGAAGACAAAACCGTTGAGGGACTATCTCGCTACGAAAACGTGCAAGAACTCTTGAACGCCATCAAAGAGTTTACGGACAATGCCGACAACGAAGACAAGAGTATCAGTGCGTTTTTGCAGGCTGTCTCGCTACTCACCAATGCCGACCAAAGCGACGACGACGACGATACCGACCGTGTAACGCTCATGACGATACATGGCGCAAAAGGTCTGGAATTTAAGAACGTATATGTCGTTGGGCTCGAAGAAGGGCTTTTTCCGAGCCAGATGATGCTCGAACGCCGTGAAGACTTAGAAGAAGAACGCCGACTGTTTTATGTGGCCATTACCCGTGCCGAAAAACGGCTCACGTTTTCGTATGCCGAAAGTCGCTACAACTGGGGGCGGCTCAATATGTGCGAACCAAGTCGTTTTTTGTTTGAGGTCGATAAAAAATTCTTAGCCACGTCTCGCAACAAACGAGAAGCCGCTGGTTTTGATGACGACTTTACTCAAAAGTCAGAAGCGACACCAATGTCGTATATTAGGCGAGTAGGTGGGCAATCGGTCAGAAGTCAGAATACAGGAATCAGTAGTCAGAATACAGGAATCAGTAGTCAGTCGAAGTTTCCAGCTCGTCCAACTCAGCAACCCAACAACCCAACAACTCAAAACATACAACCGACCAATAACCAACAGCCAGTAACCAATTTTGTGCCATCGGACACGTCAAAACTTACGGTGGACATGAAAGTAGAACACCCCAAATTTGGTTTTGGCAAGGTCATTCAGACAGATTTTAGCGGTACAGAGCGAAAGGCTGTGATAAAATTTGCTACTGCTGGCGATAAAACGCTACTACTGAGTTTTGCTAAGTTGAGGATATTGGAGTGAGGGTGAAGTTATTAAAAAGATTTTGAGTTGCCCTCTAACAGTGTGGTGTTGAAGTCTTGTAAAAATTCGGCCGTTATGCCTGAGCTTCGGGAAGAAAATACAGGATATATTTTACTTTCTTCAAAAATAGGGTCAAAAATTGGAAAGCAGACGATAGCCTCTACTTTTCGACTGCCAAACGACACACCATTTTCGATAAATATCTCAATCGTCATTCGTAATTGTTTGTATATTTCGGCTCTTTCGGCTTTTCTATTTTTGGCCTTAACAACCTTGATTTCAACAAAACAAAATACAGAATCATCGAAAATGGCAAAATCACACCGTTTTTGCCATTTTATCGTATCTTCAAACATACATTTGTCAATAGCCAGAAATGAAATTATTTTTGCCGAAACGTTAAGCACCTGAAAATGCTTTTCGTTTGGCATAGGCTCGGCTTTGGTATAACATCGCTTGCTGTCTGATTCATCATAAACCCAAAATTCAACTGCCTGAGTATCCTCCAAACAAGTTCCGTTAATAACTTGTGGAAATGCGATTTCAATAGACTGTTTCATGTACGGGCAAACGATAAATTTCTACTAATTCGTCAAACTCAATCTTAAAATCTTCTGAAACCCCATCTAACTCATTTTCAGCAATCATGCCTGTTTTTGGATTTATGATAGCCCTTACCGTACCATCTGCTACGAAATAGGCTGCAAAATCATCAGGATTGAGCCACGACTCACGAGGTACGATTTTGGCTACTTCGTCTGCTTTGTCGGGGTGTTTTTGTGCCGTCTTGAACGCAAAAATAAGGTTATTCAACGCTGCCAAAATATAAGGACTGTGGGTAGTCATCAAGAGTTCGTTGTTACCCCTTGTACAGGATTTTACCAAATAATAAACGAGTTCTTTTTGTGTCGTTGGGTATAAATTCAGTTCTGGCTCTTCGATGATGAAGTGTTGATTGTCTTTTGTAGTAGAGAAATATTCCACTGTAAGCATCAGTGGAATAACTGACTGAAAACCACTGGCCGTATCTTTTAAACTAATATATTTTTTTTTATCAAGATATACTCTGTTTTCTTGATTTTCATGGACATAACGTATTTTTAGAAACTCAATAGATAGTTCTTTCAATTCTTTACGTGCAATTTCAAAATGCTTTCCAAAATTTAATACTACTTTCGGAATATTGGAATCGGCAGATAACATACCGTAAATAGAGTCTGAAAAAGTAGTTATAAAACTTCTTTCTGTTGGAATAAAAATAGAACCCTCACTTAGTATGCTTAAATCTATTGATTCATCTTTTAACTTATTATCACTATTTTTATTACTTTTACTTAAGACGTATGCAAATAGGCTTAACAAGAGCAATCCTCCAACTAATAACCCTGTATTAGGTTTAGAATCAATACTGGTTACATCGCTATGCTTATTTGTTTTTTCTTTGACGTTAAAAACTAACTGGTTATCAGCATACTTTATAAAAAAATCTTTTGTTGAATATTTGAATTTTGATCTATTTTCAATGAATGGCGAAAGATTAAAAGCATCAAATATTTCTTTACTGAATTTTTCTAATTCACCCTTCATGCCCTCATCTACCCAGAATTTTTTCTGAAATAAGAAATTAGTCGGTATATTACAAGCCGCCACCAACTTAGCCAATGTACTTTTGCCACTTCCTTGTAGGCCAATAAATACAGTAGTTTTTTTGATGTCCAACTCGGCATTTATGATTGGGCCAAAGTTTTTGACTATTAGTTTATCTGCCATTGGTCAGTTTGTTTTTGGTTGCAAAGTTAGCACTCTTTTTTTACAGATTCCAACCCCAACTTGGCCCCTTCGGCCAGCATGAGTGCAAAGGCTGGTTCATAGTCGTTCGGGATAATACCTTCGAGAATGGCCTCCCTAACGGCGGTTTTGATAGTACCAATGGCCGCCGATGGGCCAATGCCAAAGGTTTCCATAATCAGTTCGCCTGTGATGACGGGCTGAAAATTACGAATCTGGTCTCGGGCTTCGAGGTCGTATAGTTTTTGTTCTACTTTATCAAAATTGGCAATATATTTCTTGACTTTATCAGGGTTTTTGGACGTAATATCCGCTCGGCAGAGCATCATGAGGGCTTCCAAGTCTGGGCCAGCGTCAAACAGTAACCTCCGCAGTGCAGAGTCTGTTATAATTTCTTTGGTGAGGGCAATGGGGCGCAGGTGGAGGCGCACGAGTTTCTGAACGAAGCGCATATTTTCGTTGAGCGGCAGTTTCATATTCTTAAAAATCCGTGGCGTAAACTTAGCACCCAAATCTTCGTGTCCATGAAACGTCCAGCCTACTTTTTTGTCGAAGCGTTTGGTGGCGGGCTTGGCAATGTCGTGCATGATGGCCGCCCAGCGTAGCCAGAGGTCTTGGGTATTTTTACAAATATTATCTAAGACTTGCAGGGTATGATAAAAATTATCTTTGTGGCCTTTGCCGTCTTGGATTTCGGCACCGAGCAGTTCTACAAATTCTGGAAAAATACGTTTTAGTATCGTGGCTTGATGCAATAACTTAAAACCATACGAAGGCACAGGAGACAAAACGATTTTATTGAGTTCGTCGATTATCCGTTCTTTTGAAATAATATCAATACGCTCGGCAGTTTTGACGAGGCCATCAAAAGTATCGGGTTCGATGTCAAAGTTGAGTTGGGTAGCAAACCGCACGGCACGCATCATGCGGAGAGGGTCGTCCGAAAACGTAATTTCGGGGTCGAGTGGCGTTCTGATTATTTTTCTACGAATATCGCTCATGCCGTCAAAAGGGTCAATCAGTTCGCCAAAATTGGCATTATTCAGACTTATTCCCATGGCATTGATTGTAAAATCTCGGCGATTTTGGTCGTCTTCAAGTGTGCCATCTTCTACGATTGGCTTACGTGAATCTCGCTGATAAGACTCCCGTCTTGCACCCACAAACTCTACTTCCCAGTCGTCGATTTTGATTTGTGCCGTTCCAAAATTCTTAAATACATTGACATAAACACCTACATTTTGAGCCACCTTTTCGGCCAATGCTATGCCGCTACCCACACATACTACGTCAATATCTTTGGAGGGGCGGTTTAATATCAAGTCTCTCACAAAGCCGCCAATCACGTAGCTGTCCAGACCCAGATTTTGACCAGCATCGGCTATTTGTTTAAAAATGGAATTTTGGGAGAGGTTTTCGGTGAAGTTCATGTAGAGATAGCTTGATATAAAGCACAAAAATAACACAAACTATTGAAAAAGAACGGTTGAGAAAATTTGATTTGGGAAATCATAAATTACTTGGTTTAGCTTATTTTCCTTGTAGTTTTTCAATAATGGTTCTCAAAGTGGCAATTTCCTCTTTCTGGTTAACTATGATTTGTTCGTACAATTTCTCTTTTTCTAACGCACCATTGTTCACCACATAACCATTACCAGTTTTATTGTGCATGATATTGAAGACCAATTTTTCATTAAAACTAACAAGGTCTTCAACCTGAATACCCAAAATTTCTGCAATTTTTTCCAATTTTTGATAGCTTACCTCTGACTCATTTCTTTCTATTTTTCCAAAACCCGATACAGTCATTTCAAGATGTTTCGCCATATACTCTTGGGTGAAATTCTTTAACTCCCGTAGAGTTTTAACTTTTGTGCCTATTTCCATCTGTTTCTAAAATTTATTTTATCAAAGTTATAAATTAGTACTCACAGTATCAAAATGAGCCTTATTTTTTTGTTGAAGGCTGTACTTTTGTTGGTAGTTTTACTATCGCCGACAACTAAAAAATAATCACAAATCAATTCAACCAATAAATATCAAAAAAATGAAAAAAAGTATATTTATCGCAGCGTTTCTACTATGTGGCATAACTGGGTTTGCCCAAAACTATTACCCTTCCAATAAACAAAGAAGTACTTCTAATAATTCGTATTCGGGTAGTAACCAGCCTTCAAGTACTCGTACTACTCAGGTAAACGGATATACCAGAAGGAATGGAACTTATGTTGAAGGTTATAATAGAACACAACAAAATACCACGAATACAGACAATTATTCTACTACTGGCAACTCCAATCCATATACCCAACAGAACGGTACAAAAGCTGCAGATTATTCAAGAGCGGCCTCTAATTACGGACAAGGCAGAACTATTCAAACAGGCGAACGTGGTGGACAATATTACATCAATGACAGCGGTAGAAAAGTTTATGTGCCTAAACAATAATTGATTAAGAAAATACCATTCTATAAGTATTTCATAGGGCAATTTCGTTCAAAGATAAAAAGTGCAAACCTCAAAATATACAAAAATGTCATTTAATACAGGCGACTATTTCCTTTTTCAAGGATATAGCATAGGCGAAAATAAACTACAATTTGATAATGAATTAGTGAGGTTTGTATGTGTAAATAATACACACCCCACAACTTTTTCATTATTAGTGATTGCCAGCAATGAAGAAATTGATGTAGCCAACTGCACTGGAAAAGACGTATTACTAACGGAAAAGCACTGTTCACTATCCGGTATCCAACGCAATCTTCCAGGAGAAACTGTAAAAGGCTCTCTTGATACTACGCTTTTGATTGAACATTCACTAAGTAGTGATGATGTCTATGTAAATCCTTTTTTGCAGCAAGACAAAATCAGAAAAATGGGTCAAAAAGAAAAAGATAGGATTGTGTTAGAAGGATTAAGTTAACACTTTTTTCGACCTCGCTCTCAAAATATTCGAGTTTCCAACACAGATAGAAAATATTAAAGTACCACTCCAACTATTTTTTAACATAAATACAAAAACAATGAAGAATATAATACTCTTTTGCTTGCTACTTATCGGAGGTATAAGCCAAGCTAATGCTCAGATAAGCTACAGGTCGAAAGTAATAAAAGGCAGTGATTACGTTGAGCCTTATGACAAAAATGTTGTTCGTCAAGCAATGCAGTACAAACAACAAATTTATAATAACAACTTATCTAAAGTTGCAAATATGGTAAAACGTATAAACACTCAGCTTTTAGATCTTTACAAAGTAAATCCTAATGAGGCACTAATTGTAAGTGAAAAATTTAAAGCACTTCTTGATTTTATCAATCGAAAAAAGTTTGATTATTCCGATGATTATTCGTTTGGGTCTGTGATGAAATCATTAAATGATTGTATGGATGATGTATTAAGTCGTTACGATAAATAATGTGAATTTTAAAAGTCTTTAAAGCTGATAATCAAGACAATATAAAAAATGTATTCGATATAGCATTTTAGAGAGGTATAACTGATGTACCCATTTTTTTATATTGTCACTAGACTCTAAACCAAATTTATGATACTTAAATTAACTCCTTTTTATGACGACCCTTTATTTTATATTGGCCTCGGAGTTTTACCGATTGCGATATACATAGTTAGTATGCTTATGGGTTTTTATTATGCAATAATAGCCAAAATTACTAACAAACGCATCAATATAAAAAGAGCTTTTTCTGCACCTACTGAAATGGCTAATCCTGATACTTTAGAAATTTTGGTAGAAAAATTAAAAGATGATTTCAATTTTATTTCCGCACCAATTAGAAATATCGTTCTAAGTGAAACAAACAGAGATAAAGTAAAAAGTATCATTAGTGCTATTACAAAAGATAAAACACTTGATAAAATAACTAAATTAAAAGATATTGAAGCATTAAGAAAATCTGAAATTCTGAACGAAATGGAATTTAAAGAATTAAAAAATGAAATTTTAAATAGATAGTCAGTGGCCTGAATCTTCACAGGCCTGCGGTTAAACCCGTACAATAAAGAGTCGTTTTTAACGGTATTTTATCAACAGAAATATCCTACTGCTTTACCCTGTCGTCGGGTATTTTCACCCAACAATTTAATCCTGTGCCTGTTTCCATAAATTTGAAGGACAAGGCAAGGTTGAGGAAACGCATTATCAAGCATACTTTTGAGATTTGTTAACAGACCAACTGACTTTCGGGTGGAAACACCCGAAAGCACTAATAATTACAAAATTTGCAAATATAAAACTGCAAAGTGCAACATTACAACAAACCACCACGGTAAAGGATCACCATCACCTACAATGCTCGGTCGAAATTTACTGAGAATCAACTTCAATATTTAAAGAGAGTACAGTGACCATTTATAAAACAGGCCAATACTTATATGAAAAAAAGTTTATTTATTCTTTTTCAAGTTTTTACAGTGCTAACATCATTTGCCCAAACTCAAATTAAAGTTACAACATCTAACCTCAATTTAAGGTCTTCGCCGACAGTATATGGAAATATAGAGGCTATTATTCCACGAGGGACAAATTTGAATATTGGCTACACAGGCGATTCGGAATGGGCTTTAGTCAATTACAATGGTATAAATGGTTATGTATCGGCAAGGTATATTAAAATACCTACAAGCAAATATGAAAACAATAAATATCGCAATGGTCATTCGACAAATTCATCTATAATAAAGTACTACAAAAATTCTGCTGGCGAAATGGTACAATCACCAACTTACTATAATACAACACCGGCGAGTGCAACAGCCTTATGTAGGGATGGAACTTACAGCTTCAGTAGAAGTAGTAGAGGCACATGTTCTCATCATGGTGGCGTTGCAAAGTGGTTGTAATAACCCAACAAACCGTTGAGGGTTGTTCGTAACAACGCCCACACAATAAAGATTCTAATCCGTTGGTCTGTGTCTTCAGTACCCTCGCAGTCGCTCGGCTCTGTCGAGTGAAATTTATTGGTAGCCCTCTGGGCGGTTTTGAACCCATTATGCCGCCCAGAACGGTACGCCGCAGCGGGGTTACTGATAATCGTTACTCGACAGAGCCGAGCAACTGCAAGAGAACATTGCCCAGAAATGCCATGGAAGGGCATCATCCTATTATTTGTAGTAAAACAAGGGGGTGCGATACTTTTGATTCTGATAACCTTTTGATATTCATGAACAAAAAACTAACCCTCACTCTCAGTTTAATTACGATAGTTTTAATGGCAGCCAACTGGCCGCTTGACGACCCAAAAATACCAGCCAACGACTGGCCCGACTATCTGGGAGGTTTAGACCGTAACCATTACTCGGCCTTAACTCAAATCAATGCCGAAAATGTCAAAAACTTACAAGTCGCTTGGACGTATTCTGCACCAGACACAGGCCAGATGCAAGCCAATCCGTTGGTGATTGATGGCGTTTTGTATGGCGTAACGGCAGGTGTGCGGGCTTTTGCGCTCAATGCCGCCACAGGCAAAGAACTCTGGCAGTTTGGCGATAAACTCAACGCTTGGCACAGCACCAGCCGAGGCGTAGCCTACTGGACAGACGGTAAAGAGGCTCGGATTTTACACACCATCGGCTCGTTTCTGTATGCCATCGATGCCAAAACAGGCAAAGCCATTGAAACTTTTGGTGATGGTGGCAAAATAGACTTGCACACAGGCTTGCCCGATATTGCCCAAAATAAATTTATTATTTCAAATACCCCAGGTACTGTTTTTGAAAACCTAATCGTCATGCCTGTTCGGCTGTCAGAAGGGTCTGATGCTGCCCCGGGCGACATTCGGGCTTTTGATGTCAGGACTGGACAATTAGCTTGGACGTTTCATACTATCCCCTACCCTACTGAATTGGGTTACAATACTTTTCCGAAAAATGCTTATAAAAATACTGAAATTGGAGCGGCTAACAACTGGGCAGGTATGGCCGTAGATGCCAAACGGGGTATAGTTTATGTACCAACTGGCTCGGCAGCCTATGATTTTTATGGCGGCAATCGCAAAGGTCAAAATCTGTTTTCGGACTGCCTTTTGGCACTTGATGCCCGCACAGGCAAACGGCTATGGCACTACCAAACGACCCATCATGATATGTGGGACCGAGACCACCCTGCCCCTCCCAACCTCATAACGCTCAAACACAACGGCAAAATGGTTGATGCCGTGGCGCAAGTAACCAAACAGGGCTATGTATTTGTTTTTGACAGAGTTACGGGTAAACCACTTTTTCCAATTAAAGAAACCTCTGCCCCAAAGTCTGACCTTGACGGTGAGCAATCGTGGCCTACTCAACCTGTACCAACCAAACCATCGCCCATCGCTCGGCAGGCGTATCAACTGACAGAAAAAGACATTAGCCCTTACGCCGAAAATCGAGACGAACTTGTTGAACGTTTTAGAGCATACAAAAAAGGACTATTCGATGCACCCAGCAAAGAGGGTACAATTATACTACCCGGCTATGACGGTGGCCCAGAGTGGGGAGGTGCAGCGGTTGATAAAGAAGGCATTATGTATGTAAATTGCAACGAAATGCCGTGGATATTGACCATGAAACCTACACCCAAACAAGACGAACTCGCCAACTTGCCCGCAGGCGAACGAACATACACAACGCTCTGCACAAGTTGCCACGGCCCCGACCGCAAAGGCAACGCCAAAAGTGGGTATCCGTCATTAGTGGACATTGGCCAAAAACGCAATAAAAATTTTACGACCGACATCATTAGTAAAGGCAAAGGCATGATGCCGGGCTTCCCGACCATTAGCACAGCAGACAAACAGGCTTTGGTGGCGTTTTTGTATGGCGAAGAAAAGAAAGAGGTAAGTGCCTTAAAATCAACCACAAAGCCATTGAGTTTACCTTATTTGAGTACTGGTTATCATAAGTTTTTGGATAATAAAGGATTACCCGCCATCTCGCCACCCTGGGGAACGCTCAACGCCATCGACCTAAATACGGGCGAATATTTGTGGAAGATACCCTTTGGTGAGGAAGAAAAACTAAAAGACAAAGGTATAACTAACACAGGCACCGAAAACTACGGCGGGCCAGTCGTTACAGCCAGCGGCCTGTTGTTTATTGCAGCCACAAAAGATGGAAAGTTCAGGGCTTTCGACAAAAAAACAGGGAAACTATTATGGGAAACCCTACTCCCAGCCGCCGCCTTTGCTACGCCCAGCACCTATGCTGTCAATGGCAAACAGTACGTTGTTGTGGCTTGTGGGGGTACAAAATTAGGCACAAAGCGAGGTAATCAATTTGTGGCTTTTGCACTGCCGTAGGTAATTTTTGCGTAGGTCTATTTTTTGCACCACAAAAGCAACAAAAGACCACAAAAGGTTGAAAAAACAGGGAACGTTGTGTGAACTTTTGTAGGTTTTGTGGTATAAAAAAAAATCAAAAATTATTAGCGAACCTTATTTTTTAATCTGTTTCTTAAAAACCCAAATTACACCCAAAACCGAAACCAAAAGTAAGGCCATTATCACAATGCGGCTTACTATATTTTCGTTTGGGTTGCCAATCAGCGTTCTGATATTTTGGGCTTCGTAGCCTACCCAAATGGCAAGCAGTGTACGTGGAACCATTCCACAAAAACCACCTATCAGAATATTACTAAGGCGCAAGCCAGCTACTGCAAACAGTACATTGGTAAGTGCAAAGGGCAATACGGGCGATAGTTTGGTAAAAAAAACGAAATTGAATTGATTGGTCTGAATTTTATCAAAAAAAGATTTGGTGCGTGGATATGTTATAAAAAAGTCTTGAATAACCTGTCTATCAAATAGTTGTACGGCCAAATATACCGACGTAATGGCCAATAAATTCATCAAAACAAGCGGTAGTATGGCCGTCCAGCCCAAAAAATACCCAAACACAAACGCCAGCAACGTGGGCGGAGTAATGGCAATGGCAGACAAAATAGTCAATATGAGCGTAGCCCAGACCCAATCGATAGTCTGAAATTGCTGAATCGTTTTTTCGTTATTAATGAGCCACGCCCCCAATACAGAGCTACCAACAGCGGGCGAAATGGCAAGATAGACCGTCAAAAAGCCACCCCATGTAAGTTGTTTTTTCAATACCCTATTTGGCTTTCAACCCAATCTAATCCTTTGATATACAATACCTTAGCAAAGTTAATTTGGTTGTCAAAGGCTGTATTTTCAGTTTTGTTTTCTTTCAAATATGCCTGAATCAATTTAGCATTTTGCTCTACTGTCAGGTCGTCGATTTGCTCGTCAGTTTCTGTTTTGAATATCTGGAAAGCAGTAAAATTACCATCAATTCGAGTAAACGATAGCTGGTTATCTTGGTTTCGGGCGGCACAAAGCAAGCCCGACTCTCGGCTTGTTGAGGGTGCAAGGCTGCCTTCCAAGCCCCGTTTGAGTACCAACACGCCATCAAAGCCCGCCATGAGGGCGAGTTCGGCCATTTTCATTTGGTAGGTAATATGAAAAACAGACGTAACCAAAATACGTGCGCCACAAGGATTCAATACTTTTTCGAGAGTAGCCAAAAATGGCCGTTTGATGATAGTTCGCCGCCGTTCTACCCAGTTATCAAGCTGTGGCGAGAGGGCTTTTTGGTCGAGAACCCAGCCGAAAGTTGGTTTTTTTTCGAGCAATTCATGGTTATTTTGCAGTAGCCAGCTTCCCAAATACAAATACAAATCATAGGCATTGAGACCATATTTAGGGCCAGAGGTACGCCCCACGCTCGATACAGCATTGTAGTTGCGGTCTTGAAAAAACTGTGCTACCAACGGCGTAATCAAGTACGAATGAACAACCCCATCGAAAGGCTCAGATAGCTGAACGATAGGTAACTTGGTTTTTACAAATCTCTGAAAACCAGGCGTATAACATTTGCAGGCGGCATCGTGTAAGCCTTTATATTCGTCGTTGGTTTCGTACCGTACCCTAAGAATAGACGTAGCCAAGCCCCTAAAAACATCACCTGTACGATGAGTATAAAGCAAAAAATGGCCTAATTGCTCGGCTTCGCTCACTTGCAGACTTTGGCCAGAAAGTAGTTTAACCCCAATCGGAAACAGTTGAGCGGGTAACTCTGGACAAAGTTTATTTAACAAAAAAACAGGATTCGTAAATGCCCCTTTGCCCAAATAATGTTCAAGTCTAATTTCAGTTTCGGTAGGCCCTTTTATCATCAATGCACCAAACAATACGCCTTTTTGGAGTTCATTGGCCTGACCCGATGCCAGCTCTGTGAGGCAGTCATCAACGAGTTGGTCTGTTAGCGACTTGCTGCCATGCTTACCAATGCCCACAACTTTGATGGCCTGAGCCAGTGCGCTGTCGGTTTGGTATTTGAGGGCAATGGAGGTGCTGGTCACAGATTATAAATTGAGAGGATCAAGGTTTTTGAAGTGGCCATTGAGCTTGATACGCTCTTTGGCGCGGTCCATTTCGGTCATCACTGGTATAACTTTATTCAAATGTTTTAGTATAAACCTCTGTCGCTCAGTTTCTTCATACATTTGCAACAGCTTGTATTCATCTTCCATCAATAATCCAATTTTGTGAGCAATCTGATACGAAAAATAAGGCTCGTAAGTATCAAACTTGATTTTGGACTGGAGTAAAATTTGTAATAATTCTAATTGTTTCATCAGTTCAGGAATAACGCCAAACTCTGGCTCTATCACTTTTTGGTAGGCAATTTTACCACCCGAGTATAGCTTACCCACCACGGGGTTCTCAAAAGTTACAATCTTGAACACTCGCAAAGCCTTTGTCTTAATATCCATTTGGCCATCTTCATATCGTTTTGAGAGTTCTACTATCTGTACTTCCGTACCTAATCCAGGTAGTTTATTGTTTATAAAAGCAGGAATACCAAAGGTTTTACCCGTCTCCAAACATTCATTTACAAGCTGCCGATAGCGTGGCTCAAAGATATGCAAGTTGAGGCTTTCGTTTGGATAAACGATAAGATTAAGCGGAAAAAATGAAATAAATGTTTCCATGGTTACTTTAAAGCTACTATTTTTTCGATACTGATTCCCATACTCAAAATTTCGGGCAGCGGATCTTGCCGCATATACTGACGAATTTTGATTGAATACTTACCTTTGCGACTGAAACTATAATTTTTGAGGGTTACAATTTTATGATCGAACAAATCGCCCATGCCGTCGCCAAGAGGTTTACCTGTTTTTTCGTCCATCAAAATTAGTTCGTTTAGGGCTTCGTTGATGGGTTTTTGTTTGTCGTCCAGCAAAAATCGTTTGATATATAAATTGTAATACGGATAAGACAAGCTATTTCTGACCAAATAATAAACATTGTATCGCTGAGTTGTGTCTGTGATTTCAAAAGTAAAAGTAGGCTCGTTTTTCAAGAACCATTTACCATCTTCTATGTCTTGGTGTTGTTTATAGACTGTATTTGGGTCGGTATTGCAGGCCAGTGTCATTAGGCAGAGCAAGACAAAAATCAATAAATATGATGGTATTTTAATGTGTAGTTTCATAAAATAGTTTTTTGTTTGCTTTAAAACTTTAAGTAGTTGTTTATAAAAAATGATACTTGATTTATTCTAAATATTTGATTATTAGATGATTAAAATATTTTTTGTTTTTCATTATTCACTACTTAATGCAATATTTTTATTTTTTGTCTGATTTTTAATGGAATAGCTTTTCGTTCAACAATGATTATTCCACCAAAATACAACAAACACAACACCGAGTGATAAACAACGGAAATACCCAAATTGTTGATTTTAATAAGCGACGATAGATAAATAAGTAACGCCGCTGTCAAAATATAACCCGCCGCCGAGCGCAAATTGTACGGAACTGCATAGTGCCGCTCGCCCAATAAGTAACAAACCACACACATAGCCACACTCGACACCAAAAACGCCCAAGCACAACCCAAGTAGCCCATTCGAGGAATGAGAACAATATTGAGAACGACAGTCAGCACCACGCCCACGCCCGAAGTCAAGATGCCGTAGTTGGTTTTGTCGGTGAGTTTAAACCAAAAAGCAAGGTTGTAATAGATTCCCAAAAACAAATTGGCCAACGACAAAATCGGTACAACGTAAAGCCCCTCTCTGTAAATTTTATTTTGTAAAAACAAAAATCCTATCAAATCGTTGTTCAAACTCACTAATAACCAGAGTATTACGCACACTATCACAAACCATTTCATGACCAATGCCAACAGAGCAGGTGCATTTTTGTCGGAGGCATTTGAAAAGAAAAAAGGGTCAGCCGCAAATTTAAACGACTGCACAGCCAGCATCATCAGCATCGAAAGTTTATAACATTGGCCATAGATACCCAAAGCATCGGCAGATAAACGGTTGGGATAAAAATTGGCAGGCAGCAGTTGTTTCAAAAAAAGGCGGTCGGTCATGGCGTTCATTGTGCCAATAAGTCCCAAAACCATGATAGGCAGCGAATAATGCCAAAGCTCGACAAATAGTTTTTTATCGAACTGAAACCGAAAGTCTAAAAACTGTTTGCGAAGCAGAAATATAAATGAAGCATTGGCAATAAGATTGGCAATGAAAATATACTCAACCGACCAGTCGGGCCGATAAATATGGGCAATTATGTGCTTGTATTGAGGCCAAAAAAGACCGTCATAAATACCCTTACAAAACACCAAAAAGAAAACATTGAGAACAACCGTGAGTAGAATATTAACGATTTTGACATAGACAAACCTTTTGGCCTTTTTTTCGAGCCGTAGCCGAGCAAATGGTATGGCCACAACGGCATCAATAAACATAATGGCAGCCAGCCAGGCCACAATGTGCGCTTTGTCAGGATAGTCGAGCAGTTGGGCTATGAGCGGTGCGCCCATGACGATAGAAAACGAAATACACGCTGCCAAAACTATAACTGTTGTAAGCGTTTGATTATAAAATTTTTGGATTTCACCAGTCTTGGAGGCATACCTAAAAAAGCCAGTCTCTAACCCAAATGTATAAACGATGTTCATGACGGCTACCCACGCCAATAAATCGACGGTAGGGCTAAGATCGCTGGGGCGGCCAAAAATCCAAGTATGGAGCGGAACGAGTAGATAATTGATAAATCGACCAACAATACTGCTCAGGCCATAGAGAGCTGTTTCGCTGGCTAATTTTTTGAGGACACTCATTTATTGGACAAATTGATTGGTGGTTTTGATGTGATATAGCCGCAAAGATAGTATTGTTTGAGGTTAAAATATATTTTTGTAGAGATTGAGCTGTAATTATACTTATTTTGATGTTCAAAACAACCAATTGACAAATACCAATGGCCACACTCTTAGATTTTATAGGCAATACGCCTCTTGTTGAAATCACAAAACTCAACCCTAACCCAAACGTAAAGCTATTGGCCAAACTCGAAGGCCACAACCCAGGCGGGAGCGTCAAAGACCGTGCTGCATATAGCATGATTAAGGGGGCCGTAGAGCGTGGCGAAATATTGCCAAATACCAAACTCATCGAAGCCACCAGCGGCAATACAGGCATAGCATTGGCTATGATTGCACGGCTGTATGATATTGATATTGAATTGGTTATGCCCAGAAACTCAACCCGTGAGCGCATATTAACAATGGAAGCCTTTGGCGCAACTGTTACCCTGACCGACACCATCGAAGCCGCCAGAGACTATGCCGATGAGCGGGTAGTACGAGACGGTTTTTTGATGCTCAACCAGTTCGCAAATCCCGACAACTACATGGCTCACTACCGCAGCACTGGCCCCGAAATATGGCGAGACACGGCTGGTGCGGTTACACATTTTGTGTCGTCGATGGGTACGACTGGGACCATAATGGGTACGTCTCGATTTTTGAAAGAGCAAAACCCCAACATTCAGATTATAGGCTGCCAGCCTACCGATGGGTCGAGTATTCCAGGCATCAGAAAATGGCCTGTTGCTTATTTACCCAAAATATTTGAGCCAAGCCGTGTCGATAGAACCATCGAAGTGTCGGCAGAGGCTGCTACCAACATGACCCGACAGTTGGCCAAAGTGGAGGGTATTTTTGGAGGTATGAGCAGTGGCGGAGCGGCATGGTCGGCCATAGAGTTGGCCAAAGAACTGACCGAGGGCGTAGTTGTATTTATAGTCTGCGACCGTGGCGACCGCTACCTATCAAGTAGTTTGTTTGGTTGATTTATTTCGTGAGCGACACCATCGCTTTGAGCGATGGTGCCGCTACAATTTAGACTAATCGGCCAATGTATTTTCGGCCTTACCAGATGCCAAAGATAGTGAGTAAGCAATCTGGTCAAAATCGTAAGGCCCCATCAGTCCCATAAAAAGTTTATCGTCAAGAAAAGTTCCTCGCTGCTCTGCCGATAGCATCACTTTGTATGGTGCGGGTGTACTGCCGTCAGCATTAGGCACTAAATTCAATCCTACATACCCCCTAATTTCCAGATTTGTACCCATACTTGCAGCTAAGGCTGGGTTCGGAAAAATTGTAACCAAAGCCGTTTGATTGGATTTAATAACAGGCATATTGGTTGTTCTGAATACATTGGCGGCGGCTCGTGCTGCGGCTGTACCAGTCTGTACCAAAGTGAGTACAACGTTGTTCTGGGCAATGGGGGCATTGTCAGCAATCATAACAGTATTGGTAACTGGGATAAAATCACGGTTAATGTCTGTACCATTACCAAGACCTGCGGTGGACTTTGACGATGTTACCGTTACGTTTAAATTTAGATCTCTTGAATCTAAGTTTGTGATACTCAGAAAGTAGCCTTGTACTACTCGGCGGTTGAGGGGCGAAGGCGGCCCGACAGTAATTCTGTTGATAAGAATTTCAAAATTTGAGACTAACATAGCTTTTTTTGTTTTAAGGTGTATAGATTATTACACTGCAAATCAATATATTAGCTACAAAATTTACAAATTTACGGACTTAGTCTTTACCCAACGGTAGGTGTTAATTATTTAACGGTAAAATGGTCTGAATATTTCAAAAAAATAAGCCGAAAGAGCAAGTTGCTCTCTCGGCTTATTTTTACCAAAAACAAATCAAATCGCTACTTATTGATAGTATCAACGGCTGGTGTAGCTACTTGGGCTGGTGCTACTACTTGCGGTACACTCATAACTGGCATCATTGGGTTGGGTATTAGCTCTACACCTGTTACAAAATATTGCGTATCGCCATTCCAAGGTAACTGAAAAAATTTCTCTTCATAGTGCAACGATACCCGCTGGCCTGTTTTTTGAGATTGTGTGAGGGCTTCTACAACGGCTTTATTGTCGTCGTCCACCGAAAACTCCCAAGTACTTGAGTTCATACTACCCGTACCGTCTGTCATGCCGCCCACCATTAACATACCTTCTTGAGTCTTAAAAATAAACCCTTTTCGGCTCAGTTTGGTAAGCGACCCTACACGAGTACCATCGCTATAATAGCCAAAAGTAATATAATAAAGCCCTGCTCCAACAATGAGTAGCAACACCACGATAATAGTCCATTTACGCATAATAATCTGCTTTTAAATATTGAGAGTATCGGCTTTGAGCCATTTTTATTTTTTAGAAACTATCTCGAAAAGGAGAACCATCGTTTACCCTCGCTCTTCGATTGGTACAAATGCCCGTGCCACCGCACCAGTATAAACTTGCCGTGGCCGCCCTATTGGTTCTTTGTTGGTACGCATTTCCTTCCATTGGGCTATCCAACCTGGCAAACGACCAATGGCAAACATCACAGTAAACATATTGGTAGGAATACCAATGGCACGATAAATAATACCCGAGTAAAAATCAACGTTGGGGTATAGCTTGCGGCTCACAAAATAATCATCGCTCAGTGCAGCTTCTTCAAGTCCTTTGGCTATTGCCAAAATCGGGTCGTTGATGCCTAATTTGTTCAAAACTTCGTCAGCCGCTTTTTTGATGATTCTGGCACGAGGGTCAAAGTTTTTATAGACCCTATGCCCGAACCCCGCAAGACGAAAGCCTGTTGTTTTGGCATTTTTGGCCATGTCTATATATTTGGCTACATCTCCACCATCGGCTCTTATTTCTTCGAGCATTTCAATCACTTCTTGGTTTGCGCCACCGTGCAGCGGCCCCCACAAAGCGCATATTCCTGCCGACATAGACGAATAAATATTGGCTTTCGACGAGCCTACCAATCGAACAGTAGAGGTCGAGCAGTTTTGCTCGTGGTCGGCGTGGAGTATCAACAATTTATTCAATGCACTGGCTACAACAGGATCTACCGTATAGTCTTCGACAGGCATCGCAAACATCATATTCAAGAAGTTTGAGCAATAGTCAAGGCTATTTTTTGGATAATTAACTGGGTGTCCCTGAGATTTTTTATACGACCAAGTAGCGATTGTAGGCATTTTGGCCAGCAACCTAATGATGTGCAGCTCTGTGCGGTCTGGTACTTTGTCGTTATATGAATCTGGATAAAACCCGCTCATGGCACTTATCAAAGACGACAGCACGCCCATTGGGTGAGCATTGATAGGAAAACCATCAAAAATTTTACGCATATCTTCGTTCACAAGTGTATGTGTCCGAATCAAATGCTCAAACGTTTTGTACTCTTCTTGGGTTGGTAGCTCGCCATAAATCAACAAGTGCGCTACTTCTAAAAAAGTGGCATTATCGGCCAGTTCTTCGATTGAGTAGCCTCTGTACCGCAATATACCCTCTTCGCCGTCCAAAAACGTGATAGCACTTTTGGTTGCACCCGTATTTTTGTAACCACTGTCGAGTGTTACATAGGTTGTTTGGTCTCGTAAGCTGCCAATATCAATGGCTTTTTCGTTTTCACTACCTTCGAGTGTTGGAAATTCATACGTTTTTCCCTCTAAAATCAACTGTGCTTTGTCAGACATGGTGCTTCTGTATGGTTTGAGACTTGTGGTTTGGTTTTTGGTACAATTTTCAGAAAAAAAATCGTATTTTCAACATTTATATATGTTATTTTTTGGGTTTTAATTAAAAACGGCACACTCTAACGCTATTCTATTTGACGATTAGACCATCTTTTATAACCATTTGTATTTTTCTAATGTCTGATATTGTTTTATCGGGCTGTCCCTTGACGATTAGTAAATCTGCCAGAAACCCATTTTTGATTTCTCCCAGTTTATCTAAATGAAAAACACGGGCATTGACTGACGTAGCCGAGCGAAGTACGTCAAGTGGTTTCATGCCATAGTCCACCATCATCTCCAGCTCTCGGGCATTGTCGCCGTGCGAAAAAACACCTACATCGCCTCCAAAACAAATCGTAACGCCTGCGTCAAGGGCTTGTTTGAAAGTAGCCCGCTTTTGTTTTATTCGTTCTGGTTCTGGCTCTGTGCCTTTTTTCCAACCTCGGTACTGGCTCACGGCATCGCCAGCGGCCAAAGTCGGGCAAAGTGCTGCGCCATATTGTTTCATCAATGCAAAAACTTCGGGCGTGCCAGCATCACCGTGTTCGATGGTTTCGCAACCGCCCACTATGGCTCGTCTCATACCTTCGGCTGTGGCAGCGTGGGCAGCCACTCCTCTACCGCTACTTTTGGCTGTTTCGACCATTAGTTTTATTTCTTCTACCAAAAACGTAGGTCTTGCCTCAGCCATCAGTCCCCAGCGATAGTCGGCATATATCTTTATTACATCTGCTCCTTTACCAATTTGCCTCCTGACAGCTTCAATGAGCTTGTCGTAGCCATCGGCTTCTTCTGCACCTTGTAATACATCAACGTCTGGGCTAAAACCCTTGGGGCCGTAGCTACCCGTAGCAACCAATGCCCGAGTAGCTATGAGCATACGTGGCCCGATGACTATACCTTGATTGATGGCTTGTTTTAAGCCAAAATCATCATATTCAGCACCCTCAGTACCTAAGTCTCTGACGGTCGTAAAACCCGCCAAGAGTGTATTTCGAGCATGAACAACGGCTCTGGCCGTTCGGAGTGAGCGAGGTTCTCGCAGCACTTGATCGTCCCAGTTGGCTTCGTTGTATGGGTGCAAAAACAGGTGCGAATGGCCTTCGATGAGTCCGGGCAAAACGGTACAGCCTTTTAGTTCTATGACTTCGGTATTGGCTGGTGGCACTATATTTTTATCAACCGATACTATTTTATCGCCTGTTACCAATACCATCAAACCCTCCCTTACTTCTGTCCCATCAAAAACCCTATCAGGTTTTAAGAGGTATGATTTTTGGGCAAATATTGTCAGTGAAACACAAACGAGAAGTACTGTTTTACTCAGGTTTTTTATCATCAGTTATTCTTTGTCTGCGTCCATATTGTTCAGGTTGCTTTTACTCTGACTATAAATAAAATAAACTACCAAGCCCAAAGCCATCCAGCCTGTGGCAAATAGCTGCGCTTTATTATCTAATCGAGACATAAGATAGAAGTTTGTGAAAATACCCAGCGGTGCTATAATCATCAAGGCGGGTGTTCTAAAAGGGCGGTCTCGCTTTGGGTCTTTGATACGGAGTATTAGCACAGCCAAACAAACCATAGCAAAGGCAAAGAGCGTACCAAAACTGGTCATATCTCCTAACACGCCTATTGGTGTAAATGAGGCGACTAACGATACCAATAAGCCAACCAAAAGAGTACTTTTCCACGGAGTTTGAAAAGTTGGGTGAATCTGCTTGAAGAAATCGGGCAATAAACCATCTTTGGCCATACCCAAAAACACACGTGTTTGGCCCAACATCATAACGAGCATAACCGACACTAAACCTGCCGTAGCTGCTGCCGTAATAATAAACACCGCCCAAGGCTGACCGACTTGGTCGAAAGCAAAGGCTACTGGCGCTTTGAGTGCCTCGCCTGTGATGTCTTTGTAGTTTATCATGCCAGTCAGTACCAACGATACCAATATATACAATACCGTACAAATAGCCAACGAGGCAATGATAGCAAAAGGTACGTCTTTTTTGGGATTGATAGCCTCGCCTGCTGATGTAGAAACCACGTCAAAACCAATGTAGGCAAAAAAGATAGCCGCCGCACCACTCATAATTCCATCTATACCATACGCCGATTTAGCAACACCATCTTCGTGAACAACCATTTCAGGCTCTGGAATAAACGGGTGCCAATTATCAACATTAACAAAGAATGCCCCCACAATGATAACAAACAAGATAGCCGCCAGTTTCAAAATAACAATAAGGTTATTGGTATTGGTAGCTTCTTTGATGCCTTTTATCAAAATCCAAGTAACAAGCCAAGTGATAAAAAAAGCAGGTAAGTTTAGTGCAAAGCCTACTGGTGGTATATGGTTGTTTGTCGCATAATTGGCCGCCGAGAAAGGGTCATTTCGTAAATAATAGGGTATATCAATACCAAATAGGTGCAAGAGTTTATTGAAATACCCAGACCAGCTAACGGCCACAGTCATTGCACCCATGGCATATTCTAAGATAAGACCCCAGCCAATTATCCAAGCAAACAGTTCGCCGATTGTACCATAGGCATAAGCATAGGCCGAGCCTTCGACAGGTAGCATTGAGGCAAATTCAGAATAGCACAACGCCGCAAAAACACAGCCAATACCAGCCACCACAAACGACAAAGCCAACGCCGGCCCAGCGTGATAGTGAGCCGCCGTACCTGTAAGCACAAAAACCCCACCGCCAATGATTCCACCGATACCGATAGCCGTCAGGCTCCACTTGCCCATTACTCGTTTGAGTTGGTTGTTTTTGATGTCTGCTTCGTAAGCCGACATTGGTTTTTTGCGCCAAATTGATTTTTCCATAAGTATATTTTTACAAGGTTTGGGTTAAAAATGAATATAAGGGTTGAAAATAGCGTGTAGAATTGGTTTTACCAAATTTTGTTTTGAAAAAATGCCCTAATTAGCCCTAAATGACTCGCTTTCAACAGTACCAAATACCAACAAAAATATAAAAATACAAAAAGATATTACCCCTCATTAAGCCAAAAGTCAGCACATTGTTAATGTGATTGTCTGTTAAAAGCTGTATTTTGTTTTGGTACAAAAACACTATATTTTTGTACGGTGTTTTCTTTAAATGATTGCTTGCGTGTAGCAAAGAAATATGAGCATTAAAAATATTGCAAATTATTGATTGTTAATAATTTAACTAAACTTATAACCACGTTTAAACTTGCTCAACTATTCAAATAAACAATATTTTGATTTATTTTAAATATCTGATTATTGTCCGATTACACTTTTTTCGTTATTCGTTTTTCACTATTCACTACTAAATTATCCAATACAATATGTCATTTATTATACCCGTTCGAGGCTTTGCTCCTAAGTTTGGCTCTAATTGTTGGTTTGCGCCCAACGCTACCATCATCGGCAATACTACAATGGGCGACAATTGTACTGTTTGGTTCAATGCCGTTGTTCGTGGCGATGTCAATTTTATTAAAATGGGCAATAACGTGAATATCCAAGACGGAGCGGTGATACATTGTACCTACCAAAAACACGGAACGACCATCGGCAATTTTGTATCGATAGCACACAACGCAATCGTGCATGGTTGCACAATCGAAGACAACGTACTGATAGGTATGGGGGCAATCGTCATGGACGGGGCGCACATTGGCGCAGGGAGCATTATAGCAGCAGGGGCGATTGTAACACAAAACACAAAAGTGCCTTCGGGGACGATTTATGCGGGTAATCCAGCCAAATATCTCAAAGACGTAAGCTCAGAGTTGGGAGAAGTATTTGCCAGAACGGCCAACAACTATGTGATGTACGCCGACTGGTTTAAATAAAACGAATGAAGCCATCGCTTGGAGCGATGGCTTCATCAAGCTAACTCGATAAACTTATTTCAGCAAATCTAACTTCAAGTCATTGAGATTCTTGCGGATTGAAGCATCTATTTGCTTGTCGCCGACACGTAGCACATAGCCACCGATGAGGGTCTCGTCAATCTTTTCGGTCAATTTTACAATTCTACCAGTAGCATCGTTCACAATTTTGACAAACTGACTGCGTAAGTCGTCGGTGAGTTCGGTAGCCGAAGTAACAAGGGCTTTTACGATTCCTTTTTGGTCATCATATAATTTTACAAACTCGTCAGCAATAGCGTACATGATGCCTTCTCTATTTTTTTTGGTAATAATTGTAAAAATAGAGAAAGAAACTGGATTGACACGGCTTTCAAAAATGGCTTTCAGCAAGCCCATTTTTTTTTCGTGACGCACTACTGGGCTTTTGAGAGCCAGCAACAAACCCCGATTTTCATCGGCAGTTTGCTTAAAAAAAAGCATATCTTGATATACCTCCTCTACCAAGTTTTTTTCTTTGGCTAAGTCTATCAGCGACTTGGCATATCGTATGGCTACTGTTGATTCGGACATAATTATTGAGTGATTGAATGACTGAATGACTGAGTGTTATTTTTTAAATTTACATCTATCCACTCAACGCTCTGTACTATTTCTTAATTCAAACTTGCGTTTTCGGCGAGTTCGGCTACGAGTTTTTGTTGTGCCGTTTTGTCTGTCAATTCTTTGCGTAGTACTTTTTCGGCAATACCCAACGACAGCGTAACAACTTCTTTTTTCATTTGTGCCATCACAGCTACTCGCTCGTTTTGAATCGCCTCACGGGCATCTTCAACCAGACGCTTGCCCTCGGCTTGTGCTTTGTTTTTGGCTTCAACAATCATATTGTCAGATGCTTCTTTGGCGGCTTTCAGTATTTTGTCTCGCTCGGCACGTGCTTCGGTGAGTAGCTTCTGGTTGTCGGCTTGTAGTTTTTGCATTTCGGCACGAGTTCTTTCGGCCAAGTCCAATGCACTCTGAATCTGGTCTTCACGCTCTTTGAGACCACCAATGATAGGCTTCCAAGCATACATTTTGAGACCTATTACTAAAATTCCAAACACCAATGCCATCCAAAACAGGAGGCCAACGGCGGGCATGAGTAATTCCATGATTATATATTTTTTAAATAGATTTTGTTTTGATATGTATGATGTGGGGTATATGATGTGTAGCTTATGTCTCTAATTTACATATCATACATCATATATCGTACATTTTTTTAAGTTTTTAGAATACGCCTTGAGCCAACACCTAATGTGAGTGGCGCAAGGCGTAAGTTTTGATTTGTTCAGAATTAACCTAACTTGAACGAAATCAATAGACAGATAACGGCTGCAAACAAAGCCACGGCCTCGACGAGGGCAGCGATGATAATCATTACAGACTGAATCTTACCAGCGGCTTCGGGCTGACGGGCGATACCCTCCATGGCACGACCACCGATTTGACCAAGACCTAAGCCAGCACCGATAGCGGCAAGACCCGCACCGATACCTGCGCCCATTACGGCCAATCCTACGCCACTGTCAGCAGCAGCTTGAAGCAAAATTTGAAGAAACATGATATTATGTATTAAAAAAGTGAAAAAAAACAAAAATTTATTTGTAGTCGAATTACTACTCAGCAACTCATTAACTCAAAACTGCTTAGTGTCCGTGGTCGGCATCGTGGTTGTTTTCGATGGCGCTACCAATATACATCGACGACAACAACGTAAAGATAAAAGCCTGTAAAAACGCAACCAATAGCTCGATAAGGTTCATAAACAAACTGAAAGCCACAATCAACGGACTAACGGCTACGCCCATACCTGCCCCACCCGATGCCTTGGCAATAAAAATAAGACCTAACAAACTCAAGATAATAATGTGGCCTGCCGTGATATTGGCAAACAAACGAAGCATTAACGAAAATGGCTTCATGAACACCCCAACGATTTCGACTGGAATAATCAACGGCAATATCGCCAATGGCACACCAGTTGGCTTGACCAAGTGCATAAAGTAGTGTTTGTTGGCGTTGGCATGAACCACAAAAAACGTAATAACGGCCAACACGAGCGTAATAGCAATGTTGCCAGTGAGGTTGGCGCCGCCTGGCAAAAGGCCGAGCAGGTTGTTTATCCAAATAAAGAAAAACAACGTGAGCATATACGGCAGGTATTTTTGGTAGTCAGGGCCAATAGACGGCTTAACGACTTCGTCACGAATGTAAACGATAATTGGCTCTAAAAATGACTGAATACCCTTGGGTGCTTTGCCCTTGTTGGTGGCATAACCTTTGGCAACCGACATAAATATTACAAACAACAAAACGGCACTGAGCAGCATCGAGGCTACGTTTTTGGTTATCGAAAAATCCCAGACCTTCACAGCTTCGTCTTTTTCGCCATTGGCAGCCACACGATGGATATGCTCATGTTCGAGTACATAGTCGCCGTGTTTGTAGGTATCTTTGTGGCCATCTACTGGCGAATGATAAAAGTGGCTGGACGACATGACCTCTACGCCTCTGTCGGCAGTGTAAATGATGACAGGCAGCGGAATGGCCAAGCCGTGTGCAAATTCCCACTCGTGGGCATCTGAAATGTGGTGCATAATCATGCCCCCAATATCAAATTTTTCTTCTTTGTGTGCTTCGCCTTCTGCTTGTGCAAAAGACGTTGCTGTCAATATTAAAATTGCTACTGCGAGCAGCTTATGACGAAAATGTTGTATCATATCAAACGTTACGGTTTCAAATCGCGGCGCAATTTAGCACTTATTCCGTAGATTTCAAAAAAAGTATAAGATAAATATAGTACAATAAAGGTAATGGTGAATGTTTTGGTGTTTTTGATACCAAAACGCAAAAACATTCCAACAAAAACCACCGACAAAATCAATCTAAGTACAGTTGAGGCCATAAAAAACTGTATAAAATTCTTGTTGTCGTTATTTGTTCCAAACTCCAAAAGCCGATGCTGGAACAAATATACGGCGAAGAAAAATACTAAAATAAACCACTTTTCAGTAGGTAAGTTTGTACCAAAACCCAGTTTTGAGATTATAAAAAAACTAAGCCCAATGATAGCAGTAAAACCAAATGTCCGTAGCATTTTATTTTATGGCCGCAGTATATAGTTCTGCTACTTTATCCCAGTTTACGACATTCCAAAAACCATCAACGTAGTCGGCACGTTTGTTTTGGTATTTGAGGTAATAGGCATGTTCCCAAACATCTAAGGCCAAAATCGGTGCGCCTTGTACATCAGCTATTGGCATAAGTGGATTGTCTTGGTTGGGTGTCGATACAATCTGTAGTTTTTTGTCTTTGACAATGAGCCATACCCAGCCAGAGCCAAAGCGGCTTGTGGCGGCTTCTTTAAATTTCTTTTTCATTTCGTCTATTGTACCAAAAGTTTTGACGATTTCGGCTGTGAGCATTGCGTTGGGCATTTGACCTTTGGCTGGTGCCATGATAGCCCAAAAAAAAGTATGATTCCAGTGTCCACCGCCATTGTTACGAATTACTGGGGCGGTTTCTTTGGTAATTTTGGCCATGAGTTCTGTCGGAGTCATTTTTTCTTCGGGCTTACCTGCTGTGGCCTTATTGAGGTTATCGACGTAAGCCTTGTGATGGCGGCCATAGTGTATGTCCATGGTAGTTTTGTCGATGTTGGGTTCGAGTGCTTCGGGAGCGTACGGGAGCGGTGCTTGGCTAAACTGAGCCTGGGCGCAGACCGAAATCGTTACCAATGCCGCAATAAATGTTTGACGAATTATGTTTTGTTTCATACAAATTGAAGTTTATTAAAATTGAAGTACAATATTACAAAAAATGTGAATCGTCTGAGTATATTTGAACACAAAAGAAACACGATATTTTATATGAACCTTGACATTGCCCTCGTTCAGACAGATTTATACTGGGAAAGCCCAACGGCCAATCTGGCCATGCTCGAAGAAAAAATCGCCGCCATCACGCAATCTATTGACCTTATTATATTGCCCGAAATGTTTACTACTGGTTTTACGATGAACCCAGAACAATGGGCCGAGCCGATGAACTTCACCACTTTTAAATGGCTCAAACTTGTGGCCGCCCAGACGGGGGCTATTGTTACGGGTAGTTATGCGGTCAAAGAAAATGGGCAGTATTTCAATCGATTGGTGTGGATGCAGCCCAATGGCGAGTTTGACTGTTACGATAAACGGCACTTGTTTAGAATGGGGGGCGAAGATAAAGTTTATACGGCAGGTTCTCACAAAATTATTAAAACCATAAAAAACTGGAAAATATGCCCCTTGATTTGCTACGATTTACGGTTTCCTGTTTGGTCTCGTAATGTTGATTTAGAATACGATTTACTAATAAACGTAGCCAACTGGCCGGCCGTTCGGTCGCAGACTTGGGACGTATTGCTACAAGCTCGAGCCATCGAAAACCAATGTTATGTAGTGGGCGTAAACCGAACAGGCCACGACGGCAACGGCCTCGCTCACAACGGCAATTCGGCTGTGATTGACTTTAAAGGTGAGGTACTATTTAAAGAAAACGACACCCAACTTGTTCACTGCCAAAGTCTTGATAAAAATTCGTTAGACTTGTTTCGTCAAAATTTTCCTGCATATTTAGATGCAGATAGTTTTGTGATTGATTAGTATTTATATCTGTACTTTTTTCTGTGAAAACAAATAAAAAACAGCATATACCAGCACCATTACAGATGAAAAAGCAAGCGTAGTCTGTACGGCAAGTGGATTGTGAACAGAACGAATGATATATTTGCACAACGCCAAAGGGTCAGAAATCACGTCCCAACTATTCCAGCGGCCAAATCGACCCAGATAAATACCATAACCCGACAGTAGCAGGCTACTTGGTATGACGATTAAGGTCGTTGTTTGCCCCCACACTTTGAGAACCAACCGATGCACCCACAATACAGAATACATACCCGTAAAAAGCCCTGCCATGGCCATCATAAAACCCAAGAGGGCATCGTACCAAATGAGGTTATCGGGCGATTCTTTGAGGTGAATAAGGTCAGTGATAAGATAAGGAGCATTTGGGAAAAACAACAGCCACAACCCCAAACCTACCACCAAAGTAGGTTTGCTGATGGCCTGACACTGGACTTTATGACGCAGCATTAGCATAACCCAAAGTGGAATCCAGGCCAAAAATAAGTTCCAGACCAAAAATATCCCCGTCCATGAGCCAGTAGCCAGCAGTCGGCCAGTTAGTAAAACAAGTGCCGCTCCCGACAATAAAGCCAATAAATAAGTTGTTTGTGGAATTTCGATAATCTGTTTTTTCATTTTTGTTTTTAAATTAAAAGTACTTTTAAATACAAAGTAAATTGATTTAAAATATTTATCCAACTATTTTTGATAAATAACTTTACGATATGTAGTTGCTGATAGATAAGCAACGTTTTGATTTGTTTTTAAATACTTGATTATTAACTAAGTAATCATTCAAAACTAATACGGTATTTTAATTTTGATAACTTACTGATTATCAGCATCGTATTTAACTCACGACACTGTACCATATACTCACGACTCCTTAATTAAAATATTTTTCGTTATTAGTTTTTCACTAATCACTACTTACTGTATCTTGCATCTTACTCTTTGAGCAATAACACAATGACATTTAGCGAAATAAAGCAAATATTGGCTGATGAATTTGGAGAAAGCCTGACTTTAAAATCGGACGACACTGCCCTACAGCCCAGTCTGACTGTAGAAAGTGGCCAAATTGCGCTTGTTTGTGCATTTTTGAAAAATGATAACCGATTGTATTTCGATTTTTTGGCTTGCCTGACAGGAATCGACAATGGCCCCCAGGCCGACACCATGGAGGTTGTCTATCATCTTAATTCGATACCCTACCAGCATCAGTTTGTACTGAAAACAACAGTACCAAGAAACAATCCGACCGTACCAACAGTTAGTGGTGTGTGGCGTACAGCCGACTGGCACGAGCGAGAGGCTTACGATTTGGTAGGTATTGTTTTTGACAATCACCCAGACTTACGGCGTATATTATTGCCAACAGATTGGTTGGGACACCCGCTCCAAAAAGACTACCAAGAACCAGAAACCTATCACGGCATTGTTGTAAAATATTGAATATGAATAGGTTTTTGAGCCGCAGTCCTTAAAAAATATTTGTATTTGTCGCAACAAAACAAAACGTAACAACGTATATCTTATAAATTTCATTATTTTTGCACCCTCAAATTCAGAGATTACTTTTAAACGAGAACCATTATGTACTGGACATTAGAATTGGCTTCCTACCTGGAAGATGCCCCATGGCCCGCAACAAAAGACGAATTGATTGATTTTGCCATTCGTACAGGCGCACCACTCGAAGTGGTAGAAAACTTGCAAGAATTGGAAGACGACGGGCAGCCCTACGAAAGTATTGAAGAGATATGGCCCGACTATCCGACCAAAGATGACTTCTTCTTTAACGAGGACGAATATTGACAAAAGGCGAGTTTTACAACCGCACAACAACAAACCGCAAAATGTAAAATCTAAAAGTAGTCCATAATCTGCTACTTAGGTCTGGCGTTTTGCGGTTTTGTGGTTTATAATGTTTTTTAATTAAGCAACATTGTAGCAAACTATGGAAGAAATAATTAACAAGGTAGCCAAGAGCGGCCTCATAAGCCTGAACTTGGAAGACTACTATCACGCTGGCGAGCGTGTGGTTTATGACCTAAAAGATAATTTGTTTATGGGCTTGATTCTAAAAGAAAAAGATTTTAGATCGTTCATCAAAACGCACGACTGGGAGCAATATAGTGGCAAAAATGTAGCCATAACCTGTACCGAAGATGCAATCGTACCTACTTGGGCCTATATGCTACTTGCCGTGCAGTTGGAGGCTTTTGCCAACGCAGTAGTATTTGGTAGCTTGGCAGACTTAGAAACAAAGTTATTTTATGATGCCATTGCCCTAATCAATGCCGCCGACTACCAAGATGCCCGTGTGGTGGTCAAGGGTTGTAGTAAGCGAGCCGTACCAATGTCGGCATATATCGAAATCACGAGAAAACTGTCGCCAGTTGTTCAGAGTCTGATGTTTGGCGAGCCTTGTAGCACCGTACCACTCTACAAACGCCCAAAGTCCTGAAAAAACAAAAAACGCACCAAGAATGTCTCGGCACGTTTTCCCAATCTTAACCTATGATAAAACTTTAAATTTTGTATTGAATATCCTTTGGACTATTGATATAAATATTAGTAACGACCCACACCAAGAAAATTATCAATAATAGTGCCAGAAATTACGAGCCAAAGAATCAAGTAAGATTAGACCTTTTTTTACTTATATTTCGCAATCTACGTTTAGATTTAATTATCAAGCGGTCGATTTATTTTTTGGTCAAGGCCACTTTAAGTACATTCTGACCTACCAGCGTACCAGCCTTTGCGCCTTCGTCGCAACCCGATCGAAAATGAATGCCCCCATATACTCGGCTGGTACTGGCCATTTTGGCTGCTTCTCTAAACGAGTTAAAGGTCATTACGCCATGCCCAAATTTATACTCTGTCGAGTCTGTAAAAGTAATTTGGTCGCCCACTACTTTGCTCAATACCTCAGCGGCGGCGGCAGATATGGTACTATGCCCACTGGTATATTCAGGAAAAGGCGGTGTTTGTAAAAACGGTATCCATTTGGGGTCTATATCACTATTGATGACTGTTTCGGGGCGAACTTTGACGTGTCGGTATTTATTGTCCCAACAACTAATAAAGGCATCTAACAACGCAGCCGACGTAAGTGTATAGCCCTCTACACATTGCATGAGCGGTAGTTTTTTGTTTCGGGCCACAGTGGCCAGCATAGCGAGCCAGTGGCCACCAGGTGTCATTTTTTTGTTGGCAAACATCACGTGGCCAGCCACATTCATCACAAAAGCATTATCGTCCCAAAAGTAAGCTATTCGTTTTTGCTCGTCCGTGAGAGTTTGGCCAATGTTATATACCTCCATTGTTTCCTTAAAAAACAAACTGCTTTTGTCTTTGGTATAAGTTGGTGGTGGCGGACACTTAAACTGCGCCGCCGAGTCCATCGTTACCGACCTGATGGTGTTCCAGAGTGGCTCTACGGCATCGGCATAAGCAGGCGGAGTGGGTACCCATGCACCAGCAACACTGGTAACGGTATATCTAAAGCCTCTGGTTTGTTTATAATTATCTTTGGCCGCATACTTCATTACGTGTAGTGCTACGCTGTCGCCATAATCCATCGACCGTTTAAATACATCTGACGGAATACCCATTAACCTGTATTTATCAAACAATGTGGCCTCGTATTTGTCAAAATACTCAGCCGTAAAAGTCAGCGTGCGGGCTACATTCAAAAACGCCTTGACACTCGCCAAAGGAAAGCAATATGCTTGTCCTGCTTCGGGTGTAGGCACTCCCTTAAAGCCTTTGAGCTGCCCGCCTAATGTCTGATAGTCGGCATGAGCAGGTACAAGTGCCTCATAACCAGCAAGGTTAGCATAAGTATAAATCCGACTGGCAACTGGCGGTGTAAAAATATCGTGAATGATAACCTCAGTCAGTTTTTCGACTGACTGATGATAAAATTCTGGATTGGCCGCCTTGGCGTTGTATTCGTCAGGTTTGGCATTGGGGCGGCAAGCATTTAGAACTACGGCTGCAATGCAAATAATAAATATTTTTTTTTTCATTTAATTAATTATATTTACCCATTTTCAAGATCAACCACCAACACCTCCGCTGTCGTCCAGCGACAAGTAACTTTAAAGGGTTCAACTTTAATTATTTCCGATATTCTGGGAAGTCTTATCATAAATCAATGTCGTTTAGTTAAGAAAATAAGTGGTTTGTGAAGACACAAACCACAGTAGCCAACCGAGTTTGGTGTCTTCACCGAACTCTTAACTAAACGACGTTGTATCATAAATCTTATATTCCGTCAAATGATCCAAATATAATAGTCAGGTTTTATCTTATCCCAACGCCGCAACACCTGGTAATGTTTTGCCTTCCATGTATTCGAGCAATGCGCCACCGCCCGTTGATACATAGCTCACACGGTCGCCATAGCCTGCATTATTGACAGCCGAGGCCGAGTCGCCACCACCAATAAGCGAAAAAGCCCCATTTGTTTCAGTAGCTTCTACTACGGCTTTGGCGATGGCATCTGTACCGATGGCAAAGTTTGGAAATTCAAAAACCCCCATTGGGCCATTCCAGAGTATTGTTTTCGATGTTTTGAGTGTTTCGCAGAATAGTTTTACAGACTCAGGGCCAATATCCAAACCCTCCCAGCCATCTGGAATCTCGCCCGTAGCGATGGTCATGCGATTGGCGCTGTTACTAAAACTATCAGCACAGACATTATCGACTGGAAAAATCAAGTTTACGCCCTTTGCTTTGGCTTTTTCGATAAGTTCGAGAGCCAGCGGCTGTTTGTCGGCTTCCAACAATGACTTACCAATTTGGCCGCCTTGCGCTTTGGTAAAAGTATAAGTCATACCACCACCAATGATAAGGTTATCGACTTTGTCCAGTAGTTTTTCGATAATCAATATTTTATCAGAAATCTTGGCACCGCCCATGATGGCCGTAAATGGCCGCTCGGCTTTGTCCAAAATGCGCTCGGCATTGTCGATTTCGGCTTGCATGACGTACCCACAAACTTTATCCGCAAAAAACTGTCCAATTACAGCCGTTGAAGCGTGCGCTCGGTGGGCTGTACCAAAGGCATCGTTTACCCATACATTACCCAGTTTCGAGAGTTTTTCGGCAAATGCCACGTCGCCCTTTTCTTCTTCTTTATAAAAACGCAAATTTTCTAACAACAAAACCTCACCAGCTTGAAGGCCAGCGGCCATTTCAGTAGCTGATGCACCAATACAATCGTCGGCAAATTTGACAGACACACCTAATATCAGCGACAGTGGCGTTACTAAGTGTTTTAGTGAATACTTTTCGGTTGGGCCGTCTTTTGGCCTGCCCAAGTGCGACATCAATATGCACGAACCACCATCGGCCAATATTTTTTTGATAGTTGGCAGCGTAGCTCTGATGCGAGTATCGTCTGTGATTTCAAATTTGTCGTTGAGTGGTACATTAAAATCGACCCGAACCAAGGCACGTTTGCCAGCAAAACTGTAAGAATCTAAGTTAGTCATTTGTTAGGTGTAGAAGGTAAAATTTTGATTTTGAGTACAAAAATAGAAATTTCATTTGCTACATTTACATTATTAGTTTCGAGTTTTGGGTTTAAAATTATTAAATCCCTTATAATCAGTTAATTATACCGTGAAACAGTTTTTTATTATATTTTTCGTTTCTCACTTTTCTTTTTTCACTTCATTGGCTCAAAAGGCAGATACGGTTATTGTTTTTCATGAAGATTCGTTATTTAGAACCAAAGGGCCGCTGGCTTATTTGAACTATGGGCTGGGCGAAGACCGATTGGGTGGTGCAAAAATGGGCTATATTGATTCGCTCGTTTTACTCAAAACCACTGGCCGTCACAAAGACTTGTACCGTGTCAGGCTTACCAATCAACTCACGGCTTGGGTACCTGTCGCTTTGGTAAAAAAAGATACGATAACAAAGACCAAAATCCAAAACCTGACAGGCAACTGGCGAGCGTGGGGCGATGACAGATATGACTACGTGTCTGTACCTTTGCCAGAGCGGCTGCCTTACCAAAGTTGGCAGGAGGTCAATCCGTCTAAGATAATTATAGACATTTTTGGGGCAACCACCAACACCAACTGGATTACGCAGTTGCAGACTGTTTCAGAAATTCAGAACATTGACTATGAACAAATCACTGACGAGCAACTACGTATTAAAATTGACCTAAAACACGCTCAACATTGGGGTTATAACATTCAATATCAAGGCCGTAGGCTCATTATTAGTATTAAACATCAACCCCAAAAACTCAAACTCAAATACCTGACAGTGGCCATTGATGCGGGGCATGGAGGTACAAACTTAGGTGCTTGCGGGCTACGCTCAAAAATCTGTGAGAGCGTACTAAATTTAGCCATTGCCCAAAAACTAAAAACACAACTCGAAGACAAAGGCGCAACCGTGATAATGACCCGAGACCGAGATACACTCATTGGCAACAACGACCGAATACTGAACCTCCGCAAGGCCAAACCCGACCTGCTGATAAGTATTCACAATAATTCAGCGGCTGATACTGTCAAAATAAAAGGTACGAGTACATACTACAAACACTTGGGATTTAGGCCATTGAGCCAGGCTATTTTGAAACGAGTACTTGAATTGGACGTTGATGAATATGGTAACGTTGGGCGTTTTAACTTTACTCTAAATAGCCCAACCGACTATCCGAATGTATTGGTAGAGGGACTTTTTTTGAGCCAACCCGACGACGAAGCTAAGATAATTGACCCTGATTTTCAACAAGATTTAGTATCAAAAATCACAAAAGGCGTAGAAGATTGGCTCAAAGTGATTAGGAAAAATGAGGATTGAGTTTTTCATAATTTATAAATTCGTGGATTACAATCTGTACTTTAATATGAAATGATAGATTACGATTGAAACAAACTATCTATATTGGTAATAGTATTACAAAATTTGATTTTTAATATAAGTCCTGAATTGGTAAAATAAATCTTAAAACTACCATGAAAACCAAACTGTATATTTTCCTCTTTCTTTCATTCCTTCATTTGTTCGTACAAGCGCAAGCCCAAACGCAAACTACCTATTGCAACCCAATGGATATTGGGTATAGGTATAATTTTGAGCAAATGAACGAAAAAATATCCTATCGGTCTGGTGCTGACCCTGTTATAGTCAATCATAAAGGCGAATATTATCTGTTTGTAACAATTTCGGGGGGCTGGTGGCATTCCAAAGACTTAGTAAGCTGGGATTATGTTACGCCCGACCACTGGCCTATGGAAGATATGTGTGCGCCTGCGGCGATGTCTGTCAGAGATACGCTCTATTTGTTTCAATCAACATTCCAGCAGCGGCCTATTTTTTATAGTACCGAACCCGAAAAGGGCAAACTCAAATTTGTCAATCGTTGGCTGCCGCAGTTACCCAAAGACATTGGGCCATGGGACCCCGCACTTTTTCAAGACCCCGATACAGACCGTTGGTTTATGTACTGGGGGTCGTCTAATGTATATCCGATTTTTGGGGCAGAATTAGACAAAAAAAACAAACTTACTTACAAAGGCGACTACAAAGCCATGTTTTGGCTCGACCCTTATCAGCATGGTTGGGAGCGGTTTGGCCCAAACCACGAAGACAAAATCAAACCTTTTACCGAAGGCGCATGGATGACCAAACACAATGGCAAATATTACCTACAATATGCCGCCCCAGGCACTGAATACAATGTTTACGGCAATGGCACATACATAGGCAACGACCCGATGGGGCCGTTTAGCTATGCTCCTTATAATCCTATTTCGTATCGGCCTGGTGGCTATATGACTGGCACGGGGCATGGCAATACTTTTCAAGACAAATACGGTAACTATTGGAATACAGGCACACCGTGGCTGGCTGTGAATTGGCCGATGGAACGCCGTATTTCGATGTTTCCTGCGGGTTTTGACCAAGACAACCAACTATTTGCCAATACTCGTTTTGGCGACTGGCCACAGTATTTACCAACTGGCAAATGGGATAAAAAAGATGCGTTGTTTACGGGCTGGATGTTACTTTCGTACAAAAAACCTGTGAGCGTTTCGTCTCAGCAAGACACCGTTCATGTAGCTCAAAACCTAACTGACGAAGGCCGACAGACGTATTGGGTGGCCAAACAAAACCGTGCAGGCGAAAATGTGGTCATTGACCTCGAACAAGAGGCCGACGTAAAGGCCGTTCAGGTCAATTTTATTGACTACAAAAACAATGTATTCGATTCTGATTCAACGGTTTATACACAATTCAAAATCTTAGGCTCGACCGATAACAAAACTTGGACACTACTCCGAGATCTTAGCCACGAACCCAAACGAGACCGTGCCTGTGCCTACATCGAACTCTCGAAACCAGCCAAGGTACGCTATGTAAAATATGAGCATATTTTTGTAAAAGCCGTCAATTTGGCGATTGGCGAAATTAGAATATTTGGTAATGCTTATGGCAAAAAACCAGAAACGCCCACTAACTTTGTGGCCAAACGCCAAAAAGACGACCGAAATGCTGATATTAAGTGGAATAAAGTGGCTGGTGCAGTTGGTTACAATGTTTTGTGGGGCATTGCACCCAACAAATTATACCAAACCTACCAAGTCTATGCCGACCAGCCCAATGTTTTAGAAATCAGGGCTTTGAACAAAGGTGTAAACTATTATTATGCCATCGAAGCTTTCAACGAAAATGGTGTTTCGGCGGTAAGTGGGATAGTAAGCGATAAATGATTTTAAAACAACTCAAAATTAAATGCTAATTATTCCAGCAATAGACCTCATTGAGGGCAAATGTGTGCGACTGACACAGGGTGATTATTCCCAAAAAACAATCTACAACGAAAACCCCGTAGAGGTAGCAAAAGAGTTTGAAGATGCTGGCCTGACACATTTACATTTGGTGGACTTGGACGGGGCAAAAGCCAAAAAGGTAATCAACTGGAAAGTATTGGAACGGATTGCGACTCAAACCAAACTCAACATAGATTTTGGCGGAGGGGTACAGTCAGGCGGTGATTTGAAGACTGTTTTTGAGTCGGGAGCAAAGCAGGTAACGGGCGGGAGCATTGCCGTCAAAAATCCTGAACTATTTGAAAACTGGCTAAAAACCTACGGCAACGAGCGGATTATATTGGGCGCCGATGCCCGCAATGAACGAGTGGCAGTAAGTGGTTGGGAAGAAGGTACGGCGATTTGGGTCTATGATTTTGTCGAAGAATGGGTTGCAAAAGGCGTGCGCTATACCGTCAGTACAGATGTAGCCAAAGATGGGTTACTACAAGGGCCGTCGTTTGACCTCTACAAAAATCTACAAGAACGCTGCCCCGATTTACAGATTGTAGCCAGCGGCGGCATAAGCAACATGGCCGATTTGGAAAAGCTATCAGAAACAAACATCTACGGTGTAATAGTCGGCAAGGCTATTTACGAAGGGCGTATCGCTCTGGTTGATTTATTGCGATTTTGATTTTGATGTATGCACCAAGTAAGATAGAAGTTGGTATTTTTATCTTATTACAGAGGTACGAAGACATAGAGTTACATAACGAATGATTGCAAACTCTTGGTGTAATGACTTGAATTGCCCCAACATTTTTATTTTTAGAGTATATTTTGAAATTTAAAAATTTGTATTAAAATAAGAATCGCCGTACTTTTGTTTGGCCAAAAACGTAGGTATAATGAAGCAGAAACTTCAAAAATTCATTGATAATCAATAGTAAGTTATTGATAAAATATTGAACGACTGCATGGGTAGCGCCGAAAAGAAAATACAAACATACTCTAAGAGTAATTTTAGAGACTACTTTTTTATAAACGATACAGGTATTCAATGGAGAAATTTAGATGATAAATTTCTGCCTTCGGAAGCCGTTTTTTGTCGCAGCGACGTACCTTCATTTTACTCAGTTAAAGTCACGTGGTATTTGGAAAAAAATACTTGACTCTGTGGTAAAAACTAAATGAATTTTTGAAAGTAGAGAACGCAACCCAAATTTGTTAGCTACTGATAGTCAGTCAATTAGAATAATATATTTTATTAGCCAAGAAATGGAAATTGATCTTGATAAAAATGCAAATGCTACCCATGAAGACGAAAACGGACGATTCTGTGAGGCCGCCTGTGAGGTTGATACACAAGGATTACCATTTTCAATAAAAGTTACAGCCGCTAATATTTCAGATACTCAAGCAAGTATTTTACCAGTTGATTTACTAAAAAAGAAAGTACCCCGTTTAGAAAAAATTACAGCAGACATGGATTACAAAAACGCATTTATAGAACACGTAAGGAGTCGTGTATTTATAGTCTGATGTCGTGAGTTAAATACAATGCTGTTAATCAGTAAGTTATCAAAATTAAAACACCGTATTAGTTCCGAACAAGTACTTAAATCTCAATCATAAATGGGAAGTAGAAATTGCACAAAAACAAGAATCAGTACAAGGGTTTTTTCCACAGAAAAACCGATGGCAGGTAGAAATAAGTTTTAGATGGCTAAACCGCACGGGCGACTCCGTTTTGGCGCAGATTATATAGAGATGTAGAAAAAACGATAGTTTCGGCCAAAGCCATATTGCAAATTGTATTTATCTCATTCATTATCAACAAACTATAATTCCAAAACGAACTCTCAGACTATTTGACAAAAATATTTATTCAAAACACAGAAGCTTTACGTCCAGATAGGGCGTTTGCCAGAAAACCAGACAAATATAGAACCAAGAAAAAGCCCAAAATAATGAAAAATAGAAAAACAAATACATGATGTGTACCTTAACTCAATGACATTGACCGACCGACTGCAAGGAAACTATCAGATAGAAACCCCCGACAGCACGAGTAATAATACAAAATGAAGTTTTGCGGATTCACAAAAGTACTGAAAATCGGGTATCGGTCTAAAAAAGATAAAGCCACCCGTTCGTGCGAGTGGCCTTATACTGACTATTCCTAAACCCTTAACCTTTTCTACATGAAAAAACTAATTTTACTTCTAAAACTAATCTTCACAACTTTAAGACTTCTGGCTGTGAACAAAGTAACATTTTTATAAAAAATATTTTTTGTAGCTTTCACCTTAAAGTTCAATTTCTCTTTCGATTAACTGATGCACAAATTTGATACTTATTTTATTATTATCCAAATTTATATTTTCATTGATTGACCAATCGCTTTGTACTTTATTTTAAATTACTTGATTTATAGGCTTATATATTAGTATAATTATTATTTGAACAATATAATATTTTAAAAAATGGGCTTTTACATAATAATAATATTTTTTAAAATATTATTATTATTTTCACTAATACTCAAAAAGTACAATTATTGATTAGAATTGTTCATTGCCTTATCAATGCCCAAAGTACAAAAATCAGTTATTATTTTGCAGGCTCTGTCCAAATCTATAACAATGCCAGCCATTTCGTTGTCAGAAAAATTACTCAAAACATATTCAACTTGCCGCCCCCTCGGAAAGTTGCTACCTACACCAAACCTCAGCCGAGCGTATTCGGGCGTACCCAATATTTCTTCAATGTTTCTGAGTCCGTTGTGGCCGCCATGCGATCCTTTGGGTTTAAGACGCAAAATACCGTAGTCAAGTTGTAGCTCATCGACCAAAACCAATACATTTTCTTTCTCAACTTTCAATCCGTCCATATAATACCGCAATGCTTTTCCACTTAGATTCATGTACGTTGTGGGCTTTATGACGTAAATTTGATTTCCTCTAATTTTAAATTCAGTCGTATAGGCCAGTTTATTTATCGTAAACTTGGCCTCGTTGTTGGCCGCCAGTCGGTCGGCAATCATAAAGCCAATGTTGTGGCGTGTAAAAAGGTACTCGGGGCCAATGTTGCCAAGACCAACGATAAGGCATTTCATAAATGTATTGCTATTTATTTCCAGACAAAACTAACGGCTTGTTCAATGTCGGGGTGGAGACTCAATGCAACGGGGCAAGTATGTGCAGCTCGTATCAGACTGGCTTTTTCATTTTCTTCTAATTGTCTGTCAGTCAGCAAATTGATTATAATTTCTATTTTGGCAATACGCCGAGGTGAGTCTGCCGACATGCCTTTGGTGATGTCCATTTCAGAGCCTTTGAGTTCGATTCCGTCTCTGCGGGCGGCTATGCCCATTATTGTCATCATGCAGCTACCGAGCGCAGTAGCTACCAGATCAGTAGGCGAAAAAGCCTCCCCTTTGCCGTTGTTGTCGGTCGGGGCATCGGTCAAAATCGTTGTGCCAGACTGTAAATGAGTGGCTTGGGTGCGTAAATCGCCTTGATAGATAGTGTGTGCGGTTGGCATATAATAAAAGCAGTGTTTGTAGAGAATAATAATTTCATGTAGTGTCAGTAAGCTACTCATTGATTTTATCTTGAACCATATATCTTTAAAAATAGTTTGTTTATTGTATCCGATTACTTTAATTTTATGAAAAATTTGTGCAGTACAAAGCATCTATCAGGCCATTTTGCTATGAAAAAAATAATTGCGGCACTACTTTTAGTCGTTCTGGCTGGCTACGGAGTCAATGCCCAGCGCAAAGTACAGCCTACCACCACCACTCGGGCAGCGGCACGTAGTTCGGTTTCCAAAATAAAAGATGAAAGTATAGACTACTCGTCTGTCCTTACCTTTGGGGCAACAACCAATACCAGTGCAGGGCTACTTGGCGGGTTTGTAGTCAGAAAAGCCAACAGATTAGAAAACACACTCTTCGGTAAAACACAGTTTAGATACTTGGCTTTGGAAATCGTCAATGTGCGCCACCCCAAAGAAGTACCCACACCAGCAGGTACGGGCGAGCGGTTTACGCCCGGCAAACAAAATTATTTATTTGCAGTACGCCCTCAATATGGCCGAGAAATAGTATTTTCGAGTCGTAATGGCGACGAGGGTATCGCCATCAATGGTATTTTGGCCGCTGGTTTGTCGTTGGGTATTGTCAAACCCTACTACGTGCGTTATCAAGTGAGGCCGGGCATTATCAAAACTGAGCCGTACAACCCCACCACACAGTCGTTGGAGAGTATTTTGGGCAAAGGTGGTTTTTTACAAGGATTGGACAAATCTCAAATACTACCAGGTATTAACTTCAAAGCAGCGTTGAGTTTTGAACTAAGTGCTTTTCGTAGCAATCTGACAGGAATTGAGGTAGGTTTTTTGGCTGAAATATTTTCGTCAAAAGCCGTCATTATGCCACTTGCCGACAACAAGAGTACTTTCACTTCTGCATACGTTACTGTTTATTTTGGGTCAAAAAAGTAATACACTAATCTGACCCAATCCCCCAAAAAATATAAATCGAGAACTTCAATTTTTTTTGAATGATAGAATTACCAGTAGTCGCCTCTGAAAGGCGAAAAAAACCCGATTGGCTGAGAGTAAAGCTACCCACCGGCCCCGAATACCGCAAAGTCAGAACAATAGTCAATACTAACAAACTACATACCATCTGTGAAAGTGGCAACTGCCCAAACATGGGCGAATGTTGGGGCGAAGGTACGGCTACTTTTATGATTTTGGGCAATATTTGTACCCGTAGCTGTTCGTTTTGTGCAGTGGCCACCGGCCGCCCAACCGAATACGACATTGACGAGCCTCGCCGTGTGGCCGAGGCTATACAGTTGATGAGTGTAAAGCACGCCGTCATTACGTCCGTAAATAGAGACGAACTCAAAGACAAAGGCGCAGAAGTTTGGCACCAGACAGTTATCCAGACCAAAGTACTTAGCCCAAACACTACCATTGAGACACTCATACCCGACACCAAAAGCAACTGGGAAGCACTCGAACGTATGATTTCGGCAGGGCAAGAAGTAGTATCGCACAACATGGAAACCGTTGAGCGGCTCTACCGAGGTGTGCGACCGCAGGCTCGCTACGAGCGTAGTTTGGAGCAAATCAGACGGACAAAAGACTATGGCAAACGTACAAAATCGGGTATTATGCTTGGCCTCGGCGAAACCCAAGACGAAGTACACAAAGCCATCGACGACCTTGTAGCCAATGGCCTTGACATACTTACACTCGGCCAATACCTACAACCAACCAAAATGCACCATGAAGTAATAGAATGGATAACCCCCGAAATGTTTGACGACTACCGCACCGAAGGGCTGCGCCGTGGGCTAAAATATGTAGAATCGGGGCCGTTGGTGCGGTCGAGCTATCATTCCGAACGACACGTAAACGTACCCATTTAGATGCAACGATACGATTATATAATAGCAGGCGGTGGCTTGGCTGGACTAAGTTTGGCTTATCATATCAATCAGACTGCTCTGCGTGATAAATCAATACTAATTATAGACAAAGACACCAAAACCCAGAACGATCGTACTTGGTGTTTCTGGGAAAAAGGCGAGGGTATCTTCGAGGCTGTTGTTGGTCAGAAATGGGATAAGGTATATTTTCATGGTACAGATTTCTCGGCAGTACTCGACATTGGTGATTATCGCTACAAATGTATTCAGGGTATAAATTTTTATAATTTTGTAAAGGCCGACTTAGCCAAAAACCCAAACATTAGCTTCAAACACGAGCGTATAGAGCGTGTAAAAGACACGTCTAATGGTGGCTTTGTGATAACAGACCAATCGCAATATATAGCCGATTATGTTTTTGATAGTACCCATACTCTCAAACAAAACCTACCCAAACAACACAATTTATTGCAGCACTTCAAGGGCTGGGAGATTGTTACAACAGAACCAGTTTTTGATGTCAGTTGCCCTACCATGATGGACTACCGAGTGGAGCAGCGTGGCCTTGGTGTGCGGTTTATGTATGTGTTGCCGCAGAGTAGTACCCGTGCTATGGTAGAATATACTGTTTTTTCAGATCAGTTATTGCCTCACGAAGAGTATGAAATCGAATTGAAAAACTATATTTCAGAATTTTTGCAAATCAAAAACTACACAATAGCACACGTGGAGTATGGCGTTATTCCGATGACTGACGAGCCGACCCCCGACCGTGTGGGTAGCCATGTAATGCGAATCGGTACGTCGGGGGGTAATGTCAAAGCTTCAACAGGTTATGCTTTTCGGAGAATACAACAGTTTAACAGTCAGATTGTTAAAAAACTATTGCAAAATAAAGCCCCATTTCATTCGCCCAAAACGATAAAAAACCACTTCAAAAAATGGTTAGATAGCGTACTACTCAATGTACTGCTCCAAGAAAGGGCATCTGGCAAAGATATTTTTACGGGACTGTATAAAAACAATCCAACGGCCAATCTGTTTGCCTTTTTGGACGAAGACACAAACATCTGGCAAGATTTCAGAGTGATGAGTACCGCACCTATTTGGGCATTTACCAAAGCCGCCGCCGATGTGATGATGAAGCGTGTTTTATAGTTTATCAAAACTCTTTTTTCCCTTCACAAAATACTCCCAAATTATACTTTTTAAATATATCGTTTTGGGATAATCTATAATGCTCGGTAGGCGTTTCTTATGAAGTTTCGGTACCATAGCATAAAACACAAAATGCGCTCTGATAATAGCCCAAATATTTTTAAAGTCTGCTTTTGGCAAAAATCTTATGGCCGAAACACCATCTAATACGAGTCTTTGTAAAATGATTGACCAGACCTTATCGTCGGGTAAATTTTTATAGAGCATTGCCAAGTTGTTGCGGTAATTAAGATACGTTTTGAAAGGACTTGTTACAGGCAAAGTACCCCCGCCAACATGAAATACCGCAGAGTCGGCGCAATAATAAACCTGTCGCCCAGCCAGTTGTATGCGCCAGCACAAATCTATTTCTTCAAAATGGGCAAAAAATAATTCGTCAAAGCCTCCTAATTGATGAAACACCGTTGCTCTAACAAATAAGCAAGCCCCAGAAGCCCAACCAATAGCTCGATTGTCGTTATATTGGCCTGTATCAACTTCGCAGCTATCAAAAATCCGCCCACGACAAAAGGCATAGCCTAAGTAGTCTAAAAAACCACCTGAACCGCCTGCATATTCAAACAAATTTCGGTTATGATAAGCCAACAACTTAGGCTGACAAGCTGCTATTTGTGGCTGGTTATCAAGTAGTTGTACGATTGGCGTTATCCAGTTTGGGGTTACTTCTACGTCAGAGTTGAGCAATACATAATAGTCTGCTTTGACTTGTGCCAATGCCCTATTGTACCCTCCTGCATAGCCCATATTGGTAGGCAGTTCGATGAGCGCAATGGCTGGATATTTGCTTTTGAGCCAATCGACAGAGTTGTCGGTCGAGGCATTGTCGGCTACAATAATTTTATTACCAGCCGAATGTGCTATAACTGATGGTAAAAATTGTTCTAAAAATGACCGACCGTTGTAGTTGAGTATCACAACGGCTACTGTTGAGGTAGCCATTACTTCATCATTTTACTTAAATCTAATCCTGGAATGTTAGGTAACATTCCTTCGGTATTTTTTTGAATATGATCTTTGATCTGAACATCAATTTTATCCATAGCTTTATTTACTGCCGCCACAATCAGGTCTTGCATTATTTCACGGTCTTCGGGTTTGGCTATGTCAGGGTCTATCTCTATGCTGGTCAGTTTTTTATGACCATTTATCGTAACTTTTACCATGCCTGCACCTGCTTCGGCAGAGTCAGTTAGCTCTTCGAGGCTCTCTTGGGCTTCTTTCATTTTGGCCTGAAATTCTTTGACTTTTCCAAGCATTCCCTTCATGTCTCCAAACATATTTTTGTGTTGTTATTTTAGTAATTTATAGGAAGCTCATGGAAGCCTTCGCTTTGAGCGAAGGCTTCCATGAAATGTAATCGGTGGCACGGTTTATCTGTCTGATACTTAAATCTAAAATCTTTCATCTACTCTACTGACAAAATTAACACAAATCAGCGAAGCAACAACACTGTTCCTCGTTTTGTAAATTTTTCGCCCAACGAATCTACGATTTCGACCCTATACACGTAAGTATCTTCGGGTGCGGGGCGGCTGTCGTAAGTACCGTCCCAGCCGTTTTTGGGGTCAGTCGATTCATAAATAACACTCCCCCAACGATTTAGTATTACCATTTTGAAGGTAACAAAAAATAGTCCTTTCACAGCAAATCTATCATTGATACCATCGTCGTTTGGGCTAAAAGCATCGGGTAAAAAGATTTGAGCATTTTTACGAAAAATATAAGTGTTGGAATAACTCGCCAATCCTTGTGCAGTAGATGCCTGGATTCTGTACCTAAACAACTGCTGGTCGGGGGTGTCTAAATTTGGAGCAAAGGTTGTATTGCCACCCATTTGTATTTGGTCAATCAAATTACCCATTTCGTCATATTTTTCGAGTACATAATTTGCCACAGGTACCACAAACGGCCATGCACTCGTCCAGTCAATCGAAGTAGTTGATTTTGAATATAAATGTACCGAACAAAAAGCCTCAGTCGGGGCAGAGCTATTACCGCAGGCGTTTTGGTATTGTATTTTGTAGCAATATGATTTTTCGGCAGTTTTTACGTCATCGTCATTAAATATCAGCGAGTTGTCTTTGACCATAAACTCCTTAAACTCGCCACCTTCGTCTGCTTTTAGTAAAATAGCTTTGTATCTTGAAGCCGTTGCACCTTGTAGCGGTGCTACTGCTCTGATTTCTAATTGTTGATTTTCTAATACACTCACAAATGGCGTTCTGACAATCGACGGCACTTCGTCCGAAATCGCCTTTACTGTCTTTAATTGCGACACAGATGTTGCATTGTTGGGCAAATTGACAATGACTTGATAGCTGTAGTTTTCGCCACAAGTAACGGCCTTGTCCGAACTATTAGTAAATGGTTTGCTGTTGATTGTGCCACCGAGCGGAGTAGTGTTTCTAATAATCTGATAATTTCTAAAATCTGTATTCGAGTATTCTGTCCATTTCAAATCATTTTGCCGATTAGTTGCCACCACATCAAGCGACACCGTACAGACTGTATTTGAGGCACCTCCTGCGCTTTCGCAACCATCGTTGGTACTCATTCTAAAACAAAACGCACCTTGGCTGAGGTTTGTGTTTCTTATTGTAAAAGTAGTGGTGTCGTTTTTGGAAATCGTTTGGCTAAGTCCTCCAAAATTACCCCCATTTTGTGAGCCTTGTAGCTCTGCCATTATGCCGTTTGCACCATTGACCAAAACATCAACCAAGCCGTCGTTCCGAACAGTTACACGCCTTACTGCTACCGATGAGGCATCAATATTATTAGGAATTACGGCTACACTTGCGGCAGTGAGGCATCTGATGACTTGCCCCATAAAAACACCCGTAACTGAAACAATCCGAGGATTGACGTTTGGATAAACTCTTGATAATGACATATTGGTACTTTTGGGGAGTGCTTGGGGTGCTGTGCCATCGCCCCAATCGACCAGAAACGAGTCATACCGTTTGGCCAAGGAGTCGTTTACTACCGTAATAACAACCCTACGCCCGCTACATTCTTTTTTGGTAACATTGACTTTACTAAAAACCTGCACTTCGTCGCAATATACCGATAGCGAGCCGATGCTCCCAATTTGCAAAATTTTATAAGAACCTTGTTCAATATAATTTGTTGTTCTGATAGTATCAAGTACATAGCCAGTAAGCGGGCTACCCGTTCGATAGGCATAAATGTATTTAAAATTTGTACCTACCGTAGTTTTGAGGCTCACCTGAAAGGGCGCACAGCCAAACTTGGGGCCTACAATCTGAAAACCACCCACGGCGGGCTTACCTAAGCCCGCTTTGACCCATTCGTCAGGATTACAAAAATCCTGTGCATTCGTAGAAAACGAGACCACTGAAAGGGAAATCAAAATCAATAAAAAACAACTTTTCATATTTTTACTTCATAATTCGTCATCTATAACTTATCGCATGGCTTGGGTGCGTATCTTTGCACCACAAAAGTAACGTAATATTCACAAAACTATTATAAACAATCGTTAGTCATTGGTCATTGATAATTTGCTATTTGTACCCTTTCCACTGGCGACTAACTACTAACGACCATCGACTGATTACTTATGACTAACAATAATAATACCAACTTGATTAAATTAGATAAAATAGAAGATGCCATAGCTGACATCAGAGACGGAAAAATCATTATTGTTGTAGATGACGAAGACCGAGAAAACGAAGGCGATTTTATTTGTGCTGCCGAGCTGACTACGCCCGAGATGGTCAATTTTATGGCTCGTGAAGGCCGTGGCCTTATGTGTGCGCCCTTGACGATTGAGCGTTGCCAAGAACTGGGCTTAAAAATGATGGTTGGCGACAATACCTCAACTCATGAAACGCCTTTTACAGTTTCCGTAGATTTATTGGGCTACGGCTGTACGACAGGAATCTCGGCCTCCGACCGTGCCAAAACTATTCTGGCATTGGCCAACCCCGACACTAAGCCCGAAGAGTTGGGGCGGCCTGGGCATATTTTTCCGCTTAGGGCTGTAACTGAGGGCGTTTTGAGACGAACAGGCCATACTGAAGCGGCCGTCGATTTTGCCCGATTAGCTGGCCTCGAACCAGCAGGTGTTTTGATTGAGATTTTGAGCGAAGATGGTACAATGGCTCGGCTACCCGAACTCCGCCAAATTGCCGATAAATTTGATATGAAGCTCGTCAGTATCAAAGACCTTATCGCTTATCGACTTCGCTACGAGTCGTTGGTGCAGGCCGAAATAAGTGTCAATATGCCTACTGAATGGGGTGATTTTGATTTAATAGCCTATCGACAGAAAAATACAGACGAACTCCACTTGGCACTAATTAAAGGTACTTGGCAAGCCGACGAGCCTGTCATGGTGCGGGTACATTCGTCTTGTGCTACGGGCGATATTTTTGGCTCTTGCCGCTGCGACTGTGGCCCCCAATTACACGCTGCCATGGCGATGGTCGAAAAAGAAGGTAAAGGCGTGATTTTATACATGAATCAAGAAGGACGGGGCATTGGCCTTGTCAATAAACTCAAAGCCTATAAACTCCAAGAAACAGGACTCGACACCGTAGAGGCTAATTTGGCTCTGGGCTTTAAGATGGACGAACGAGACTACGGCATAGGCGCACAGATTTTGAGAGATTTGAATATCAGTAAACTCAGGCTGATTTCTAATAATCCAAAAAAACGAGTAGGACTAACGGGTTACGGTTTAGAAATAACCGACACCATACCAGTAGAAATGACCGCCAACCCACACAACGAACAATATCTACGAACTAAGCAAACCAAAATGGGGCATAGTTTTAGTCAGTTTAAATAACGATTCAAAGACAAGCAAATGGGCTAATTTGTCAGTTTGCCGATTAAATGTTAAATATCAATTCACATAAAACTGTATAATGGTATGCCACACGCCCAAAATCTCGTTTAGGTTGGTATAAACTTTACTATCTATGTCAAAGCTATTGTTTTCAAATTTAAGAAACTGCCACTCTACTCCATCTGTCGCACAGCCATATAGTACTGGAATACGGATTGTGCTAATTAAAAGATAAAGTTTTTGGCCTGTAAAATGGGCATTTCGGCAATAAAATTTAAAAATATTGCGAATGTTAAAGCTGTTATTTTAGCAATAACTCTATTAGAAAGGCCCCAAGCACTT
>JAYWHT010000014.1:0-20066 GCA_043777595.1 Spirosomataceae bacterium
GAGATGATATTGCACGCCCAAGATAACGCCTTTATGACACTCAACGGTAAGCATTTCAAAACGCCTACTTTACAAAACATCAGTCCCAGCATAACAGAAAACCAAGCAACACAAACGGCTCTCAACGATTTGAAAAAGGTTACGACAGTAAGAGAATTGAAACCTAATGAATTGCAGATTCTAAAAAAACAAGTTTCTGAGATTGAGTTATTGATTTATTACCCAAAGTCTGACCTCGAAAATGCTCACTTGGCGTGGCGAATGGTGGTAAGACCGAATTTCGTAGAACGTTGGAATTATTTTATAGACGCTCAAACAGGGCAAGTACTATTGCGCCAAAATCATACTTGTACACTCGACGGCCCAACCAAAGCCATTAGTAGAGACCTCAACGGCGCAACACAAACGATTAACACTTATTCTAAAAACAATCTGTTTTACTTGATTGACACCTCTCGGCCAATGTTCAACAATGTGCAGTCGAACATTCCGAGTAGCCCCGCAGGAGCGATTTTAACCTTAGATGCAGGTGGCTCTCGTGCCGATGACATTTCGCTGTCGTACATTACGTCGTCGTCCAACTCTTGGAGTCCGACGGCTGTGTCGGCACACAACAACGCTGGCGTGGCTTATAACTATTTTTTGAGCACACACAAACGTAATGGCTTGGACGGCAAAGGCGGTAATATGCTGTCGGTAATTAACGTAAAAGACGAAAAAGGCAAAGAAATGGATAATGCGTTTTGGAATGGCGAAGTGATGGCTTACGGCAATGGGCTTCAAGATTTTACGGCTTTGGCTGGAGGATTGGACGTAGCTGGCCACGAAATGACTCACGCTGTAACCGAAAATACCGCTCGCCTCGAATACGACACCCAGTCGGGCGCACTGAACGAATCGATGTCGGACGTTTTTGGGGTATTGATGGACAGAGCCAACTGGACGATTGGAGAAACGGTTGTGAAGCGTAGCGTATTTCAGTCGGGTGCGTTGCGTAGTATGTCCAACCCCAACCAAGGCGGTACTAACGACAATGGCTACCAACCCAAAACCATGGCGCAATACGTCAATACAACACAAGACGATGGCGGTGTGCATATCAATAGCGGTATTCCCAACTACGCTTTTTATTTGTTTGCTTCCAATGCCTCTGTTGGCAAAGACAAAGCCGAAAAGGTATATTATCGAGTACTGACTCAATACCTAACTCGTTATTCACAATTCAAAGACATGAGAGTGGCTGTCATCAAGGCCGCTTCTGACTTGTATGGAGCAGCCTCAAACGAAGTCAAAGCCGCCCAAAGTGCTTTCGACCAAGTGGGTATTACCGACCTAATGACCCAAAACCCCACACCCGCCCAAACGACTTTGCCAACCAATAGCGGTACAGAGTTTTTGTTGGTATATGGTGCAGACGACAAACTCTACTCGACCTCAATTACTGGCAGTAATATCATTGCCAAATCGACAAGAGCCATCGTAAACAGGCCAAGTGTAACTGACGATGGCAAATTGGTCTATGTTGTCAATGCCGACAAAAAAATCAGAGCCATAAGTTTAGTTGGCACTGCCGACGAAACGGTAGTATCGAACGAAACAGTTTGGAACAAAGTGGCTATATCGAAAGATGGCAAAAAAATGGCTGCCCTCACCAACGAGGCCGACAGAACTATTTATGTGTATAGTTTTGAATTACAGACTTGGAAGAAATTTTTACTCTCAAACCCCAGCTATTCGGGTATCTCAACAAGCGACGTGCAGTATGCTGATGGTTTGGAATGGGACGCATCGGGTGAATATTTGGTTTATGACGCTTTCAATAAAATAAAAACTACTGGTGGCAATTTATTAGAATATTGGGACTTGGGTATTATTAGAGTCTGGAACGCCGTAGATGGTGGTTTTGGTGATGGCAAAATTCAAAAAATATTTTCGGACTTGCAAGCTGGCGAAAGTGTGGGTAACCCAACATTTGCCAAAAACTCAACCGCTATTCTGTCTTTTGATTATTTATTGGACGATAACAAGACTTACGGCGTTTTTGGTATTGATTTAGAAAAAAACACCATCAAGCCCATCGTCAATAATAATACTTTGGGTTACGCCGATTACTCTCGATTGGACGACAAACTGGTGTACGTGGCCAAAGGCACAGACGGCAAAAAAAACATCTCTGTCATTGGTCTTAATACAGACAAAATATCGCCCAAAGGCTCGACTTCATCACTTTTGAGCAACGGCAACTGGCCGCTGTGGGTGTCGCAAGGTACACGTCCACAGCCAAGTATCAACTTTTCAGCCATCGGTAATAAATTTGAAAATACACCGCCTATCTCGCTCTCTGCTACAGCCACAAACAATGAAACAGTATTGTTCAAAGTTATCTCAGGGCCAGCTACTGTTTCGGGAAATAAACTGACCGTTACAGGTGCAGGTACGGTTACAGTACGGGCATACACCCAACCTGGGCGGGTTTTTTATCCGATTGCGATAGCTACGCAAACTTTTCAAGTAGTAGCTATTTTGAGTACCAACCCTTTGCTCGACCAAACCATACAGATTTATCCAAACCCTGTGCAAGATATACTGACCGTCAGAACACCCAATGCTGTTTTTATTGAGCAAATAGAAATATTGGATATGACTGGGCGAAGAGTTATTACAAAACAAAACACCACCAAAACATCTGAAACCCAGATAGATACCCGACAAATACCAACAGGCCAATACCAAATCGGAATCCAAACATCAAAAGGCATGGTTTGGAAGAAGGTTATAAAAGAGTAAAAAATGTACGACGTATTTATTATGTAGGATGTATTATATATTGCTCTGTTACACATCATCAATCATACATCACACATCATCAATCATACATCACACATCATCAATCCTACATTATACATCATATATCACACATCATCAATCATCTAAAAACACTAATTACCCACCATGAAAGCAGTCGTTTTGGAAGCCGTTAATCAGGCCGTAACAATCAAAGAAGTACCTGACTTACAAGCCGCCGCAGGCGAGGCCATAGTTCGGCTCAGAGCCGCTGCGCTCAATCATCGAGATGTTTTTATTCAGCAAGGTCGCTATCCCGGTATTAAACTACCGATTATTTTGGGTTCAGACGGTTCGGGCATAGTTTCGGCAGTTGGCGAGGGCGTGCCTGAGAGTTGGTTGGGGCGTGAGGTTATCATAAACTGTTCACATAATTGGGGCGAGAATGAAAGATTCAACTCCAAAAATTATAAAATATTAGGACTCCCCGACGATGGTACTTTTGCCGAATACATTAAAATTGAAGCCCAATACCTTGTACCAAAACCAAGCCATTTGAGTTTTGAAGCAGCAGCAGCTTTGCCATTGGCAGGCGTAACTGGCTGGCGTGCGCTGATGAGCAGGGCAAAATTACAACCTAACGAAAAAGTATTGATAACGGGCATCGGTGGTGGTGTGGCTCTATTGGTACTACAATTTGCTGTGGCCACAGGCGCAGAAGTATGGGTAACGTCTGGCTCTGACGACAAAATAGCTCAGGCAGTAGCACTCGGCGCAAAGGGTGGTGTGAACTACAAAGACGACAGTTGGGCCAAAAACTTACTAACAGCCGCAGGCGCAGACCGAAGTGGTTATTTTGATGTAATTATTGACAGTGCGGGCGGGCAAGGCTTCACAAAATTGATTGATGTGGCCGCCATCGGTGGCCGTATATGTTTTTTTGGTGGTACAACTGGCAATATCACCGAACTCGTTCCGCCCAAAATATTTTTCAAACACCTTGACATTTTAGGCTCTACGATGGGTTCTGACCGTGATTTTATGGAAATGGTAACATTCGTAGAAACACACCAAATAGTACCTGTCATTGACTCAGTTTTTGACCTAAACGACACAGAGGCTGCTCTCAGAAAGATGGATAGCGGGGCGCAGTTTGGCAAAATTGTATTGAAAATTTCGTAACGTCCACCAGCCTTATTTATACCTTTTTGTTAGAGGCTACCCAGCTATCCAGCGAAAAAACACAAACAAAGTAGCCGACAATAAGATTGTTACGGGTAAGGTAAGCACCCAGGCGAGTAGTATATTTTTGATAGTGCCTCCCTGTAAGTTTTTAATACCCTTTGAAGCTACCATTGAGCCAGCAATACCCGACGATAATACGTGTGTAGTACTTACAGGCCACTTGTAGGCCGTTGCCAAACCGATTGTGATAGATGCCACCAACTCGGCTGATGCACCCTGTGCGTAGGAAAGGTGTTGTTTGCCAATTTTTTCGCCGATTGTTACAACGATTCTTTTCCAGCCTATCATCGTACCAAAACCCAGCGACAGTGCCACAAGCCACATCACCCACATAGGTGCGAAGTCGGTCAGTGAAGCCAAGCCGCTGTTGCTGTTTCCAACAGTAAAAAAAGGCGGTTTTTCGCCATTAGCAGCCAGCTTCCAATTTTTCTTTTCGTCTGCACTCAAACTTATTGATTCACTTTCTAGCAACTTGCCAGTATGTTTTGTGATATTCAATACGTCTTTTCTGAGTTCGAGTTTTTGGTCTATCGTCAAGTCTTTGGCCAACAAGCCATTAGCAAACATTGTACTGATACTTTTTGTGCCTTTCACAATTTTATCAAAACTTTCTTTTTCAGTAATCGACAGAGCCGTTACATCTATCTTAGCAACTACCGACTGAACGATGGCCGCATTTTCTGATAGCTTAACTGGGTCGATATTGGGATTGACGGCAAACTGGCTCGGCAAAAAAGCAATCAATATCATCATCATCAGACCGATTCCTTTTTGACCATCGTTACGACCATGAAAAAAACTCACCATAGTACAAGTAGCAATCAATATACCACGAATCCAGTTTGGGGGTGGAGTATCTTTTTTGGGTTCTTTAAAAATAGCTTTGTTTGAAATTGTTTTTTTGAGGATATACATAAAAATAATGGCTATCGCAAAACCAAACAAAGGCGACAGCAAAAGTGCTTGGCCGATTTCTATTGTTTTGTCCCAGTTAATAAAATTTGTGCCTGCTTTGGTAGTGGGTAATACTGCATAACCTACGCCAATACCCAAAATAGAACCAATCAAGGTATGCGAACTCGATGCCGGAATACCAAAATACCAAGTGCCTAAGTTCCAGATTATGGCCGTCAAAAGCATAGACAATGCCAGCGCCACGGAGTGATAAATATTAGGGTCAATCAGCAACTCGGTAGGTAACAGCCCAATGATACTCATCGTAACACCGACCCCACCAGTCAATAAACCAAAAAAATTCATAAACCCCGACCATACCACCGCTTGTATAGGTTTGAGGGTGTTGGTATAGATAACGGTAGCAACGGCGTTGGCAGTGTCATGAAAACCGTTTACAAATTCAAAAGCGCAAGCTGCAAAAAGGCACAAAAAGAGAAGCAAGAAGATACTGGTGTCTAAACCGAACATAAAATTGAGGTAAGTTTGTTGTTGATAGGCATTGTAAAAGTAATATATTTGTTTTTGAGCAAATGTTACCAAATTGTTAAGTTTTGGCTATACACCAAAAGTGGTCTGTGAAGACACAGACCACAGATTCACTTTTCAATTCGTCATTCAATCATTTGTAATTGGATTTATCCCCATTTGGCTTTTCTGATATAGTCTATGCTCATCTCGACACTTGTGAGGGGTGGGCGTTTGCAGACATCTTGCTCTACAAAATAGTGTTTGAGACCTGCGTGTTTGGCGTGTTTGAAAATATCGGCAAAGTTTATTGTGCCTGAGCCTACTTCTGCAAACTCTTTTTCGGGGGTGTTGGCCATGTCTTTTATATGCCACATCTGAAAACGCCCCGGGTGTTTCATAAAATACTCTTCGGGTTTTTCGTTGGCTTTTGCTACCCAGTACAAGTCCAATTCCATTGCAATTTTGGTATTTTTGAGTATCAGGTCGTAGGGTTTTTCACCGTCCATGCGTTCTGTAAACTCAAAATCGTGGTTGTGATAAGCCATCGTCAAGCCTGCTTTTTGGGCTACTTCTGCACCTTTGTTCAAGAGTTCAAAGAGTTGTTTGTAGTCTTCGGGTTTGCGCTCGTTGGGCATCAGATATGCCAACACTGCATACTTTTGGCCAATGGCGGCAGCATCTTCAATTACTTTGTTCCAGTTTTTACTTAGGCCGTCTATTTCCATATTTCGAGCCGTCAGATAGTGTCCGCTTGGTGCTGTGAGGCCGTTATCTTTGAGTAATTTGGCATATTCAGTTGGCGTTTTACCAAAAAATAACCCTTTGCCGTAACCAAAATTTTCTACTTTTTTATAGCCTAATTTGGCCACTGCTTCTACTATTTTTTCGATGCCTTGTTTCTGAATATCATCACGAAGTGTATAAAGCTGCAAACCTACTTGTTTGGTTTTGATTGGTTTGGCATTGAGCTGCAAAAGCGACAGTGCGCTCAGGCCGAGGGTATTCTGAATAAAATTTCTACGGTTCATATTGATAGATGTTTATTTGATTAAAGCATAGACTATGCTTTTTTTACTGATAATTTATATTTTTGGGGTACTTATGGCTTCTGATAATTGCCAATGAACGATTAAGACGGTTACATATAAATTGATACAAAACTCTAATTGAAACTTGCATTTTTATTGTTAAAAAGTTGCGAGTATATAGTACGGTGTCGTGAGTTAAATACAGTGCTGTTAATCAGTAAGTTATCAAAGTACAAATACCGTATTAGTTTTGAATAAGTACTTAAATATCTATTTCGTCAATTTCGTTCATGATTCTATCGGTTTCTGCGAGGGCAACTATCATTTTTTGATAGTGGAGTATATCCTCAAATTCAAGTGTTCTTTCCTTACGGTCTTTGAGCCATTTTTGTGCAGGTTGATAACCGCCAATAAAAAAAGCCCACGCCACTTCGGGTACATTGTCAAAATATTGAGTGTCGTTGATGTAAACCCGGCCTTTGTCGTGCTGAGGTACGACGGGGCCGCCCGTGCGGGCATCTACATCTGCAGCGGTTTCAGATTTCTCATGCTTCGGAATGACAAACTGAGGTTTTGTAACTGCGTTGTTTCCATCAATGGGATACTGCGTGATGTAGGTTGAAACCGTTGGGCTTTCTAATAAATGTAGTTGGCGTAGTTGGCTGCCAAGACTTGACAACTTTTGAAAAGCTATCAAGTCTATTGGATACGGCACACGTGGAAAGTCTATTTTTAAAAACTCTTTATATTTTTCTCTGTATGTTGGACTGTGTAAAACGGCATAGATATAATCCAAAATGTCTATTGGTGCAAATGTGTCTTTTGTAGTTTCTTTTTCGGTTGTAAAAGTTAAGCCTATTTTCTTTGCTATTTGGGTTACTATTTCTGTGTTTAAGTTTGGTCGTCTATCATTGTTTTGGTCAATGGTTTGTTGTGCGTTATTGTCAGGGTATAAGTAAAGGGGGAATGCATAAGTTGTTTCTTTTGTTTGAAGGGAAACAGTACACATATCTACTAAATATTTTGAAATCAAAATATGTTGAAAATCAAAAGTAGATAGTTGCCTGCAAGTCATAATTGCTATATTATCTTTCAACATATGTTTCATTACGGAAAATCTATGTCTTTGAACTTTGCTTAAATCATATTCAATGTTTCTAATATCAAATGGTCTGTAATTATAAAATTGATTTGAGTTCTCAAATTTTGCAAAATTTACTAAAGTACCATCACTATGAGTTTTTATGCCACTCGTTGAAGTAGGGAATAAGTCATTAATTGAAATCCCACTATTGTAGTTGCTTTGTCCTTTAAAGTCTTTTGCAACAAAAAAATAGTTTGGTGCAACAATTTTAACTTCCTTATAGGCGACAGTTTTTAGATTGTTTTCGGAAAGAAAATCATATTTCAATTCCCTTTTTCCAAATAAGTCATAATGAAAAACTTTACCCAATTCATTTGCTTTTTTCTTTCCTGTTTTGATGAAAAAATTTATTGAAACTCCTTGCTCAATGTCAAATACATTTATATCTGCACTTCCGTCTGGTGATATTTCTTTTTTCTTTGCGTTGCCATGCAAATCAATGGTATAAATTTTATCATAGGTTTTTAATAAATTCCAACGCATACCTCGATAGGTGAGATTATCTAAAAATCCATGAGGATTGATAAAGGCTAAAATACCGCTTCCGTTTTTTTCTATAAAATGTTGTCCGTAACGTAAAAATTTTACGTAATCGTCATTGATAGCTTTTGGATTTCTTTCTTTTAATTTTTCTTTCCCCCCTGGTTCTTTTTTATAATCTTCCATCAACTTCATTATCCACTCGCCTTTGTTGGCGCTTTCTCCGCTGTATGGTGGGTTGCCAATAATACACATCACTGGTGTATCTCGTTTGATGTGGTTTGCTTCGTTGGCTTCTTGGCTCAACCAGTTTGCAAAAAGTGTGGCAGTATCAGGGTGGCTTTCTTCGAGGCTATTGGTCAAATAAACACGTAACCGCTGAAGCCCCGTAGCGACGGTCGCCCCAGCCCCCGATGGGGGAGTTTTGTAACCTGTTTCTTTGAGTAACAAATCAAGCTGCAAATGTGCCATTGCATAACTTGCCATTAGTAACTCAAAACCATTGAGGCGTGGCAATAAGTGCGTTTCTACATAACGGCTCCAAATGCCTTGCTGTCCTTCAAACTTTCTATGAATATGTTTTATTACTTCGGCCAAAAAAGCCCCTGTGCCTGTGGCTGGGTCAAGTATTTGTACTCGGTGTAGCCCCCCAATATTAGTTCCGTCTCTGGGGGTTACGGGGCTGTTGTCGGCAAGTCCTTGTGGCAGGTCAAATTCGGTTTTCAGAATGTCATCAACTGCTCTCACCATAAAATTTACAACTGGTGCAGGTGTGTACCATACGCCTCTTGCTTTACGCAGTTTTGGGTCATACTCAGTCAAGAAAGTTTCATAAAAATGGATAATCGGGTCTTCCATTTGAGACGCAAGGCTTTGTGTCTGTACTTTATATTTGTTTTTTAAAATCTCGTCTACATTGCACGCCAAAAAGACATCTACCAAACTGTCCACCACCCATTTTATACGGTCGTCAATATCTGGGCCAGCTATGTAGCCAAAGAGTTTGCGTAAAAATGGGTTTGACTTGGGTATCAACTCGGCAGCTTCTTGGCGGCTAAAAGTGGGCAAAGTTGCATCGTGTAGTCGGGCTGCAAACATTCCATAAGCAATAGTTTGAGCATACACATCTGCAAAACCTTTTGCTGTAATGTCGTGAATGAGAATATTCTTAAAGGCCGTCATTTGGTCTTTAAGTGTACTATCGGGCAGCGTTCCGTCTTCTTTGCTTATTTCGTCTGTGGTCAAAGCCTTTTCAATAATATCAGAAAGAAGGCGGGCTTTACCTGCCATCATTTCTGCCAGTTTTTTAGGGCTTTTTATGGTTTGTCCTCTGTGAGAACAAAAGTCTTTGATGAGGTTTTCAAATGCAGCAAAGTTTTCGGGTAGCGGCCTTATTCCTTTGTCTATAATTTCGGCAATGGTAATTTTGGTTACAAATTGTCCGTCTATGTAAAGATGAAAGTCTAAATAGTCGGTAAAAAACAAATTATTGAGCGATGCTTTATAACGGTCAAACTGTTCTTTATTACCAGTTTTCTTTACACCAGATAAGTCTTTGTCGCCAATGTCTTTGGCTTCGATAAAGCCAATTGGTATCTCACCTTTGGTAAGAATATAGTCGGGTGCGCCGCAAGACTGTCTTTTGGGTTCGTTAGTGGCTCTGATGTCTGGCACTAAACTTTCAATAAGTGTCTGCAAGTCGCCACGAAAAGTATGTTCAGTTGCGTTACCGAGTCTGTATCGTTGGTTTAGGTTGTTAATGTATTGTTGGGTAGTCATTTATTAGTTGGACGAAGGTATCTCTGGCACTGTCGCAAATATACCCGATAATTTGATAGCTAATTATGAGACCTAATAAGTTATTTACAATTATTGAAGAATACAATAAACGATAAAGCCAACCATTGCTGGTTGGCTTTATCGTTTATTGTAATAAATTCAAATTAGTTTGCAAACTCGCGCTGTTTGCGGCGTGAAGCTGCTTTTTCTTTGGCATCGCTTACCTGCTCCAGCTCGTCTTTTGAGCCTACGATGAGCTGCTGGTAGCGGCGTGAGCCTGTACCGGCTGGTATGAGGTGTCCAACGATTACGTTTTCTTTCAATCCTTCCAAATCGTCGCGCTTACCACGCACTGCGGCTTCGCTCAACACTTTGGTTGTTTCTTGGAACGACGCTGCCGAAATAAAGCTATCTGTACCCAACGACGACTGTGTAATACCCATCAGCGTTGGCGAGGCCACGGCTGGGTTGGCATCACGAGCTACGGCGAGGCGTTTGTCGTGGCGTTTGAGCGATGAGTTTTCGTCTCTCAATCTTCGTGACGAAATCAGCATACCGGCTTTTAACGTTTCAGAGTCGCCGGCATCTTCTACTACTTTCATGTCAATCACACGGTCGTTTTCTTTGCGGAACGTCCATTTTTCTTGTGCTTGCATTTCTAAGAAGTTGGTATCGCCAGCGTTGATAATCTCGACTTTTTGCATCATCTGGCGTACAATACACTCAATGTGCTTATCGTTGATTTTTACACCCTGCAAACGATATACCTCTTGAATTTCGTTCACTAAGTATTCTTGTACGGCAGTTGGTCCTTTGATAGACAATATATCGCTTGGCGTAATGGCACCGTCCGAGAGCGGCTCACCTGCTTTTACGAAGTCTCCATCTTGTACCAAAATATGCTTCGACAATGGCACGAAATATTTTTTGCGAGTACCATCTTTTGACTCAATGTTAATCTCACGATTTCCACGCTTGATGCCGCCATACGATACCACACCGTCGATTTCTGACACTACTGCTGGGTTTGATGGATTACGGGCTTCAAAGAGTTCAGTTACACGTGGCAAACCTCCTGTAATATCACGGGTTTTACCCATGGTACGAGGAATTTTGGCCAGCGGCTGTCCTGCCAAAATCTGCCCACCGTCCTTGACAACCAAACGTGCGCTTACTGGCAAGTTATAGCCTTTTTCTGTCAATTCTGCTACCAATACACTTGTACCTTTGACAATAAGGGCTGGATTTTTGGCTTTATCACGGGTTTCGATAATTACTTTTTCTTGGAAACCTGTCTGCTCGTCAAACTCTTCACGGTAAGTTACGCCATCTTCGACTGCATCAAAAACGATTTCACCCGTAAACTCAGACAAGATAACAGCATGGTACGGGTCCCAACCACACAATTCAGTTCCTTTTGTGATAATATCGCCTTCTTTTACTTTCAGATAGGCTCCATAAGGTACGTTATTAGAAATCAAAGTTTGGCCTGTTGGGCTTACTATTCTTACTTCGCCCGAGCGACCCATCACGACAACTATCGGATTGCCTTCGTTGTCCAATGAAGCTACGCTACGCATATCTTCAAATTCGACTTTACCATCAAATTTGGCTTTGATTGAGGCTTCTTGTGCAATATTTTGAGCAGTACCACCTACGTGGAAAGTACGCAATGTAAGCTGTGTACCAGGCTCACCGATTGACTGTGAGGCAATTACACCTACCGCTTCACCGATTTCGGCCATACGGCTCGTAGCCAAGTTGCGACCATAACATTTTGAACATACACCGCTGCGGGTTTCACAGGTCAATACCGAGCGAATTTCTACACTTTCGATGCTTGTTTCGTCAATATATGCGGCTATTTCTTCGGTTATTTCATCGCCCGAAGCTACTATCAGTTCGTTTGAGAGTGGGTCAAATACATCATGAACCGACACACGACCCAAAATACGCTCCGACAATGGCTCAACGATGTCTTCGTTGTCTTTGAGTGCCGAAATCAATATACCACGCAATGTACCGCAGTCGTTTTCGTTTACCACTACGTCTTGCGCTACATCGTGCAAACGGCGTGTCAAGTAACCAGCATCAGCCGTTTTGAGAGCTGTGTCTGCCAAACCTTTACGTGCGCCGTGTGTTGAGATAAAGTATTCCAATACGTCTAAGCCTTCTTTGAAGTTCGACAAAATCGGGTTTTCGATAATTTCACCTACTCCACCACCGAGATTTTTCTGTGGTTTGGCCATCAGACCACGCATACCACCCAACTGACGGACTTGCTCACGTGAACCACGTGCGCCAGAGTGCATCATCATATAAACCGAGTTAAAACCGCCTTGGTCTTCCTCTAACTGTGTCAATAACGATTCGGCCAAGCGTGAGTTGGTACGAGTCCAAATATCAATAATTTGGTTATAACGCTCATTTTCAGTGATAAGACCCATCAAATAGTTGTCCATCACGCTCTGTACGTCGGTTTTGGCTATACCAATCAATTCCCATTTATTTTCAGGAATCATAATATCTCCCAAACCAATTGACAAACCACCTTTGAACGCCGTCTGGAAGCCCAGCGTTTTGATTTCATCTAAGAAGTGGGCGCAACGTGCGCTACCTGCAATCTTGAACACATGACCGATAATTTGTTGTAGTTTTTTCTTAGTCAATAGTTCGTTGATATAACCTACCTCGGCAGGCACACACTGATTGAACAACAAACGACCAGCAACAGTATCAACGAGTTTTTCTTCTAATTGGCCTTTATCATTCCGTACTTTCACACGGCATTTGATGTTAGCATGCTTAGATAGTTTGCCCTCGTTGATGGCTATAATCACTTCTTCTGCACCATAGAGTGTCATGCCCTCGCCCAAAATTGGCATCTCTGGCGTAGATTTACGACCTTTCGTTACAAAATATAACCCCAAAACCATGTCTTGTGATGGCACGGTGATAGGTGCGCCATTGGCTGGGTTGAGGATATTGTGCGAAGACAACATCAACATCGAAGCCTCCAAAACTGCCTCGTGGCCAAGTGGCACGTGAACGGCCATCTGGTCGCCGTCGAAGTCAGCATTGAACGCCGTACAAACCAACGGGTGCAACTGAATAGCTTTACCCTCAATGAGCCGTGGCTGGAACGCCTGAATACCCAAACGGTGTAGCGTTGGCGCACGGTTTAGCATCACAGGGTGGCCTTTCAGTACGTTTTCGAGAATGTCCCAAACGATGGCATCTTTTCTATCAACAATTTTCTTGGCCGACTTTACAGTCTTGACTATACCACGCTCTATTAACTTTCTGATAATAAACGGCTTGAACAGCTCTGCGGCCATGTCTTTTGGCAAACCACACTCGTGTAACTTTAACTCTGGCCCAACGACAATTACCGAACGACCAGAATAATCGACACGCTTACCCAACAAGTTTTGGCGGAAACGCCCTTGCTTGCCTTTCAACATATCCGATAGCGACTTCAAAGCACGGTTTCCTTCTGAGCGTACAGCGTTGATCTTGCGTGAGTTGTCAAACAATGAATCGACTGCTTCTTGCAACATACGTTTTTCGTTACGCAAAATTACCTCTGGCGCTTTGATTTCGATGAGGCGTTTCAGACGGTTATTTCTGATAATCACTCGGCGATACAAATCGTTCAAGTCGGAAGTTGCAAAACGACCACCATCTAATGGTACCAATGGGCGCAACTCTGGTGGAATAACTGGCACCATTTTGATTATCATCCATTCTGGACGATTCGTAATACGGGTGTTGGCCTCACGCAATGCTTCTACCACTTTCAAACGCTTCAAAGCCTCTGCCTTGCGTTGTTGTGAAGTATCGGTAGCTGCGTTATTACGAAGTTCGTAAGAGAGTTCGTCTAATTGGGTACGAGCCAACAACATTTCTAATGCCTCAGCACCCATTTTGGCGATGAATTTATTGGGGTCAATATCAGGCAATAAATGGTTCTCACGGGGTAGTTTTTCCATGATGTCCAAATATTCGTCTTCCGTCAAGAAGTCCATTTTATTTATTCCTTCTTCGGCCTTAACACCTGCCTGAACGACGATGTAGCGTTCGTAATAAATAATCTGGTCTAATTTTTTGGTAGAAAGACCGAGCAGATAGCCAATTTTATTGGGCAAACTACGGAAATACCAAATATGTGCCACAGGCACCACCAATTCGATGTGGCCCATGCGCTCACGGCGTACTTTCTTTTCGGTAACCTCTACGCCGCAACGGTCGCAGATTATACCTTTGTAGCGTATCCGCTTGTATTTTCCACAGTGGCACTCCCAGTCTTTGACTGGCCCAAAAATACGCTCGCAAAACAAACCGCCCATTTCGGGTTTGTAGGTACGATAGTTGATGGTTTCGGGTTGAGTTACCTCACCGTAAGAACTTTCCAGAATCGACTCGGGCGATGCCAAACTAATGGTGATGCTCGAAAAGTCGCTGGTGAATTTTTTGTTTTTCTTGAATGACATTTTTTTGAATGTATTTAAACTAATTTGGTCATTTCATTTTGAAAAATCTTTTGGAACGAATCCCTCTGGAGTTTTCATCTCAAATACTTCGTCGTGAATATTAGCCAAGTAAAGCCCACTATTGAGTGCTTTATTTTTACCTTCTTCCGACGCATCTATGTAGGCGATGATGCCGTACAACTTTTTACCTTTGTGTTCTGGAAACAACTCGAAAAATTTGTTCATAATAGCCAACACTTGATCTACATCTTTGCCTTTTAGGTCGCTCTTGACTTCTACCACAATGGCCGTATTGACAGTTCCGTTTGAATGGGCAAGCATATCAATTTCTTGAACTACTTTACCATTTTTACGCATTCTGATGCGAGGATGTGTATTGGTCATTCCAAAATCCTCACTCAAAATCCTTTCCATTGACGGTAGAGCCATTGCTTCGGCAAAAGACCCCCACTTGTTACCCAAGTAACCAATCATTCGCTGATTTTCTTTGGCCATGGCTTGGGTTTCTTTTTGAGAAACAGCTACGTCTGCAAGAATTTGTCTTATGTCATCGAGTGTCATTATGTTCTCCATCACAATCAGGTTTTTAGGTCAACGTAATCTCCAAAGCTAAGCCTCTTAATTCGTGAATTAAAACGTTGAAAGACTCTGGAATATTGGGTTTCGGTAGGTTTTCACCTTTTACGATAGCCTCATACGCCTTTGCACGTCCTACTACATCATCTGACTTTACGGTCAAGATTTCTTGCAATATATGCGAAGCACCAAATGCCTCTAATGCCCATACTTCCATTTCACCAAAACGCTGACCACCAAACTGTGCTTTACCACCCAACGGCTGCTGTGTAATGAGCGAGTACGGACCTATTGAGCGTGAGTGCATTTTGTCATCAACCAAGTGGCCCAGTTTGAGCATATACATGATGCCAACTGTTACCTTTTGCTCAAACTTATCGCCCGATAGTCCGTCATATATGTCTGTGCGACCGTATTTTGGCATTCCTGCCTCGAGCAATTCAGCATTTACTTCGGCCTCTGTTGCTCCGTCAAAAATTGGCGTTGCATATTTACGACCTAATTTACGACCTGCAAAAGCCAAAATTGTTTCATAGATCTGACCGATGTTCATACGTGAAGGTACACCGAGCGGGTTGAGTACAATGTCCATTGGTGTTCCATCTTCCAAGAATGGCATATCTTCGTCTCGCACGATTCTGGCCACAACCCCTTTGTTACCGTGACGGCCTGCCATCTTATCACCAACTTTTAGCTTGCGCTTTTTGGCAATATATACTTTGGCCAATTTGACGATACCTGCTGGCAATTCATCACCAACTTCAAGCGTAAAACGGTCTCTTTTGTAGCGACCAGATGTTTCGCTTCGGCGTTTTTGGTAGTTCTTAACCAAGTCAAAAACCAATTTGTTCGTATGCGAGTCGTCTGTCCAACCCTCAATAATCAAATCGCCCAGTAAGTTTACTTCTTCTGGTACAACATAACCCGCTTCGTCTTTGTATGGGTTTTTTTCAGGAAAAATATTAGCAACGATATTTACCTTGCTAAATTTCACGCCCTTACTCATCACATCTTCACCAAATTTATGTTTTACGCCTGCGCTCACTTTGCCGTCCAACAATGTTACCAATTTCTCAATAACTGTATCACGGAGCTTACCGAGGGTTTTGCCATATACTTTGGTCAATGCTTTGATTTCGTCCTTTTGCTTCACACGCTCGTCTTTACCTGGGCGTGAAAACAACTTTGTGTCCACAACAACGCCCTTCATTGACGGTGGTGCTTTGCGTGAGGCATCTTTTACGTCTCCTGCTTTATCGCCAAAGATAGCTCTCAATAGTTTTTCTTCTGGCGTTGGGTCTGACTCACCTTTTGGGGTAATCTTACCAATCAAAATATCACCTTCTTTTACCTCTGTACCAACTCGAACAATGCCATGCTCGTCTAAGTTTTTGACAGCTTCCTCGCTTACGTTCGGAATCTCAGATGTGAGTTCTTCTTCGCCACGTTTTGTATCACGTACGTCAAGGTCAAACTCTTCGATGTGAATCGACGTAAAAATATCTTCACGAACAACTCGCTCCGAAATCACAATCGCATCTTCAAAGTTGTATCCCTGCCATGGCATGAAAGCCACCAACAAGTTACGACCCAATGCCAACTCACCTGCTTCGGTTGCATAACCTTGGCACAAAATTTGTCCCTCAGTTACTTTTTCACCTTTCAGTACGATAGGTGTAAGTGTAATACTTGTATCTTGGTTGGTACGACGGAACTTAATCAGATTATAAGTTTTGACATCAGAGTCAAAACTCACAATGCGCTGGTCTTCTGTGCGTTCGTAGCGGACTACGATTTTTGTCGAATCCACAAAGTCAATCACACCGTTACCTTCGGCTACTACCAATGCACGAGAGTCTCTGGCCAAACGACCTTCGAGACCTGTACCAACGATAGGGGCTTGCGGGCGCAAAAGCGGCACAGCTTGACGTTGCATATTTGAACCCATCAAGGCACGGTTAGCATCGTCATGTTCCAAAAACGGAATCATTGAAGCAGCCACCGACACAATCTGATTGGCGGCAATATCCATCAACGAAGCCTGCGACGGATCGACCATTGGAAAGTCGCCTTCAAAACGGGTTTTTATCTTATCGACCTTGAAAGTTCCATCATCATCAACGGCGGCATTGGCCTGAGCAATGTATTTTGAATCTTCTTCTTCGGCAGTCAAATATATCAGTTCATGGGTCAGTTTACCGTTTTCCATCACTAAGTAGGGAGTTTCGATAAAGCCCATGCCGTTAATTTTGGCATAAACACAAAGCGACGAAATGAGTCCAATATTCGGCCCTTCTGGAGTTTCAATCGTACACAAACGACCGTAGTGCGTATAGTGAACGTCACGAACCTCAAAACCTGCACGCTCACGAGACAAACCACCTGGCCCCAGTGCAGACAAACGACGCTTGTGGGTAATTTCGGCCAACGGATTGGTTTGATCCATAAACTGAGACAACTGATTTGTACCAAAAAACGAGTTAATGACCGACGACAACGTGCGGGCGTTAATCAAATCCATTGGTTTAAATTCTTCATTATCACGAACGTTCATACGCTCTTTGATGGTACGAGACATACGTGCCAAACCTACACCAAACTGACTCCACAACTGCTCACCCACAGTACGAACACGGCGATTTGAGAGGTGGTCAATGTCATCGACAACTGCTTTTGAGTTGATAAGACTAATCAGATATTTTACAATCGAAACAATGTCCTGAGTTGTTAGTACTCGGGTTTCCATCGGAATATCCAACTGTAGCTTTTTGTTGGCACGGTAGCGGCCTACTTCGCCGAGGTCATAGCGTTTTTCTGAAAAGAAAAGGCTCTGAATCACCTCACGAGCTGTTTGCTCATCTGGTGCATCGGTATTACGCAACTGCTTGTAGATTTGCTCAACGGCTTCTTTGTCAGAGTTTGAGCTATCTTTTTGCAGGGTATTATATATAATATTGTAGTCGGCCATGTTCATGTCTTCTTTGTGCATGATAATAGACTTTTGGCCAGACCCTAAAACGGTATCTATGTCGTCGGCAGTAATGGTCGAGTCTCTCTCTAACAATACTTCATTACGACTAATCGTTACTACTTCGCCTGTGTCTTCGTCCACAAAGTCTTCTGACCAAGTACGAAGTACACGTGCTGCCAATTTACGACCCAATGCCTTTTTGAGGCCAGCGGGTGTTGCCGGGATTTCTTCTGAGAGTTCAAATAAATCTAAAATTTCTTTGTCTGAACTAAAACCGATGGCACGTAGGAGCGTTGTTACTGGAAATTTCTTTTTACGGTCAATGTAAGCATACATGACGTTGTTTACATCGGTCGAGAACTCTATCCAAGAACCCTTGAACGGAATGATACGAGCCGAATAAAGCCGTGTGCCATTGGTGTGCTTGCTCATCGAGAAGAACACACCAGGCGAACGGTGTAGCTGCGACACAATGACACGCTCTGCTCCATTGATTACAAACGAACCTTTTTCGGTCATATATGGGATATTTCCCAAAAATACCTCTTGTTCGATTGTTTCAAATTCCTCATTGTCAGCGTCATTACATTTCAAACGTAACTTGGCTTTGAGCGGAACAGCATACGTCAGACCACGAGAAATACACTCATCAACGTTGTATTTGGGTGGGTCGAGCGAATAATCTACAAACTCTAATACGAAGTTTTCACGTGAGTCTGAGATTGGAAAATTTTCTTGAAATACTTGATAGAGTCCTTCACGTCCACGTTCTTCGGGGGCAGTGCCTAAGTCAAGGAAGTCCCTGAAAGAGCGGAGTTGAACATCTAAAAAGTCCGGATAGTCAATAACTGGCTTTATCCGTGCAAAACTTTTGCGGGGAGTTTGATTTGTTGCCAAGGCTTTTTAGTTTTTTAATTGATTAAACTTTCAATAAATAATTAAAAGTTTGTGAAATAATTTTACAAAAACCTACTTTGCCTCGTAGAAAAACAAGTTTTTGTCCCTTTTCGTTGGTGCCCTACGAGAGGCAGACGTGTTTCGGACTAAACTCATTAGGGAGGTCATCGCTTAAAGCCATGACACCACCAATAATTGTTTGACTGAACAAAACAGGAAAAAGACCCAACGCTTGGAGGGGTCTTTTTCTGTTTGTATTTTACTATTTGAAATTAAGCAATCTCTACCTCGGCGCCTGCATCTTCAAGTTGCTTTTTCAATGCTTCGGCCTCGTCTTTGCTCACGCCTTCTTTCAATGGTTTTGGAGCGGCATCTACCAGTTCTTTGGCTTCTTTCAAGCCAAGTCCTGTTAGGTCTTTTACAAGTTTAACGACCTGTAACTTAGCACCACCTGCTGCTTTCAAAATTACGTCAAAAGCTGTTTTCTCAACCGCTGCCGCTGGTGCATCACCACCTGCAGCTGCCATCATTACTGGAGCCGCTGCTGCTGGTTCGATACCATATTCGTCTTTAAGGATTGCTGCCAATTCGTTTACTTCTTTAACTGTAAGGTTTACGAGTTGTTCTGCGAATGCTTTTAAATCTGCCATTTTATTTTTTATTTAACTTTTGTTACTGGATTGATTTTGATTAAAAATTTTAAACTTTTTTGATAAGCTCTATACTTATCTTTCTGCCAAAGTTTGTAGAATACCTGCCAGTTTGTTGCCACCACTTTGTAGTGCTGAGATAACGTTTTTGGCTGGCGACTGCAAGAGGCCGATAACTTCACCGATGAGTTCTTCTCTCGATTTGAGCGCAATGAGCGTATCGAGTTGATCTTCGCCAATAAAGAGGCTATAATCAATAGAAGCACCTTTCAGCTTCAATTTGTCGTTTCCTGATTCTTTCCGATATTCTTTGATTAGCTTTGCAGCTACTTTGCCAGATTCTGGGTGAAACATGACTCCCGAAAAACCTCTAAGGACGGTATCGTCGAAAGATGTATAGTCGGTGTCGAGTGTTTCGAGTGCTTTCGCAATCAATGTGTTCTTGATTACACGGTATTCTATACCACTGTTGAAGCATTTGCGGCGGAGGTTATTGGTCTCTCCAACCGACATTCCGTCTGCACCAACGATATAAAAAAATGGTGTTGCTTTGAACTTCTCGCTGAGTTCTTCGATTATTACTGCTTTTTCTTC
>JAYWHT010000015.1:0-68960 GCA_043777595.1 Spirosomataceae bacterium
AATAACAGCTTTAACATTCGCAATATTTTTAAATTTTATTGCCGAAATGCCCATTTTACAGGTCAAAAACTTTATCTTTTAATTAGCACAATCCGTAAGACTACCAAAATATGAGAGGTGTCAGATTAGAACCCGATGCTCTTGAACATCTTAGTCAATGGTTAAAACAAGACCCCAAAACACTCAAGCGTATTCTTAGAATGTTTGACGAGTGTGCGAGAAACCCTTTTGACGGTATAGGTAAACCAGAACCACTCAAAGGAAACTTGCGGGGAAAATGGTCTCGAAGAATTGACGATGAACATCGTTTAGTTTATGATGTAACAGAAACAGAAATTACTATATATTCGCTTTGGGGGCATTATGATTGAGAATTAAAAAAATGATTTTATTTAACAACAAACTGACACTTTTGGCCATAACCGCCGCCGTCATTGGTGGTGGTTATTATGCTTGTTTTAGACCAAAAATAGATTTTAATAGCCAAGTAAAACCCATACTCAACAAAAAATGTATGGCTTGCCATGGCGGTGTAAAACAAGCGGGCGGTTTTAGTTTGTTGTTTGAAGAAGAGGCTTTGGCCAATACCAAGTCTGGTAAACCTGCCATCGTACCAGGCGATGCGGCTCACTCTGAGATGATTGTACGGCTCACTTCGACCGATCCCGATAAGCAAATGCCCAAAAAAGGTGAGTCGTTGAGTAAAGAAGAAATTGAAATTTTGACAAAATGGATAGACCAAGGTGCAAATTGGGGTCGCCATTGGGCATATAAAGCCGTAGAAAAACCAAGCGTACCCAACAAAAACTGGTGGAATGTTTTTGCTGAAAAATGGGCAAATAATGACATTGATAATTTTGTAGAACAAAAACACAAAGAACAAAAACTAACACACGCACCACAGGCCGACAAAGCTACGCTACTGCGCCGAGTAACACTCGACATCACGGGGCTGTCGCCTACTGACGAGCAATATTTGGCCTTTGAAAACGACAAGTCCGCTGATGCTTATCAGAAAGTAGTTGATTCGCTTCTAAAATCTACTACTTATGGCGAAAAATGGGCTTCGATGTGGTTAGACTTGGCCCGCTACGCCGACTCACGGGGCTACGAAAAAGACGACTACCGAAATATATGGCGATACAGAGATTGGGTTATTCGGGCTTTCAATGACAACATGCCTTACGACCAGTTTATTACTGAACAACTCGCTGGCGATTTGTTGCCAAAACCTACCGAAAATCAGTTGATTGCAACGGCATTTCACAGAAATACAACCAACAACGACGAAGGCGGCACAGACGATGAAGAGTTTAGAACGTCTGCCGTTTTGGATAGAGTTAGCACCACTTGGGTAGCTTTTGGCGGTACGACTTTTGCCTGTACCCAATGCCACAGCCACCCTTATGACCCCTTCAAGCACGATGAGTTTTATAAATACATGGCGTTTTTTAACAACACCCGAGACGAAGATGTAGGCTCAGAGTCGGCGTACTTGCGGTTTTTTGAAGAAAAAGACCAAAAAAAACTAACTGAACTCAGCCACTGGCTCAAAACCAATGTGTCTGAAATAAAATCAAGAAAAACCGTACACTTTTTGAGAACAGTCGAGCCTCGTATTTATGCACACAACTTTGATAAATTTGTGGGTGGCACTGCCGAGCCAAGCTCGTATGCAGGCATGGAAAATGGCGGTAGTTTTAGACTCAAAAGTGCGCCATTAGTGGGCAAACGTAAAATGTTATTGTCATACTCGACTTTTGAACGTGGCGGTAGTATCGACATAAAATTGGATAGTCTGAAAGGTCAGACCCTGGCCGTTGTCCAATTAGATACTTCGAGAAGTCGTACTTACTGGAACGACCTTACGCTTATGAAATGGGTCGATTTACCGCAATTTAAAAATCGTAGAGATTTATATTTTGTCTTTAAAAATTCTAATCTCAAACCCGAGCAAGATGTTTGTATGCTCGACTGGGTACTATTTATGCAAGACGACTTAGCTGGAAAAGGTAAGGCTGGCTACGACCAACAACGCAAAAATTTTGAAGATTTGCTTTGGGCTAAAACCGAAAATATGCCTATTTTACAAGAAAACCCAAAAGATTTGTACCGCACGACACGGGTCTTTGAGCGTGGTAGTTTTTTGTCGCCGACCAAAGCCGTGCAAGCTGATGTACCTAAATACCTGCATAGTTTTCCAAAAAATGCCCCCAAAAATAGACTTGGACTATCACAATGGACAGCCTCAAAAGACAACCCACTCACGGCTCGTACTTTGGTCAATCGGGTTTGGGAACAATTTTTTGGAACTGGCCTCGTAGAAACGCTCGAAGACATGGGTACGCAGGGTTTTTCGCCAACGCACCCCGAGTTGCTGGACTATTTGTCGTACAAATTGATGAACGATTGGCACTGGCAAATCAAGCCATTGATAAAAGAAATAGCGATGTCGGCCACATATCGGCAAACATCGCATATCACAAATCCAGACCTTGACCCTAACAACCGATACTTGGCTCGTGGGCCTCGGGTGCGGCTGTCGGGTGAGCAAGTACGAGATGAGGCACTGGTGGTGAGTGGACTATTGAGTAAAAAAATGTATGGTAAGCCCGTCATGCCCTACCAGCCCAAGGGCGTTTGGCAGGTGGTATATAGTGGTCAAAAATGGCTCATCAGCGATGGTGAAGATGCCTATCGAAGGGCTATTTATACTTTTGTGAGGCGGTCAAGTCCATACCCAAGTATGCTTACTTTTGACGGCTCTACTCGTGATGTATGTTTGGCAAGGCGTATCAGAACCAACACTCCGCTACAAGCATTGGTAACACTCAATGACTCGGCTTTTGTAGAAATGGCACACAAATTGGCCATAAGACTCCAAAAAGAAGGGAAACATACAGCCGAAATCCAGATTGAACGGGGCTATTGGCTGATGTTGGGTAAAGTTATTGAACGAAATAAACTATTGGTTTTGAGTAATTTATATAAAGAATCGTTGGCCGAATTTAGAAAATACCCCAAAAAACAGGCCGCTTGGTTGCCCAATGCCAAGCCCGAAACCGCAGCCTTGGCCGTGGTTACAAACATGATGCTAAACATGGACGAGTTTTTGACGAAAGAGTGATTAAAATTAGACATAACCCTCGAACGTAAATCTAATTTATTGGACTTTTACTTTCCTTTTTTTCGTCCATAGTGCTTCTTTTGCGAGCCACAAAAACACTTGCTAAATTGGCGAGTACGCTACCTACAACCATACTTGCAGCTTCTACAGCATAACCTATACTAAAAGCATAAAAACTAACACCGTAACCAAATATGACAACCAAAGCACCGATTACCATTCCTCATCGAGTTGTATTTTCGCTTTTATGAGCTAATTGAATTTTAAGTTTTTCTCTTTCAATACGGGCATCTTGTTCTTTCTCAGCCATTGCAAAGAGCCTATCGGCATAGCCTTCTTTGACTGTATTGTATCCCGCAAGAATTTCAGGGCTTGGGTATGCTGTTATACTGGTTTCAGAAAGTTTCAAGGATTCATTCCCTTTTGTAGCTTCGATAGATTTTTTAGAAACTTGACTCATTAGCTATTTTGTTTTATCAAAAGCTATGCGGAGGTCATTAAAGACATTTCTCCAATCATTGCCGATATTATGCTGATCATTGTTAGTGCTTTCTAAGTTTAGATTAGCAGCGTTCTTTCTACTATTTGAAATATAAAAGTAGAAAGCAACGCCAAAGAAAGCTATTGAAAGCCCCATCAGAAGTGTCCAAATTATATTATTTTTATCTGTCTCCATTGTGTACGGTGAATTTATTTTATTTACGATTGAAAACGAATGATAAAGCCAAAAAGGTGCAGGTTTAAATTACTAATTACAATTTTCTTGAAAAATTATGGAAAAACAAAAAAATATTTTTCATTTTCGATAGTAATTACCTTGTCAAACGTCCCAAAAGTTACCATTTAGCCCTCCCTTTTGTCATTCCCCCCAAAATTTTGACCGTTAGCCCTTTGATTTGACAAGGGTTACGAGCTGCTATACCTTTGTCCCAGTCAATGACAAATGACTTGTCTTGAAAATGTTTTTTTACATCATAAATTTTAAAAATATGAAAGCACTTATTTATCAGCCTGTTCTTATCGTTCATATTCTGTGTGGTTTTTTTGGGTTACTTAGTGGTTTTGTGGCCATGCTTGCCCGTCGCAAGGGTGGCTTGTTGCACAACCGTGCCGGTATTGTTTTTTATTGGTCTATGTTTGGGGTATTCCTGACAACGCTCATCTTTTTTATTTTATACCCTACCAATCTCAAATATCAGTTTTTTTTGGGAATAGGCATAGTTAGTTTTTATCCAGCTTTTACGGGCAAGCGGGTTTTGGCAATGAAGAAAGGAGTGAACCCCAACTGGATAGACATGGTAGCTATGTGGCTCGTGGGTGTTTGTGGATTGGTAATGATTGGATATGCGCTCGTGATTGATGCTTCGACTTATCAGATTTTGTTTGGTATTTTTGGCTCGGTCTGCTTAAAAGATTTTTACAGCGATTGGAAAGTTTATACTGGCCGAATAGCTGCCGAAAAAATGCACTGGTTTTTTGCACATGGCGCCAAAATGACGGGAGGTTTTAGTGCTGCCATGACGGCTTTCTGTGTCAATATTGTACCTCGCTACTTGCCGCAAGACTTACCTCAGTTTGTGTATATCGCTTGTTGGGTTGTGCCAGGTGTTGTGATTGGGCTTTGGGGCGGGTCTATTCTCAAAAAATTCCGACAGATAAACCTGACGGTAATTCATAAATCCTTTTAATTAGAAAATCACCTAAGTATTTACATATAAACAAAGTTCCGATTTGTTTTAAATATCTGATTAATAACTAATTATAATACTTTTCGTTATTCGTTTTTCACTATTCACTACTTATTAACAGCCATTTTAAAAAATTATTAAAGAATTTAGTTATTAAAAATTATCATGAAAAAACTACTAATTATTATCACACTTTTATTTGGTTATTTAGCTCATTCTCAAAACAATACCCAAATCATCAAAGGCCGAGTCATTGACCAACAATCCAAATCGCCATTGGTTGGGGTTACGGTATCTGTTATTACTACTGAACCATTAAAAGGCAGTGTGTCAGACTCCAATGGGGCGTTTAGGCTGTCAGATATTCCGTTGGGGCGGCATACGCTCAAAGTATCGTTGGTGGGTTATAGTGACCAGATTTTACCTAATGTTGTGGTTACGGCTGGCAAAGAAAACATCATTGACATCGAACTCGAAGAGCGTGTTAGTACCTTACAAGAAGTGTCAATAAGAGCCATCGGTCAAAGAACTAATATTGAGCGGGGGCTTACGCCTGTGTCGGCCAAGGTATTTGATGCCGAAGAGAGCCGCCGTTATGCAGGTAGCCGCAACGACGTGGCCCGCATGGCAGCGGGTTTTGCTGGGGTAGTTTTGACAAACGACAACCGTAACGATATTATCATCAGAGGCAACTCACCTACGGGCTTACTCTGGAAACTCGAAGGTGTGGACATACCCAACCCCAACCACTTTGGGGCATTGGGCGTAACGGGCGGGCCGGTGAGTATGCTCAACAATAACGTAATGGCCAAATCGTCGTTCTTGACAGGGGCTTTTCCATCGGTTTATGGCAATGCTACAGCTGGTGTCTTTGACTTGCAAATGAGAAACGGTAATGCCGACAAACGTGAATATATGGCTCAAATGGGCTTTAATGGCCTCGAAGGCGGGGCTGAGGGATACTTTTCAAAAAAATCGCAGGCTTCGTATCTTATCAATTATCGGTATTCTTTTTTAGAATTATTACAAAAATTGGGTATAAACTTTGGTACAGGTTCGGCTATTCCTCGTTATCAAGATTTGACTTTGAAAGTAAATATTCCGACCCAAAAATTAGGTACGTTTTCTGTTTTTAGTCTAAATGGTATAAGTGGAATTGGTTTTGAGCCAAGCACAGATGCCAGTTTTTATAGTAGCAATTCTGAAAACCTAAATTACAAAACACGAATGAACGTAATTGGCGTTTCTAATACTTTGTTTTATGGTAACAAAACTTACGGCAAACTAACGCTTTCGGTATCGCGAGCGGGTGTGTTGAGCGGTGTCGATGCCATCACTAAGACAGGCGACAAGATTTTGATTAGACCCGAATACCGTGAAGATTCCTACGAACAACGTACTGCACTCAACTATATGTTCAATACCAAGTTCAATGCCAAAAATACACTGACCGCTGGAGTTATCATCAATAATATGAGCATGCACTATTTGGATAGTAGCTACAACGAAAAAACAAAAAAGTTTATCACTGGTCGAGATTTTGATGGTAGTGCTGCATTTGTGCAGACATACACCAACTGGCAATGGCGGCCTTCTGATGTGCTGACAGTCAATGCTGGCTTGTATTATCAACGTTTTGCGCTCAATGGTAGTCAGTCGCTCGAGCCACGATTGGGCTTACGCTATAATGCCAGTCCACGGGCGAGTTTTAGTTTGGGTCTTGGCCGCCATAGCCAGCTACAAGGCTTACAGATATACTTCAACAAAAAACAAACTGGCGCAACGACCTATACACAACCCAATCAAAATCTGGGTTTTACGTTTAGTAGTCATGCCGTTTTGGGTTATCAGCAGCAGTTGTCGGCTCGTACATCGCTCAAATTAGAAGGCTACTATCAGGCATTGTCTGGTGTACCCGTAGATGCCAAATCGTCGGCTTTTTCGTTGGTCAATTCAGGTAGTGATTTTGGAGTGGTGGACAGAACTGACTTGCTAAACAACGGTACCGCCCGCAACTATGGCATAGACTTGACCCTCGAACGGACGTTTGACAAATATTATTACCTTGTTACGGCATCGGTTTTTGAGAGTAAATATAAGGGTAGTGATGGTGTGGAGCGCAATACATTTTATGCGGGGCAATATGTGGCCAATATATTGGCTGGTAGAGAGTTTGGGGTTGGCAAAAAGAGTGTATTGGCTTTTGATACCAAAATCACAGTGGCTGGCGGCAAGCGTTTTACACCCATTGACCTCGAAGCCTCTCGTAAGGCAGGTGGTACGGTGAGAGATACTGATCGTATTTTTGAAGGACAATTCAAGGACTATTTTAGAGCCGATGTCAAAGTTACACTCCGTAGAAATGGTAAAAATATCATGCAAGAGTGGTTTGTGGACATCAATAATGTGCTAAACACCGCTAATATATTTGGGCAAAGCTACAGCCCCAGCAAAAACGCCATCACTACAAGTTACCAACTGGGGCTTTATCCAAATATCAATTATAGAATTGTGTTTTAGTGGCGTTTGATAACTATATTTATAGTACGACGTAACTTACCGAAATTAGATTAGCCAACTTTCAAAAAAGTTGGCTAATCTGGGTATTTTGTAGTATTCTCTCTGTTTTTAAAAGTAAAATCTATATCATTGTACCTGATACTGTAATAAGCTATTTTTTAAGATAAATACCAAAAAAATGAAAACCCAAACCCTTACTTTTATCATTCTTTCATTGTTTTTTATGCAAAAAACAATGGCTCAAACTACTGACAAAGATGCTATCATAAAATTGATGAACAAACAAGAAACCGACTGGAACGTTGGTAACATTCCGTCGTTTATGGAAGGTTATTGGAAGTCTGACTCGCTGGCCTTTGTGGGTGCAAATGGCCCCACTTATGGTTGGCAAAATACGCTCGACAACTATAACCGTCGCTACCCAGACCGTGCAACAATGGGAACGCTAAAATTTACGATATTGAAACTTCAAATTTTAGACAAAACCGTAGCTACTGTCATTGGTAAATGGCAACTTACCCGTCCCGAAAAAGGTGATATAGGGGGGCATTTTACATTGGTTTTTAGAAAAATAAAAGGCAAATGGCTTATTATTAGCGACCATACTTCGTGAGTTGGCTCGAATTTTGTAATTTTGAGAAATAAATCAATAAAAAATGGAAAATAGAGCATATCGAGTTATTCTGAGAAAAGAACCCGAGGGTGTTTACACCGCTATCGTACCAGCTTTTACACATTGTATTACTTGGGGCGAAACGGTCGAAGAAGCCATCGGAATGGCCAAAGAAGCCATCGAAGGTTGTATCGAAGTATTAGAAGAAAACGGACTATCTATTCCATCAGACGATACTCATACATTAGAGCAGTTTGTTTCGGTATCAGTGAGTTCTCCATTAGAAGTTGCATAAATAATAGATTTTTCGGCAAAAAACTTAGCAAAACTACTCGAAGAAAGAGGTTGGCAGTTGGTTCGTATCAAAGGCAGCCACCATATTTACTTCAAACAAGCTACTGGCGAAACAATGCCTGTTCCTATCCATGGTAACAAAGACCTTGCAAAAGGTACTTTCTTTTCGATTCTCAAACAGGCTGGAGTAGCAAAAAATGAAGTGGGTGGTAAAAAGAAAAAATGAAAAAAATACTAAATATTGTGGGCGCACGGCCCAATTTTATGAAGGTAGCACCGCTACACCGTGCCTTTGGTCAATGCGCCAACATCAACTCAAAAATCGTTCATACAGGCCAGCACTACGATGCCAAGATGTCGGACGTATTTTTTAACCAATTAGAACTTCCAAAGCCAGACTATTTTTTGGGAATTGGTGGTGGCTCACACGCCCAGCAAACGGCCAAAATCATGATTGAGTTTGAGAAAGTAGCCGAAGCCGAGCAGCCAGACTTGGTGCTGGTTGTGGGTGACGTAACGAGTACCATTGCCTGTGCGTTGGTAGCCAGTAAGCTACACATACCCATTGCACACGTTGAGGCAGGCTTGCGTAGCGGCGACAGAAAAATGCCCGAAGAGATAAACCGAATACTGACCGATAGTATCTCTGACTTGCTTTTTGTAACCGAACAAGCGGGTATTGATAATCTCAAACGAGAGGGTGTGCCTGGCGAAAAAGTATTTATGGTCGGCAACTGTATGATAGACTCACTGGTGCATTATAGAGCTAAAGCCCAAAAGATGGACGTATTGAGCCAGTATAATTATCAAAAAAACGACTATGTGCTGATGACCATGCACCGCCCCGCCAATGTGGACACGCCCGAGGGCTTGGCCAGTATTTTACAGATAATTGCCGATACTACTCGCCACCGAAAAGTACTGTTTCCAATTCACCCACGGACACGGAGTAACATCGAAAAGTTTGGGTTACAGTCCAAATTAGAATCCATTTCGGGGCTTACACTTACTGAGCCACAGGGTTATTTAGAGTTTTTGAACTTGATGGAAAACGCCGCATTGATAGTTACCGATTCTGGTGGAATCCAAGAAGAAACAACTTATTTGCAAGTACCATGTTTGACGTTTAGAGATAGCACCGAAAGGCCATCAACCGTCGAAATCGGCACAAATCAGTTATTGGCCGATCTCAATCCCGTTACCGTTTACTCAAAAGTTGAAGAAATATTGAGTGGAAAGTCCAAAAAAGGGGCTATTCCACCACTTTGGGACGGCCACGCCGCCGAGCGTATTGCAGTTATTTTAGAAAAATTGTAGTTTTGAGTCGTTATCCCAAATCATTGACATTATGCAAGCACTGTACATAAATCCATTCACCGATTTTGGGTTCAAAAGATTATTTGGAGAAAATGCGAGTAAACCTATGCTCATTGATTTTTTGAATAGTATTTTGCCCGAAAATAGCCCCATAGTTTCTTTATCATACAGAGATAAAGAGCGTTTGGGTAGAACCAAAGACGATAGAACGGCGATATATGATATTTACTGCGAAAATGAAAAAGGAGAGAAGTTTATTATAGAGCTACAAAAAGCAGAGCAACAATATTTCAAAGACCGAACTATCTATTACTCTACTTTCCCAATTCAAGACCAGGCCATAAGAGGGCCATGGAATTATAAATTGAAAGCCGTTTATTGCATTGGTATTTTGGATTTTGAATTTAACGACTATCACAACGACCCATCAAAAGGCGAGGTTATTCATACGGTACAACTCAAAGACCAGCACAACCGTCCTTTTTATGACAAGTTGAAATATGTATACGTAGAGATGCCAAATTTCAATAAAAAGGAGACAGAACTGGTAACTCGTTTGGACAAATGGCTGTATTTTATAAAAAACTTGGAAGATTTTGAGAAAATCCCAAATGTATTTAAAGATGATATTTTTATTCAAGCATTTGAAAAAGCAGAAATATCAAAATACAACAGACAGGAACTATACAGCTATGAAAAAAGTCTAAAGATTTTTAGGGACAATTTAGCCACATTTGATTTTGCCAAAAACACGGCTTATAGCGAAGGTCGAGCGGAGGGTATAGCCCAAGGAAAAGCTGAAGGAAAAGCTGAGGGAAAAGCCGAAGGAAAAGCTGAGGGAAAAGCTGAAGGAAAAGCTGAAGGAAAAGCCGAAGGAAAAGTTGAAGGAAAAGCCGAAGGAAAAGCCGAAGGAAAAGCCGAGATAGTTTTAAGTGCAAAAAAAATGGGCTTGTCAATAGATGCTATTTCACAACTGACGGGATTGCCCAAAGAGGATATTGAAAAAATGTAACTCACTCAAAACTCAATTTTATGAAAACCATCAAAATATTTGCCTTTTGTTTATCGCTTTCGTCGTTTGGCTTTGGCCAAGTCGCATACGAGCTCGAAGAAGGTCGCCCCGCCGAAATAAACGGTATTGAATACGGATTTGAAATTAGAAACGAACGTAAAAAAGATGTAAAAGACGAAACCTACAACCGCTTTGAGGTAACGGTTTATGTAACCAACAAAAGCGGCTGTACCAAACTGATGTTTCCTCGACAAACTGTTTTTGGAACGGAATACCAAGAACTTTTGGCTGACTTTGATTGTGTCAATGCCACAGGCAAACGACTAACTTCTAAACGAGGGTCGGTCAAGGCCCGTGAATTTAGTGCGCCATATACCACCACTGTCAAAGGTACAGACGGCAAAGACATCACAAATACGGTATCGGTAAGGGTAGGTAATATGCTCAAAAACGGCGACACAATGACCGACAACTTTATAGTGATAGTGCCAGACGGCGAACGCCCCAAAATGAAAGCCCGGGTACGAGAGCTGATGGATTGAAAAATGGCATAAAACCACAGAATAATAAATGGGAATCGTAATTAGGCAGAGCCTCAAAAGTAGTGCAGTGGCCTACATTGGCGTGGGGCTGGGTGTTATCAATCAGTTGTTTATTTCGACCAAGTTTCTAAGTCCTGAACAAATTGGACTTTCACGGATATTGCTCGAAAACAGTATTATGTTTGCCGCCTTTGCCCATATTGGTACGCCCTTTATTGCCGACAAGTTTTTTAGTAGATTCAGAGACGACGACCGCTATCACCATGGTTTTATGGTTTGGCTGCTGGCTATGCCGCTCGTTGGTTGTACGTTGGCGGGTGGCTTGTATTTTGTATTTGAAAGCCAAATCATCAACTATTTTGCCGAACGCTCGCCACTATTGGTTCACTATCATATTTTGGTTGTACCCATCACTATTTTTTGGGTCTATGTCATTGTTCTCGAAGCCTACTCTCGCAACAACAATCGGGTTGTTGTGCCTACTTTTGTGCGTGAAGTCTATGCCCGAATTGTGATGATGATTCTCACCCTTTTATTTGGCTTTGGCTGGTTTAGCTTCGACTGGTTTGTCTATTTGTCGGTGGCTATGTATGGTAGTTGTGCCGTTGTATTATTGTTTTATATCAAACATTTAGGTAAATTTTATTGGTCGTTCGAGTTTTTTAGTACACTAACGCCTCGGTTATTCAAAGAAATGATGGGCTACGGCCTTACTATTTTTTTGGGGGGTGCTGGTGCAAGTGTGTTGCTACTCATAGACCGCACGATGCTGGCAGGGCAAGCGAGTTTGAGTGCGGCAGGTATTTTTATTATTGCTACTTACATTGCCACAACTATCGAAATTCCCCGAAAATCACTCACCCAAATCACTATTCCGTTTCTGACGGCAGCCATCAAAGACAACGATTGGGCCAAAGTGCAAGCCATTCACCAAAAAACAGCCCTACATCAACTCTTGGCTGGCGGCTTGGTTTTTTTATTGATTTGGGTCAATATCAATGGTATTTTTGCGCTCTTGCCCAAAGGCGACATTTATAATCAGGGTAAAACCGTTGTATTATTGCTTTCGTTGGCCAAACTCTTTGACATGGCTGCTGGCATGAGTTCTGAGATTATTATGTATTCTCGTTTTTTTAGATATACCACTTTTTTTGTGTTGGGCATGGCCGCACTCTGCATTGCTGCCAACCGTTTCTTGATTCCGATTTATCAAATCAATGGGGCAGCTTTTGCTACGGCGGCCACAACATTGGTATATAGCCTGACTCGTATGGGATTTGTCTGGCATAAATTTGGCCTAATACCCTATACTACCAAAGCCGTACAAGTATTAGCTATTTTTGTATTGGTGTTTTTGACTGTAAACTGGCTTCCTGTTTTTGATGGCTCGGTCTGGCCTGTGTTGTTTTCTATTAGCTACAAATCTCTGATTATTATTGTTTTGTGCTGTATTTTTATCTTAAAACTAAATATTTCGGAGGAGGTAAATGGGCTTTGGAAAACTGCTATTGATAGATATTTAGAAAAATAACCCACCAAATATAACCAATGAAACCAATCAAAAATGCCATTCGCATAGTATTGAACGCCGTTAGTCTGGGCGGTATAACTCAAATTTATGCCGAAAGCGCACTCACCGACTTGGGTTGGTTTCGCAGCTTCAAAACCAAACAGTCAGTCGATGCCGCCGGTCAGCCGCTGCCTTGGTGTACTTATCCATTTATTAGTTTTATAGAAAGCCGATTGACCAAAAGCATGAACGTTTTTGAGTACGGTAGCGGTAACTCTACACGTTGGTATGCGGCACGTGTGGGTAATATCAAGGCTGTAGAGCATGACAAATCTTGGTTTGAATTTGTCAAAAACCAGCTACCAGCCAATGCCTCGGTGGTTTATCAAGACGTACAAAATATCAAAAACTACACTGGCGAAGTGGCACAGGCTGGCCAAAAATACCATGTCGTGATTGTGGACGGACGGCAACGAGTGCGCTGTGTGGAGCAGGCTGTTCAGAATTTAACCCCAGACGGTGTCATTGTATTTGACAATCCAGAACGAGAAAACTACCAAACTGCTCACGATTTACTAAAAGAACGGGGTTTTCGTCGAATAGACTTTTGGGGATTTGCACCCGTAACGGCTCACCACAACTGTACGGCGGTTTTTTATAGAGATAATAATTGTTTGGGAATTTAGAAACTGGGGTAGCCATCGCTCCAAGCGATGACTTCGCTAAATAGCAGCTTTTTTGTAAATCAACGCCACACAATGTGCCGCAATGCCTTCTTGACGACCTACAAAACCAATGTGTTCGGAAGTAGTGGCTTTGATAGAAATATCGTTTTGGTCAATTTGCATGACAGTAGCCAGACAAATTTTCATGGCTGGAATATGGGGGTTGAGTTTAGGTTCTTGTAGTACGACAGTAACATCAACATTGCCAACTTCATAGCCCACCGCCCGTATCATTTCGAGTACTTTTGTCAGCAGTATTTTACTGTCCACGCCCTTATATTGTGGGTCTTTGTCTGAAAAATGAAAGCCGATATTTCGCATATTGGCTGCGCCCAGCAGCGCATCGCACAACACATGACAAACCACATCGGCATCAGAATGTCCCTTTGCACCGTGTGTATGCGGAATCTGTATGCCACCGAGCCAAAAATCTCGCCCAGCCTCTAACTGGTGTACGTCGTAGCCTAATCCTATTCTGATATTCATGGTTGTCGTGGGTCGTGGGTCGTGGGTCGTGGGTCTATACTAACAACCCATGACTTACAACTCGGGACTTTTTTCTTTTTTCTCTTCTGGCAAAATAAACTTCATTTCTTTTTTTACTTTTTCGGGCAATAGTGCCACGGCCAATACCTCATCTACGTTTTCGACATAATGAAAGGTCATGTCTTTGATGTAATTGGGGTTGATTTCTTCGATGTCTTTGCGATTTTTGACACACATAATAATCTCTTTGACACCAGCCCGGCCAGCGGCCAATATTTTTTCTTTGATACCCCCCACAGGCAATACCTTACCCCTGAGCGTAATTTCGCCCGTCATCGCTACATGCGACTTGACTCTGCGCTGGGTATAAATCGACGCCATCGAAGTCAGCATCGTAATACCCGCCGAAGGGCCGTCTTTGGGTACTGCCCCTGCGGGTACGTGTACGTGGAGGTCGTAATGGCCAAAAATACGGTAGTCGATGTTGAGTGTGTCAGAGTTGGCTTTGAGGTACGACAATGCCGTAACTGCCGACTCTTTCATTACATCGCCAAGTTGCCCAGATAGTGTCAGACCACCTTTGCCACGGCTCAAACTCGACTCCACAAATAATATTTCGCCGCCTACGGATGTCCATGCCAAGCCTGTTACGATGCCCGCAATGTTGTTGTCTTGATATAAATCTCGGTCAAATATCTCGCTACCCAATAGTTTTTCGATGTGTTCGGGTTTGATGGCTTTGGGGTAGTCTTCTTCGAGAACAATAGATTTGGCTGTTTTTCTGACCAATGTACCCATTTTTTGTTCTAAATTTCTGACACCAGACTCACGGGTATAATGCTCGATTACTTTTTGAATGGCTTTGTCGTCGATACTAAACGTTTTGGCATCAAGGCCGTGGTCTTTGCGTTGTTTTGGTACGAGGTATTTTTTGGCAATCTGCAATTTTTCTTCTACTGTGTAGCCCGTTAGTTCAATAATCTCCATACGGTCTCTGAGTGCAGGGTGAATGCTATCGAGCGAGTTGGCGGTAGCTATAAACATAACTTTTGACAAGTCATATTCTACCTCCAAATAGTTATCGGTAAACGTGCTATTTTGTTCAGGATCAAGTACTTCGAGTAGTGCCGATGCAGGGTCGCCTCTAAAATTAGAGCTAATCTTATCTATTTCGTCCAACACAAAAACAGGATTGGAAGTACCTACTTTTTTAAGATTTTGGATAATCTTGCCAGGCATAGCCCCAATGTAAGTCTTGCGATGACCTCTGATTTCGGCTTCGTCGTGCAGGCCACCCAATGCCATTCTGACATACTTACGGCCTAATGCCTTAGCTACCGACTTACCCAACGATGTTTTGCCAACCCCAGGCGGGCCATACAAACACAATATTGGTGCTTTGAGATTGTTTCTGAGTTTGAGTACTGCGAGGTATTCGATGATACGTTCTTTGATTTTTTCGAGACCAAAGTGGTCGGCATCAAACACTTTTTGCGCCCGTTTCAAATCAAAATTATCTTTTGAATATTCGCCCCAAGGCAAGTCTGTCATCAGTTCAAGATAGTTGAGCGTAACAGGATAGTCGGGCGACATGGGGTTGATGCGTTGTAGCTTTTGGGCTTCTTTTTCAAAATGTTTTTTGGCACTTTCCGACCATTTTTTCTTGGCTGCTTTTGCCCGAATATCCTCTAATTCTCGCTCTGGGGTTTCTACGCCCAGTTCGTCTTGGAGTACCTTGATTTGTTGGCGCAAAAAATAATCCCGTTGCTGCTGGTCAATATCCGAACTGGCCTTGGTCTGAATGTCCCGTTTGAGTTCGAGCATCTGAATCTCCCGCATCATGAGTTCGAGCAGTTTAGTAGCCTGAGTTGGAATGTCTGGGCTTTCGAGTAGTGCTTGTTTTTCGGCTACTTCGGCGTTGATATTCGACGACAGAAAGTGTGTTAAAAATATCGGACTTTCTATGTTGTCAATCGCTATGCGGGCTTCTTGGGGTATTTCGGGGTTGATTCTCAGTATTTTGTGAGCAGATTCTCTCAACGACTGCATCAAGGCTTTGGATTCTTTTTTGTTTTGATGCACAAACACATCGTCAATAGGCGTAATACGAGCCATCATGTAGGGGTCTTGGCGGGTGTATTCTTCTACCTTAAAACGCTGCCGTCCCTGAATGATTATTGTCGTGTTGCCGTCGGGCAGGGTAAACATTTTGATAATATAAGCCATTGTTCCGACCGAGTAGAGGTCATCGCTCGTAGGCTCGTCTTTGGTTTGGTTTTCTTGTGCCACAACGCCAATGAGGCGGTCGCCACGATAGGCTTTTTTGACGAGCTTGATAGATTTTTGTCGCCCAACAGTAACAGGAATAACCATACCGGGAAACAAAACGGTGTTACGCATCGGTAAAATTGGCAGTTCGTTGGGCATCACAATCGGCTCGTCATCGCCGTCTAAGTCGCCAAATGGTAAAATTTCAATACTATCGTCTGCATCAGACATCATCAACTGAGAATATAAATTTTTGGAATCTATTGTCATATTTGGGGCTGCCATATCGACAGTGTGGTGTATTTGTTATCAACAATGATTTACCAAAATAGATTGTCTGAATGGTACTTATTTTGGTAAACGGGTACAAATTTACGATTTTGTTGGTCATTATAACGAATAAACTACAAATATTGTGTGTATTGATTGACACTTTGGCTCAAAACTTAGCTAACGCATATTTATTTTTAGTAGCGCTCCCGACACTATGGAGAATTTTGAAACAACATAGATACTAACAAGCCATTTAAAAATTGTAAATTTGCACTCTACTTAAATCTTGCACCAATTAAATGATAAATAAAGACAATTTAAAAGACTTACTAAAAGCATTGAATTTTGAAGAAAACGGAGATATTTACAATAAATACTTCCCAAATATTGGTGCTTACTTAAAGGTTGATTTTAAGAAAAATGTGCTTGTTTATCCTACTGATAAAGGTTTTGTAGTAAATGGAGAATTTACTTGCAATTTCATTTCGCCTGAAAATTTTGTTGTTTTTGAATGTGTGCATAGACTGTTTGAGAAAGGCTATAAACCCGAACACATTGAACTTGAACCAAAATGGAAAGTTGGACACGGTGCAAGTGGTGGACGAGCAGACATTTTAGTAAAAGACAATTCAAACAAATCGCTTTTGATAATTGAGTGCAAGACCGAAGGGGCAGAATTTAAAAAAGAATGGAACAATACTTTACAGCGTGGTGGCCAGTTGTTTAGCTATGTAAAACAAGCAGGAACAACGCAATATGTTTGTCTTTATGCCTCTGATTTTGCTGACAACAAAGTAATTTCATATCACTATATCGTTTCTCTCAAAGACAACGAGAAACTACTCGAAGAACTAAAAGATAAAAAACCACTGTCGTTTGCAGATGCAAAAGCATTAGAAGTTGAAGATATTTTCAAGGCTTGGAAAGAAACTTATAATTTGGACTATTCAACAAAAGGAATTTTTGAAGCTGATATTTTGCCGTATCAAATTGGTAAAACAAAATATACAACTACCGACCTTTTGGCAGTTGGCAGTAAAGACATACAAAGCAAATACCACGAATTTGCAACCATTATGCGACAACATAATGTGTCAGGTCGTGAAAATGCTTTTGACAAATTGGTTAATCTTTTTCTTTGCAAAATAGTAGATGAAAACAAAAACCCAAAAGATTTAAAATTCAACTGGAAAGGTATTGCCTACGACAGTTATTTTGACTTGCAAGACCGTTTGCAATTGCTTTATCAAGCAGGAATGAAAGAGTTTTTGGGCGAAGATGTTACTTACATTGACAACACAGCCATTGACAAAGCATTTCGCTTTTTCAAAAAAGACCCCGACGCAACAAGAGAAACGATTAAGAAATATTTTAGACAGCTAAAATTTTTTACAAACAACGACTTTGCATTTATCGATGTTCACAACGAAAAGCTGTTTTACCAAAATTCAGAAGTACTGTTAAAAATCGTTCAAATGTTGCAGGACATAAAACTGCAAGACGACAACCAAGAACACCAATTTTTGGGCGATATGTTTGAAGGATTTTTGGACAATGGCGTAAAACAAAGCGAAGGACAATTTTTTACACCAATGCCTATCGTAAAGTTTATTCTAAATTCTTTGCCATTGGAAAGCATAATTCAAGAAAGCGAATTGCCACCCAAAGCCATCGATTATGCTTGTGGTGCAGGGCATTTTTTGAACGAAATGGCATTACAAATAAAACCCTTTGTAGAAAAACACAAAGAAACCGACATTAAAGAATATTACAAGGAAATTGTAGGCATAGAAAAAGAGTATCGGTTATCCAAAGTCGCAAAGGTTTCGGCTTTTATGTATGGGCAAGACGATGTAAAAATCACTTATGCCGATGCCCTTGGCAGCAATGCAAAAGTACAAGACAACGATTTTTCGGTTTTGGTAGCCAATCCGCCTTATGCCGTCAAAGGATTTTTGCAAACTTTAAGCGAAACAGAACGAAAATCCTTTACGCTTTTTGATTTGTTGGACGAAAAAAGCTTGGCCAACAACAACAGCATTGAAACCTTTTTTATAGAACGAGCCAAACAACTACTAAAACCAGGTGCCGTAGCAGGTATTATTTTGCCGTCTTCTATTTTGAGTAACGATGCAACTGTTTATACAAGCACAAGAGAAATTATTATAAAATATTTTCAAATTGTAGCTATTACAGAATTTGGTTCTCAAACTTTTGGAAAAACAGGAACAAATACCGTAACGCTGTTTTTACGCAGAAAAGAAGAAGACCCCGCACCTGCCGACCATTGGCAAAACCGAGTTGAGGCTTGGTTTGCCGACAAATCAAGCAATGTGATTTACAACAAAGATAATTATGTTTATGAAGACGAGTATTTGATAAATAACTATTGCGGCCACGTAGAAATAAACCATACCGATTATAAAACCCTACTCGTAGGTGAGCCAAACAACGATTTGCTACAAACCGAAATGTTTCTGGACTACAAAAAAGCGTTTGATAACCTTACCGAAATAAAAAACCTATCAAAACAAAAAACTTTTAAATCAAAACCTCAAACAGACCAAGAAACCGAACTAAAAAAGCGGTTTACTGAGTATTTACAAACAATAGAAAAAGACAAACTGTATTATTTTGTATTGGCTACCGAAAATGGGGGGAAGGTTTTGGTAGTAAAATGCCCGACAGATAACAAAGAACAAAAAACGTTTTTGGGCTACGAATGGAGCAGTGCCAAAGGCAACGAAGGAATAAAATACATAAACCAAAGCCCCCTAACCTCCAGAAGGGGGGAGGAGGTTGAGGTGGACGACACTGCCGCAATGGATACTGCCGCAGTGGACACTGCCGCAGTGGATACTGAAACCAAAGAATTTGTACAAAAAACACAAGGTTTACAAAGCATAAATACACCTTTATACAACCCAAGTCAAAGAAATGATACAACAAAAATAAACCATTATATTCAAGAGAATTTTTTAGGGAATGAATTGCCAATAATTGAAAGTTTAAGTTCTGTACTTGCATACCATAATTTGGTTGATATACTTGATTTTAATAGAATTGGGTTTAATAAACAGATTTCTATTACGCCAAAAAAAACAAGTTCTATTGTAAGTAAATGGAGTATAGTGAAATTAGGTGAAGTGGCAATAATTTCAAAAGGAAAATCCATCACAGAGAAAGATGCAATTCAAGGTTTAGTAAAAGTCGTTGCAGGCGGGAAAGATTTTGCATATTTACATAATGTAGCTAACAGAACGGAAAATATTATAACAGTTAGTGCCTCAGGTGCTAATGCTGGCTTCGTCAATTTTTGGAAAGAGCCAATATTTGCATCAGATTGTACAACAATACAAGGAAAAACAAAGGAAGAAACTTTGTTTTATTACAATGTTTTAAAAAATCTGGAAAGTGAAATATACGCAATGGCAAGAGGTGCAGCACAGCCTCACGTTTATCCAGATGATATAAAGGCTTTCAAAATTCCCCTACCCCCAAAAGACATTCAGCAAAAAATAGTTGAGGAATGTAATGAAATTGACTTAGAGGTTGAAAAGGCGAATGTGGGAATTGAAGAGATGAAAGAGAATATTGAAAATATTTTTTCAGATGCTGAATTTACTACTAAGAAGCTCAATGAAGTTTTTAACAGACAAGCTGAGATTACTGATCCTGCGACAGAAAAAGGTGACGTTTTTTATGTCGGTTTAGAAAATATAGAAAGTAACACAGGCAAATTAGTTGGTAATCCGCTAACACAATATTCAACAATCAAGAGTAACAAGAATGTTTATAAAAAAGGTGACTTGCTTTACGGTAAGTTAAGACCAAATTTAAACAAACTTTATGTAGCCCAAGAAGACGGAATTTGTTCAACAGATATTCTTGTTTTGCGTTGCAACGATGCCGAACTCAACAAGTTTTATGCTTACTACTTGCGGACAAAGAAATTCAACGACGAAGTTGTGAAAACGGTAACAGGACAACAACTTCCAAGAACTAAATGGAGTTTAATTGAAACTATAAAAATTCCAGTTCCAGAAGACAAACAGAAAATTATGGAACAAATAGAAAACTTAGAGCAACTCATACAAACCGAACAAGCCAAAATAGACAGTAGTGAGGCCAAGAAAAAAGAAGTAATTAAAAAATATTTATAGCCATCGCTTTTGGCCAAATACAACAGATATTGTACTTTCACAATCTTGTGAATAGTAACCCGTAGAGCCTCAAATCGAACCATGAGTCTCTAACTCAGCCGCTGACGGTAAGGCACTTTCTACTGGTTCTGGTTTCCTCTCACTTTGAGAGATTTCCCAAGTTACAAATTCTTGAAAAAATTAAATACACAAATCTAAGAGCCGTTGCGATTAATGATAAAGAAAAAACTACAGACCAGATTAGCCCATAAATAATACGGATTGTCGTGTTTTATTTTGACACTAATATTCAGGCCATAAGCCCCCACAATCAGCACTGAGCCAATCCAGCCGAGTATGTCTATCAAAGTTTCTTGTGTCATGTTTTGTGATATTACCCCTTTATCAATTCATAAAAAACCTCGTCGAGCTTGGCTACTGGCTTTATTTTAATTTGATAATCGCTGATGACCAGCCCTTTGGTGTTGTACTTAGAAATATAAATTTGTTTGAAACCTAATTTTTGGGCTTCGGCAATGCGGCTCTCGATACGGCTCACAGCCCTAATCTCACCCCCCAAGCCTACCTCACCAGCAAAACAAAACGATGGCGGTACGGGCGAATCTTCAAAAGACGAAGCAATCGAGACCACAACGGCCAAGTCAATGGCGGGGTCTTCGACACGCAAGCCGCCTGCAATATTCAAGAAAACATCTTGTACGCCCAGCCGCAAACCGCCCCGTTTTTCGAGTACGGCCAGCAACATTTGTAGTCGTTTGTTGTCAAAACCTGTACTACTTCGTTGAGGCGTGCCATAGTTGGCCACACTCACCAACGACTGTATCTCTATCATTAGCGGTCGGTTGCCTTCCAGCATTGAGCCAATGGTTACGCCGCTCAGAGGCTCTTCTCGTTGTGATATTAAAATTTCGGACGGGTTGGTTACTTGCCGCAGGCCACTGCCTTGCATCTCATAAATACCCAGCTCGGAGGTACTACCAAAACGGTTTTTGGTCGTTCGTAATATTCTGTAAGTGGTATGTTGGTCGCCTTCAAACTGCAAAACTGTATCGACCATGTGTTCAAGTGTTTTGGGACCAGCAATAGAGCCGTCTTTGGTGATGTGTCCAATCATAAAAACAGGAATACCGTTTTCTTTGGCAAACTTCATCATCTCGGCTGCACACTGCCGCACTTGCGACACTGACCCCGCGCCGGCCTCAATAAAAGGCGACTGCATGGTCTGAATCGAGTCAATAATCAAAATATCGGGTTCAAATTCTTCTATTTGTCTAAAAATATTTTCGGTCGAGGTTTCAGTCAAAACAGAGCATTTGGTACTTTTGGCTTCGAGCCGCTCGGCCCGCATCTTGATTTGCTGCTCGCTTTCCTCACCCGACACATACAGCACTTTATGATTATTGAGTGTCAGCGCAATTTGCAACATCAGCGTGGACTTGCCAATGCCAGGCTCACCACCAATCAACACCAGCGACCCCAACACAATACCCCCGCCTAATACCCGATTGAGTTCGCCGTCGGACGTAATAATTCGGGGTTCTTCTTCGTACTTAATTTCGTGAATAGGTTTGGGCTTGGCAGCCAAACTGACCGACTTCCATGTAGCCGAAACGGCACTTTTTTTCTGTTCTTTCTCAATCACCTCTTCTACAAATGTATTCCATTCGCCACAAGTTGGGCAGCGGCCTAACCATTTGGCAGCCTGCGCCCCACAACTCTGACAGAAGTACGCCGATTTTACTTTGGCCATGCTTTTTTAGATATGAATTTATTTGGTTGTAATATTGTAAATCAAAATTACGGTTATTCATTCAAAACACTACATTTCTTGAAATATAAAATCACAATCGTATTACTTTGCCTTGCATTGTTTGAGACCCAAGTAGTAGCTCAAACTGATACCATTCCAAGGCCTTCGTTCAAGTCGTTTATTGTACCAGCTACGCTGATGTCGGCAGGTTTGGTTGTGCAAGGCAACATTAGTAGAGACGTTCAGCGGCAAATATTGACCACATTCCCTGGATTTCATACCAAAGCCGACGACTATTTGGTGTTTGTGCCAACGGCCATACCGCTGGCAATGAGTGCATTGGGCATCAAGGGTAAGCACGAACTAAAAGACCAAGTTATACTGACTGTTCTTTCACACGGCTTGTCGCAGAGTATTAGCATAGGGCTAAAATACACCATTGCTTACCCTCGTCCCGATGGTGTGGGTATGGAGTCTTTTCCGTCTGGTCATACTACTTTTGCTTTTACTGGAGCGGCCTTGATGAGTAAAGAATACGGCGAGCAAAGCGTTTGGTATAGTGTAGGGGCATACTCGATTGCTGCGGGGGTAGGCTCATTGCGAGTGTTAAATAATCGGCATTGGTTGGCCGATGTGCTTTTTGGGGCGGGTGTGGGCATTGCCTCAACCGAAGTGGTTTATAGAATCTATCCGTGGCTCAAACGCAAAGTATTCAAAAACAAAAACTGGGTAGCTTTGCCAACATACAGCTATGGTGTGGGCGGCATGAGTATAGCCGCTGTCTTTTGAGAGCCGTCCTTTATTGTTTAAGCCGTGGCATAACACTTACAAAATTACCTGAGTCTGCAAATCTAACGCAATATATTCTGTTGTCTTTTTGTACGGCAGTCATGTAGCCATCTGTTATGAGGTTATTGGAAGGGTTTTGATACATCTTGATAGCGTTCAGAATTTTACCGTTTGGTATATTTATTTGCAAGTTTTCAGAAATGTTTTTCGGCAATTCAGGTATGCTAATCAAAGTGCCATTGCTCAAAATATGTCCTTTACTATCCCAGAATATACCCGATTTTATGTTGTTGCTGGTAAACTTCACAAACCAAGATTGCCCGGCCATTTGAGTCCAAACAACACTTTGAGCATCAGAAAATTGTTTATAAAAATCAGAAACAATAAACTCTGGCACTCCACCCTCAATGGCTATTATTTGTGGTGAAAAGTCTATTTTTTGGCACGATGAGGCCGTAAATAGCATTAAATAAGTAGTAAGTACAAGTAATGTTTTACGGAAACCAAAGCAAGAAAAACGCATTTGAAAAGAGGATAAATTGGTATATTTGATTTGTATATTATATTAACTAACAAAAGCCGTGCCAATCATTGATTAGCACGGCTTTTATTTTTCAAAATTATGTCTTTTATGGTATTCTGTTTTTTTACATTCCACTTTTTACCATATCTAACAATTTAGTGATTTGACCTTTTACTGCTGGTTCGGCGGCGGCGGCCATTGGCCCGCCACCACTTAATTTGGACAAGCCACCCAATGCACCACTCAATAGCGATGAGCCACCACCACCAGCAGCACCCAAAACGCCCATTGCGCCACCCAAACCTTTGAGATTATTGGTCAAAAGCCCTAATTTTGATGTCAAGCTACCTGCACCTCCCAAAAGACTTTCTACTCGTTGATGAAGAAGCCCTAATTTGGCCAATCCAGCGGCTTTGGCAAGCACGCCACCTTTGAGTGAGCCAGACTGTACCATTGGAAGCATTTTTTCTAATGCGCTCGACTGTCCCAAAATTTTATCTTTCAAAGAGCCTGGGCTTTTGCTAACTTCGTTTTTCAGATTGGCAATACCTACTTTGAGTTCGCTTACTGCCATTTTTTTGTCGCCTTTGCCAACTGCTGCAATGGCATTGTCGAAATGGTTATCGGCCAATTCGTCTGAAACTGGTATGAGTCTTGATGTGTCAGCCGTTGCTTTGTTTGTTTCAATGGCTGGCATAGCTGGTGCGGTCATGGTATGTGGCTCTGGCACGGCTGGTGCAGTAGCTGGTATTGCTGGCGTGGGTATGGTAGGTACTTGTGCCATGGCCAAACCCGACAAAGTAGTGAGTGTAAGACTTAAAACCAGATTTTTTGTTTTCATTTTAATAGATTTTTTGTGTATAAAAATTTGCCAAATCAAAATTCGACATTATGACGAAAAGCAATAATAAGGTCACAATTTAAGAAATGACAAAGATTTGAATTTTGAATTTTTTAACTCAACTTTGCGCCCAAATCAGCATCAATCAAGTATGTCAAATACCATCAAATATCTTTTATTTACAGCTCTGGCTGTTGTCCTACTCTGGGCAACTGTTTATTTTGGCATCATCAATCCTACCAAACTATGGGCAGACGTATCGCAGGCTAATTTTTGGTGGGTAGGCGTTATGGTTGCTTTGACTTTTGTGGCACACGGCGCAAGGGCTGCTCGCTGGCAAATTTTGCTCGAACCGATGGGCTACAAGCCCTCATTTTATAGCACCAATAGTGCCGTTTGGTTGGGTTATTTTTTTAATAATTTAGTGCCTCGCCTCGGCGAAATTACCCGTTGCAGCGCACTTTGGAAAACCGACGACATTCCTATCGAGAAATCGGTTGGGACGGTTGTTACAGAGCGCATTTTTGATGTACTGATATTATTTTTGTTGTTAGGACTCAATTTATTACTTGATTTTGACCGTCTTTGGTCTTTTATTTTGGGGGCAACCAAGGGTAGCGGAGCGGCTCAAAAATCAGGCTCAAATTTAATTTTGATAGTCGGTAGCATAGCGGTTTTGGGAGCAGTCATTCTGTTTATATTTAGAAATAAAATTTTACAAATGCCTATCGTTCAAAAACTACTCACCATCGGCAAAGGGCTTTTGGACGGTGTTTTGAGCATCAGTAAACTGCGCCAGCCCCAACTTTTTATTTTTTATACTGTCCTGATTTGGGCTATGTATTGGCTCATGGGTTATTCGTTGTTTATGGCCATACCCAAGTTTGCGAGCCTGTCGCCATTGGTTGCGCTTACGGTGCTTACGTCGGGGGCGTTGGCCATGATTGTACCTACGCCAGGCGGTGTTGGGGCTTATAATGTCATCGTGGCATTGGCTCTGAGTAGTATTTATGGCATAGCCCAAGACGATAGCGGTACATTGGCCTCGTTTATTCAGAGTTCTCAAATGATTTGTACACTTATAATAGGGGCTGTTTTCTTTTTGGTTTCGATAGTTGTTAAAAAAAGTAAAATTGAATAACTGTAAATGGTATCAAGATTTATGAATTGCCTCCAGATTTATCTGGAGGATACTAAAAAAACTAAATAATGACCGAACAAAAAATAATTTCCAGAGCCGAAGCGGTATCTTTGGTCGGTAGTTGGCAGTCTAACGGGCAGCAAGTGGTCTTTACCAATGGCTGCTTTGATATTGTGCATTTGGGACATATTGACTATTTGGAAAAAGCCCGTACATTAGGCAACCGATTGGTTTTGGGGCTTAATACCGATGCTTCTGTGAGCAGATTAAAAGGCCCAAGCCGTCCCGTTGTCAATGAATATGCCCGTGCAAGATTGATGGCTGCGCTGGCCTTTGTAGATGCCGTTGTGCTATTTGACGAACATACACCACTCGAACTGATAGAAGCCATCGGGCCTGATATTTTGGTAAAAGGCGATGATTATTCAGTCCAAAATATCGTTGGGGCCGATTTTGTCGTTAATAAAGGCGGAGTAGTCAAAACTGTTGCCTTGGTAGAGGGCTATTCGACGAGTAAATTGATTGAAAAAATAAAAACAAATTATTAACCAAAACTAAATTGCTACAATTATGGGAGGCTTATATTTGATTGGTTTCGTGTTTATGCTACTCGGAATGTTAGTGCAGTGGCGTCTGAAATCTAAATTTAGTCAGTACTCGCAAGTACCACTCGCCAATGGCATGAGTGGCCGAGACATTGCCGCCAAAATGCTACACGACAACGGCATTATGGACGTTCAGATTACACAAGTAGATGGCCAACTAACCGACCATTATAACCCGACTGACCGAACGGTTAATCTCAGCGCAGACGTATATGCTGGCTGTAGTGTGGCTGCTGCCGCTGTGGCAGCGCACGAGTGTGGCCATGCCGTACAGCATAAGTTGGCTTATGGGCCGCTCGGTATGCGCTCGGCATTGGTGCCGGCTGTTAATATTTGCTCCAACATTCTAAATTATGCCAATATGTTTATGTTTGCTATCATGGGCTTTATTTATTACAACAATGGTATTTTTAGTACTGCTATTTTGGGGGTTTTGGTTGTGGCCAATTTGGGCTTAACGGCCTTTGCCATGATAACGCTACCAGTAGAGTTTGATGCCAGCAACCGTGCCTTGGCTTGGATAGAAAACAGTGGCACAATAAGCCGACAAGAACACGACGGAGCAAAAGATGCGCTCTGGTGGGCAGCAACTACCTATGTGGTGGCGGCATTGGGGGCATTGGCCAACCTAATTTACTATTTGCAAATATTTTTGAATAGACGAAACAACGAATAGCTTTTATCTCAATAATTTTAACCAATTTTTTAACAACAATTACAAACAAAATGAAAAAGTTAGTACTCATGCTCTCAGTAGCAAGTCTGTCGTTAGGTGCGGTAGCGCAAGGCATCAAAACTCCAGCCCCCAGCCCAACGCAAACCATCAAGCAAGATTTTGCACTGTCGTCGATTGAAGTAAACTACTCTCGGCCAAATACCAAAGGCCGTGCCATTTTTGGCGAATTAGTGCCTTTTGGTAAAATGTGGCGCACAGGCGCAAACGGCGCTACCAAGATTACGTTTGGAGAAGATGTAAAAGTGGGTGGTGTGGCTGTGAAGGCAGGAAGCTACGCTCTGTATTCGATTCCAGACAAAAATGAGTGGGAAATAATCTTGAACAAGGGCATCAACAACTGGGGCATTGATGGCTATAAAGCCGAAGATGACGTAGCACGCTTTAAAGTAAAATCACAGACACTATCTGCTACTGTCGAAACGCTCACTATCACAATCAACGATGTAACAGGCTCTACGGCCAATGTAGCCGTGATGTGGGGCAATCGTTCGGCAGCCTTTATGGTAGAGGCCAATGTCGATACACGCATCATGAAGCAAATCGACGTAGCCATGAACACCGACACTCGTCCGTACTTTCAGGCGGCAAGTTATTATTTTGAAACGGGCAAAGACATGGCCAAAGCCTTAGAGTGGGCCAACAAAGCCAGCGATGCACAACCAACCGCTTACTGGATAATGCACCTAAAAGCCAAAATTCAAGCCAAAATGGGTGATAAAGTCAGTGCAAAAGCCTCGGCTTTGAAATCTATCGAACTGGCCAAAATAGGCAAAAATGACGACTACGTGGCACTCAACGAAAAACTGATTGCGACTTTGTAAGAATTATAGACTTGATAATAGACATTTTTGGACTTGGCAAAGGTGGGAAGTTAAAAGTACAAGTATTCAATTTAATATAAATGCCCCACTTTTGCCAAACTTATATTAGGCAAAAATGGGGTGTTTTATAGTTCGTATGTCTTTTAATTTCTTTTGTCTATCAAATGACAATCAAATAAGTAATAATTGATAATCAACAGTTTAGGTTGATTAAATATTTGATTTATCAAATAACCATCAAATAAAAAATTAAGCCCAAAATGGTACATATGTTCTGTGTTTTCGTGATTTACTTTCTGGGTCATCTTCTTTAATCATATTTGCCTCAAAGGTATCTTTTATAATTCTTGATGCAATTGCTGCATTTTTGTCATCAATTGAGAATCGTTCTCTGAGGCTTTGGTTAGACATTTTTTCATTTGACACCCATTTTAAACAAGAATGTTGATAACAAGCCCTAATTTTTTCTTTTTTATCAAGGTCATTCAACGTTTTATAGCTGTAAATAGTTACTCTTGTTCTGTTTTCATCTGTTATTACATTGATTGGTGGCAACTGATATAATTCGTTGTAAAAAATCACCTTATCTAATCCACTGCCTTTTTCTTCGCAAAAACCCATTCTACGCATCATATCAGCCAATTTTTCATTTCTTGAAATGTAGGAATCGATAAATCTGTCCGTAGTTATTAGTGGATTACCTGGGTTTGAAATTTCTATTCTATCTTTAAAGATTTCAATCATTGGAAAGCCTTTAACCAATAAATCTTGGTGAATTAAGGCATTGGCTACTATTTCTCTAATAGCAATTTCAGGATACATTCTATATTCTTTGCGCAATGCCTTGCCTATTTCTTCATTGGCGGGCAGTTGGCTATTTATCCATTCCACCATACTAAGAAACCCAATTGCATAGCCTTTTGTACCCATTTGCTCTCTTATGGTTTCTACTTTATTATTTCCTTTATAAACAATTACTCTTACAGATTTTCTTTCTATTGTTTCAAAATCGGACAAGTGTTTTGCAAATAAAATAGCACCAAGGGTTGTAATAGCATAGCCATGAGATTTTACTATTAAATTTTCATTCAAAAACTTTTCTATAACACCCGATTGATTGGACGGGTAAGGCAATTTCATTAAATCGAAATAGGTTTCTGTACTCAATAATTGAATTACATCACTTGCATTCAAATTGTCTTTGGCTATCTCCTGCTCAAATGATTTTGTTTTCTTTTGCCAAATTTTAGCTTCTTTTTCAGGGAACTCTGACAACTTTCGGGTAATACTTCCAACTCTTATGTAAGCATGGTGTAAAAAATCTACAGGCTTTGTTTTAGCGGCTGGAATCACAAAAATGGCAATATTTCTATTTTCATCGTAAGCAAATTCGTGAATACGGAAATCAATACGTGGGTTTAGACGTTGTACAAGCCAATGCTCTATTTCTTCATTGCCTTTTTTGTATTGCTTGGGTTTGAAAGTAGTGCCTTTTATAATGTGTGTTTTGTCTTCAACGCCAAATACTAAATATCCAAAATCTTGATTCACAATAGCAGCTCCATTGGCTAATGCCGAGATGCGTTCGCCTATTTCATCTGCTGAATGAAAATTAAGTTTGAACTCTACCCATTCACTTTCGTGAGGTTGTTTTACTAAATTTTTCAGTAAATCTATAAGTTGTTGTTCGTTCATAGAGAATAATATAATCGAACAACAAATTTACACTTAATAAATGGGTAAGTTGCAAATATGTCGTTTCAAAAATATTTTCCCACTTTTGTGGCTATTGTGTGGATTTTATGTGGTTAGTTGTTCCACTTTTAATTTTACGAAACATTTTTTTTATCTCATTTTTCTGTTTATCAATTTACGTTTGGTCTTTTAGAGTGCCGCTCGTTGTGCATTTGATAATCTATCCTAATCCAGCAAACCACCCAAACCGCCCAATATTGAGCCGCTTTCTTTGCTGGCCTGTGAGCCACGAGACGATAGCCTGTCCACGAGTTTTGAGATAGGCATAGACTGAATCCAACAGCGGCCTGTGCCTTGTAGCGTAGCCAAGAAAATCCCCTCACCACCAAACAGCATCGACTTCAAGTTGCCTGATCGCTGCACACTAAAATTGACAGTAGGCTCAAAAGCCACCACACAACCAGTATCTACACGCAGGGTTTCGTTGTTGAGTTGCCGCTCAATGACCACGCCGCCAGCATGCACAAAGGCCAGCCCATCTCCTTGTAATTTTTGTAAAATAAAACCTTCGCCACCAAACAAACCCGTTCCCAATTTTTGGTTAAAATGAATACTCAGTTTTGTACCCATGGCCGCACACAAAAAACCATCTTTCTGGACGATAAGCGTATTGTTATTGATTTTTTTAAGGTCAATCGGCATAACTGTACCTGGATATGGCGCAGCAAAAGCTACTTTTCGTTTGCCATAACCTCGATTGGTAAAGTGTGTCATAAACAACGACTCACCCGTCAGTAGCCGTGTGCCTGCCTGAAATAATTTGCCCATGATGCTCTGAGTGGCGTTTGAGCCATCACCCATTTTGGTTTCAAACTCAATGCCGTCTTCCATAAAAAGCATCGAGCCTGCTTCGGCAATGACCGTTTCGTTGGGGTCGAGTTCTATCTCAACAATTTGTATGTCTTCGCCAATAATTTTGTAGTCAATTTCGTGTGAGTTCATAATGTTGTATTTTTCGGGTTAATATTCAAAATCGAAACTAAGGTATTTTATTATTTTTCAGAATAATTTTATGGATAATTGGCCCAGTAAGCGGACTGACGGGCATTTTAGTTTTTGGTTTATTAGACAACAATAATGAAGCATCTCTATTTTGATAACTCACTGATATAACGTTGTATTTAACTCACTACACCAGACCATAAACACATGACTACCAAATTTACAGTCCGTATTTGTCCAGTAGATAAATCAAGGCAGTCATTGAGGCTGCTCCCAGCTCTAATTCTCGCTGATTGACGGCCTCAAAGCGGTCGTTAGTAGCATGATGGTATTCAAAATAACGTTGTGAATCAGTCTTAAAACCAATCAGTACAGTACCACTCAATGCCAGTGGGCCAATGTCTGCACCACCGCCGCCTCTGTCTATTTCGGCCAAACCATAGGGTGCCAAAAGTGGTTGGTAGCCTTTGATTTTGGCCAATACCTGAGCCGATGCACCCTGTATGCCAAAGCCCCGTGGCGTAAAGCCTCCATTGTCGGACTCTACTGCAAAAATCGTATTCTCTTTGTTTTCTTTGGCTAAGTCTGCATATTTGATTCCGCCTTTTAGCCCATTTTCTTCATTCATAAACAACACCGCTCTGATGGTTCGTTTGGGTTTGATGCCTAATGCTTTCATCAGTCGCAATACCTCCATCGACTGCACACAGCCCGATCCGTCGTCGTGTGCGCCTTGTGCCAAGTCCCATGAATCTAAATGACCACCGACGACTATAATCTCGTCGGGGTTTTCTGAACCTTTGATTTCGCCCACCACGTTGTGCGACGGTGCATCGGGCAATGTTTCGCAGTTTTGTTTAAAATAAAATCTAAGCTCAGGGTTTTCTTTGAGCATCTTGCTCAACATTTGGGCAGCGTTGGTGCTAATGGCCGCCGCTGGAATCAGGGCTACGCCCGTGCCATAGGCCATTGTTCCAGTATGCGGAAAATCATTGAGGGTATTGCTCAACGATCGGACAATAGTACCCACTGCACCCATCTTTGCGGCCTCGGTTGCGCCATTTCGCCGTTGGTCGCCAGCACCACCATAAGCATCAAAAGTATTGATTTTTGTTGCGTCCATAGGTCGATTGAAAAATATAATCTTGCCCTTACAGCGTTCTTTACCCAAGTCTCGCAGTTCCTGAAAACTCTTTACTTCAATTACTTCGGCCACGATTCCACCTTTTGGCGTAGCCACCGAGCCACCCAATGCCACAATCGAGACATCGGTTTTTTGTTTTCCATTTAGTATATACGCTTTTTCTTTTGCGCCCCGTACCCAGTGAGGCACCATCACATCTTGCAAAAACACACGGTCTAACCCAAGTGCTTCCATCTCGACTTTACCCCAAGCGACAGCCTTTTTTGCGCCCTCTGAGCCACTCAACCGAGGGCCAACTTCGGTGGTAAGTTGCCGTAGCCATTCATACGACCGACCATTTACTAATGCCTCGTCATATATTTTACGAATCGTGAGCGAGTCTTGATTTTGGGCATTGGTCAATAAACTGACTAAAAAAAAAGATAAAACAAGAATACGTTTCATGTCAAGGCTTGGTTTGAGAGTGTTAATACTTGGTATCAAAAGTAAAGATTTTTTTGTCAAATCAAAAAGCCTTTGGGCGATTGGTGCTGATTCGAGAGAAAATGTTAATTTTGAAGAATATTTTTAACTCTCAACTACCATCATGAAACGCCTATCTTTGCTCTGTCTTCGTCTTTTTCTCTTTGTATATCTGTTAAATTTGTCATTTGCAGCCATTTGTCAAGACAATGTTTATAACGTCATACCGTTTCCAGCGCAGTTTAGTGGTTATAATGGCCAGTTTGTGATTGATAAAACCTGTAAAGTTATTGCATCAAAAGACGCACTACCTGCCGCTCAACTGTTGGTAAGTCAGGTCAATAACACTGCTGGGTTTGGACTGACTATATCGGCTTCGGCCAAAGGTAAGTCTATTGTATTTCTGGCCAATAAAACAAAAAAATGTGGCCCAGAGGGGTATATTCTAAAAGTATCGCCCGATAAAATAATTGTTGAGGCCGAAACCCCCAAAGGGTATTTTTATGGAGTCCAGACATTGTTACAACTGTTGCCTACTCAGGTATTTGGCTCTTCAAAAACAGAAAACATCACTTGGGCAGTGCCAGCGTGTAATATCTTAGACCGTCCTCGCTTTGGCTATCGGGGCTTGATGCTCGATGTGGCTCGGCATTTTATGCCTGTGGCTTTTGTCAAACAGCAAATTGACTTGATGGCACAACTCAAAATGAATACCTTTCATTGGCACTTGACCGATGACCAAGGCTGGCGAATTGAAATTAAAAAATACCCAAAACTGACCCAAATAAGCTCAAAGCGAAAAGAAACACTCCGTGGGCATTATGCACAAAACTACCCACAACAGTTTGACGGGCAGGAGTACGGTGGGTTTTATACACAAGACGAAATTCGTGAAGTGGTCAAATATGCCCAATCTAAATTTGTAACGATTGTACCCGAAATCGAACTACCTGGCCATGCCTTAGCTGCCCTGGCGGCTTATCCTGAGTTATCGTGCGATGTGAGCAAAAAATATGAAGTCGGTACCAAATGGGGAGTGTATGACGATGTGTTTTGTCCGAGTGAGCCTACGTTTGTTTTTTTGCAAGACGTACTGACGGAGGTAATGTCGCTCTTTCCGAGTAAACTCATACACATTGGCGGAGACGAATGTCCCAAAGCTGCTTGGAAGCAAAGTGTTTTTTGTCAGGATTTAATCAAAAAACTAAACCTTAAAGACGAAGACGGCCTACAAAGTTATTTTATAAAACGAATTGAAAAATTTGTAACCTCAAAAGGTAAAAACATAATTGGGTGGGACGAGATTTTGGACGGGGGCATTGCACCAAATGCTACCATCATGAGCTGGCGGGGTACAAGCGGCGGTATAGAAGCCGCCAAACAAAAACACAACGTCATCATGACCCCCGGTGCTTATTGCTACCTCGACAAGTACCAAGCCGAGCCTGCCCACGAGCCTCTGGCGATTGGTGGCTATTTGCCCATCGAAAAAGTATATGCCTACGACCCCATGCCAAGCGAGCTGACCGAACAACAAAAAAAATATATACTGGGTGTGCAGGGAAATTTATGGACAGAGTATATCACAACGCCACAACAGGCCGAATATATGTTTTGGCCAAGAGCAGTGGCACTTGCCGAAATTGGCTGGGTACCACAAGGCCCCAAGAATTTTGAAGATTTTGCAACAAGACTCAAAGATCATCTCAAAAGGCTTGATTATCAAAAAATTAGCTACTCAAAACGAATCTTGGACATCACTGCCAGTACACAGTTTAACAAAGAAGGGAAGCTACAAGTACAGCTCAAAAAATTGGACTCAGATAGTAAAATATACTACACAACCGACGGAAGTACAGCAACAACGGCATCGACAGAGTATTTTACACCCATTACCTTAGATAAAAAAACAACTATCAAAGCCATCACAACGGCAGGAACGGTGTTTGAGCAAACGTTTTATATTCATAAAGCCAAAGGCAAGCCTTACACATACATCAATGCACCCGTCAATGGACAAGATGCGTTTAGTCTTAATTTGACCGATGGCATTGTGGCGCAAAACCCTTTGAGTTCTGAAGACTGGGTGGCAGTAAAAGGAGGTAATTTTGAGATTACGATTGACCTTGGCCAAGTGCAGCCTGTTACAAAGGTTACGGCCAATTTTCTAAAAATCGTTATGTTGTATAATTATTTTCCACCAACATCAGTCGAAATAAGTATATCAAAAGATGGTGAAAACTTCAAAGAAGCCATAGCCCAACCTGTTGATTATAAACTTGAAGGGCCGTGGCAGATATTGCCCATCGTAGCCGATTTTCGTACTGCCCGAGCCAGATATGTACGAGTGAAAGCCACAAACACAGGCATCGCCCCTGCCAACCACCCCGAAGCCGGTAAACCAACAATGATAGTCATGGACGAAGTCGTGGTTGAATAAATAAAACTTGTTTGTGTTTCTCAATGAGTTGTCAAATCAATAGTTGGACAAACTGGGTAATTTAGGCCGCTTCGACACTTTTGTAGTTATTTAAAGCCGACTATGAAATACCCTACCCCAACGATTCAGCTTATTGTCTTTATTTTTACGTTCTTTTTATCGGCTAATCGATTTACTGACGACCGCCTAACAGTATTTTTGTGTGGCGACTCGACCATGGCCGACAAACTACCTGTCGATAAACCCGAAACAGGCTGGGGTATGGTAATGCCCGAGTATTTTAACGAGGCCGTTCAGGTACAAAACCACGCTGTCAATGGCCGCAGTACCAAGAGTTTTATTAACGAAGGCCGCTGGCAAAAGGTACTCAACCAAGTAAAAAAAGGGGACTGGGTACTGATTCAGTTTGGCCACAACGATGCCAAAGTGAGCGATACTACCAAATATGCGCCTGCCCAAACTACCTATCGCCAAAACCTCGTTAGATTTGTGAACGAAACCCGTGCAAAAGGTGGTAATCCTGTGTTGATTACGACCGTCATGCGCCGAAAGTTTGATGAAAATGGTCAGTTTGTCGATACCCACACCGACTATCCGATAGTTACCAAACAAGTAGCCACCCAGCTCCAAGTACCACTCATAGACCTACATGCCAAAAGTCAGCAAGCGATAGAACAACACGGTGTCGAAGGCTCAAAGTCGTTGTTTATGCACTATGTCGGGGGTGTTTTTCAGAAATTTCCGAAGGGTATCATTGACGATACGCATTTTTCGAGATACGGTGCCGAAGTAATGGCTAATCTCGTAGCCGAAAGTATTGTGGAGCAGAGTTTGGGGTTAAGGGTATTTCTAAAAAAATCAGAATTTATAGAAAAATATGTCTTTGAATTACCCAAAACCTACAGCCCCATTTTTAGAAAAGATACCTTTAATATTACCAGATATGGTGCAAAACCAGACGGGCAAACGCTTAATAGTCAGGCCATCAACCAGGCCATTGACCTGTGTAGTGCGGCGGGCGGAGGTGTGGTACAAGTGCCTGCTGGGCTATGGCTCACGGGGCCGATTGTGATGAAGTCGAATGTAAATTTGCATTTAGACAAAGGTGCATTGTTGCAGTTTAGCCGCACCTATGCCGACTACCCGCTCGTACTCACCACTTGGGAAGGCCAAGAAGCCTACCGATGCCAAGCACCGATTTCAGGCACAAACTTACAGCACATCGCCATCACAGGCGCAGGAGTGATTGACGGTGGGGGAGAGGTATGGAGGCAAATCAAAAAAAGTAAACAAACGACTGGACAATGGACGAAACTCTTAGAAAGCGGCGGAACGCTGAACGACAAAAAAGATACGTGGTTTCCGACAGTCAAATCTCTAAAAGGCCAGATGACTTTAGACTCAGGACTAATTGCCAAAAAAACTTTGACCGAATTGGCCACCATCAAAGATTTTTTACGACCCAATATGTTGAGCCTTAGCCGCTGCCGATATGTGCTGTTAGACGGAAATACCTTTCAAAATTCGCCAGCTTGGACACTCCACCCTTTGCTCTGTCAGCACGTTACGATACGAAACGTGGCTGTCAAAAACCAATGGTATGCCCAAAATAGCGATGGCTTGGACTTGGAATCGTTCCAAAACGGAGTGGTCGAAAACTGTACTTTTGACACTGGCGACGACGGCATAACTATCAAATCGGGGCGAGATGAGCAGGGGCGAAGGCGTGGCGTACCAACCGAAAATTTTATTGTCAGAAACTGCAAGGTCTATCATGCTCATGGAGGGTTTGTGATTGGCTCAGAGATGTCGGGCGGGGTGCGAAATATGTACGTGTCCAACTGTACATTTACGGGTACAGATGTAGGGTTACGTTTCAAAACGGCCAGAGGGCGGGGTGGCATTGTCGAAAAAATATTTGTAAACAATATCAACATGACCGATATTGCTGGCCAGGCCGTGCTGTTTGATATGTACTACGCCGCCAAAGACCCCGTACCACAAGCTGGCGAAAAAGTAGAATTGCCCCAAATAGAAGCTAAACCACTGAATGAAGGTACGCCACAATTCAGAGAGTTTTATGTCCGAAACGTTACCTGCCGAGGTGCCGAAACGGGCATTATGATTAGAGGGTTACCCGAAATGAACGTGCGAGACGTACTGATAGAAAACGCTATGATTGAGAGCCACAAAGGCTTGATTTGTATTGAAGGTACAAACATTAGCCTCAAAAATATCAGCCTTTTGACCAAACAAAAAATCATTGGAACAATCCAAAACAGCCAAAACATAACCCTCGACCAAATCACTTATAGAACCAACACAGATGTATTATTGAAAGTAGAAGGCAGCCGCAGCAAAGCTATCAAGTTACTAAATACCGACGTCAGTAAAGCAAAAAAAACTGTTGAGTTGGGGTTAGGTGTGGTGAAATCGGTGGTGAATGTTAGAAAATAAATTTTACTTAACGGATTGGATAAAAGATAGATACAAAGCAAAAAAGAGCCAATACTTAAAGTGATGGCTCTTTTTGATATTCAAAATCCCTTACTTATACATAGCCGCTCGTTGGGCTTTTACACGGTCGTCGGTGATGTATTCGTCGTAGGGCATCATTTTGTCGATAATTCCTTTGGGCGTAATTTCAATAATACGATTGGCAACGGTCTGGATAAACTGGTGGTCGTGAGAGTAAAACAACATAGCACCTTTAAACTCCGTCAGGCCGTTGTTTAGGGCTGTGATAGACTCCAGGTCCAAGTGGTTGGTGGGGTCGTCTAAGGTCAGGAAGTTAGCACCCGAAAGCATCATTCTTGACAACATACAGCGCACTTTTTCTCCCCCCGACAGCACAGTAGATTTTTTCAAAGACTCCTCGCCCGAAAACAACATTCGACCCAAAAAACCACGAATAAAACTCTCGTCTTTGTCTTTTGAAAATTGCCGCAGCCAGTCCACCAGGTTGTCTTCTGACTGAAATAACTCATCGCTATCTTTTGGAAAATAGGCATTGGTTAGCGTTACGCCCCACTTAAACGTTCCTTTGTCTGGTTTGGTTGTTTCGTGCAATATTTCAAACAATGCAGTTATGGCCGTTGTGTTGCCAATAAAAGCCACTTTGTCGTTGCGAGTAAGCGTAAACGAAATATCGTTGAACAACTTAGTGCCGTCTTCGGCGGTTTTACTGAGGTTTTCGACCATCAAAATCTGGTCGCCTATTTCACGTTCTGGTTTAAAATGAATGTAAGGATACTTACGAGATGAAGGCTGAATCTCATCTACGCTCAGTTTGTCGAGCATTTTTTGGCGAGAAGTCGCTTGTTTTGACTTGGCCACGTTGGCACTAAACCGCCTGATAAATTCTTCTAATTCTTTGCGTTTTTCATCAGATTTTTTGTTTTGGTCTGTCCGTTGTCTCAATGCCAACTGGCTTGATTCATACCAAAAAGTGTAGTTGCCACCATAAAGCCGTACTTTACTAAAATCAATATCGACAACGTGCGTACAGACTTGGTCCAAAAAATGTCGGTCGTGAGAGACGACTATGACGATGTTTTTGAAATTGACCAAGAAATTTTCCAACCACATTACTGTTTCTACGTCCAAGTTGTTGGTAGGCTCGTCTAAGAGCAAAATATCGGGATTGCCAAAAAGTGTTTGGGCCAACAACACCCGTACTTTCTGGCTCGAATCTAAGTCAGTCATTTGGGCAAAGTGCATATCTTCTTTAATACCAAGTCCACTCAGCAGTGAGGCAGCCTCCGACTCGGCTTCCCAGCCATTGACTTCGGCAAACTCGGCTTCGAGGTCGGCGGCTCGCTCGCCATCGGCATCGCTGAAGTCTTCTTTGGCATAAATAGCATCTTTTTCTTGCATGATGTCATAGAGCTTTCTATGACCCATAATAACCGTCTGCAAAACCTGAAATTCGTCAAACTCAAACTGGTTTTGTTTTAGTACGGCCATGCGCTGCCCAGGCGTAATGCTCACCGAACCTGTCTGCGATTCGATTTCGCCCGACATGATTTTTAAGAATGTGGACTTACCCGCTCCATTTGCCCCAATGACTCCGTAGCAGTTGCCGGGGTTGAATTTTATATTGACATCATCAAAAAGTACTCGTTTGCCATATCGCAGCGACACGTTCGATACTGTTACCATTTCAGTTTATTGAATTTTATGAATGAAGCCGCAAAATTACGCTTTTCTATCGGTCAAATGAAATTTTTAGTCCAATATCATTTTGACTGTTCTGACGGTATGTTTCCTTTAAATAACTTATTTCGGTATTTTGAGTAATATTTCCGTGCTTTGTCCGTTGTTTGAAGTTATTTACAATCCCTGTTATAGAATGAAAAGAATTAGTTGGTCGGCCATTGGTCTTGCTTTGTTGGTGGTTATTGGTTTTTTGGTGGGTTATGGTTTTTATAATGGCCGAGACCGCCACCCCGATTATGCTCTCAACATAGACATTAAACCATCGGCCACTTTGGCTCAGTACCGGGCTGGCTTTGCGGCTGTTAAAATAACTCCACAAATTACAGAAACATGGACTGACAAAAACAACAATGCTTATTTTGACAAAAAAGAAGACACATTTGACGACAGAAATAAAAACAATAACTTTGATGCTGTGTGGTTGGCGGGTTTTCAAAATCGACGAGCGGCCAATACCATTCACGATGATTTGTGGGCAAGAGCCATGGTAATAGACGACGGCCAAACCCGTATTGTTGTTGTGGCCGTCGATTTGATTGGCTTCACGCACAAAAATGCACTCAATGTACGAAAGCGAATTGACCCAAAATGGAAAATAGATTATTCGGTTGTGTGTAGTACTCACAACCACGAAGGGCCAGATATGCTTGGTATGTGGGGCGATAGTTTTTTGGAGTCGGGGGTCAATACAGAATATGCGCTGATGGTTGAAGCCAAAGTAATTGAGGCCATTGGTCAGGCTGTGGGACATTTGCAGCCTGCCAGGCTTAGCGTAGCCCAAGACCTTGTTGGCGCAGCAACGCTAACGACCGATACCCGACTGCCGCTCGTAAAAGACGATGGACTGTATATGCTCAAAGCCACCGATGCCAATGCCGACACTACGCTTGGTACTTTTGTAGTATGGGGCAACCACCCCGAAACACTCTGGAGCCAAAACTTAGCCATTACCTCAGACTTTCCGCATTATGTACGAGAAGGTATAGAGAAGGGGGTTTATGATGGCGATAAACTTGTCAGAAAAGGGCTTGGGGGCGTTGCCGTATATGCCACAGGCTGTGTAGGTGGCCTCATAACGACCTCGCCAGAAGTAAGTATCAAACACCCTTTCAATGACCAGGTATTTACCAAACCCTCTTTTGAAAAAGCCGAAGCGCAGGGCAAGACTATTGCACTACTGATGTTGAAAGCGCTCGAAAAAACAGAATTTATCAATGAAAAAATCCAGCTTAAAGCCCAAACTTTTGAGATACCGTTAGACAATCCAATGTTTAGGTTTGGTGTTGCAATGGGTGTTTTAGATGCTGGCTATAGCAGTTGGCTCAAATTAAGAACAGAGGCTGCCGTCTGGACTATGGGGCAGGCATCATTTATAACTATTCCAGGTGAAATTTACCCAGAGATTGTAAACGGGGGCATAGAAACACCAGCAGATGCTGACTTCAATCTACAAAAAGTCGTTGAAATGCCGCCGTTGCGTAGCTTGATGAAGGGCAAATATAAATTTGTGATTGGCTTGGCCAATGACGAAATTGGCTACATCATTCCACAGTCGGAATGGGACGAGGAAGCACCACATATTTATGGGGCAAAAGAGCCGCTCTATGGCGAAATCAATTCTGTTGGCCCACAAGCAGCACCCATTATTCATAAAGCGATAGTCAAGATGCTGAAATGAGTTGTGGGTCTTTGAGTTATTAAGTAAAAATAACTCTATAACTCAACCCTCAACAACTCAAAAACAGTCCGAACGTATCTTTGTTTTGTACTAAATACCAGCCGAGGAGTAGCTTCTTTCTGACCATACAGCCCCGAATACCAGCCTTCGGTTTGAGTGGCTTCGATGGGAGCGTTGTTTTGGTCAAAAGCCGTTAATGTATAGTTTTTGAGGCAATAGTCGGACGGGTGCCAAATCTGGTTCATGGGTAAGTTTTCGGGGGCGTTTTCGAGCCAGTCTTCGATTTGCCAGTAGTTTTGTTCTTCTGTTTTTAAGACCCTACGCCGATGCCAAATATTACGCCCAACATGCTTAAATGCCTGTATTTTGCCGTCAAAAATAAGTCTTGGGTCTTGGGTCATGGGTATTGGGTCGTTAATTTCTAATTCCTGATTTCTGACTTCCATAGTTTTACCCATTACTAACGACTCACTACTCACCAACACCTCCGTTACCCAGTCGTACCAAATAAATCGCCCACCACGCTGCATCTGGTCATAGTGGCCGAGCATGACGGTATTGTGAGAGGCCGTTCCAGCAAAATAATTGACCCACTTGTCGTCAGTATTGTATTTGTACGAGCCAGCGTCTCTGAGCAAGTTTTGACCGTCCGCCCAAATGTCCAAATGTAAGTTATCGGCCTGAAAAGGACGGTCTTTGTACGCCCCACAACGAATGAAGGTAAGTGTCTGGCCGTCTTTTGTTATAAAATATCCACCTTTATCGAAGTGAAGTGTGAAGAGTGAAGAGTGAAGAGTGAAAAGTGAAGAGTGATAGTTAGAAACTGATAACCAACTTGTATCTTCTGAATCTTCTTTACTAAGCCCCAGCACTGCCGCCAGTGCGTTGAGTTGTGGGCGGTAGTCTCTAAAATGGGCATCGTTCATTTTAAAAAACAAAGCACCATCGTTGTTACCATAATTGGGTAGCCAGCCTGTTTGTTGGTCTTGGCAGGCTTGCAAAAATTCAAGCGACTTATTGGCTCGCTCATAAACGACATCGCTCCAGCGGTCATTATTTTTTTCTGCCAGTGCTATGCCCCAAGTCAATAACTGCACCACGACACGGTGATAGTTCATCGAAAACTGTAAAAACGTACCATCTTCATAAATTTGGTATTCGATTTCTTCCTCAAACCATTGCTTGCCTACGGTTTTCCAGCATTTGGATTCTTTAAAAAACGGGTACAACAGTCCAACTAAATAAAGCGTCAAGGTTTCGGTAAGGGCGTGGTTGTTGCGAACTGCGATTCTCGAAAAATCAATATTTGCTTCTACGTGGCACATTTGCCAATAAATTGAATCAATGATTTTGTCAAATCGTTGCTCGGTCAGTAGGGGGGAGTTTTTGTAATAATTGAGAACAAAAGTCCAGTTTAGCACTCGCAGTGATATTTCTTGGCTACACCGCCAGTTGGGGCCGCAGTTTATGGGGTTATGGTCTATCCAGTCGATTATTTCCTCAAAAATCAACTCTGCCATATCTTGCTGGGCATGGTAGTCGTACCTGATGAGGGTATAAATAAAAGCAAAGCGAGATTTTTCCCAGACGTATTTTATATCGCCAGCCTCGGGCGACAGGTCGGCTATGTCTGTCCAATGTTTTGCAGCATCGTATTGGTAGCCTGTATCGGGATTAGTAAGCCAGTCAGGCACTTTCTTGTATTCTGCGCCAAAAAAAAGCAAGTAACCATTCTTAAATTGGGCTACTTGCTTTTCTAAAATATCGGCGGCTTCGGCAGAGCGAGACAAGGTGATGGTTTTTTTACAATCAAAGAAAAAAACAGTAGTCTGCTTTTTCCATTCGTCAATACCCGTCCATTTTTGAAATTTGGTATTGGTCGGGAAGTGGCTTTTTAGTAGGCCAGAACGACGCAAAAATTCATACTTGATTCTAAAAAAAACATAGCGCAAGCCCATGTTTTGCAAAAAGTGTACGGCAGTTTTGAGTACGTTCACAGTCTAATTTTATTCTGTAACCTTTGCTACTTTTTTGGCTCTCTTTTTAGGTGCTTCGGCCACTTCTACCACTTCCTCAACGGGTGCTACTTCGGCTATTGGCTCTGCTGTGGTTTCGGGCGTGGCTTCTTCTTCGATTATTGCTTCTGGTTCAAAGAGTTCGGGCATATTTTTGATAAGAATATTATACCAGTTGGCAAGTTTTCTCATATCCGACAAATATACACGGTCTGTGTCGTAGCCTGGTGTTACGGCTTCCATAAAGTCCACGAGTTCATAGTCCGAGAGTGCCTTTACGTCAAACGGTTGGCCTTCGTACTTGGTGTGGGCGTTTCTTAGGATAGTCCCCAACAGGGTAGCCTCATTACCGTCGGCCATAAAAATAGAGATGTCTTTGAGTGCCGATACTCTGGCCGTTGGCCCAATCATTGTCTTTTCACGTTTGTCGTCAAGGCTTTCGACAATTACCCCAACCCGGCCAGGCTTGACAATTTTGAACAAACCACCTTTGCCCGAAACGTTTACAATGTCTTTCAATAATTCCATAATACTTCTCAATATGTTAGTTTATGCAAAAATACGGGTTTTATAGTAAAGACAACAATTTAGCCATGATTTCATACAATAAATAAATGAAACTTTCGAGTTATTGGTTTCGTTAGGACAATAATCAATTTACAAATTTGTACTCAATGAATCACCAATCTTTGCCGCTGTCGGTTACTGGCGCATTCCCAGCGTTATTTTTAGATTATATTTCTCAAAAACAATCGCTCAAACCGTTTTATGGTCAGTTTCCGACGGTCGATAATTTTAAAAGTCAAATTGAAGCTAAAATTTTTGACGATAAAAAAAGGCAAACCTTAGTAACTGCACTCGAACGGCAATACAAAGCCATTAAAGTCAAGCCAGAGTTGTCTAAGCTACTCAATACCAATACTTTCACGGTAACAACTGGCCACCAGCTCAATATTTTTACGGGACCGCTGTATGTAATTTATAAGATTGTAACGGCCATCAACTTGGCCAAAAGCCTCAAACAAAAATACCCAAACTACGATTTTATACCCGTTTATTGGCTGGCCAGCGAAGACCACGATTTTGAAGAAATAAGTAGTTTTAATTTGTTTGGCAAAAAATACAACTGGCAAACACAACAACAGGGCGCAGTTGGTCGTATGAATCCTCGTGAATTGGGTAATGCTATAAAGATTTTGCCCGAAAAAGTACCTATTTTTGAAAAAGCCTACCTCCGAAACAACACACTGGCCGATGCTGTGCGTTGCTACATGAATGACCTGTTTGGTGCAGAAGGTTTGGTGTGTATTGATGGCGATGACCCAGACTTGAAGCGGCAGTTTTTGCCCATCATCGAAGACGAACTTACCAACCAAAGTACTTTTGATATTGTCAAAAAAACAACCGCCGATATTGAATCGCTCGGTTATCATACCCAAGTCAGCCCACGTGAAATAAACTTGTTTTATTTGGACGAACAACTGCGTGAACGAATAATCGAAAAAGAAGGCCAATACCACGTCTTGAACACCGACCTGGTGTTTGACAAAGAATCTTTGCTTGAAATAGCTCGGTCAAGTCCTCAAAAAATAAGTCCAAATGTAGTGCTACGGCCTTTGTATCAAGAAGTTATACTGCCCAACTTGGCTTATATTGGTGGGCCGTCGGAAGTGCCGTACTGGTTGCAATTAAAAGGTATTTTTGAGCATTATCAAGTACCATTTCCGATATTGATGCCACGCAGTTTTGTACTGTATGTAACGGAGGCCAATCAGCAAAAAGTAAAAAAATTGGGTCTGAAAACCGAAGATTTTTTTGAAGACGATAATAAACTCAAAAAACGATTTGTAGCCCAAGCTTCCACCGAAACACTTACTCTCGACGATGAAAAAACCAGCTTTGAGCAACTGTTCAATCAGATTTTGGCCAAAGCCACAGCCATTGACAAAAGCCTTGAAGGGGCGGTGAGTGCTGAAAAAACAAAATTATTGAGTTCGTTATCAAATCTCGAAAAGCGTATTCAGAAAGCCGAAGAGCGTAATTATGAGTCGGAAGTGAGCCAAGTACTGGGTCTCAAAAACAAGTTATTTCCTAATGGAGGCTTACAAGAGAGACACGATAATTTTTTAAACTTTTATACAAACGATTCTCAATTTATACAAAAACTACTCAATACGATTGATGCTTTTGACTATCGTTTTAATGTTTTGGTTGAGTGAAAAAAAGGAAGCAGGGTAGGCTATGTGTTGCCTACCTCGCTCTAAACTACAATATTGCTACCAGTTCGAGTTCAAAAGTTAAATCTTTACCAGCCAGGGGGTGGTTGGCATCTACCGTTATTTGGTCGTCGGTGAGGGCTACTATCGTTACTGGTACTGGGTTTGGGTTTCCGTCTTCGTGCATATTGAGTTGGCCGCCAAGTTCGAGCGGAATATCACTCGGTATTTCAGACCGATTGAAAGAAAATATTGCTTCTTCTTGCGACGGTCCGTAAGCTTCTTCGGCAGGTATATGTATCGTTTTTTTTGAGCCAATACTCATACCCGTAACGCCGTCGTCAAAGCCTTTGATGACCATGCCCGAACCGAGTAGAAACTCAAGTGGCTCACGCCCCACCGACGAGTCGAAAAGTGTGCCGTCTGTGAGTGTGCCTGTATAATGTACCTGTATGGTATCGCCTGTTTGTGCAATCGGAATCATTTATTTGTATATTGTTTGATAAAAATAAAAAAACCTGATAGATTTATAAAATCTATCAGGCAGTACAAAGGAACGTATTTTTATTGAAATCCAAAAACTAAGCCATAAAAAACACCGATTGGAGCGGAATATTTACTGGGGAATGGTCTGCGTTGGTTTCCATGATGTCGGCCATATAGGCCCACCATTTTCGCATAATTGGGTCTTTGGGCAAATCATCAAGGGCTGCCGATTCGATTATGTTTAAAACCCCAAAAAGAATGTTGGTTTCATCGTCCAAAAAAATTGAATAGTCAGAAATCGTTGCCGCTTTGAGTAGTGTGTGTAGCTCTGGCCACAAAGCATCGTGCCGACGTTTGTATTCGTCGGCACAACCTTTGAGCAGTTTCATTTTAAAACCAATTCGGGGCATTTGTTTATTTACATTTCAATTCATAGCTAAACACAGTCTCTCTTCCCAACGTATCGGCTCCCATTTTTATTTTGGCAACTGATTTAATGGGTATATTTTGAGCGTTGTATTCATAAGTTATGTCATATTTAGTGCCGCCTACTTGGTACATAGTAGGGTTGTGGCGGCTTGGTACTCTACCTCTGAGCAAGTCCACGAGTTGTATTCCTTTCGAGAACGTATATAGATTGGGTTTGGTATCGTATGCCATGTATTCGGTTAGTATGCTGTCTCTGGTTGTCATTGGCACACGTACAGACCACGTTTTGGCGTTGCCTAAGCTGTCATATTGCCAGCTATACGACCCACCAGCAACTGATTGTAATTCTGATATTCTTTTTTTATCGTCATACACAACACTTAATGAATCTTGTAAACGAGGGCCTGAGTTAAACACTCTATACTGTTGAATGGCACTAACTGTGCTATCTTCGGCATAATCGACTTTGTAGATGTAGCTTTGGTCTCGCTCGGCGATATTTGTTTCGTTAAACTCTGTCAGGTAGCCACTTGCGTTGTAGTCAAAACTATAACGTTTCAACATACGGTTGGCGGTTTGGCTGCCACTGTATTCTATCATTCTTACGAGGTGGTTCATTGAGTCGTACTCATAAGAACGATACAGTACGTTGTTTATTTTTTCTAATAACACTACACATGGCGACACTGGTGTTGTATCTATTTGAGTACTATCATCTGGATTTACGTCGTCCGATGGTTTGGGCTTACAACTATCTATACTCACCAATGCGGCGAGTAGTAGTAGGCAGAAAATGAGGGCTTTATTAGGCATAATAGTATCGATAATGAGCAGTTTTATATTCAAAGATAGTTATTGGTAGTACAGTATCAAAAAAAATGCCAGACTGTTTATTTTGTCAAAATAAATTTTAATAACTAATTTTTGGACTCGATATCTTAACGTAGCAACCCAGCTATTGAGCGACTATTTGTGCAAAGACCGTTTGGCTGTTGCGTCCAAGCAGGCTTCTTTGAGGGCCTCGGTGTAAGTTGGGTGTGCGTGTGATATACGAGCGATGTCTTCGGCAGAAGCTCTGTATTCCATCGCCACAACGGCCTCAGCTATCATATCGGCGGCTCTTGCACCTACAATATGCACTCCCAGTATCTCGTCTGTGTCTTTGTGTGCCAGCACTTTTACCAATCCATCGGTATCCATACTTGCGGCGGCTCGTCCGAGGGCTTTGAAGTTGAACGTACCCATTTTGTAGGGAATAGTCTTGGCTTTGAGTTCTTCTTCGGTGTAGCCCACAGCCGCTACTTCGGGCCAAGTATAGACAACATTGGGAATGAGCAGGTAATTGATATGAGGTTTTTGGCCTACAATCGTTTCGGCTACATAGATACCTTCTTCTTCGGCTTTGTGAGCCAGCATAGCACCACGCACTACATCGCCGATAGCATAAATGTTGGGTATATTGGTCTGAAAAGTATGTTCATTGATTTCGACTTTACCTCTTTTGTCAGCTTCCAGCCCTGCATTGGCCAAGTTCAAGCCATCAGTGTAAGGCCGCCGACCTACACAAACCAAGCAATAGTCGCCCGTGAAGGTTATGATTTCGCCTTTCGGGTTTTCGGCAGTTACAGTTACATCTTCGCCATTATTGACTGCACTTGTTACTTTGTGACTAAAATAAAAATCGACACCCATCTTAGCGATTGAACGCTGTAACTCTTTGCCCATGGTTCTATCCATAGTCGGAATCATGGCATCGGCGTATTCAACAAACGACACCTTTACGCCCAAACGTGCATAGACAGAACCTAATTCTGCCCCTATTACACCAGCACCAATTACGATGAGGTGTTTGGGCATTTCAGCCAATGTCAAGGCTTCGGTTGAGGTGATGATTCGTTTTTTGTCCAACGGAATATTTGGCAACGATGATGGTTTTGAGCCAGTCGCTATCACAACATTAGTGGCTGTAATGGTTTCGTCGCCAGTTTCTTTGCTTACCTTGACGGTATTTTTGTCAATAAACGACCCCATTCCTTGATAAACAGTGATTTTGTTTTTTTTCATCAAAAAATCAACTCCTTTACAAACTTGGCTTACTACGCTTGTTTTGCGGCTTATCATTTGCGTAAAATCTACTTTGAGATTGTCGAGCGCAATGCCATGCTCCTTGAAAGTATGGGCGGCATTATAAAAATGCTCCGATGAGTCCAGTAACGCTTTTGATGGAATACAGCCCACGTTGAGGCAAGTACCGCCAAGGGTTTTATATTTTTCGACAAGGGCGGTTTTTAGCCCCAACTGAGCGCAGCGAATGGCGCAAACATAGCCACCTGGCCCCGAACCGATAACGATAACGTCGTATTGCATTCTTATTTTGGTTTGTTTTGGTTGTTTATTTGGTCATGTATTCAATAGTTTTTACGAAAATGCGAGTTTGGGTCAATAATGGCAAAATCTCGTCTTCTTCAAATCTCAATTGCAATTTATAATCAACTTGTTCTCTTTTATTCAGTAACAGATTGTAGAGGTGGCTCAATTCGGGAGAAATAATTTTTGTTTTTGCATAATGTTGCCCCAAAATACTTCTAACTCCTGCATAAGTCAATGGGAAAAAGTTGTCTTTCAAAAAAATTGCATGGAGCGCATGAAAACAGGCATAGTATAATCTTGAAGCTACGCCATTCCACAGTTTTGAATTGGCTAAACATTCAGCTTCCGCAATATAATCGTATGCTTTTCGAGACGATATTGTGTCAAACTCTGTTTTTCTTCCTGTGTCATACCTCTACACCTTCTTTGACTATATTTCTAAAAAGTGGTTCAGTAACTTTATTTTTGTCCCATTTCTCTACGTTCTCAATAGTTGCAAATATAGCTTGGTTGGTCTCTAATTCAACATCGTACAATTTATTTATAATCGAATCAGACCATTTCCAATCAAATTGTTTTTCTGTCAAAATCATAAAATCCCAATCTGAGTCTTTCCGATAGTCGCCCCTGGCCCTTGACCCAAATAAAATAATACGAGCGAGTGGGTCAAAACTATGAACCACTTGCTTTATTTTCCTAAAAAGTGTTTTGCGATGTATCATGATTTTATTCTTTTAAAAATCAATAAAACTTGTGTCGTCAAACCAAATAGTTCAGAGTTGGGAGTACTGCTTACGAGTTCTCAGCCATCTTGTCCCAATTCATTTAGTTTTGTTCTACAATCTCGGCATTTAAGAAGTCGCTTTTATAGCCCCAAATATTTGATTTTTGTTTGAGTATTCTCGTTGTATATTCCCAGATTATCATGACTTTAATTATTTACCATAATGATACCGACATTGCAAAACGTGGATTCGGTCATCGTAAACTTTGTAAACCATTCGGTGTTCATCTGTAATACGTCTTGAATAGTAGCCGCTCAGATTAGCTTTTAATGCTTCTGGTTTGCCTTTACCTTCAAACGGTGTCCGTAAACATTCCTTTATTAACTCGTTGATACGTTTGAGTATATTTTTATCGTGTTTTTGCCAATACAAATAGTCGTCCCATGCATCTACATCCCAAGATAATTCTATTAGTCAAATAGCAAAGGATGCTTTTCAAATTGATTGTTTTTATCACGTTCAATGGCTCTGAGTAGCCGTTCACGGTTACTGTCTGAACTCAGTAAATGTAGTGTTTCTTGAATAGAATTATATTCTCGAAGCGAAATAATAACCGCATCATTGCTATTGCCCCGACTCACAATAACTGTATCGTCATCAAGTGCTACTGTATCGAGTGTTGCTTTCAAGTTAATTCTAAATTGTGTATAATTGACCACCTGCATCATTTTAATTTTTAGACAAGTATAAATATAGGTACTTTTTACAATTACAAACTAACTCTCAGCCACAAAAACGTCTTCAAAAGTCAGCGAAAAGCCGTCTAATAATTTAGAATGAGCCGTTCCAGATTCTTCGACCGACGAAAATAAATCGTATTTGTTGCCATTGAGTGCATAGACTATGATGGTTTCGCTCAGAGGGTCAATGAGCCAATATTCTTTTACGCCAAAGGCCTCGTAATCGTTCTTTTTTTCTATATAATCTCTCACCACAGAGCCTTTGGAGACGACCTCAATCAGCAAATCGGGTGCGCCCATGATGCCTCCCTCGGTTGATAATTGCTGGTTTTGTTTCGATAAAAATATAATGTCAGGCTGGCATACATTGCCTCGGTCGAAAATCACATCAAAAGGTGCAATAAATACCTCGCCTGCGCTGATATGGTCACTGTAAGCAAATAGTTGGCGGTAAACATATCCCGCAATTCGTTGGTGGATTCTTTTTGGTGATGGCATCTCAATAAGGTTAAAATCTCGTAGTTCAAATAACGATTCGGCTGGCAGGTCAGTCAGCATTTTATCGTATGTCCATACATCGGTGCTAATGGCTTTCATGGTATCCTAATTTTTTGTTCTATCAACATCACTATCAAACACAAATATAGACTGCAAAACGCATTTTGCAGTCTATATTTTTTAATTCGCCAAAAAATTTACCTAAAACGGCAAATCTTCTTCGCCACCACCGCCCGCCGGTGCGCCAAAGTCTGGTACAGGCTCTGTTGGGCGTGGGCTTGCTGCTGGTCGGCTTGTTGCGGCTTGTTGCTGTGGTGCTGCTGCTTGGTAGCCGCCTTCGCTGTCTGCACTACCTGCCGAGCGGCCACCAACGAGTGTCATCGAAGTGGCTCTGATACGGATTCCCGATTTTTGCTGGCCTTCTTTGTCGGTCCATGTTTCGGTTTTGATTTTGCCTTCTACATACACTTGGTTACCTTTTTTGAGGTATTTTTCGGCGGTTTTGGCCAAATTATCCCATAATTCAATGCGGTGCCATTCGGTTTGCTCCACACGCTCACCATTTTTGTTGTTGTAGGCTTCTGAGGTGGCAATATTGAACGTTGCTACCACTGAGCCACTGTCTAAGTGGCGTACTTCTGGGTCGCTACCTAAGTTTCCCAATAAAATTACTTTGTTTACTCCTGCCATCTTTAATAATTGTTTTGAATTGTTGATTAAAATTTAATTAGGACTAAAGACCTGTTACAAATTTAACTAAGATATTACAGTTTTCCAATAATTTGTAATCAAAACTGGTTTAGGTAAGTCTTCAAATTCAGATTCTGAATAAAACGTCAAGCCCTCGGGCAGGTCGTTGGCTTGTTCTAACTCAATTTGCCAAAACTGCGCCTTGATGCGTTGGTGGGTTAGTATATGACTAAAAATCTGGGTCGGTGCGGTGATAATTACTGTTTTTGGGTTTATGTTGAGTTGTATGTCGTCCAAAGATTCGATAAGATTATCAGTACTTTCTATGAGCTGAAAGTCAAACAGGTTTTGCCATATATCTCGCTGAGTGCGCTGGCGAAGGGCTATTTTGTTGTCGAATCCAAACACCAAATAATCAAAAAAACGTTCTCTGATTTTAATCTTTTTTTCTTTGACTGGCAATACTGAAATTTGACCTGTGAGCCGAGCCACACAATCGTCTCGAAGTGGGCAGAGTAAGCAGTCGGGCGAAATAGGCTGGCACTGAATCGCCCCAAACTCCATGATAGACTGGTTGAAAGCGGCAGGTTGATTTTTGTCTATCAATTCATTAGCCAATACCGTAAATTGTTTTTTGCCTTCGTTGCTGGCAATGTCGGTTTTGATGCCAAACACCCGTGCCAAGACCCTAAATACGTTACCGTCCACAACGGCCACAGGCTCGTTATAGGCAAACGAAGCGATGGCCGCTGCCGTGTAAGGGCCTATGCCTTTGAGAGTGAGCAAATTGTTATAACTATTTGGAAACTGCCCGCTTAGATTTTTGACAATAAACTGCGCTGTTTGGTGGAGGTTTCTGGCACGAGAATAATACCCCAAACCCTGCCAAAGCCGCATGACCTCTTGCTCGGGTGCGGCTGCCAAATCAAAAATGGTGGGGTAGTTTTCTGTAAATTTTAAATAGTAGGGCAGACCTTGTGCAACCCGAGTTTGCTGCAAAATAATCTCAGAAAGCCAGATAAAATAAGGGTCGGTCGTGTGCCGCCAAGGTAAATCTCGTTGGTGAGATAAAAACCAAGTAATTGTTTTTTGCGAAAAAGAAAGATTAGCCAACGGATAAAACAGTTAAAAAAGAATTTAAAAAGTTTCGCAATTAACTGATAATGTAGTAGTTTTGCAACCCACAACCAAAATCATGGAAGAAATGTACAAAGTCAATGGCTAACCACTTGTAAAGTCTGCGACCCAAAAACATGAAACCACAAACAAAATATTTTTTCAATTAAAAAGTTTTACACAAAGTGACTAAAGCAGAAATCATCGCAAAAATTGCCGCCGACAACAACCTCGACAAAATGTTAGTACAAGAGGCCGTAGAAGGATTTTTTACTATCGTAAAAGATACAATGGCCAACGGCGAAAACCTTTATGTTAGAGGGTTCGGTAGTTTTATTAACAAAAAGCGTGCAGAGAAGGTTGCCAGAAACATCTCTAAAAAGACATCGATAACAATTGCCGCACACTACATACCGAGCTTCAAGCCAGCCAAAACTTTTGTAGAACAAGTAAAAGAAAGCGTAAAAATAGATTAAGCCAAAAATAATGGGTGTAAATAAAGCTGTTTTCGTTGTCATAATATTGTCGGTTGGTTTGACTGTCGCTCTTTTTAGTTTGCCCAAGATAGTGGTAAACAACAAAAAAAGCGTAACTCAAACAGCAGGTGCAAACAGAGACAAAAAAAACGCAGACACACCCAAAAAAGATGAGCCAGTAGCAACTACCGACACAAAACACGGTAAGGCGAGCTTGACAGAAGCCCAACAGACAACCCAAAAACAGTTGTTGGCTAAGTACCTGTCATCTGGTCAGTCAGAAAAAGTTAAATCTGCTGGCGAATTGTCGAATTTCTACCAAGACATACGCCAGTTTGACAGTGCGGCCAAATATGCCGAGGTAGTAGCCGAAATAGAGCCAACCGAAAAACATCAATTACAAGCCGCAGACCTGTCGTATGATGCGTATGGGTTTGCGATGGGCGATGAAAAGTCGAAGAAGTTGGGCGAAAAAACACGTGAGTTGTATCAGAAAGTGTTAGACAGAAATCCAAACTTGCTGGGTGCAAAAGCCAATATGGCCATGACTTATGTTTCGACATCAAACCCAATGCAGGGAATAATGATGTTGAGAGAAGTATTGGCTACCGACCCTACCAATGAGCTGGCACTGTTTAACATGGGCTTGCTTTCGATGAGGTCTAACCAGTACAAACTGGCCGTGAGTAGGTTCAAGCAATTACTAAAAGTTCGCCCCAACAACTCAAAAGCACAGTTTTATTTGGGTGTATCGCTGGCACAGTCAGGTCAGAAAGCCGAAGCGTTGGCAGTTTTGGCAAAAGTAAAATCAGTAGAAAAAGACCCCACGATTCAGGCAGCAATAAAAGAACTGGAGGCTGAGTTGAAGTAAGTTAGAGGCTTTTGAGAGCCATTAACCGAGAGTAATTAGAAGTTCAAATAAAATAATTTTTAATCAATAAACATTTACAACCATGCCTTGCGGTAAAAAAAGAAAAAGACATAAGATTGCGACACACAAACGCAAAAAACGCCTCAGAAAAAACAGACATAAGAAAAAATAGTCTTAGTGCCAAAGAGCAAGGTATCAATTACCTTGCTCTTTGGTGTTAAAATTATATATTTCTAACACAATAGGCGAAAATCTGGAATCGAACGTAGTATATTTGTGCGTTCAGATTTTTACATTTTAGACATCTCCACTACATTGAACAATGAGTTAGTAATCAGTGCTACTCCCAAAGGCACACGCATCGCCCTGTTGCAAGACAAGCGGCTGATAGAGCATCACATAGAAGAATCGGATAATGATTTTACAGTTGGCGATATTTACTTTGGCACTGTCAGGAAGATTGTGTCTGGTCTCAATGCAGCTTTTATAGATGTCGGTTACGAAAAAGACGCATTTTTGCACTATCTTGACCTGGGCGAAAACGTCAAGTCATTGAATAAACTAACAAAAGACGTTATTGCCAAGCGGTCGGCTGGTAAACTTAACGGTTTTAAGTTTGAGCCAGAAATAGATAAACTCGGCAAAATGGACGACGTACTCGCCAAAGGGCAACCTGTGCTGGTACAAGTAGCCAAAGAGCCGATTTCGACCAAAGGGCCTCGGCTTTCTTGCGATATTTCTATTGCAGGTCGTTATACCGTTTTGGTACCGTTCTCAAATGCTGTTAATATTTCTAAAAAAATCACTGATAAAGCCGAGCGTCAAAGACTTCAAAAATTGATGATGTCGGTTAAGCCTGCCAACTTTGGGATAATTGTCAGAACGGTGGCCTCTGGTAAAGAAGTCGAAGAACTCGAAAAAGACCTGCGAGACTCGATTCAGAAATGGAACGATGGAATGCAAATACTTAGAGAAGCCAAGCCCAAAGACCGTATTATTGGCGAAATGAGCCGAGCATCGTCTATTTTGAGAGATATGCTCAATGACTCTTTTGATAGTATAACGGTCGATACAAAAGAACTTTATGACGAAATAGGCGATTATATTCGGAACATTGCCCCCGAAAAAGAAAAAATTGTTAAGCTATATACAGGTAAAAACAAGGTTTTTGAACAAATGGGGCTTGAAAAACAAATCAAGTCGCTGTTTGGTCGGTCGGTAACACTGCAAGGTGGCGGTTATCTGATTATTGAACACACCGAAGCCCTGCACGTGATAGACGTAAACAGTGGCAATAAGTCAAATAATGAAGTAAACCAAGAAGACACTGCCCTGCATACCAATATCGAGGCCGCCAAAGAAATAGCTCGACAGATAAGACTTCGGGACATTGGCGGTATTATTGTCGTCGATTTTATTGACATGCGTAAAGCGGAGCATCGCAAACAAATTCAAGACGTGATGCGAGACGAAATGAAAGTGGACAGGTCAAAATACACGATATTGCCGCTCACTAAGTTTGGTCTTTTGCAAATTACCCGCCAGCGAGTGCGCCCCGAAGTAAATATCGTAACCCGTGAAGTCTGCCCAAGTTGTAACGGAACAGGAAACATTCAGGCCAGTATTTTGGTTTCGGATATGGTAGAGGCCAATCTCGACCATATTTTGACCAAACAAAACGAACCCAAAGTAACCGTAACGCTGCACCCATATTTGCACGCTTACTTTACAAAAGGCTTTCCGTCAAAACGAATGCAATGGCTCTGGAAATATAAAACATGGGTCAATATCACCCACGACAGCTCGTTTGGAGTCAATCAGTTTAAGTTTTATGACGAAAATCAAGAAGAAATCGAAATCATTGGGAGTTAGGTTATGAAAGTATCAACGATAAAAAATCATTAGCTGTGATTACCTTAATGGGTGGAAAAGGAATATGGCTTAGAATATCGTAGTGTCGGTCGTTTGTAACAAGGTAGTCAGCACCGCAAGCTACCGCACAGTCCACAAACTTATTGTCGTCGGGGTCAGCTTCAATGAGTTGCCAGTTGTAAAAAGGCTCTATTTGGCAAATGTTAGAAAGGTTTAGTAATTCTCTAAGTTTTAAATCTGTACGCTCAGTACCTAATCTCAAGCTAATCTGTTCTTCATATTCACTCAAAATTTCGTTACTCAAATATAAATCAAATTTCTTACGCAAAATGGCTTCATAAATAGGATAATATTTTGAGTGTGAGGGAAGCGACACAATCAAAACGTTGGTGTCCAAGATAATCCTCATGTATCTATTGGTTTGGGTCGTTCAGTATATTTTCTATATCTTGGTCTGTCCAACCATTTCGTTCCCAAGTCTCGTTAGCAAGATAGTTGAGGCGTTTTGCAAAATATTGACCTATCAAATCTTTAATTTCCAAAAGGTCATTTTCACTAATTTGGTGTGCATATAAGCGCAGTATCTCGAGTTGTAAATTTGTAAAAGGTATTTTTGAAGTTGCCACTATAATCTTTGTTTTTATACAAATCTAAATAAATTCTAAAAATAAACGAAATATAGACTAATAATCTTTGTTTTCGTGCCAATGTCTATGAAAGTATCAACGTTTGCTATTAAAATTTGGCGTGGCTTTTCGATGGCAGTCGTTCTGGTCGCTGCTGGGTTTAGTTACAGTGTTTTGCCCGAAAGCGTGGGAGTACATTTTGATACAAAAGGCTTGCCCGATGTATTTATGAGTAAATCGGTGGTATTTTATGTGGCCGTTGCTATTATTTTGGTCAATAATGTTATCATTCTCAATCTCAGCAAGCAGGTACTCAAACTGCCTAACGAACTACTGCCCGTACCCAATCAAGCGGAGTGGGGGCAAAGCCGAGATTTATTGAACGAACACTTCAAAAACTGGTTTTATTGCATTATGGCCGCCATCAATACCGTACTGGCACTCACCATATTGGCATTGGGTAACGTGAACAGCACGCAGTTTAAGTACAAATTGGCAGACTATGAATGGCTCGGTTACTTTGCTATTATTGTCTTCTTTTTGATTGTTGTTTCGCTACCCATACGGTTGCTCATCAAACCTAAAATTAGTATAGAATATTAAAATGTATGACTTCGTTGTTGGACATTCAACTCGCTGACTTTGACTATAATCTGCCCGACGAGCGCATCGCTCGCTATCCTGTCGAACCTCGAGATTCTTCCAAATTATTAGTATATCAATCAGGGCAAATTAGTCACCAGGCATTTTCAAATTTGGTAGATTACTTGCCAGAAAACGCCTTTTTGGTCTTCAACGATACCAAGGTTATTCCTGCCCGTATTTTTTTTCAGAAAGATACTGGTTCGACGATTGAGATTTTTTTGCTTCAACCCCAGTCACCTACTCGCTTTGTGCATGTGGCCATGCAAGTAACAGATACTTGTGTGTGGGAGTGTATGATTGGCAATAAAAAACGCTGGAAGAACAACGAAATACTACATTTGAGTTTTGAAATTAACGGTTTGAAGTACCAAATCGAGGCTAAACTTGTTGATATAGAGCAAAATTTAGTACGGTTTTCTTGGAAAAATGTGTCAGCAGTCGAAACCGCTTTTGTAGATGTCGTTCAGGCGTTGGGGCAAATTCCGTTGCCGCCCTATCTCAAACGAAAAACTGAAAGCCAAGACTCCGAAACTTACCAAACTGTTTATTCAAAGGCAGAGGGGGCTGTAGCTGCTCCAACGGCAGGGCTGCATTTTACAGAATGGGTTTTTGACCAATTGAGGCACAAAAATATAGGTCATTCGTTTGTTACCCTTCATGTAGGCGCAGGTACGTTTTTGCCCGTCAAAGTTCAGAATGTAGCCACACATACTATGCACTCCGAGCAGGTGGTTTATTCACCAAAATTGATCAACGACTTGATTGAAAACGATGGTAAAGTAATAGCTGTTGGTACAACGTCTATGCGCTCGCTCGAAAGTTTGTATTGGTTCGGGGTAAAATTATTAGCAAAAAAAATAAAAAATACAGTTTTTAATATTGAAAAATTATACCCGTATTCAGTCGAAAACCCACCATTGGTTGTAGAATCTTTGCAGGCTATTCTTACTTTTATGACTGCCAATGATATGACTCAGCTCGTTGGCGAAACTGAAATAATGATATTGCCCAGTTATCAATTCAAAGTCTGTAAAGGACTGATAACCAACTACCATCAGCCCAAATCTACGCTCATGCTACTCGTAGCGGCTTTTGTAGGCAACGACTGGCGGCGTATTTATGACGAAGCCCTTGCCAACGACTATCGGTTTTTGAGCTACGGCGACTCGTCATTGCTATTGCCTCATCGCTGAGTTATTGAGTTGCTGGGTTATTGAGTGTTGAGTTATTGTTCACAAAAATAAAATCAGCACATCGGGTTCACTTCATTTTTAGTCTTACTTTGCAGTTTGTCAGCTCTATTGTGTCTTTGTTGTCTTGTCGGCGGTAGCCGTTGCCTTCGGGGTCAATGTCTTGGTCGTAGCCTGTGGCTTTGGTAACGATTTTGTCTTCTAATTTGTTTTTTAGTCGCCCCAAACCTCCAAAAACGGTTGCCGTTGTGCGCTCTTTCCAGTACGAGCCTTCTAATTTGGCACTAAATGTAAGTTCCCAAAACCCATCTTTTCCTATCTTTACCTCAACGAGTTCATCGTTTACTTGCGACTTACCCACATGGTATTCCATACGTGGGCTACGGGTTTCTTCCACATATTTCACATAAGCATATCCCTTTATTTCGCCAGACGTTATTCTGTTTATTACGTCTTTGGGTATAGTTTTGTCCAAATCTATTATCAGATACTTGCCCGGGTCAGTGGCTTCTTTATGGTCAAAACCACCGAGCCATATCCTGAGCGACTTGTCGGGGCCGATGGTGTTGCCAGTTATCCAGCTTAGGTTGCCAATCATCAGTCGGCGAGGTTGAGTAACATAGTCAGTGCCATTTATTTTGACCGTCATTGTATTGTCGTTGGCGATTTGGGCATTTGACACAAAGCAAAGGCTCAAAAAAAGTAAAGCAAGTGTTGTAGTTTTCATTGTTGAGATTGAGTTTAAAATTTATCCCAAATGTAGAAAAATACCCAACCAAGTACCCAAGTTTTTTATTATACGGTCGTTGTGCTATGAGCCGCCGCCCGCTTCAAGAGCAACGACAGCAGTAACGCCCCACCACAAACGGCAAGTAGTAGATTCATGGCCGAGTTGTAGTTGCCGTCTTGTGTGCGTAAATAGCCCAGTAGTGCCACACCAGCAAAGCCGCCAATGCTATCGAACGAACTCACCAAACCTAATACTTTTTTGAATGATGCCCCTTTGTAGATGTCGGCCACTGTGAGTTGAATCATGGCAAAAGCACCGCTATAACCCAAACCATAAAAAACAGCATATAAATAGGCGAAATTATGGTTGGTAATAACCATTTTGAGACAGACAACTCCCAATATGAGGCCGATTGTAGCCAAAATAAGCGTATTTATTTTGTTAAATTTATCGCTCATATAACCAAATGATAGCTTGCCGACAATGCTACAAATCGAAAACAAGCTCGAAATATTAGCCGCTTGCCTGATGTCAAAACCGCAGTCGGTCAAGTAAAGTCGTAGGTTTTGCAGTACGCCAAAGCCACAAAACCAGAAAGCCGCCGTAACAAAAAGTAATAAATAAAAGACTGGCGATTTGAGCAACTGGCTAATTGTAAGTACAGCATCGTTTGTCTTAGATGTATTTTTTAAAATTGAATTGTCGGTAATCAACACCTTACCATCAACACTCTGACCCATTTCTTCGGGTGTGTTTTTTATAAAAATAAGTGGAATAAAAGACAATAAGGCAGCTACTATGGCTACGCCAACGGCAGCTATGCGCCAGTCGTACATCACAACCAAACGGCTGGCCAACTGTGGAAAAATGATATTACCAACACTCGAGCCAACCAAAAAAATACCCGTAGCCAATCCTCGTTTTTTTTGAAACCAGTTACTAATCAGTACCATACTTGGCAATAGCCCGCAGAGCGTAATGGCCATCGAAAACACAAAATAGACAATATGCAGATGTGCATAACTTTGCATAGCCGAAAAACCTAACGTACAGCATAGGCTTAGACTTGTCCCTATCAAAATGGCTGTTTTGGGGTTGATTTTGGTCAATAAATACCCAACAATTGGCGCAAAAAGGGCTATATAAAGAAAGTAAAACGAAGCAGGGCGAACCACCTCGGCGTGTTTCCACCCAAATTCTTTCATTAGTTCAGGAAAAAAAAACGGTAGGGTATTAGTACTAACCGTAGTAGCCGAATAACTGATGAAGAGCATAATAACAACCGTCCAGCCGTAGAAATATGGTTTTTTGGTCGTTTGATGTGTAGTATTCATTTTATGGTTTTGGGTTTAATTTGTAGAGATGTACGGTCATACGTCTAAAATATAGTCATACGTTTTTGGTCTGAAAAGCTAAGTCATCGCTTCAAGCGATGGCTTAGCTAAGACACATCAAAAACAGCATCGTCAATCGGTTCATTAACGGCAAACTCTCGCCAGCGAATATCCATCCAGCGCAAACCTTCAAAATAAATGCGGAGGCGTTGAGGCTGCACAAACGACTGGCCAGACACTGTCGTAAAGTCTGAATAAATACGATGATGAAAGCCCACCGAAGTATTAAAATGCAAATATCTGATATTAAAACTCTGTTGGTCAATGCCATAAAATGTTTCGCCGTCTTTGAGGTCTGTGATTTTGACCATAAAACAGTCGTGGCCGTCTATTTGGTCGTTGGTGAGGCGGTCTATTTTAAAACCCTGCGTGAGTGCATGACGAATGATACTAAACCCAAAATTGTTACTCCATTCAAAATGTTTGGCATAAGGCTTGGCTACGTCCGAGAGGTTCATGTTGGTATGTTGGCCGTCGAAGCGTAGCGAAAAAAAATCTATTTCGCCATATTGAGCATCAAACCGTATTTTACCGTTGGCTTTGCGGGCTTCGTCGTTACTGTCTGGAAAAACTCTGAACAGTTGGTAAGTGTCAAAGTGCTTGTAATGAGCGGAGTCTGTTAGGCCATAAGGCGTAAAAAATGCCTCGCCTTTGAGCATCAGCGTTTTGGGCGAGTGCCAAGTATCTCCACCCGAGGCTTCAATGAGTTTTTCGAGAATGTGCCGAGCGGTCATCATGTAGTCGTTAGTCATTGGTCAATAGTCATTGGTCTTGGTTATTTTAAAACTTACTTACTATCCAAATATCCTGTTCTGGCACCATATCGGCCACCTTCCTCAATTTCGAGTTCGACCTGAAAACCACTTGGACTAAACAAAATACCAAAAGTGTAAGGCGTAGGTTTGTCGTAATAATACATCAGAGAAGGCTTTTTCAAAAATTCATAACCCAGTGCAGCGGCTTTGTCGCAAGTGTTGTTGAGAGTTACTAAGTCTTTATACAAAAACCCTATGTGGTCGATGCCGGGATAAAACTTGCCAGCTTCTTTTTTTACTACTTGCGCTCGGCTAAGGCCAATGGCTTCGGGTTCGACAAAGATAAAAATATGTCGGCCAACCTCAATCATCGCCATCTGCGGAGTTTGTTTTAGTACAGTTGTGCCGATTACGTCCTTATAAAATTTAAGTTCGGTTGCCAGATTTTCTACCAAAAACAGCACATGGTCAATTTGATATTCTGTTACTTTCGACTGTTTGGGGCGTTCTACCAAAAGTAATATATTTAGGTCTGGAGTATAAACGACGGCAGTTTTGGCAGTAGGCTCTGTCGGAATCGTGAGGCTTTGCGTACCAATTTTCACTCCATTAGCTTGTAATTTTTGGAGACTTTTGGTTAAGTTGCGAGTCGATAAACAGGCCCAATGTGGGCCATAAATAGGCGGATTGTCAAGGCTCGGAGTGGCCAATGTTTTTATCCAGCGTTTGGGGTCGCCTACTTTAATACCAGCAAATGGCCCTTGTGGCGAAACGTTGATAGTTGTTTGGGCGGGATTAATTTGTAAAAAATTGATAAAAACCAATGGATTCATCGGTAGTTCGGCCATTTGTTTTGCCCCAAAATTAGTTTCAAAAAAAGTATTAGTCGCTTTGCGGTCGGTAACGTAATAATGGACATCGTCTAAGATTTGGGCTGCTACTTGATTGGAATACAAAACAAATAACGTCAAGTACAGAATGGCTGTGGTAATGATTGGCTTTTTCATATTGTGTTATATCTAAACAAAAAAATCCCTTTCAAATCAATGAAAGGGACTTTTTTGTTGGTTTAAAAATTAAACTCTAACGAAGCAAAAATACGGCGAGGTATAATCGGCACACCACGCACTTGCGAAAACGTACCCGAAAAATTAGCCTCTTTGGCCAACAGCAAATAGTTGTCGGTTACGGCACTAATGATATTACCAGCCGACTGATTGTCTAATAAGTTATAACCACTTAGCTTGACACGCAGCCTGTTGCCATCGGCGATTTTGAAATTATAATAGACGTTGGCATCTACCAAACTATAGCCCGGGTAGCTGATGGTGTTGTGTGGGTCGGCAAAGCGTGCGCCTATAAAGTTATTATTGAGGTTAAAGCCAAAGGTGCTGTTTTCGTAGCCGATGCTTGTGTTCCAGATAGTACTGGGTACGTTGGCCGTTTTGTTGTTAGCTACGTCAATCTTACGAGTCGGCGACAGTTCTTGTGTTAGCTTGGTATAAGTAGCACTTTGGGCTGTTAGGCTCGACCGAACGAATAACCCTTTCATACGGCTTGGGGTATAAATCAGGCTTAGTTCTGTACCCACAATTTTGTTATTGCCGCCTGGTACCGACACCGCCAATGCACCAATATAGGTCGTTATCAGACGGTTGGCGATGGTATTATAAAACAAGCCACCATCAAAACTCAAGTCGCCCGAGCTTTTGCGAAAACCTACTTCAACGCTATTAACGATTTCGTTGTTGTCAATATATGGGTTCATGTAGAGTGTGCGGCCTTGCTCGTCTGTTGTTATTACTTTCGTAGGGTCTTTCGGAAAAGTCGCCGCCGTTGGGTTTAGTAATAACGGTGTTTTGTTAGGGTCATCGGCATTGATATAGGCATACTGAACGGTTGTGTATGCGCCATAGTCGGGCGCACGGTATGCCCTCACGAGGTTGCCATAAATAGCCGTGTTATCGTCAATCATGTAGTTTATACCAACTGAGCCAGACCAGTCTTGATGCTCGGGGCGGCGGCTCGCAAAACGCTGATAGGCATAACGGTCTTCGACGAGGTTCATCTTTATCCAGTCGTAGCGTGCGCCTACGCTTACGGTGAGTTTGTCGTTAAACTTCATTTCGTCGCCAGCAAAAACTGAATTGACTGTTTCGGTATAATCACCGTTTCTAAACAACGAAGTAATAGACGGCAACGCCAGCGTAGGGCTGAGGCGGTAGCCCACTTGCTGGTTGTTGTCAGCCGAGCGAGCATCTAAGGCATACAATACGCCTGGCGTATATATTTTGGTATTGATGGTACTATAATATTGGCCAAAAGTAAGGTTATGTACGGTAGAGGCTGTCGTAATTTGTTTGTTTAGGCGAGCTTCGTTGATAAAATCTTTGAGTACTGCCGAGCCACCACTAAACAACGCCCGTGTCAGATATACTTCGCTGTTGGCTGCTGGGTTTGGACCCCAAATTGTAGAGAGACCAAAGTCAAAGACCGAGGCCGTTCCCATGTCCTGATAGCGACCTTTTGATATTAACGTCCAGCCGCTGCCGAGTTTTAGGTCTATGTTGTAGCCAATTAACTTGCCTTTTGAGTAGTTTCCTTTTTTCTGCGATTCTTCTTGGTCAATGGTATAGCGTGAGCCGTCGGGGTTGGTAAGGGTAGCAGGTTTGCCAACAAATACCGACCGAGGTACAAACACATCACGAGGCGACCAACCCGGGGCAGGCTTACTAAAATCGTTAGATAGATATGGTATATCAATTTGATTTTGGATATTCAAGTCAATAATGCCACCATAGACACGCACTTTGCCTTGATTGTCGGGCAAAAAATAATCAATATTACCACGAACCTGCCCGCCTTCGTCTGGATAGAGGTTATTGCGAAGGCCAAGGTCTCTCATCAAAAACCCACCAACATTAAATCTCAGTGATTTAGATTCGTTCAAAGACCCGTTTAGATTAAAATCAAACTGGCGCATGGCATTATTGGCAACAGTCATTCGCACTGCACCGCTTAGTTCTTCGCCGCCAGTTCGGCTTATTACGTTTACGGCACCAGCCGCTGCACCACGGCCATAAAGCGTGGCGGCACTTCCACGCACTACCTCAATGCGGTCGATGTTCATGTCGTACCTAAACGAGGCATCTGGCACGGCTTCGGGGCTGGCAAATGTACGGAGGCCATCGTATAGCAACGAAGTATAGCCTAAGCCATTGCCAGACACATCAGGAAAACCACGCATAAAAATAGAGTTACGCACCCGCCCAGATTGAGTCTGCACATACACACCTGGCACATATCTGATGGCATCGGTAAGGTTAATGGGATTGATACGAGCTAATTGCTTTGCACCAATAGATTCTACGGCAGTTACAGTCTCAATTTTGCGAACAGGCTGGCTTGTAGCCGTAATAAACACATCAGAAAGACTGTTGATGTCTTCGCTCATCGTTACATTCAGAGCCGACTGGTTGCCGACCGTAATCTCTTGGGTTTTCATACCAACCGACCGAAAAACCAAAGTCGAACCGCTCGCTACCGATATTTTATAACTACCCGTAGCATCGGTGTTTGTTCCTGTTGTTGTTTTACCTTTTTGATAAACGCTCACACCTGGCAGCCCAGCACCACCCGAGCCTGTAACCTTGCCCGAAACGGCCACGTCTTGCGCCACAACGACCAACAGATTGACTATGAGGAGCGTCAGCGTTAGGCATAATGTCCTCAAATGTTTAAGAATGTAGTTTTTTCTCATTTCGATAGATTGGTTTTTTGAATTTTGCTTTAAAAGGGTTTAATGTACTAAAATGCAATTTCAAAATTACAAATATCAAATGCAAGAGTTTGTTTAATTTTTAGATGTATTATTTATCTGATGATTAAACAAAAGTGATTTTTTTTAAACAAACAACGCTACAATCTCAGCAACCGAAACTTTTTGCTGCTCGCCAGTTGTCATATTTTTGAGCGACAGTACGCCCGTTTGTATTTCTTCTGAACCGATGACGACCACATACGGTATTTGTTTGCGGTCGGCATAATCAAATTGTTTTTTGAGTTTGGTACTGTCTGGGTACATCTCGGCTTTGAGGCCGCTGGCTCGCAGTTGGCTTAGTATGTTTAGGCCATAGTTTTCGGCTTCTGTATCAAAATTAGTCAGCATAATTTGAGTACTAACGAGTTGATTTTGAGGGAATAGCCCCAATTCTTCCATCACGTCATAAATTCTATCGACACCAAACGAAATACCTACACCCGACAACCCCGCCATACCAAATGTACCCGTCAGGTTATCGTAACGGCCACCGCCCGAAATGCTACCCATGACCAGACCATTGGCTTTCACTTCAAAAATAGCACCAGTGTAATAACTCAACCCTCGGGCCAGCGTAGCATCAAACTCTATTTGCGGGTTTATCAAACCAAAACCTGCCACCAACTGCCATACACGTTCGAGTTCGTCAATGCCTTTTAGCCCTATTTCAGAGCCTTGTAGCCACGAGCGTAGGCTCTCAAAAATCGTTTCTTGGTTTTGGGTAATGTCATAAATCGGTTGTAGTTTCAGTATCGTTTCGTCCGAAAACCCTCTTTCACGGAGTTCGTCTTCTACTTTTTCTTTACCAACCTTGTCCAATTTATCAATCGCCACGCAGAGCGTAGATTCTTGGCCAATCACGCCAGCCACCTCGGCAATACCCGACAGTATTTTACGATTATTGATTTTTACTGTAAAATTTTCAAGATTTAAGCCTCTCAATACCTCGTGAATCATTAGCACAATTTCGGCTTCACACAGCAACGAATCTGTACCTACCACGTCTGCATCGCACTGATAAAACTCACGGTATCGGCCTTTTTGTGGGCGGTCAGCACGCCAAACTGGCTGAATCTGATACCGTTTGAAAGGCATAACCAAGTCGTTTCTGTTCATGACTACAAACCGAGCGAAGGGTACAGTTAGGTCGTAGCGAAGCCCTTTTTCTGAAATTTTGGGGGTCAATTTTTTAAATCCTTCGTCTAAGTCAGTTGGGGTAATTTTTTCTGAAAAATTACCTGAGTTTAATACCTTAAACAGTAGCTGGTCGCCCTCGTCGCCATACTTGCCAGTGAGCGTACTGAGGTTTTCCATGGTCGGCGTTTCGATGGGCAAGAAGCCATATTTCTGAAAAACAGCACGAATTACATCAAAAATATAGTTGCGGCGCAGCATTTGAGCCGGGCCGAAGTCTCGTGTACCACGAGGAAGCGAAGGTTTTGACATTGAATATTTTTTTAGTTTGAGCGAACTAATGTGTGGACAGATATTGAACTTTTCTGTTTCGGTAAGTGTGTTAAATTTCTGTTAAAATTGCTTTTCCATCATAATTTTTAATGTTTAAATTTTCCCTATTTCCACTGCTTTTCTAACACTTCCATACTTATCGAGCAGCGTTTTGGCTTCGGCCTGTGTGATATTGAGTTCATCAACAACCATATCAATAGCTCGATTGATGAGTTTTTCGTTGGTCATCTGCATATCTACCATTTTATTGCCTTGTACACGCCCCAACTGAATCATCACTGCCGTAGAGAGCATATTGAGAGCCATTTTCTGAGCCGTACCCGACTTCATTCTCGTGCTGCCAGTAACGTACTCAGGCCCAACAACGATTTCGACAGGAAACTCCGCCGTCGCCGCCACAGGAGAGCCATCGTTACAGACAATACAACCAGTCAAAATACCGTTTTTTCGAGCAGCCTCCAAGCCACCAATCACATAAGGCGTGCGGCCAGATGCTGCCAAACCTATAAGCGTGTCTGACGAGTTGATGTGGTGTTCTTGCAAATCTTTCCAAGCCTGCTCGAAGTCGTCTTCGGCATTTTCTACAGCTTTTCTGATTGCCGCCTCACCACCAGCCATAATGCCTACTACCAAGTCGTAGGGTACTCCATACGTGGGCGGACATTCGGACGCATCGACTACGCCCAAACGCCCACTTGTACCGGCACCAATATAAAACAGCCGCCCACCTTGCTTCATTTTTGGCACAATATGATTGACTAATTGTTGAATTTGCGGAATTGCTTTTTCGACAGACAGCGCAACCGTCTGGTCTTCGTTGTTAATGTCTGTTAGTATTTCTAATATACTTTTTTGTTCCAGATTGTCGTAATGCGAGGCTGCTTCGGTGGTCATAATGGCAGTTTAAACTTTTTACAAATGTACAGGTTTTTTTACGGTTTCGCCGTTGGTACACGCAAAAATATACACAACTTACATATTAACAAATAAAAATGCCACTTGCGACAGATACCCTAATTGTTTTTGGCAACTATAAAAAACGCTGAAACAAAAATAGAAAAAGTTTTTGTTTACTAAAATAAATCACTACTTTTGCACTCCGTTTTTAGATAGAACTACACACAGAAATAGTATAAAGGTAGTACAGAGGTCTCCAAAACCTTCGGTCTGGGTTCGAGTCCTAGTTTCTGTGCATTGTAACAAAGCGTGGTTTCGGTAATTTTTTAAAGTTGCCAAAACCAATAAATCAAAACCTACAAACAACAAATGAACAAGGTAGTAGAATTTTTCAAAAACTCGTGGGAGGAGATAAAGTTCAACGTAACTTGGCCTACTCTAAGCTCTTTGCAAAGTAGCACCACGCTCGTGCTGGCAGGTTCTATTATCTTTGCTATAGTAGTTGGTCTGATGGATTATGTATTTGAGAATGCGCTCAAACTACTTTACGATTCGTTCTAAATCAAAAGAATCTCTAACACTCCAACGCTGAAACAAGATGAGTAATTTGAATTGGTACGTTCTTCGGGCGGTGTCGGGTCAGGAAAAGAAAGTAAAATCTTATCTTGAAAACGAAATCGCAAGACAAAAATTAGAGGACTTTATTCCAGAAATATTGATTCCTACCGAAAAAATATATGAAGTAAGAAATGGAAAAAAGCGAATCCGTGAAAAGTCGTTTTTCCCAGGCTACATTATCATTTCAGCAGACTTGACACATGGCGAAGCCAACCACTTGATAACAACCATGCCAGGCGTTTTGGGCTTTTTGGGAAACATTACGGCGGGATCAAAAGTACCAGTGCCATTGCGCCAGTCCGAAATAAACCGTATATTAGGTAGAGTAGAGGCGGCAGAAGAAAGTGTAGTAGAAACGGCAAAAATAAGCTACCACCGTGGCGAAAATGTCAAAATCATCGATGGACCATTCAGTGGTTTTGTGGGTGCAGTAGAAGAAATCTTTGACGACAAAAAGAAATTGAACGTCGTCGTAAAAATATTCGGGAGAAACACTCCCGTGGAGTTGGGTTACGCACAAGTCGAGAAAGAAAGCTGATTTAAAAAAATCAAAATGTTGCTGGGAGTGCGAAATAGCGAGCTTCACCGTTATTTATCAGCCGCACGCTAAAACCAGTAGCGCCAAACAAAACCGTTAGAAAACGATGGCGAAAGAAGTATTAGGTTACGTTAAATTGCAAGTGAAAGGTGGCCAAGCCAATCCTTCACCCCCAATTGGTCCAGCGTTAGGTTCAAAGGGCTTGAACATTATGGAATTCTGTAAGCAGTTCAACGGCCGTACGCAAGACAAAATGGGCATGGTGTTACCTGTGGTAATTACCTATTACAAAGACAAATCATTTGAATTTGTAATCAAAACCCCGCCAGCAGCAATCTTGTTGTTGGAAGCGACAAAGGTTAAATTGGGTTCAGCCCAACCAAACCGACTAAAAGTGGCCTCAGTGTCATGGGACGTGGTAAAGCAAATTGCTGAAACCAAAATGCCCGATCTGAACTGCTTTACCGTAGAAGCTGGCATGAAAATGATAGCTGGAACGGCTCGTAGCATGGGTATATCGGTAACAGGAACAGCCCCTTGGGACAACTAATCACGAAGCAAAACGTAGAAAAAGCATTTTGAAAAATGGCAAAACTAAGTAAAAAAAGAAAAGAAGCTTTGACGAAGTATGACCCCAAGCAGGAATACTCGATAGAAAAAGCAGCCGAAATTCTGAAAAGTATTTCATATACCAAATTTGACGCATCTGTCGATATTGATGTACGCTTGGGTGTAGACCCACGCAAAGCCGACCAAATGGTTCGTGGCGTGGTAGCTCTACCAAACGGAACAGGTAAGACGGTAAAAGTACTGGTTCTTTGTAGCCCCGACCGTGAGGCCGAAGCCAAAGCAGCAGGTGCAGATTATGTAGGTTTGGACGAATACATACAGAAAATCGAGCAGGGCTGGACAGATGTGGACGTAATCATTACGATGCCCACTGTAATGGCCAAAATTGGTAAATTAGGTAAAATATTAGGCCCACGTGGCCTCATGCCCAACCCTAAGTCAGGTACTGTAACCCTCGACGTCGGCAAGGCCGTACTCGAAGTAAAAGCAGGTAAGATTGACTTCAAGGTCGATAAGTTTGGTATTATTCATGCAGGCATTGGCCGTGTGTCTTTCTCAGCAGAGAAGATAGCCCAAAATGCACAAGAATTAATAGCTACTTTGATGAAGTTGAAGCCATCATCGTCAAAAGGCACATACGTCAAGACTGTGCATTTGTCAAGTACAATGAGTCCGGGTGTAACAATAGATAAAAGCACGATTGCAGGAATATAAAATATGACACGCGAAGAAAAAGCAGTAATAATCGAAGAACTCAGCGAGAAGTTCAAAGCAACACCATTTTTTTATATCGTTGGTGCAGACGGAATGTCGGTTGGAGAGA
>JAYWHT010000016.1:0-19790 GCA_043777595.1 Spirosomataceae bacterium
TTTTGTAAAATTAGTTATCATTTCTTGCCTCGTAGCCTCGCCCATTGCCTACTACGGCATGAGCCAATGGCTAAAAGAGTACAAAGACTACCAAATTAGCATCGGGGCGGGCGTGTTTGCAGTTGTCCTTGTTTTGGCTTTGTTAATTACTTTATTGACAGTAAGTTATCAAGCCATTCGAGCGGCACTGATGAATCCTGTGGAATCATTAAAAACAGAATAAAATTCGGTATTTATAGAGACAAGGAATGCCTTGTCTTTATAAATACCGAAACAAATAAAAACAAAAAATCATGCTACGCAACTATTTCAAAATAGCAATCAGAAACCTCGTCAAAAATAGGGTTTACTCTTTTATCAATATTGGTGGCTTGGCCGTGGCTATGCTCATTGGGCTTTGGGTTTACGGTGAAATGTCGGCCAATAAGCACCACCAAAACTATGAAACACTCCACCAATTAAAAATGCACCAAACTTTTGACGGACATAAAGGTACGCAAGATGCCATGCAAGATTTACCCCAATTATGTGAAACGAGAAGAAACGGCTTGGGACAATAACTCTCACCAAGTTTTTGTGCAACTCAAAGAAGGCGTATCACCAGAAAAAACCAATGCCAAAATTAAAAACTTAGTTTTGAGTCATTTAATGGACAAAGAGTTGATGAAAAAGAGCATCAAGCCCGAAGTTCTCATTCACCCCATGGCCAAATGGAAACTATATTCTACATTTGAAGAAGGCATAAACACAGGTGGTTTTATCAAGTACGTCAGGCTGTTTACTATTTTTGGGTTGTTTATTTTGGTCATTGCTTGTATCAATTTTATGAACCTCAGCACAGCCCGCTCCGAAAAACGAGCCAAAGAAGTAGGTGTTCGCAAAGCCGTGGGGTCAGGTCGGCAGCAACTCATTGGGCAGTTTTTGAGCGAGTCGCTTTTGATTGCTTTTTTGGCACTGGTCTTGGCTTTGCTCATTGTATTTGTGTCGCTGCCTTACTTCAATACACTCACCAAAAAACTGATGGTACTGCAACTCGACAATCCTGTTTTTTGGGTAATTATGCTGGCTTTCACGCTTTTCACGGGGCTTTTGGCGGGTAGCTATCCTGCTCTATATTTGTCATCGTTCAATCCCGTTCAGATTCTCAAAGGCGGCGTTCACGTGGGCAAAAGTGCTTCCTTGCCCCGAAAAATACTGGTGGTGGTGCAGTTTACGTTTTCGATTGCCTTAATGATTGGTACTATTATTGTTCATCAGCAAATCCAGTTACGAAAGTACTGGCAGTATCTAAGTGTGAGTATGTAGTCTTGTGTCGTGAGTTAAATACAATACTGCTAATCAGCAAGTTATCAAAATAAAAATACTGTATTACTTTTAGATATGTACTTAAATTATTTTGTGCAGCAGAATCGCGATTACTACTACGGGAATTATGGATAATGTCATTAAAGTGTTTAGTTGTATTGGCATATAAAGCCTCCAATAAGCAAGTTTTACCAGAGTTATTTTTTCCAGTAACCAAATTGATGCGCCCAAAACCTTGGATATTCGTATTCTCAAAACATCTAAAATTTTTTATTTCAATACTTGCTAACATACATTTATAATCGGTTTGTGAAACTGCTGGTAATGCCCTACAATTCTCGGATATATTGTATAATTTTGTAAAAATGACCAATAACTAAATGAATTTTGATTTTGACCCCAAAGCCGAACTGGCCCGCATACCAACAGAGCCTGGCGTATATCGGTATTTTAATGACGAAGGCGAAATAATTTATGTCGGTAAGGCCAAAAATCTTAAAAGCCGAGTCAGTAGTTATTTTGCCAAAAGCAACCAACACGACCGCAAGACGAAGAAACTCGTATCGCAAATTTGCCGTATTGAGTTTACGATTGTTCCTACCGAGTTTGATGCACTATTACTCGAAAACCAGCTCATCAAACGCTATCAGCCTCGATATAATATTTTACTGAGAGACGACAAAACGTACCCTTTTATCAAAATTACCCACGAGCCTTTTCCCAAAGTTGAGGTTACACGAATTTTGAACAAAAAAACAGGAACTTATTTTGGCCCTTTTGCCAAGCAACAAAGTATGTATGCGCTCTTAGATATGTTCAAGCAGCTTTATACAATTAGGAACTGCAATTTGAATTTGTCTAAACAAAACATTGAAGACCAGAAATTTAAGGTTTGTTTGGAATACCACATCGGCAACTGCAAAGGGCCGTGTGTAGGTTTACAAAAACCCGAAGACTACCAAATTGAGATTGACCAAATTATGGAAACCCTCAAAGGAAAATTGAACATTCCGCAGCAGTTTTTTAAGGAGCAGATGATTGTAGCCGCCGAAAAATTAGAATTTGAAACAGCCCACGTTTGGAAACAAAAATTAGATTTGTTAAGTAGTTTTCAGTCCAAAAGTACGGTCGTCAATCCCAAAATTGGCGATGTTGATGTGTTTGCCATTACGTCTGACGAAGACGTGGCGTATTTGAGCTATATGAAAATTGTGAATGGCTATGTGATGGCGCAACAAAACGTAGAAGTCAAGCGACGAATGGACGAAACAGACGAGGAAATATTGGCTTTGGTGATGTTTGATATGCGAACAACTTACGAAAGCGAATCGAAAGAAATATTAACTAACTTATTGATCGACATTGACTTAAAGGCAGAAATGACGATTCCGCAGATTGGCGATAAGCGTAAGCTGTTGGACATGACTCTCAAAAATGTACATTATTTCAAAAAAGAAAAAGCCGAGAGGCAGATGTTAGAAGCTACCTCAAACGCCAGTCGTAAAGACCGTATTTTGATTAAACTCAAAGCTGATTTACAACTCAAATCCTTACCCCGACACATCGAATGTTTTGACAACTCGAACATTCAAGGTACTAACCCTGTGGCGGCCATGGTGTGTTTCAAAGAAGGCAAGGCATCTAACAAAGACTACCGCCACTACCAGATAAAAACCGTTATTGGCCCCAACGATTTTGCGAGTATGCACGAAGTCGTAACCCGAAGATACACCCGCCTACTCGAAGAAAAAAGCCCCCTACCCGACCTGATTGTGGTGGACGGCGGCAAAGGCCAGTTGAGCTCGGCTTGCGATGCCCTCAAAGCACTGGGACTGTATGGCCAAGTGCCGATTATTGGCATCGCCAAGCGGCTCGAAGAGATTTATTTTCCAGAAGACTCCGTGCCGTTGTATATTGATAAAAAATCAGAATCGCTTAAACTCATTCAACAAATACGAGACGAAGCACACCGATTTGCTATAACCTATCACCGAGACCGTCGCAGTCGTACAAGTATAGTGAGCGAACTCGAAAACATTGAGGGTATTGGCAAAAAAACGGCGGCACTGTTGCTCAAAAACTTCAAAAGCGTAAAGGCCGTCAGAGAAGCTACCGACGAGCAACTCGGTGAAATAGTAGGCAAAGACAAAACTCAAAAAGTGAGGCAGTATTTTGAGCAAATTACGGTTGAGGTATAAATTGGCACGTAATCTATTTAATAATTATCAATTTTATAGTTATTGGCAAAAAAACCGTACTTTTGCGGCCATATATCCCTACAAAGTTATGATGAGTTCCAAAAAAATAGTAGTCGTACCTTGTGCCATTATCGAAAAGAACGGTCGAATCTTAGCCACGCAGCGCAACGTCAATATGTCGTTACCGCTCAAATGGGAGTTTCCAGGTGGAAAAGTAGATGCTGGCGAAACCGAAATAGAGGCCTTGGAGCGTGAAATAATGGAGGAATTGTGTGTTGAAATAGAAATCGGCGAACGCCTCGAACCCACCTACAAAGAAGACATCAACCGTATTATTTGTCTCGTACCATTTGTATGCCGCCTGACCTCCGCCCCTATTATTTTGACTGAACACGCACAATATAAATGGCTGACTGTAAACGAACTACCGTCGGTAGATTGGGCTGAGGCCGACTTGGGTGTAATAGAAACTTACAAAGCAGCACTTGAATCGGTGTTGAGCTTTGCGTGAGGCTATTTTGTTTTTAGTATTTTCAAAGTTTTTAATAGTCTGTCGTTTTCTATCACTTCGAGCATGTACAAGCCGCTACTCAGGCTATTCAGGGCAAAATCAATCGAGACCGTTTGATCAAAAAATACAATACTTCGTGGCAAAACGTCCGCCATTTGCCCCGTTGAAGCCACTAATCGAAACTTCAAATTGTTGGTAATAACTCCGTTGGGTAATTTAACATTTACGTTGTCTTCAAACGGGTTTGGGTAAGCCGTCCAGTCTGGCATAACAATGGCTTTGCCTGTAGCAGGGTCAAAACTGGCTATCTTAAACTCAATAGTTTGGGTAGAAATCAACTGTGTTTGTAAATAAGCGCTGCCTTTTAAGCGATAAGTTCCTGCTACTGCCACAAAACCGCTATCGCTTCCATACAAACCAAAAGGCGAACGCTTGGAGCGTACCACCTTGCGGTTGGGGCCTGATAACTCTAACTCAAAACTCGTAAAAAAAGCATTACAGTCTGGGTAAACATTGAGCAATACAGGCAACGTACTGGCGTTAATTATCTCGTTGTCAGTCAATGTTTTAATCAGACGGCGAGAAGCAGGTGGGCCAGCCTGTATGAGACCAAAAGTAATAGTTGGGTAGTTTATTTTTAGCAAAATACTTATTTCAATCATCGCCTCATCATCGTCAAATGCTTTGATTGTCAATGAATATTCGCCTATCACCGAGCCAACTCCTATAATTTCACTGTTTCTAAACTGCGCCCACATTGGCAAACCTTTGATTTCGATTCGGCTAATAAAACCATCTGGATCTGTAAATAAACTGTCGGCGATGGCAAAAGCAAAAGGCTGTTTATAGAGTCCGATTAGTTCCGTTTTTTTTTTCTTAATAATTGGCCCCTCGTTTCGTCGCCCAACGTTATTGACGACAATAGTAAAATTGGTCTCTACCCATGCGCCATCATCGTCAAAGGCACGCAAGGCCATATTGTACGTTCCTAATTGTGTGGGTTTTCCAGTAAAAGTATTATTAGCAAACTTCAACCAAGCAGGCTGATTGATTATTTCTATTTGAGCAATAACACCATCAATATCTCTGAAAACTTCGGGGGATATTTTATAAACAAAATTAGAATTTAAGGCAATCGTTTTGGTTGGCAATAGATTTTTGACTGTTGGCACACGGTTCAAAGCCCCTTGGAGAGAGTCCGCCAGTAGGTCTTCGACAAGCACTATATCAACAGGTTTGCGATTGCCAACTGGCCCCGCTTGCTGTGTCCATTGCCGATAAATACTAAAATAGTTGTAGGCCAAAATAGTAGATAAACTATATTGTAGTCGGCTTGTGGGCTGTATATCGATATATGGTATTTTGAGCCATTTACTTGCCATTGCCTTGACTTGAGCCGAAGCTGGTCGCATTTGTGCCATTGAGCCAGCCACAACGTTTATCCAGTGTGCGCCTGCGGCAAAGTTTTCGTCAATTTGCCGCTCTACTTCTTTGGGATCTGCATCTGGCAAAAACACCTCATTCATAACCCATCGCCCCGCAAAAGCCTTGGTACGAATCATGTCCATCGAAAAATAATGGTCATTATCCAGCCCGTCGTTCACCTTGACCCCGTCCACTGTTTTGCACAAATCAACAAAACCATAACTGGCCCGTAAACCGCTAATCTGGTCATATACTGAGCCAAAGTCAGCAATTACTTTATAGTTTGGATTTACTTTTTTGATGACATCGGTCGTTTGTTCTATCAAATTTTTGAGAACCTGGTGCCGAAACACATACCAGTCTTTGCCTGCATCGTCAAAAAAAATACTCGTAGCATCGGTGAGCTGTGTGGGTGGCGTTACGTCGTTGAAAGTACTAAAATCTGACTCCCAGCGTGCATTAAGGCGGCTTACTTTGGTATATTTGCGAGTAAGCCAACGCCTAAACTCGGCTTTCATCGGTTCAGAGTAATCATAAACCGTTGTGTAAGTCGAGGCATCGGCTCTATAATTGTCAAAATGATACCCAATTTCTTGTGTGGGTGTGGTCGTTACCGAAGTCCAAATTATTACGCCTTGCTTTAAGTAATTTTCATATCGTTTGTGTACTTCTTGTATAAAACTTTTGGCTTTTTCGACACTGGGCTGATGGGCATAACTAAATATACGATTGAAATGAACACCGAGTATTCCTACTCCTTTGTTATCTTTCTGTGTTTCGTTAGCTGTCCAAAAACCATTTAACAAGTCTCTGTTTCTACAAAGCGAAACTCGCAATGCCACTCTTAGTCCCAATTTTTGGCAAGTTGCTATCTGATTGTCTATTTGCCGCCAGTCGGGTTGTGAGGTAGCCGTTGGATAAATATGATGCCACTGAACAGTAACATGAAAGGCATTGTAACCACCACGAGCGGCCTCTTCTATCAGGTCTTGGCCATAGTTGGGAGCAGAGTCCAAATTAAGAGTAGCCAATGCCAAATACCGCTGTGTGGTTTGGGCAAATGCAGGGCAGTAGCCTATCAACAAACAACCGATGACGACCAGAAACTTTGCCAAATTAGTATCAGTTATTGTTTTTTGGTAACAAATGTTTCTTTCACTCGAATGGTCTTGCCGTTGCTATCTTTGTCGTCATATTCGTTCAAAAACGTCATGCTTTCATTGCCTATCATACCTCGTGCTGCACCAGTTTTTGCATCAGAGATGTCGTATTGAGTAGCTATCTTGGCATTTTTCTTCAATTCAATGTCATACGTGTAAGTATCGGTTGTTATCTTGCCTGTTGCATCTTTGTTTACGTCTTTTTCTATCAGCGTGGCAGTAGTACCAGTTTTTTTGACAACATCAAACGTAATCTGTAACCCCACTGCCGTGTTGGTGAGGTCAAGTGCATAGCCAGCACCATTGGTGGTAGCAGTGTAGGTAGTAGTAATATATGTACCAACTACTTGGTCGGCTGGTTCTGGCTCAACGGTGGCTTTGGAACAACTAAAAATAACGAGCGAAAGAGCGGCAAAATAAAATATCTTTTTCATGCTATGTGAAATTAAAAAGTGTAAGTAAAACTTGTGAAATATAAAGTTACGAATCAAGAATTTGAAAAACAAAAAAACGATATACTATCGCTCATATTTGAGTTTAAACTTACTCAAATTAGGCTTGTATTTACGTGGGCGAATTTGCTCGTGTTCATAAATCAATTTGCCCAAATTAGCATAAAATGGAAACCCCACGCTATCGTAGTCGTATTTGTCGTCATTAAAAACCTGATCTTCGTTGCAGTACATCACTGCCGTTAGCATAAATTCTATACCCTTCTCAAAATCAACGATATAGGCATTGTCCAACAAAAAACCATAAGCATCGCCTACTTTATTGAAAACCCTGATGTGTTTGGGCATGGGTGCTTTACTGTCGCCAAAGATTGTAAATTTACAGTAGCTGTCATAAAACTCGGTGGTATTGTAGCGTGGGTAGGTAGTTTCGGACGGTAGCTGTGACATATATTGATACACAAAACGGTAATCGTCAGTAGTCAAATTAAAAGTCTGTTTTTTGTCCACATATTCAGGAAAAAGCACCGCTTTTAGAATGGCTTGCTGGTCGTGTAATGGAAAAAAATTTTTGTTTGTAAACTCAAAAGGCTGCCGCACCAGCGAGTCGTCTTTCATGTAGCCCTTGCCTTTGGTGATGGGTGTTTTGGGTAATAAACTATTGGGGTTAAACTCTTGGGGCTGGCTGTAAATCAGTCTGTTTATGCCGTCCACAAATCTAATCGGATTGGTGTAACGATTTTGGTCGGTAGTGAGTGGCACAGACAATCGATGCAGAAAGCGACTGTCCACATAACCTTTGGCTTTGAGATTGTCGTTAAATGCTTGCTGCCCTACAAATTCATAAAGCCGATTGTAAGCATCGTTATCGCTCACCAACAGTATTTTTTTGGCATAATGCGCCACCGACGGCAAGCCATTTTGTGCCGATGTATCGGTCAGTACGGCTGTTTGTCCACTATGCGCCGAATCGGTTAGCATGGTAGTATATTTGTTTAAGCCTTTGATTTTGAGTTTGTTCAGTTTTTCGAGAGCCAACAAAACGGCTGGAAATTTGACTGTACTGGCTGGATAAAAATACCGTGCTTTGTCCACACCATACTGATAGGTTCTGAAAGTAGGTCGGTTTTTGGCATCTCGGTCTATTTGGGTATAGATTATCTGCACCTCGTACAAGTCAGGTTTTGCCAATATTTTACCAAACTGCGCGGGCTTGGTTTGCATTAGTTTTTCTAACAGATTGGTTTGGGCTTGCAAGTTCATTTGTTGCAAAATCAAGAACGTAAAAAATATTTTTTTCATTATTTCCAATAATCATACTGTGCGTATTTTGCCCCCAGAGTGGCTACTTCTGCACCCAATAGTTTACTAACAACATAAAACGACATATCAATCCCAGCCGACACCCCCGCCGACAATATCACCGAGCCATTATCTACATAGCGCACATTTTCTATAACTTCGGTATAGGGTGCAATCTTTCTTAGATGGTCAATAGCTCGGTAGTGTGTGGTGGCTTTGAGACCATCAAGTAGCCCTGCCTTGGCCAAAATCAACGCACCCGTACAAACCGAAAGCACCAGATTGGCAGCAATAGACTTTTGTTTTAACCAATCAATAACTACTTCATTGTCCATTTCAAGACGGCTGCCATAAGCACTACCATCGGCACGATAACCCCCACCGCCGGGAATCAAAATAATATCAATATCAGGACAGTTTTCAAAAACATAAGTTGGCAATATTACTAAATTATTGCGGGCAATAATCTGAGCATTTTGGGCAACTGTAAATACATTGAACGGCATCTCGTCCATAATCTGATAGCCTGCCGTGCTAAATACCTCAAAAGGGCCAGCAAAGTCTAATACCTCTACACCGTCAAAAAGAAAAATCGCTACATTTCTGGGCATTGTGATGGGGTCGTAATTGATTTTGTCCTAAAATTGAGTTATTTTTACTAAATTTCCGAACAATAAACTCTTTTTTCTAAAAAATGATGAAAACTAAACTCTTACTTCTTCTTTCTTTCGGACTGATTGTATCAAATTTATATGCTCAAAAAACCGACGAGCAACTGCGTATATTGGCCAATAAACTCGCCCACAAATATATAATTACCGATGGCCACGTGGACTTGCCATATCGGCTCAAAATTAAAAATTTTAGATTAGAACGCCAATATCTCGACATTCCAATAAGCACCACAGAAGGTGATTTTGACTATGAACGTGCCAAAAAAGGAGGTCTTTCTGCCCCCTTTATGTCGGTTTATATTCCGTCTTCTTACCAGCAATCGGGCGGTGCCAAATTATTGGCCGATAGCCTCATTACGATGGTAAAAGGCATTGCAGCGGCACACCCCGATAAATTTGGAATCGTTACCCGACCGTCTGAGGTCGAAGCTAATTTTAAGAAAGGTATTATTTCGTTTCCGATGGGTATGGAAAACGGTGCGCCATTGCTCGAACTAACCGATGTGGCTTATTTTCGGCAACGGGGTATAAGCTATGTAACATTGACACATGGCAAAGACAACCTAATTTGCGACTCGTCTTACGACAGCACAGGTACTCACAAAGGACTTAGTGAATATGGCAAAAAAGTGGTCTTGGAAATGAATCGAGTGGGTATCATGGTCGATATTTCGCACGTGTCCGATGATGCTTTTTATCAGGTCATGGCTATCACAAAAGTACCAGCGATAGCGTCCCATTCATCATGCCGACACTTTACGCCAAGTTTCAAACGCAATATGTCTGACGATATGATAAAACTATTGGCCAAAAATGGCGGTGTGATTCAGATTAACTTTGGGTCGAGTTTTTTGGACGAAAACTATCGAAACCAAGCCGATATTCTTGAAAAGAAATTTGAAGAAATATTAGCAGAAAAAAAATTACAAATGAAAGATGCCAAAGCGCAAACGCTACTTAAAGAGTTTCAGAAAGCCAATCCAGTACTATTTGCCGATGTCGAGACTGTTGCCAATCACATCGACCACGTCCGTAAACTCACAGGTAGCACCAATCATATCGGCATCGGCTCAGACTTTGATGGTGTAGGCGACAGCCTACCAACTGGCCTCAAAGACGTGTCCCAATATCCAAACTTGATTTATGTATTGCTCAAAAGAGGCTATTCAGAAAAAGACATCGCCAATATTTTGTACCGAAACGTATGGCGAGTATGGAAACAAACGCTGGCGCAAGCCAAGGTGTAGCTCTACAAAAATACATCGCAACGCTATCAAACAGAAATTGAATTAGCCACGCCACAAAATAGAATTTTTGAAATAAGAAAGCGCCGCTTGTGCGGGCAAAAGTATCTAAGCCAATTTATTTGTGCGACAAAAAGAATATAATTTACTGATAATCAATATTTTAAATTCTTTATCGCCGCTGCCGTCTGTATTCATTAGGAACTACGCCCACTCTTTTTTTAAAAAACCTCGCAAAATAATTGGGGTACTCAAATTGAAGTAAATACGATATTTCAGATACAGAGTAAGATGTATGCAATAAATATTTTTGCGCCTCATTGATTGTATTTTGATGTACCAATTCTAATGGCGATTTGCCAGCGACTTCTCTGCAAATACGGTTGAGATGTACGGGCGTTATGTTCAACTCATCGGCAAATTCGGCTATACTTTTTGTTACAGACAACTCTCTGATTGATTTCTGAAACTGTCGAAAATAACCCAACGTGCGGCTGTCGCTTTTGGCAAAGGCATCGTGTTTGGCCAAGCGGTGTAGTTGTATAAAAAACTGTATCAAATAGGCATTGAGCATTGCCTTTCTTTCTGATTGTTCACCAAAAATTTCTTTTTCTAATATTTTTGTCAAATCCAAAATACCATCGAATGACAACTCATCGTCAAAACGGTTCAAAATTTGTATTTTTTCAAATGTCTGAAAAATATCTTTTGATGTTCTAAAAGTATCTTCTACTATATTTTCTGAAATCGTCAAAATATAGCCGCTCACATCGGGTGTGTAAGTAAATCCATGTAGCTGTATAGGCGGAATCAAAAAAATACACGGAGCCATAATATGCCGTGTTTGCGTAGCTTCTTGAAAAGCAACTTCGCCTTTTTCGATTATAAACACCTGATAGAGATGCGTATGTATATGTGGCTGAATATTCCAGTCGAAGGTTTGGCTACGAGTGGCTATTAGTTCCAAAAAAATATATTCGCCCGAATGTCGAGCCGACAAGTCGCCGTACAAGCCATCGTAGTTAGGTATGGTGTTGGGTTTCATGTTTTTAGAATGTTTGAATTGTATCTACAATATTAAAAAATGTTTCGTAATTATGCTAAAAAGATTAGGCTATTTTGCAAATAAAATAAACCAACCTTTTTAGATGAAAAAACAATTCTACAAAATACCCACCTACTGGCTCGCCGGCTTTTTGCTACTGTTGAGCCTCAATCTTACGGCCCAATCGCTTCTCAAAGGCCGAGTTACTGACACCAACCGTAGCCCGCTTGTAGGTGCGTCGGTTGTATTAAAGGGTACAAGCAATGGCGTCGTTACCAATGCCGATGGCACTTTTAGTATCAATGTAGCCTCGTTGCCTACTACACTATTGGTGAGTTTTATTGGCTACGAAAACCAAACTGTTACGGTTCAAACTGACGACAAAACACTTGAAATTACGCTCAAAGACGATGCCCAGAGTCTTTCAGAGATTGTAGTGTCGGCCTCTCGCAAACCCGAAAAAGTAACCGAGTCGCCCGCTTCGATTTCGATAGTTAATTCACAAAAAATCCGCACCCAAGCCGTTGAGGGCGATGCCATCAATTTGCTCAAAAATACCCAAGGGGTCAGAATCATCAACAATGGTATTGCCAAAACCAACATCACGATGCGTGGGCAGGCGTTGGTAAACGAAACACTGACCTTGGTTTTGAAAGATTATCGCTCTATTGCCAACCCGCACACAACCATTATTGACAACGAAAGAATGGGCGTAAATACCTTAGACATTGACCGTATTGAGGTAATTCGTGGCCCATCGGGAGCGTTGTGGGGGCCTGGGGTCAATGCAGGGGTCGTACATTTTATTACCAAAGACCCTTTCAAATATGCAGGTACGAGTGCCAACGTAGCGTATAGTTTTGAAGGGCAAGGGGTCAAGAAATTTAATTTTCGCCATGCCGCAAGCAACGATAAATTTGGCTACAAAGTACTCTACACGCACCGCAGTGGCAACGATTTTGTCTATGATTTGACCAATGCCGACGACTTTGCCGCTTCTCGGTTGTTGCTCGAAACGGCTGGTCCGCCACCGTTGAGAGATGGTATCATATCGCCCGTTGTACCCAATACCGATGCCCTAACGCTTCCCAAAGAAATCGCTGCCGATGGTAAGCCTGTCTATAATTTGTTCGCCCCTTTTAGAACCAACATGGTTGAGGCTTCTTTTGAGTATCGTCCATCGAAAGACCTGAAACTTACGCTTGCCCCGCAGTGGGGAGAGTCTATGATAAACTTCCGCAACGACGGAGGCAATACCCGTGATTGGGGTACGATTTTTAATGCGCAGGGGCGAGTCAATTTCAAAAACTTCTTTGCCTCACTCAACTACTTTACGGCCCCCGAGTGGAAAGATGCCTTGCACGGCAACAACACACTGGGTACTGCGGCCAACGGCAACCGTTCGACATCGTATATTTCTACAGCTACTGACAACCGTGGCGATATAAAAGTTTTTGATTTTGCCTCGCAGCTACCATTTAGTGCAGGCCAAAAATTGGATTTTGTAACGGGCGTGGACATAAAACTACTTCGTTTTAGGGGTGTACCCGCAGGTCTTGAAACCGTGTTGGCCTCTCGCCACGGTCGCAACGAAAACGATGATAACTTTGATGTGTATGGGGCATATCTACAAGGTACATACAAAATTACCGACAATCTAAAAGTAAATGCCGTAGGTAGAGTTGATAACTTTTCGGTCTATGGTTCTTCGTTTTCGCCACGGCTGGGCTTAGTTTTTAACCCAAAAGGCAACAAAGACAATGCTTTTAGATTTGGTATTTCTAAATCGTACCGTGCGCCATCGGCCATTGTTACTAACTTTGATTTGGTATTGGCTGGGCAAAACGTTTTTGGTGCCAGAAACCCTATGACTTGGAACAGCACCTTTGTAAAATACCCTGCTGGATTGGACAAAACAACCGTAACACCATCGTTGAATAGCGTACTGGCAGGTGTAACTAACAACCTTACTGCCGCCGACAAAGCCGCCTTAGCTGGCAAAACCTTGGCTGGAAACCTTACTTCAAAATTAACAGACCCCGTCAATGGTAAAGTTTTCAATAGTCTTTCGGAGCAATTTATCCCAAAGGCAGGACTTGAATCAACCACCGCCATTGAAGTTGGCTATACGGGTACGAGCAGCGATAAGAAATGGAAGTACAGTTTAGATGCCTTTCATCAAACCCAGCAGGGCATGATACTCAACTTTACGAATGTTGGCCCGCGGGTAAGTTTCCCAAATATCCGAACTGAACTCACCACCGCTCTCACTGCCGCAGGCGTGAATGCCGAGGTAGCCAACCGAGTGGCTACGCAAGCCGCCACTCAATACGGTGGGGCATACAACGCCGCCGCCGACCAACATTCGTCTGTGCCTTTGTTTGCCAACAACACGGCCCCAAGCTCGGGTTTCAGACCCATCGAAGGCAAGGCCAAGTATTTTGGTTTAGAAGGCAGCCTCGAATATGCCAACGAAAAAGGAATCAACCCATTTTTTAACTTTTCGTATTTGAATGACGTAGTATTTGACCCTTCCGAACTCGGTGCCACCACCACGAGTAGCAACAATTCTTATTATCTCAATACTTCGCCCATGCGGTTACGTTTTGGGGTAAATAAAATTGCCAAAGGAAAAGGCATTTATAGCTCTTTGTCGGCCAGTTACGACAAGGGCTACGACAACCTCACGGGCGTATGGACAGGTAGGGTACCCGACTATTTTTTGATAGATGTTTCGGTAGGCTACGATTTGGGCAACGGTGTGCGGTTTGACGTGAGTTCGACAAACGTTACCAACCAAGTCTATCGCCCTATGCCGTATTTTCCTGCTCAAAGAAGGCTAATTTTTGCGAGTTTGACGTATGAGATTGGTCATAACGTATTGGGTAAGAAGAAATAAAATTTATCTTTGACTCTAATCCAAATACTAACAATAATGAGTACCAAAAAACTAACCTCTTTTCTCTTGTTTCTGGTGATAGCCTCTGCAAGTTGCATGGGACAAAACAGTTCAGTCACAAAAAACGAAAGCAAAATTTTGTCTTTTCAAGAAGGCCTTAAAAATGTGCCGATTGACGAAGCCAACAAAAAAATCGTTTTTTCGGTACCACCCTTTATTGACTTAACCAAAATCACGCCTTCCATCAAAGTTTCAGACGGGGCTACGCTCTCGCCAGCTTCTGATACAGAGCAAGATTTTAGCAAGCCTTTTGTCTATACCGTTACGGCAGCCGATGGTAGCAAAAACACTTATACCGTCATTGCTTCCAAGCGTGAAGGTGGCCCCAGCGGTGGCTTACCCCCACAAATAAGCAAGGCCAAACCAATGACGAACGTATCGCTCACTTTCGACCCCTCGAAATTCACCGCCCAAACCCAAGAGTTTCAGGGCAAAAGTATCAAAGTAAGGGCTTACGAACGAGTAATTTACGTGGCCAATCCCGCTGATGCTGGGCAAGAGGTGTTGAATATTTATGTTCCCGAAGAATACTTCAATGGTGGCAGCATCAACGGCTACACGGCAACAACCGCCCCGATATTTTTCCCGAACAAAGTGGGTGGCTATATGCCCGCCCAACCTGCTACTTTTATGCCTCAAAGCGGTGGTGGCCCTGGCGGACCGCCGAGTGCCGCCGTTGTGATGGCGTTATCCAAAGGCTACGTGGTGGCCTCGGCAGGTGCAAGAGGCCGCACCTCGCCTACGGGCAAAGCCCCAGCGGGCATTGTCGATTTAAAAGCGGCCATTCGGTATCTGAAATTTAATGATAAAAATATGGCGGGCGATGCCAACAAGATTATCTCGAACGGCACAAGTGCAGGTGGTGCAATGTCAAGTTTATTGGGTGCAACGGGCAATCACCCCGACTATGAGCCGTTTCTGAAAGCCATTGGTGCGGCCAATGCCACCGATGATGTTTTTGCGGTATCGGCTTACTGCCCCATCAGCAACCTCGAAAATGCTGATATGGCCTACGAATGGCAGTTGAATAAAATTCGAGATTACAAAGGGCGGGGCGGGGCAGGCACGCTGAACGAAGCCGCCATCAAAGTTTCGGACGATTTGAAAAAGGCTTTTCCCAACTATTTGAATGGATTAAATTTAAAAAACAATGAAGGCAAAAAACTGAGTTTAGAGGCCAATGGCGAAGGTAATTTCAAAGATTTAGTAAACTCTTATATTGTGGCCTCAGCCCAAAAAGCCCTCGACAGTGGTATAGATTTATCAAAATATGGTTTTCTGAAAATAAATACCAATAAAGTAAGTGCGGTAGATTTCGATAATTATATGATTTATTTAGAACATATGAAAACCCCACCAGCGTTCGATGCATTAGACAATAAATCATTTGAGAATAGTTTGTTTGGAAATGAAACAATCGAAAATCGTCATTTTACAAGCTATGCCTTTCAGAATGCAAAAGACACGAAACCACTGATGGCAGATGCCCAACAAATAAAAATGATGAATCCGATGAGTTATATCGGCGACAAAACCGCCAAAACCGCCAAACATTGGCGAGTACGACATGGCGCAAAAGACCGAGATACGGGCTTTGCCGTGCCTGTGATATTGGCCACAACCCTCAAAAACAAGGGCTTCAACATAGACTTTGTCTTGCCGTGGGACAAACCCCACAGCGGCGACTATGACCTTGACGAGTTGTTTGGTTGGGTGGATAAAATAGTGCGTGGTGAGTAGTGTTTAATGTGTAATGCGTATTTTTGTTTTAAATTTGAATATAAATGAAAATTATGGCAAAAAGGCAATGGAAAGAAGCTGAATTGATTCAGACTTTCAAATTAGAAAGAATTGCAGGTACAACAACACCCTTAATGGACGAATGGCTCGATGTTGAGTTGCCTATTTTTAACGATATTGAACGATATATATTTGATGACCTATACGCAGATGGTGTTGAAAATATACTTGGCTGGAGCGAGGAAGATTTGAAAATGAAATTTTTGTCGTTTATAATAAAATTGGGAGACTTGTCTGATAAAGGGAAGATTGTTACTTTTTTTGACAAAAAAATTACAGGAATCGTAGAGGGTATTTCACTATCTGTGAAGTCCGATTTTATGCTGGCAAAGGGCTTTATGAATATTTATGATACGCCATTTTTTCACTTTCAGGAATATAAGCCCCAAATAAATCCGACAGGCGAGCCAATGGCACAGCTATTAGAGGCTTTTTTGATAGCCCAAGAAAAAAACCGTTATGCAGGTTTTGAGATTCCTTTGTATGGCTGCGAAATCATCGGTAAACAATGGTGCTTTGTGGTAATGGAAAGGAAAAGATACTGTATTTCAACTGTTTATGATTGTACCAACCGTGAGGATTTACTAAAAATAATTGCTATTCTTAGAAAATTCAAAAAAATGCTACTCGAAAGATGGCTAAAATAATGTGAATAATGAAAAACCAAACTCTAACCACCATTCTTGTCTGTTTTTTGATGAATATGCTCGATGGCATGGACGTGATGGTAGTGTCGTATGCCGCCCCCAGCATCTCAAAAGCCTGGGGCGTGTTGCCCACCGCACTCGGCGTAGTGTTTAGTGCAGGTTTGTTGGGTATGTCGGTTGGGGCAATGTTTTTGGCTCCCCGTGCCGATAAAATAGGTCGAAAAAACATGATTTTGATTTGTAACGTACTAATGGGCAGCAGTGTTTTTTTAACGAACTGGGCTACTTCGGTCGAGATGCTCACGTTTTTTCGTATCGTCAGCGGTATTGGCATTGGCGGTATGTTGGCCAGCACAGCCACCCTCACGGCAGAATACGCCCCCAAAGCGAGCAAAGATTTTTGGGTGAGTTTGGTCATGGCGGGCTACCCGATTGGGGCGGTGCTGTCGGGATTGCTGGCGGCCCAAATCATTCCGAGCATGGGTTGGGGAGCCATTTTTCAGTTGGCAGGTGTGGTTACGTTCCTGACTTTACCGATTGTTTACTTTTTCTTGAAAGAATCCGAGGCGTTTTTGTCCGTCAAAAAACAGCAAACCACGTCCGTAACTGCCTTGCTACAACCTAATTATAAAAAGCAAACCATCGGGCTTTGGGTGGCTATTTTTATGGCTTTTGCCACACTTTATTTTCTAACCATGTGGATTCCAAAGTTGGCATCAGTTACCAATATTTCTGAGAAGCTGGCCATTTATGCGGGTACTATTTTCAATTTGGGGGCTTTCTTCGGGATTGTATCGCAAGGCTACCTTTCGAGCCAATGGGGCTTGACCAAAACCATTGCTTTTTACTTGTTTTTTACTGCCGCTTTGATGTTGGCTTTTGGGTTTATTGAGCAAGAACTATTTGTCCTGGTTTCCTTTGGCTTGTTAGGGTTTGGTATTCAGGGCGGTTTTGTGGGAATGTACAGCTTGGCGGCTCGTATTTACCCCACCGAAATCAGGGCCACGGGTGTTGGCTGGGCAGTGGGTGCGGGCAGAATTGGGGCTATTCTGGGTCCGTTGCTCGGTGGAATGTTAATAGCCGCAGGGCTTTCAATGGCAACTAATTTCGTAATTTTTGCCTTGCCTACTACTATCGCTGCCATAGCTACACTTTTGATAAGAACGACGCAAGCCAGCTAAAACTTACCCGAATAAGCTCTATTTCACATCTCATAATTCACATCTCATATCTAAAAAATGCTTACTTGGGAACTCGCCCACCTCGCTCACGTAGAGCTACTTACGCCCAAATTGGACGAAAGTACCCGTTTCTTTCATGACATTCTGGGAATGTACATCACCGAAACCCACAGCGACTCGGTCTATCTGCGCGCTTATGACGACTACGAACACCATACCCTCAAACTCACGGCCTCAAAAACCAACGGCATAGGGCATTTTGCATGGCGAACCCGGACTGCTGAATCCTTAGAAAATCGAGTAAAAGCCATCGAAGCCACGGGTTTGGGCATGGGCTGGACCGACCACGAATGTGGCTACGGCAAGGCTTACAGGTTTCGGTATCCCGATGGGCATACTTGCGAACTGTATTTTGATTCGCACAAATACCAGCCCACGCCCCAAACGCAGTCGGCCCTAAAAAATACCCACAGCAAGTTTCCAGGGCGGGGCATGAACGTTCGCCGCATTGACCATTTGAACCTCTTGGCAAAAGACATTGTAGCTTTTCGGGATTTTCAGTTTGGCGTTGTGGGCGGACGAATGACCGAAACCATTGTCTTTGAAGATGGGCCGAAGGGTGTTTGGGTGTCGGTCAATAACAAATCGTATGACTTGGCCGTAACCGAAGACCATTCGGGCATGAGCGGGCGGTTTCATCACCTCACTTATGCCGTCAATAGCCGTGAAGAAGTACTTTTGGCGGCAGATATTGCCCTCGAAAATGGCGTTTTTATCGAAACAGGTCCACACAAACACGCCATTCAGCAAACATTTTTTTTGTATTTGTATGAACCTGGCGGCAACCGCATCGAAATCGCCAATCCAACGGCCCGCCTCATTCTCGACCCCGACTACGAAACTATTGTCTGGAACAAAGAAGAACGTCTGAAAGGACAGGCTTGGGGCTTGAAAACAGTTGATAGTTTTCATACCAGAGGAACGCCTTTTTTGAGTGAATAGCGGGTAATGATAAATTTCAAAACAAAAAAATAAGCCAATGAAAGTAGCATGGGATTCAAATTTATATGACAACAAACACGATTTTGTGTTTAAGTTTGGGGAGGAAATAGTGCGTTTATTAAACCCTCAACATGAAGAAATAATCCTTGATTTGGGTTGCGGCACGGGCGATTTGACCAAACAAATTGCCGATGCTTGCCACCAAGTCGTTGGCTTAGATAGCTCAGAAGAGATGGTCTTGAAAGCAAAACAAAAACACCCCGAAGTGGCATTTGTGCAAGCCGATGCCCGCAATTTTCAACTCAATACTACCTTCGATGCCGTTTTTTCTAATGCCACCCTGCACTGGATTCCCGATGCCGAAAGCGTAATTAAAAGTATAGGCCAGCACCTCAAAATAGGCGGGCGATTTGTGGCCGAATTTGGCGGTAAGGGCTGCGTAAACAACATTATTAGCACGTTGAGTACTGTTTTGGACGAAAAAAACATCGAATATCCGCCCATCAGCAGCGTATTGTACTACCCCTCGGTGGGCGAATATGCCCCAATTTTGGAAAGAAACGGTTTTGAATTGGCCTACGGGGCGTTGTTCGACCGCCCAACCGATTTGAAAGATGGCTACCACGGCGTGGCCAACTGGATAGAGATGTTTTTGGAGTGGATGCTCAAAAATGTTGATGGCCAAGAAAGAGAATCAATCAAAAATGAAGTTTCGCAGCGGCTTGCCCCAACCATGTACGACGGCAGCAAGTGGATTGCCGATTATAGAAGAATAAGAATAGTTGCCAACGGATTGTGCTAATTAAAAGATAAAGTTTTTGACCTGTAAAATGGGCATTTCGGCAATAAAATTTAAAAATATTGCGAATGTTAAAGCTGTTATTT
>JAYWHT010000017.1:0-19728 GCA_043777595.1 Spirosomataceae bacterium
TTATAAAAATATTCGTAAGCCAATATGTTCTGAGATTCTGATTCGGTCAGTTTGTTTTCAAACATTACGCCTGTGTCAGTAGGTTTCAACGCCTTGAAAAGGGTATTGTCGGACTGACAGTTGGTTAAGAAAACAACTAAAAGTACAGGTATAATTTTACTGCGAATCATAATGTGCCAGTACTTTTTTAAGTGGTTCTATGTCTTTGATTTTTAGTTTATTATTTTTTACAAATAGTTCAACATCTTCTGATTTGTCGCTCAATATTTTTAGCAGGCCATCATATATTTTTTTACTTTTTGTAAATTGCCCATTGTCTTTTAGAATATAATAATTGACATAAAAATTATAATGATTGATTTTACTGGCTGAATTATAGGGTGTTATGTCCGAGATAGTAGTTTCGGTATGTTTCAACAATTTCGTTTTGCCGTTATACAAAATCTGAAAAAAAGTATCTTCATCAAGCCCATCAAATGTGTTGAAACGGTTTTGGTAAACATCGCCATTGGCAAAACCAAACTCTATGACTTTTTCTTTTGGGTAAAATCTATTTTCGCCATCTTTGTATTCTACTCGTTTGAGGTGCGAGTCGTAGCGCATTTGTGTCATTTCAAAACGCTTACCGTTGGCCTGCACAAAGTACCCATTGCGCCAGTCTTGGCTTGGCAAATATTCAGAATTATCGAACTCTGTATTGATAGATTTGTGAACGACCAGCGCGTTGCCATCGCCACCCAAAGGCGAAACGAGAGGCGAACCTACGGGGTTGTTTTGTGCAAATGTGAAATGTGTAAATAACGCAAAAATAAAAATGATGAGACCTTGGTTAGTTTTCATGAGTATAGTTTTGGGTTTAGTTCAAATGATTTGAATACTTTAAATCATAAATTATAGGACGAAATTACTCAAAAAAACGTACACTTTTGTTGTTCAGTGTTACCATGGTAACTGGCTTTTTTCCGATAGTCAATTTCTTAATATTTCGTGCTTCGCCGTCCACCATAAAACCCGACTGAGCAGGCCATTGCGCTTTAAAATGTCCCTTACCATCGCCCTTTAAGAACCAACCAAAACTGGCATCGTAGCGACCTTGGTAAGTACTGACTCCATACAAATTACCAGCTACGAGTGCGTCCAAATGGCTGTCTTTGTCAAAATCACCGACCGAAAAAGCAAATATCTTTGAAAACTGGGCTTCGAGTGGCAATGCCCTTGTCTCAAAATTCATCTTGCCTTTGTTTTCTATGTAAACCGATTCAAAAGTATTGACGGTACGTTCAACAGCCCCTTTTCGTTCGGTTGGCGTAATGACCTTATCAAGCGGTTGGCCTGCAAAGTCTTTGTATTTTGTGAACCGCTTATTGATAATACCCGGCATCTGTTTGCCCAACTCGTCTTTGGTCAGAAGCGGGTAATATTCGTTATCTCGTTTATAACCAATAAGTTGATCCATTATTCCGTTGCCGTCAATGTCTTTGACGTACATTTTGAGTTCAGAATCTTTGCCTTTTACAAATTTTGTATTTAGTCCTAAATTACCTACCAATAAGTCATCATCGCCATCATGGTCAAAATCTGCGGCTTCAATGGTTTGCCAAAAACCTTTTTTATTACTGAGCGGCTGAGTGGTTGAACGACTGAGTGATTTATTGTTGTTTTCAAATATTTCGATGCCCAACCAGTCGCCTACTACGGCCAAGTCCAAATCTTTGTCGTTGTCTAAGTCTGTCCAAACGGCATCTGTTACCATACCTACTGATTTGAGATTGGGGGCTAATTGATTGGTACGGTCGGTAAAATGCCCTTTGCCGTCATTAACCAACAAAAACGACTGCGGCGTTATGCCATATTGATAAGCCACCACTCGGCCACCTACAAACAAGTCAATATCGCCATCTTGGTCAAAGTCGGCAGGTACTACACAACTTTTATTAACGTTCATGATGGGTAGTGCGTTGCTGGTTTTTGTAAATTTGCCTTTGCCGTCATTCAAATATAATCTATCTCTGAGTTCGACCATATCGGCCAAAAATTCATTACCACCAGACACCACATACAAATCCAAATCTTTGTCGCCATCGGCATCAAAAAACACTGCGTCCACGTCTTCGCAGGCAGCATCGGCGAGCATCAATGGCTGATTTGTAGCTTCAAAACTACCATTGGGCCTCTGAATCATAATTTGGGCGGCTTGGTCTCGTGCGCCACCCACAAAGACATCATCTCGACCATCGCCATTGACATCGCCTACTGCCGAGGCTGGCCCTTGCGTAGATTGCTGAAAGGGCATCATTGGCTCACGAATCATGTCAAGATAACTCGTTTCTGTATGTTTGTAGTCAAAGGTTGTTTTGTCGGTAACGTCAGTAAATAATGTAGAATGCTGAATACTAAACGGTGAATATTTTTCTTTTGCATCGCTTTGTTTTAATGTCAGTAACTGGTTTGTTTTTATATTTTTTCTAATTTCAGATAGTCCACTCGGCCACACAACTATCAGACTATCAATATTTTGAATAGTATTAAGACCAAAATGAACAACAGGTTCGGAAGCCGACTCAAAGCCACGTGTGGGCTGCATGGTGTTGGTCTGCAACTGGTTTTTGTATTTGATATAAACTTTTGCCCCAAAACCTGCCGTGTTGGCATTGTTACCTGTTAGTTTTACTCTTAAATAATTTGCCGTTGGGTCTTTTTCACGGGTCATATTCTGAAATATACCTGCTGGTTGGTTCAAATCATTGGTGATAATTTCAAGATCGCCATCGTTGTCTAAGTCGGCATAAAGCGCGCCATTCGACACCGTTTTGGCATCAAAGCCCCAATCTGTCGATTTATCTTCAAACTTCAAGCTGTCGCTTCCTCTAAAAATATAGTTATGAACTGCCCCGTCTGGCATTTTTTGAATGGCCTCGATGTCTTGTTCTTTGTTACCATAAATCGGGCTTCCCGACAGGTTATTAAAAGTAGAATCTCGGTTGATGTATTTGATATAATCCAAGTCGTTGGGACGACGAGGAATACCATTGGCTACAAACAAATCTTTGCGCCCATCGTTATCAAAGTCGGCCAAGAGCGGCGACCAACTCCAGTCTGTAGCCGACGTACCCGTTATGAGCGAGATTTCGGCAAATTTTTGCCCTTGCAAATTGAGGTGTAGTGCGTTGTGGCTATATTGATTATAAAACCCAAATTGTAATTTGTACATAAAAATATCGAGCGCATCTTCGCCCAATGACGACTTTTCTATGCGTTCGTCGTTGGGGAGCATATCTGCCGTAAAAATATCCAACCAGCCATCGTTGTTCATATCTGCCGCATCGCAACCCATTGAGTATTTGCTCAAATGCCTAAAATTGTCTTTGACCGATTCCGTAAAAGTACCGTCGGTGTTGTTGATATAATAATAATCGTCTTCGTGAAAATCGTTTGAAACATAAATATCGTCCCAGCCATCGTTGTTAAAATCGGCCACCGAAATACCCAAACCGTAGCCCATCGCTGCTTGGTAGATTTTGGCTTGGGTGCTGACATTGGTGAAGCCCCCCAGCCCCCGATGGGGGAGTGTTTTTTTAACTCCCCCATCAGGGGCTGGGGGGCCGTCATTTCTATACAGCACATCGCCTGCCGATGAGTCCACCAATGCACGAGCCGATACTTTGTCGTAAGAGCTGACGTTGTGGGTGGCGTGGTTGAGTAAGTACATATCCAAATCGCCATCTTTGTCGTAGTCAATAAAAGCGGCCTGTGTCGAAAACCCTTTGAAGTCAAGGCCATATTCAGTTGCTTTTTCTTCAAATTTAGGCACGCCATTGGCATCGTTACCCACGTTAATATACAGCTCGTTGTGGCCTTTGAGCGATTTATAATTGCCCACAGCACAAACGTAAATATCCAACTTGCCATCGCCGTTTACGTCGGCCATCGTTACGCCTGTTTGCCAGTTGGCCGAGCCGCCTACGCCAGCCTCTTTGGTTTTGTCTTCAAATTTTATAGCTCCGCCAGCGGTAGTTTTATTGAGGTACATCTTGTTTTCTCCTTGTGTCGATACAAAATACACATCACTTAGGCCATCGCCATTTAAGTCGCCAGCAGCTACACCACCGCCGTTGTAGTAGTATAAGTAGTCAAGAATATTGAGTTCTTTGGTTTCTCTGACCTCATTGACAAACAGAATACCCGTTTCTGAGGCAGATAGTTGCTTAAACTTAGTATCGGTCTTGGTGCAGTTGGTGAGGGTAGCGAGGGTTAAGATTGAGAGAGATACTCGTAATTTCATGTTTTTATTTATCATAAGTCTAATACTATTTTTAGCTGTTCGCTAATTTTTATCTGGGCCGACAAACTTTTGACTGTACCCAACAACTTTAAAAATCTTTTATTATCAATCGTTCTGATTTGGTCAATTAGCAAATCAGACGATTTGTTTAGACCCGTTTCTTGGGCTAAGTAGTCAAGATTGAACCGTAGTATTGTAGCATTGGCTACTACGTTTGAGGTGATGGGCAACACTGCCGCAGAAAAGTGAACAGCATTAAGTAAGTCGGACTGAATGATGAGCACGGGTCTTTTTTTACCAGCTTCTGTACCAAACGACGGGTCAAGGTCGGCCAGCCATATTTCCCAACGCTTAATAGTCATAGTCGTTTTCTAATTTTTCCATTTCTTGCAATACCTCCGTAGAAGACAAACGGACAAAAACAGATTCTTGTTCCAGCTGTCTGGCTATCATTTCTCTTTTTTTGACTTGGTTATAGTAGTTAATTGCTTCGTTAAAGTAGCTATTTCTTGATTTTTTAGAATCAGACAAAATGCTCGTAGTGGCATCGAAAATGGATTCTTCGATTTTTAATGAAATATTTACCATTAGTATATCTGTTTAGTAATACTGCAAATATACTATATTTTGACTCAATACCCGAAATTTGGTTTTAGATTTAAGATTTTGGACTGAACAATAGTATTGTTTTTATTTTCTAAATTAGTTAAATCAAAAAATAGACTATATTTACATTATATTTGTTGTAAATGATACCTAATTTTAATGACATAGGCAATCTTCCTGCGGGTATGCACCAAGCTACATGGGAGGAGTTTTATGAGCGATTTGGATACACGCCACACCGCCGCAAGTTATTGGACGGGCTTGAACTGGCGATGCGCCAGCTTCGAGATGTTGGTTGCACCCGCATTTGGGTAGATGGTAGTTTTGTAACAGCCAAAGAACGACCCGGCGACTATGATGCTTGCTGGTTAGAAGACGGCGTAGGTATTCCTTTTTTGAGGGCTAAATATCCTGTGTTGTTAAATTATGAGGATATGAGAATGGCTCAAAAAGAAAAATATTACGGCGAACTTTTTATGTCAAAAACAGGAGATGGGTTTATGACATTTTTAGATTTTTTTCAACAAGATGACAGAACGAGTATTAAGAAAGGAATTATTCAATTAGAATTATGATAGTCAAAAACGATAAACATTTAAGCATTACACAAAGTCGAATAAAAGATTTTGAAAACACATTTGACCATTTGTTAAATGTATCAAATGATGGTATCTGTGAATCTATATTGAATGACGCTCGGAAAAGTGCCGTAAGCAACACAATCAAAGAGTTAAAACAAAAAGCGGAGGTTTATATCGCATTGCGAGATGGGGCTTTTCCTGTTGTAACTGGTGGACAGATATACGACATTGCTCGGATATTGATACAAGCGCGGATTGCCAAAGGCTGGTCGCAGTCGGACTTGGCACGTGCCATACAGATAGAGCCGCAGCAAATCCAGCGTTATGAAGCCACCGACTATGAGGGTGCTGGCATATTACGCATTTTTGAGGTTGTTGATGCGCTCGCAATATCACTCAAATTTGAAGACTTGACAGTTCGAAAAGAAAATAGTAAAATCATGGTAGTCAATACCAATCAAAATGAAGACATCACGAGTCGTGGTTATATTTTAGAACTCGTCGCTTAGTTTATTATGCAAGCAATCACATTTTATTCGTACAAAGGTGGCGTTGGCCGAACGCTGGCCTTGGTCAATTTGGCCAAAAGACTGTCGGACTTTGGTAAAAAAGTCGTGGTCTTAGATTTTGACTTAGAAGCCCCAGGGCTGGTATTTAAGTTTGAAGACGAACTACGAGGCAAAACCATCGAAACGGGCATTGTTGATTATATCTACGAATATGTCAATGGTCGTTTGGCATCGCCCAACGTCAAGCCGTACTCTGTCGAACTTACCAACCTAAAACGAAACTCAAAGCCTATTCACCTCATTGCAGCAGGCAACAGCACCTCGCCTGAATATTGGAAAAAATTAGGAAGTATAAATTGGCAAAATTTGTTTTATAAGCCTCATAGTCAAGGTGTTAATTTTATATTGAGTATTCGTAAACAAATCGAAGAAGAACTAAAACCCGATTTTTTGTTGATAGATTCACGAACGGGTATCAGCGATATTTCGACACTTACGCTCGGACTATTGGCCAATGAAATAGTAATTGTTTCGGCCAAAAGCAAAGAAAACCTACAAGGCTCAGGCCAACTGATAAGGTCGTTGCGAAGCCCCAAAAATGCTCATCTACCGCCCGACCTCAAAATCCATTTCGTGCTTAGTCGTATTCCGTATAGTATCAATCCAGCGCAAAGAGGCAAAGAAATTGAGTTTGTAGAGCAGCAAAAAAAAGAATTGGATATAGCTCAGATTCACGTCATACATTCTGACCCAGCTTTGGAATGGGAAGAAGAAATATTGATTGGAAAAACCACCGAAACACTACTCCCGCCGTTGGGTTTAGAATATTTAGCCCTTTTTGAGGCCATCATTCACCCACATTTGACTGATAAAGATTTTAAATCATTTGAAAAAATACAAGAAGTTGAAACCTTACTCAATCGAGCCCGATTGGCACAAGATAGCTCAGAGGTAATAGAACTCACAACCAAAGTACTCAAAATAGACAAACACGACACCGAAGCACTTGAACTACGTGGAAATACATTTCGAGCAATCAAGAATTATGAAAAAGCGTATAATGATTTTGCGGTGTTATTTAAACTAACAGACGACGAAAAACACGCTATTGATACGGTCGTATCTTTGAAATTTTTAAAACAATACAAAAATGCTTTGGAACTAGTAGATGTATATTTAATCAAAATGCCAGATAGTTACGAATTATTTAGGCTAAAATACAGTACATTACAAGACAACGACGAATCATTTGAAGAGGGAGAAAAATTATTTGAACAAATAATTGCCAAATTTCCTACCAATCCTAAAACGTATAATGGCAGAGCTTACTGGTTTTTTACATTAAATAGATTTGATGAAGCAGTAGAAAATGCAAATATAGCACTCAAATTAGACCCGACATATAGTTATGCCTATACAACTCTTGCCGAGATAGAAGCAACGAGAGGTAATGATGATGGTTTTTATAGAAATTTGGAACTGAGTTTAATATTCAAACTTAAATTGACTGACAATAGTGTATTACCTCTGGATATTTACCGCAAATACAAAGACGAGTCTCGTTTTTTGAATCTAATCAAAAAATATAATGTCGAGTATGAGTTTAAAGAACTACTGCGTTAGTGGCAACAGCGACTCAATACCCGAAGTTTTGTTTTAGATTTGGGTTTTGGGCTAATACACTTGTTGGAATGGGCATCAGTATCGTTTTGGCTTTGTCTTTGCGGGTATCTGGTTTGTTTGTGTATGCGTCCCAGAAAGTATCAAACCTAATCATGTCTTGTCGGCGGAAGCCCTCCCAATAAAGCTCAAAACCCCGCTCGTTGTAAATATCCATGAGCGTAAGGCTTTGTAAATCAGCCGATTTGTCGTTCATGTACGCCCGTTGTCGTACTTGATTGACGAGTTGCAGGGCTTCGGTTTTTTGGCCTAATCTAAACTGCGCCTCGGCCTTAGACAGCATTACATCGGCCAATCTAAAAATCAAATAATCGTTTTCGCCTTGCCCGCCTGGGGCTATTGCATCTGGCTCGTATTTTACAATCCGCACGCCCTCGTGTTCTTCCCAGAAAGTCGGTGATATTTTTTTTGTAAAAACAAGTTGCCGCCCTAATCTGTCCCTAACTATGTTACCTGATGTTGCGGCTTTTGGCCATGTAATGGGTACATATTGTGGGCCAACCCACAAAGCCTGCCGCCGTGGGTCGTTGTCTGAGAAAGCATCATAAAACTCAGCAATAGTACAAAATCCATTCCAAGGGCTGGCAGGTAGTTGGTTGTAGTGCAACGTCCGCATATAAAAATTTTGATTGGGGAAACCCAAATCAATATTTTTTGAAAACTGAATCTGAAAAATAGCTTCTTTACTGTTTTCGTTTTGGAGTTTAAAATTATCGTAATAATTAGCTTCGAGGCTATATTGACCAGCGTTGATGATGGCATCTGCGGTGCTGATGCAGTCGTTCCAGCGAGCGGTACCACTATAAATTTCGGCATTGAGGTAGAGTTTGTTTAGAAGTGCCAGTGCCGTGCCTTTGGTTACTCGGCCAATGGGGGCGGTGTTGGGCAGAAGAGGAATGGCGGCTTTGAGTTCGGCTTCGCAAAACTCAAAAACGGCTTTACGAGTAGCCTGTGTGGGAGGTGTTTTTTGGTCGGTTGTTGTTACTATCGGTACGTTGCCAAACATATCCAATGCCAAATAATGATAAAAAGCCCGTAGTGTTCGTACTTCGGCGATGAGTTTGGGTTTGATGGCTATTTTATCAGATGCACCTGCCAGCATTTCGAGCGAAGAATTAGAGTTGCCTACACCTATGTAGCAGTCGTTCCAAATATCACGTAGGAGTTCATTAGAGGGTGAAAAGATGTGTTTATCAATCGGGGTAAATTCCCCAAAAAATTCGTATGCCATCTTGAACATCTCATCAGAGGCACATTCGCTTACATTCCAGTAAGTCCAAGTATATGATTTTAAAGGAGTATAAGCCGAAATAATAGATGCCTCAATAGACTTTTCATTTACAAAAAAATCTTGTGGGCTGGCTTCTGAGTATGGTTTTTCGACCAAATCGGTACAAGACATATTGGCCAATAAGACTAACCAAGAGCTGACTAAGAATAGCTTTTTCATAGTTTTTCGTTTTGAGTTATTTCGGCAAGTACTCGTTACACTTTCTCGAATAGTCGCTTTCGTAGAGTTGTTTGGTTAGTTTGTTGGTGGGGTTTGTTTTGCTAAACACAATTTTGCTTTTGGCCACATACTGCGACTCTATGCCCACAAAAGCCGCAACACCTGCGCTGTCAATAGCAGAAACTGGCGGAACGAGCGGGGTGTTCAGACTGGCGTATTTTTGATTGTCTAAGGTTTGCTCGTTGATTTTATAAATAGTTTTGTTAAAATCATACACAAATAACGCAGCGGTTGATGGTACAAACACAAAAGAAGTATATACATTGCCATCTACTAATTTGGCCTCACTTCGTTTAAAATCAGCATCGTAACTGACAATTTTTTTTTGGTTGTCTTCGCTGACTATCAAAAATAATTTATTTTGACGAAATACAAAATTATCGTCGTAGAGCGAGGTGGTTTTGAGTGTAACCTGCCCCGATTTAATTGGCTGGTAGGCTTTATCGTAGTAACTAAGCGTCAGGTTTGTGGTCATTTTGGTATAGTCGGGCGTATATTGTACCACAAACCAAGTGCCATTTGATAGTTCGCTAAAAGCTACCCGAGTTACATCTGTATAGTCGTTCTTACTGATTTCTTGAAACTTCTCTACGCCCAACTCTCCAATTTCACAGATAAATGGCGTGTAGTTATTTTTGCCCAAATAGGTACTACCAAGCCCTATGATTTTACCCGATTTGGCCATAACGACCCGATTGACGTAGCTGTTTCCTGTTTTGACAAACTGGCTAAAATCTAATTTAATCTCAGACACAATATTGAGCAACTTGTCAAATTTAGTGAGTGTACTGCCACCATTAAAATACCATAAAAAACCAGCCGCATCTTCCCAAAGCGAGTTGGGCAGGTATTGATTTGTGGTATTGACTCGTTCCCAGATTTTGTTGCCGTTGAGGTCTATTTTTGCTACTATTTGTTCTGTTTTGGCATATACTTCACATTTGGTGCTGTCGCCGTTGGTGTATGATTTCTGAAAACTTAGTAACAGCCCATCGCTCACCCGTGTCGATCGGGCGTTTTCGTAGTATATTTTGATGTCAATTTTTTGTTGATTGACTATTTTTTCGCTCAACACAATATCATCGCACGATGAGACGATTAGGGCAAATAAAACAAAGGATAGTGCTGTTTTCATGGCTGATTAAAATTTAAACCCAAAACTAAAACCTGGAATAATTATCGCTTTTGTTACAACATAATCAACGAGTATGTTGTCGTTTTCAATTCGTCGGCCTCGATTTTTGTAAATATAAGCGTTGGCATCGAGCGACAGAAAAAAGTCGCCGCCACCAATCAATATTCCAGCGTGTGGACAGGGTGTATAAATACTGATATTGTCCAAAAATCGGTCTGTACCCATCACTATTCCCGAGTAACCAATCGTGAGTTTGAAGGGGCGTTTGCCATAAACCAGCATCAGGTCATGGCTCAAAGAGAGTGGGGGGCTTGTTTTTGAGATTCGTGGACGAGTAAAAAGCGAAGGCAGCCAACCCAGTCCCAGACCTGCTTCGAGGCGCAGCGGCTTAGTTTGGTTTTGGTATAGCAAACGTTTGTAGGCCACACCTATGCCAGGCGTATTTTGCATGAGCTGAAACGACAGTCTATTTTTGGGTACAACGCCCACCTGCTGCCCAAAAGTTGTAAGCACAACGCCGAAAAAAAGTAAGATAAAGCCTCGCATTTGATTGAATTTTTAATGATTAAAACACTCAAAAATCACTATCGTCTTTGGCCAACATCGTTACTTTATTCCAAACACCTGTATTTTATCATTGTTTTTGGCCAATACGAACAACGTTTTCTTACTTGTTTTTATTGTTTTGATGTTGCGTACTTGGCCTTTGACAAAGAAACCAGACTGCTGCGATTTTATAACTTCAAAATCGCCTTTACCACGATTTTTTAGTAGCAAGCCATAATTGGCATCATAACGACCCAACTCTGGCTGAACGTCATAATTGTTGCCAGCCATCAGTATATCCAATTTACCATCACCGTCAAAATCAAAAGTCTCGATGCCATAAATAGGTGCAAACTGGGCTTGGACAGGTAGGTTTTTGATTGTCCATTTACCACCGCCGTCATTCATTAACACTATTGAGTTGGGTTGGGTTACGGTTCGGAGCGTGGCTCGTTCAACTGCTTCTTTACCAAGTAGTTGTTCTATTGATTTTTCGGCGTAGTCTTTGTTTTTTAAGAATTGTTTTTTGATGCTCGGAATTCTTTTTTGTAAGTCAAATTTTAATAAAAAAGGAAATTCGGCTCCGTTTTCATCAGCACTGACCATGATCTGCTCGTAGTTGCCGTTTTGGTCAAAATCGCTTGAATATAACTTGGCAGGGTGCGCTTCGTTGGCCATGAGGCGGTGGTTACGGCCTAAGTTTCCGACTATAAAATCAGTGTCGCCGTCGTTGTCTAAGTCTGCGGCTTTGATGGTGTTCCACCAGCCTTTACAGTTTTGAATGATTGAGTTATCGAGTGATTGAGTGAAGGTTTTTCCTTTATTATTTTTAAATATTTGAATTGGCCCCCAGTCAGAGACTGTTATCAAGTCCACGAATTTGTCGTTGTCCACATCTGCCCAAACTACATCTGTTACCATACCCAAATCGGTATTGGGCAATAAGTTTTCTTTCATGTCAATAAAAACGCCATTGCCTTGATTGACATAAAACTGACTATTAGGGCTTGCGCCATATTGCATTGGTATCAGCCGGCCACCTACAAAAATATCTATGTCGCCGTCGTGGTCAAAATCGGCCTGTGCTACACTCGACCCACTTTCGGCAATAGCTGGAAAACGGCTATCTCGTTTGAAGTTTCCTTTGCCATCGTTCAGGTACAATAGATCTTTGAGACCCTCAAATTTTGGAAAAAACTCATTGCTGCCTGTAACCACAAACAAGTCTAAATCTTTGTCGTTGTCGGCATCAAAAAATGTAGCATCGACAGCTTCGGCGATGTCGTCGGCAATAAAATCGGCTTGTGGGCTTTCTTTAAAACGGCCATTGGCTTGCTGAATATATAGTTTTTTGAGGCCACGGGCTGCACCACCACAATAAATATCTTCGAGGCCATCGCCGTTTACATCGCCTACGGCCAGTGCTGGGCCATCTCGTGAGTACATTTGTTTGAGTAAATTGTCACGGTCGTAGTCAATAAAATCTTGCTCTTTGTGTTCGTAGTCAATTCCCGTTTGGGCTGTTACATCGCTCAAAGTTGGCGTTAGATTGACTTTTTGAGGTACAAAATTTTGATTGGCATTGGTCTGCAATAAAGTCAGGGTAGTGTTTATTTTTGGGGTTTTGAGAACCTGTATTTTATCGTTATTCCAAAGTACCGAAACCGAATCAATTTTTGTTGTTGTTCCCAACCCAAACACCATCACCTCGTCGGACGATGACTCAAAACCACGATTGGGCATTTGTTCCAGTACCTGCATATTACCGCCAGCCCACACCCGCACTCGTGCGCCAATGCCTTGTGTATTGGGCGAGTTGCCCTTGAGTTTTATTCTGACAAAGTTAGTTTTATATTTTTCAATCGACTGATTTTTAAATATTTCGAGATGGTCATTAAAATTATTGGCTACCAAATCTAAGTCGCCATCGTTGTCTAAGTCGCCATAAGCCGAGCCGTTTGTAAAGGTCGGTCGGTCAAAACCCCAGTCTTTGGCTTTGTTTACGAAGTCTAAGTTTCCATTGTTCTTAAAGGCATAATTTGGCACAGGCACTGCGTCCATCAAATCGACAAAATCACGATAGCTAAACCGTTTCTCGCCAGTGGTATATGGCCGCATCGTTTCTTCATCGTTTAGTAGCTGCACAAAATCTTGGTCGGTTACGTTTTTATAAATGCCATTGGCCACAAATACATCTTTTTGGCCGTCGTTGTCCATATCAAAAATCAATGCGCCCCAACTCCAATCTGTGGCGTGCATTCCCGACAGGCAGGCGATTTCGCTAAATGAATTATCGCCATTGTTGAGTTGCAGTGCGTTGTGGTTGTACTGATAATAAAAATCATTTTGTATCTTTATTTTTTGCACATTATAGTCTTCAAAACTGGTAGTGGTTTTAAGGCGTTTGTCGTTGCCAGGCAGCATATCTGTTACAAAAATATCAAGGTTGCCATCGTTGTTAATGTCAGCCACGTCCGCACCCATTGACGACAGACTTTCGTGCGCCAGATAGTTTTTAGATTCGTCAATAAATCGGCCATCTTTTTGATTGATATACAGATAGTCTCTTTCAAAGAAGTCATTAGAAATATAAATATCGGGCCAGTTGTCGTTGTTTACATCGCCAATCGTAATACCCAACCCAAAGCCAATCAAGCTACCAAAAATCCCAGCAGATTCACTCACGTCGGTAAAATAAGTCTTGGGTCTTGGGTCTTGGGTCGATTGTGTTTTTTGAATTTGACTCCTGACTCCCGACTCCTGACTATCAACTACTCGGTCGTTCCTAAACAACTTCTGCCCAGCGAGCGGGTCACGAACGTGTCTGATGTTTTGGTTATTGATTTTGCTGACAGGAAACGAGCTATTTTGTAGCAAAAACATATCCAAATCGCCGTCACGGTCATAGTCAAAAAAAGCCGCATGGGTCGAGTAGCCTTTGTCGTCGAGACCATATTCGGTGGCACGGTCGGTAAATGTGCCATTTTGGTTGTTTATAAAAAGCTCGTTCGAGCGGTCGCCACCCTCGCCCGAGTTGCATACATAAATATCGAGCCAGCCGTCTCCGTTTACGTCGGCCATGGTTGCGCCTGTACTCCATATTTTTGTGCCACCTACACCAGCTTTGACTGTTACGTCCTCAAATTTAAGATTGCCTTTATTGAGAAATAGTTTATTTTTACCTTGATTTGAAATGGCATACACATCAGGCAGACCGTCGTTGTTGATGTCGCCAATGGCTACGCCTGCACCGTTGTAAAAATTTCGATAATTAAAAATATTCATCGTGTCGTTGTTCGACACGTTGTTCATAAAATCAACACCAGTCTCAGAAGCAGGCAGCGACACAAAAAGTGTGTCCGAAGGTTTGGTAGAACAGTCAATGAGTAGAAAGCTACAAACCAGCGATAGGGCAGTAGAAAATAATGGGGCGGGGCGTTTCATCACAGGTTATTTTTGTTAATTATTGCAAAGATAACGAACTGTGTATTATTGTTTTAATATCTATCTGAAATTATAAAAATTGTAGAGCAACTAATGCCAATCATTTCTTTTCGTCAAGTTTGCGTAGAAGTTCGGCAATCAACTGGTCTTTTTCGGTCAATGCTTGGTCTTTTTCGGTGAGTGCTTGATCTTTTTGGGTGAGTGCTTGATCTTTTTCGGTTAGTGCTTTGCTTTGTTGGGTTAGTTTTTCACGCAGTCCTTCGGTCATGGCATCAATCGTTCTCCATGCTTCTTGCTCGGTTTCTATTTTTCTTTTTTCTGCTGGATTTGTTCCCGAATGGTGCAAAATATCTGTCATAATTTGCACCTCTTCGATATCCACATTATGATTAAACTCTTTGGTTATTTTTTGGTCGTCCACAAAGTTTTTTTGTTCAAAAATACTCAGTAGTTTATCTAATTTGGTTGAGTACCGATCTGTGATTCTGTCCACCTGCACAATAAAACTGTCATGTGATAACTTCTCTACAAACTCGCTTTTTGTTCTGAGTATTACCTTGTTGGTCAGGTCTTTATAGCTTCGTTCTACTCTTAGGCAAGGAGTCTCGATTTCGGGCAGTTTGAATCCTAAAATATAGATAGTCGTAATTGGTAGTGCTTCTTTTTTGCCATTGACAGTATCTTCTTTTTTGTACTGCTCGGCCAAATAGTTCCTAAATCGCATGAGGTCGATTTGGTTTTTTGCTTTCTGAATTTCAATCAATACTTTCTGGTATTCGCCTGTTTCAGTTTTGATGGTAGCTATAAAATCCAGCCGATAAACCCATATCGAATGCCGTTCTCTGATTCTGTTTTCGTATTTTTCCAAGTCTTTTGGGTTACTAAAATCAAATTCGCCTTCGTAGGTATATTCTTGCGGTTTGACCTCAATAGCATCGATGGTTTGTTCCAAGAGTGTGCCGATAAAAAACTTAGCAACTCGCTCATTTTCCATCATTTTCTTAAAAACTACATCATATATTGGATTTGCAATGACCATTTTTTGATTTTTTTTAGTACTTACAAATTTAACTGTATTTTTTGAGTCTTCAAATCAATGTAAACAATCAGCGCATTCTTTCAACCAATTCAGAATATTTGCGGGCTACGGGTACGGTTAGTTCGATGGGGTTCAAATGAAATTTATAGCCTTGTGCATTGCCCGACACCCGAGCCACTCTGTCCATATTGACAATATACGAGCGGTGGCAACGGACAATTTTTGGGGACTCAATCTGTGTTTCCAGACGGCTTAGGCTACTTCGCAAAAGCTCTTTTTGAAGTATGTTGTTTTTGAGAAAATGAACAGTAGAATAATTGTCCGACGACTCGATAAAAAACAAGTCTTCTGAATGGATTTCTAATGTATCTTTTTCGTTTTCGGCAATTAGTTTAATCTTATTAGACGTAATAGGGGTCGGGGTTGAATGTTGTTGAATGACAACTGGTTGGCTGTATTTTTTGAGTTTGTAAATGTAGTTGATCAAAATACCGATTGAGATTGGAAAAAACCCCAATAAAATAACATTGAGCAACATCCAAAAAAAATCGTTTACTCGCAAGCTAACCTCAAAAGTAATGCTACTAAAAAGGGCATTGCCGATTGTAACAAGCATCAGTAATAAAAATATTGATACGACTTCTCGACCTACCGTCCAGTTTTTTTCTACAAAAATAGATTTAAAAAAATAAGGCAGCACAACTCTAATAATCAACCCAGCGAGCGTTGTAATGAGCCCGTAACCCCACAAAAACAGCGTTTTGTTTGGGTTGTGCCAGTTGTCTGTACCAAAAGGCTGAAAAACAATGAGAAATACGGCAATAAATGCACCCTCCAAAACACACCGTATAATTTTTTGATAGACTGTTTGTTGTGGGTATGGATATGGCTGAGAGAGTATTTTGAACATTAGAAATAGTAAGTAATGACAGATTACAAATATCAATAAATATAGAATAGCAGGCTAAAATTATTTTTTATGGCGTAGTATATTTAATGTTTATCAAGAATAAAACCCCTTTTTGTAGGGTGTCCAGCCTAATTGTTTTTGTATTTTGAGCAAATAAGCCCTGTAAGTATCTGAGTCCACGTAGCCAGTGTTACGGGCGGTTTTCAAAAACTTAATGCCACCCGTCATATCGGGAAACTCTGTTATGACTTTTTCTCTAAATGACTTTGCCGATTCGTTGCTTGTTATCTTTGCTTTTATGTAATTGACGAGTAGCTTGTCTTGTTCTGTAAAAAGCTCATAAGCCGCCGAATTGGTCTCCATAAATCCCAAAACGAATAGATTATCATACTTGCGGTTGAATATATTGAGAAACAACTGAGGCCGCTCGTCTTGCCAGTCAAAATAGTTGCTCATATACGGAATCTGCTGGTTGTAGCCTGTTGCATAGAGTATCAAATCTACCTCTATACTTGTGTTGTCTTTAAAAAACACCGTTTTGCCTTCAAAATAATCAACGTCTGGCTTGACTTTGAGATTGCCGTGGCTGGTGTGGTGCATAATCTGCGAGTTTAATATCGGGTGCGATTCCATCAGTTCGTGGTCGGGCTTGGGAAGCCCAAATTTGGTTTGGTCGCCTACTACCATTCGCAATAGTTTTTTCAATACCCACTGGTTTAGTTTGGTAGGCAGTTTGGGGCCAGCATGAGCAAAAACATCGGTCGGTTGCCCAAAAATATGCTTCGGAATAAAATAATACCCCCGCCTCATAGACAGGTGCGCTTCGGCGGCATAAGTGGCAGCTTCGGTAGCAATATCAACGGCAGAGTTGCCACCACCAACTACCAAAACACGCTTGTTTATCAATTCTTCGGCTTTTTTGTAAGTGTTGGCATGGCGTACTTCGCCCTCAAAATTACCTCTATATGTAGGTGTGTTTGGGTGCCAAAGTGGGCCAGATGCACAAATTATAAAGTCATATTGCGCTTTTTCACCGTTTTGAGTTGTGAGCAGCCAAGTATTGTCAGCTTGCTTTTCAATGTTTTTTATAGTTTGGTCAAACCTAATGTGCTGACTGAGTGCATAATGGTCAGCAAAACTTTTGAGGTATTCTAATATTTGTTGTCTTTTGGGATAATCAGGAAAATGGTCGGGCATCGGAAAATCTGGAAAGCCAGACAGTGTTTTGGAAGAAATAAAATGCGCTGACTCATACATGGGCGTACCCGGGTTGTCTATGTCCCAGATGCCGCCTACTCCGCTGTGCTTTTCGTATATTACAAACGGTATTTTTTCGTGTTTCAAGGCACGTGCCATGGCCAGACCAGCCGGCCCAGCACCTATTATGGCAATATTTTGTTTTGGATTCATAAGTCTAAGGGTTAAAAATATTGACAGACAAAAAACTAAGGCAAATTGGAGTATTTTTCTACGATTTTATTTTAGACAAATTTATAGTAAAATATGAAAAAATGTTGTTAAAATTGCAAATAAATCTTTCAATCATCACATGAAAAAATTATTCTATACTGCGGCACTTTGTTGTACATTTTATGTATCGCAGGCCCAGCAGCGTACTATGGCCACAGTTGCTACAGCCTCGCCTGCACCAAAAGAAGAAAAAGCCACTTCGGGTATTATTCCGTTCAATGCCGATGCCACAGTCGTTACCGAACACAGCACGACCATCAAAGGGCAAAAGGTACCATTTGTGGCCACAACAGGTACAATGCCCGTTTTTGATGAAGACGGCAAGACCATTGCAGGGCTTTTTTATAATTATTATGAACGTAGCGACGTAAAAGACCGTGCCGCTCGGCCATTGGTTATTTCGTTCAATGGCGGGCCGGGGTCGGCTTCGGTCTGGATGCACATTGCCTACACCGGCCCACACTTGCTGAATATCGACGACGAGGGTTATCCTGTTCAACCTTATGGAATCCGTGAAAACCCGTACTCTATTTTGGACGTGGCCGATATTGTTTTTGTCAATCCTGTCAATACTGGCTACTCTCGGCCTACAAGTAAAGAAACCCCAGGCTCAAAGTTTTTTGGGGTCAATGCCGATATTAAATATTTGGCCGAATGGATTGGGACTTTTGTAACACGTAACAATCGCTGGGCTTCACCCAAATATTTGATTGGCGAAAGCTACGGTACTGTTCGGGTGTCGGGTTTGGCCAATCAATTACAAAACAACCAATGGATGTACTTGAATGGTGTGATTTTGGTCTCGCCTACTACGCTCGGTATTGAGCGTGGCGTTGTGTCTGAGGCTGCGCTCAAATTGCCTTATTTCGCAGCCACGGCTTGGTATCACAAAATGCTACCCGCCGATTTGCAGAAAAAAGACCTAACCGAAATGCTCCCCGAAGTAGAAAAATTTACGATCGACGAGCTACTACCAGCCATGAGCCGAGGCGGGTTTTTGGACGACAACAAGCGCAAAGAAATAGCCGCCAAAATGGCTCGATATTCTGGATTATCCGAAAAAGTATTATTACAAAACAACTTAGACGTACCACTTGGATATTTTTGGAAAGAACTACTACGAGACCGTGAGGGCATGACAGTAGGCCGATTAGACTCTCGTTACAAAGGCATAGACCGTGCCGAAGCAGGCGATAGTCCTGATTTTAATTCTGAATTGACTTCGTGGCTGCATGCCTTTACGCCAGCTATTAATATGTATCAGCGCAACGAAATGAATTATAAAACAGACCTGAAATATTATATGTTTGGGCCTGTTAATCCTTGGGACAGAACCAACGACCGTACTGGCGAAAACCTGCGACAGGCCATGGCTCAAAATCCTTATTTGCACGTAATGGTGCAGTCGGGTTATTATGATGGTGCTTGCGACTACTTTAATGCCAAATACAATATGTGGCAAATGGACCCCAGCGGCAAACTCAAAAATCGTATGTCTTGGAAGGGCTATCGAAGCGGCCACATGATGTACCTACGCCGTGAAGATCTACAAAGCAGCAACGAAGACATCAGGGAGTTTATCAAACAGTCGCTACCAAAACCTGGACAAGCGGCGAAGTATTGAGAATCAAAAAAATATTAATTTTGTAAAGAATAAAAGAGATGAGTTCACTTACTTTTAATGTCGAAGCCGATAAGATTGGTACAAACGTATTGGATAGTATCAAGGCGTTTTTTGGGAATACCGAAGTTACTATTTCTGTCAAACAGAATAATAGTGAACTGCTTGAAATTATTGAGCGAGCAAAATTATCTAAGGTGTCATACATTGTTCCGGCAGGTATTTTTTCTCAAATGGCAGATTCACTCGACAACGATGAGAGTTTTGATGTCATCGCAGAAATAGAAAAATACAAGACTACGGATTGTGCTAGTAGAATTATTTTGAAAAAAGGGTAAAAATGGTTATCTCAAGGTTGCAAAACCAAAATAGAGATAACCATGAACCAGATAGTA
>JAYWHT010000018.1:0-19675 GCA_043777595.1 Spirosomataceae bacterium
TTTACAAAATTACTTTGATAAAAATATGAAAGGACACACTAACAACCCGAACGGGCGGCCAAAAGGAAAGCCAAACAGAACCACAGCGGAGGTCAAGGAATTTATGACAAAGTTTGTGAGTAGAAACTTAGACGGTTTACAGCAAGACTTAGACAGTCTCGACCCGAAAGACCGTATCTCAGTTATTGAAAAACTATTGCAGTACATTATTCCTAAAAATCAATCGGTAGATGTTACGACAGATACCCAAATAGTGCCGGGTGAAATAGTTTTTTAAATTAGCCTCAGCAGTAACGACCATTCGCAAAGACCTTACCCGAAACGGTGAGGTTTTTTTGTGGGTATTTCTAAAAATTGGACTGAGGGGAGTGGCTCAAATGAATTGATTTGTGTGCAAATTGTGTGCAAATAAAAAAGCCTCACTTCGTAAAGTGAGGCTAACAACTTGATAATCAAGCTCTCGAAGCTGGACTCGAACCAGCGACCCTCTGATTAACAGTCAGATGCTCTAACCAACTGAGCTATTCAAGAATATTTACTTGCTACTTTCATTAACAGTCTGATATTCTAAACAGCCGGCAAACGCCTTGTGAGCTATTCAAGAATGTTTATTTACTGATTGCGAAACTACTAATGAGTTTTACGAGTACAAAATTAGTGGTTTTAGGCGTTTTATGCAAATGTTTTTAGATTTTTTTTTATAATAACAAAAAAATATGAGCTGTATTATTCAAAACAAAGTGAAGCAGCACCTAATAAACCTGCATCATTGCCTAATGTTGCTCGTTTGATTTCCAGACCATTTAAGTTATATGGAGAAAGCCAATAGTTTAGATTTTCGAGAATTGATGGCAAAATATAGTCAAACGAAGCAGAAAGACCCCCACCAATTAAAACGAGGTTAATGTCTAAAATCCGAATCATATTAACGAGTGCGATGGCTAACATTTCGCCCACTTCGTGCCAAACTTGCAAGGCCAGTTCGTCGCCCTCGGCGGCGGCGGCTACAAGTCCTGTTGTCGATATTGTGCCATCATTGGGTAGTTTGGTTATGCCCGTGTAGTTTTTACGCATGGTTTCTGCCATTTCGAGGAGTTCTTTTTTACCGATATTCCGCTCCAATACTTTACCGTTACGAGACGGCACGTGGCCTGGTTCCATGGCGTTGCCTTCGCCACCCACAAATACTTTGCGGTTGATGATAGCAGCCCCGCCTACTCCTGTACCGAGTGTAATAAAAATGTAATTTTCATGTATTTTGTGTTCGGCAAAATAAAACTCACCCAGAGCTGCTGCATTGGCATCGTTTTCTAAAAAAAACTGTACGCCGCCAAATCTTTTTGAAAAATTTTCTACAATGGGGGCATTATTTATTTCGGGAATGGCGGTAATTTCTATCGGAATAGTTCGCTCACGGTTTATCATACCTGGTAAGCCAATACCTACTTTTTTGATTTGTGGAAACTCACGTAACTGTATAGCGATAGCATCGCCAAGGCTTTCTACAAAATGCCCTGAGCTACGCCAGTCGGCTGTATCGTGGCTATAAAAATTTGAAATTCTGCCTGTTCGTGCATCAACTATTCCCATTTTTACGTTAGTGCCGCCTACATCTATGCCTAAGTATTGTTCCATTTAAGAAAGAGTAAAGAAGATTGAATTGCAAATTAGCAAATCAAAATCCAAAAAACCTATATTTTACTAACTAATATCACCTAATTGTGGGCGCATAATGAGCTCTTCAACTACTGCCGATTTTGAGAGTTCATAAGCTGCCCATACACTTTTGGCTACATCTTCGGCTTTCATAAATCGATCTTCGGGTAGCTCTACGCCCTCCCAACTACTTGTAAGTGTAGCACCTGGCAAAATAGCCGTTACTTTCACTCCAAGTGGTTTTAGTTCTTCCCGCAACGATTTTGTAAAACCATACAATGCAAATTTAGAAACAGAATAAGAGCCTCCATTGGGGTATGCCTCAATACTGGCCGTAGAGCAAATATTAAAGATATGGCCACCCTGTTGTCGTATCATAGCGCCTACCAGCCCACGAGTCAGGTAATAGGCACTGTATAGATTGGTGTTAATCATGTTTTCGAGCGAGCCATCGGGTTCGTTGTGTGTTTGGCCTGGCGCAAATGTACCAGTGTTGTTGACCAAAACGGCCACAGGTTGTTGAATTTTATGAATAAAATCAACGAAAGTATTTACCTCATCTTTGACCGATAAGTCTGCGTGTTTTACAAAAACTTGACAGTTGGTATATTGTCTTTCGATTTCCTCTTGCAACGCTCGCAATTCGTTTTCGTTGCGGGCGCAGGTTACGATGTCAAATCCTGCGGTCGCAAATTGATGAACTATCGCCCGACCTATTCCTTTTGTGCCTCCACTTATAACTACTAATTGTTTCATTTTAGGGTTTTTAGTTATTTTTTAGCACAAAAATAGCTACATTTGTTTAATCGTAGGCAGTTACTACAAATCTATTAAGTAATTGAGCAAAATTCAGTTTGTATATTTTACAATATAAGTATCTGATAATCAATATCCTTAATTTTCAATTGTACATTCTCAATTTTACACCAATACTTATTTTTTAATTAAACCAACGCTTTATGACCTACTGGCAATGCCTCGCTGCTTGTGTTATGGCCTATTTTCTTGGCTCAATCCCATCGGCTATTTGGTATGGCGAAGCCTATCATGGCATTGATGTTCGTAAGCATGGCAGCGGCAATGCTGGTGCCACCAATACATTCAGAGTTTTGGGGCGCACGGCTGGCTCTATTGTACTTTTTATTGATGTTCTCAAAGGTTGGACGGCTACGATGCTTGCTCACATACTTTTTTTTATGAATTTGGTAGAAATCCAAAACATACTTGCTGTTCAACTCATGTTGGGCTTTATTGCTGTTTTGGGGCATCTTTTTTCGATTTTTACAAAGTTTAAAGGCGGCAAAGGTGTGGCTACTGCCTTGGGTATGATTATAGCCGTTCAGCCTAATGTGGCGGCGGCTTGTGTAGGTGTGTTTTTATTGTGTTTGGTGGCCTTTCATTATGTCTCGCTCAGTTCTATTGTGGCATCGTTTACGTTTCCAGTGTTACTGGCAACAGGCGTTTTTGGCAAAGCAAGCTCGCTACTTATTGGTTTTGGCTTTATGTTGTTTGTCATTGTGTTTATCAAGCACTACCCCAATATTGTCCGCATTATGAACGGTAGCGAAAATCGTATTTATTTGTTCAAAAAACGAAACAAGTAAGGTTTCCCAACATTTTTTGTAGAGGTCTTTTCCTACCACAAAAGTTCATAAAAACAATAGCTTTTAGACTTTTTGAATAATTATACAAATTCTCAGCCACAACTATTTAATTTCTTCATAATCAACGTATTCGCCACCTCTAAACCGTGAATCATCTGCGTTGCGCTGTTTTGTTTCTACTTTAATGTCGCCCTCTTTTGTTTGAGATTTGGCCGCTCGCTTTTGCTCTTTCACAAAGTGCCTACCAACCAATACATAAAACAAAAACCTACGAAAGGGAGGTACAAAGGCTGTCAATAAGCCGATGATTAAGACGATGTTGAATATTAGTTTCATTTTTGAAAATTTTGGCTCACGGAATTTACGAAATTACACAGAAAAGTCTAAGGTTTATTTTTTGTCTTTATCGACCCACATCAAAAAAGCAGGCAATAGTACCAAGTTTGACAACATACCCATCAACAACGTTATCGAAACCAAAATTCCCAACGATACTGTTCCTTTGAAAGTTGAGGCCGTAAAAATAGCAAATCCCGCAAACAAAATAATGGCAGTATAAAACATACTTATTCCAGTGAGCCTAATGGTATTTGAGATTGCTTGTGCTACTGAAACACCCATTTTTCGAGATTCTTCTTTAAATTTTGTCAAAAAATAAATCGTACCGTCAGACGATAACCCAAAGGCAATACTAAAAATTAGCGTCGTCGAGGGTTTGAGCCTGATGTCAAAGAAGCCCATCAACCCAGCCGTAATGAGCAGCGGCACAAGGCTTGGTACAACGGCTATCAATATCATACGCCAGTTGCCAAACAATACAACCATAATGACCGAAATCAGGACAATGGCCAGTAGTGTACTTTCTACCAAATTGGCCAATAAGTAGTCGTTTCCTTTTGTAAAAATCACAGAGTTGCCTGTTATCCGAGCATCGTAGCGGTCGTCTTTGTCAGCCCATTGGCCTGTACTTTTGTCGTAATTAAAGATACTGTCTATCTTGGGTTGTAGTTTGTTATAGAGTTCGTCAATTCGTTTTGTGCCTAAGTCGGCTATCTGAAAACTCACTCTGGTATGGCGGCGAGTGCTATCTACAAAACTCTTAAAACGGTTTTCGTTGCCTTTGACGCTCCCCGCATAATTTGCCAGTTTGTTGAGTTCGAGTGCGCCTGGTAGTACATAATATTTGGGGTCGCCACCTCGGTAGGCTTGATATGTAAATTTGAGGGCTTCGACCAAAGACAGCGGCTTGGTAAACTCTGGATATTTGGCAAATTCTTTTTGTAAAACCCTAATTTTGGTCAATGTCTGAGGGTTCAGTACTCGGCCTGGCCGGCCTGTGTCGATAGCGACCTCAAAAGGCAAAACGCCTTTAAAATTAGCCTCAAAAAAACGCATATTGGTATAAATCGGGTGGTCGGTCGGTAGGTCGTCAATGACATAGCCCACGGCTTCGATTTTGCTGATGCCATAAACCGAAATCAAAACCAATACCGCCACTGTACTGTAAATCACAGAGCGGCGGGTTTGTACTAATTGCTCAATAAATACCAAAAAACGAGTAACCGTTTTGTTGTCTAATCGGTTGATATGTTTGGTTTTGGGGGCGGGTAAATAGCTGTAAATGACCGTAATCAAAACCAAGCAAATGACGTAGGTACTCATCACACTCAGTGCGGCTACCATTCCGAACTCTACCAGCATGATACTCCCTGTAAAATAAAACACTCCAAAACCGATTGAAGTCGTAACGTTGGCCCAAAAGGTTGTCTCGCCAATTTTTTCGGCGGCTACGGCCAATGCTTGTATTTTGTCGCCTGTTCGGGCATATTCTTCGTGGTATTTGTTGGTCAAAAATATGGCATTGGGTACGCCAATAACGACAATCAACGAAGGAATAAGACTAACCAATATTGAAATTTTATAGCCAAGCGTTGTAATAATACCCACACTCCACACTACCCCAATCAGCACAACGGCCAACGAAATGAGGGCTGTGGTGATTGACCTAAAAAAAAGCAATAAAATAAGCCCTGTAACGATAGCGGCCAAAACTGTAAACAATACAACTTCACGGCTGACCTGCTCGGTATATTCGGTTCTAATAAGCGGCAAGCCCGACAAATGAACCTCTAACTTTGTGGCTTTGCCAAAGGCCAATGCGTTGCGCTTGATTTCGTTGGCTATTGCTATGCGGCCTGTGTTGTTGAGCTTCGACTGGTCGAAGGTAACAAACATGACGTGGCTCTGGCCGTCGTCGCTACTGATGACCCCTTTAAAAAACGGAAGTCTCGACAGTTGTACCTGAACGCTATCGGTTTCGGCCTGAGTTATAGGTTTTTGGGTAATGAGAGGCTTGAAATCAAATTTTTTTAGACTATCGTTCCGAACAATATTAAAAGCGTTTGCGTTAGAAAGCACTTCTTTTACGCCGTCAATTTTTCTAATTTCTTGGTTCAAATCATACCATTTATTAAATACATCGAGCCTAAACATACGATTGGTCTTGATTGCGATAAACATCACATTGCCATCTTCGCCATAGCGAGCCTTGAACGATTCGTAGAGTTGGTAGTTGGGGTCTGTAACAGGCAAAATTTTGACCAATGCGTAGGACATTTGTACTTTGGTGGCTTGGTAGCCCAGCAGGCCAGTCAATGCCAATACAACACTCAATAAGGTGAGCCTATTGCCCAAAGTAAACTTAGAAATCTTTTGCCAGAACATTCGTTAAGATGTGAGTCGTGAGAAGTAAAATCAGATAATTGGCTTTGTTTGCCTCACATCTATTTTTTTATCATTTTTACAGAACGTAGATTAGTATTAAATTTTAGCCACATTATTTATTTGAGATGGTGTTTGTAGGCGTTGTTTGGCTCTTATTTTACGAGATTTAAGAAAATCACTAAAATCTTTTTCTTCTTTTGAAGTCAAAGGTTCATTCATGAAAATAAAATCGTGGTCATCTATTTTTTTAAAATTTACCATAACTGAAATGTTTAAAATATTTTTTCACTAAAACTAATGCCTCTCTTGTATCAATAAACATTTGATTACCCCCACCAAAAAGTTTTGCACCCAATGACTGTTGATAATGCGTTATTAGTTGCGATTTTGCTACAAAAGAAACTACTCCTTCATAACCGCTTTCAAATGAGATTTTACAACAATAAGCAACTAAGTTTCCAGCAACCCCTTTGTATAATTTATTTTTGCCCTTGTTGAAACCAGCATTTTCGATAAGAGACATAAAAATATGGTCTTGTTTATCAGAAAAACAAACTATGCCTTGAATAATCGCTGAATTGCTGACGGTAGTAAGTTTGTAAATCTTGTTTGCTGGGTTTCTAAATTCTTTGTTCCAATCAAAGAGCCATTCAGATTTTTTAATTTGCTTACTCTCTTTCTGACTGAATAATTTGTATCACTTCTGTTTCAAAAACTTCGCCCGTTAGCGAGTTTTCAATTGAGTTTGTCAATTTATCAATTTCAAAATCCAGTTCTATTTGTGTTTGTTTGTCAACTCCTCAAATATACGATTAACTACTAAATAAAGCAAACACAAACTTACAACTTTTTATCATTCGTTGATTACTTTTACCTCCACTCGGCGGTTCTTCTTTTTGTTTTCTTCGTTGTCGTTGGGTGCAATGGGGTATTTGCCACCTACGCCACGCCAGTCTATTTGGCCGTCGGGTACACCATGGGCAGCGAGGTAGCCTTTGGTTACTTTGGCTCTAAATTCCGACAGTGCTACATTGAGTAAGCCGTCTCCTACGTTGTCGGTATGGCCAATGACTCTTACTTTTTGGGTTGGATTTTGGCGCAGCCACATAGCAATCTTGTCCAATTCACTGACAGCCTCGGGGCGAAGTTCATAGTTGCTTTGTTCAAAATAAACTACATATTCATTAGACGAAAGCGTTATGGGTGTAGTCGAAATTGGCTTTGAAGGTTCTGGTGCTACAGCTTTGACTTTGGGCGGCTCAGACTTAGCCAAAACTACTGGATCGGGTGGAGTGTCTGGTGGGGGCGGAGATTTGGGGGTGAGTATAAAATAATTGAAACCTGTCTTGATACTGACCGTTTCGAGAGTTGTTACTTGTCTTTTTTCATTCAAAATACACAACTCGTACGTTTCACCGGCCGATACCATACCATAAAAACGATTGCCGCCACCGATGGCTTTCAAGTCTGTCCAGCCAGTTTGAGCGGCTGTTTTGACAATAATCCGATAAGGCGTTTTGGGTTCTGTAAGTGTTACCGACAGTATGGTCAGTTCTCTGCTTAGTTTGATTTCATAGAGCCGAGCTTGGCCGTCCAACTGGTCTACAATCAGATTGCCGTTGTAGCTTTGGTAGCCACCAGCCGAGACTTCGAGCGCTACTATGTCTTTGTTGATAAAACTTATGTCGAATGTCTGTTGAGTGAGGTTTGTGCTAAAACATTCTTTTTTGCCATTTTTGGTATAAAACAAACAAACCTTTCCAGCCACTGGGCTGTCGTCGATGGCATCTGAGATTCTGAACTTTCGGGTGGTGGCTTGGGTGGTTGTTTTGGAGGTGTCTTTTAGTACAAAATCTTTTTGTTCGGCCTGCGAGTAAGGGCGGTCGTTTACTTGTTTGTCGAGCGGTATCAGCGGCCACGACACTACAAACTCAGTACCGTCGGCCACACTCTGGTTGTAGTTGATAGGTACAACCAAAGTTCGATAGCCACGTTTTTCGACCAACAACACTGCCGTTCCGCATGGTATCGCTACCGCATATCGGCCTGTGGCATCGCTCTGGCCAATGGCTATGCGCTTTGTACCTTCTTTGATGAATACTTTGGCCTCGGAAACGGGCTGTTTGGTAGTAAAATCAGTAACAAACCCACGTAGTTGCAGGCATTGAGCAGTAGCACAATGAGCGACAGTAATTAGCAGAAAAATATACAGATACTTGGTTTTCAAGTTTATTTCAAATATTTAGAAATCAACGCTTTAAACTCTTTATTTCTTCTAAATTCTTTTTTTACAGCGTCCAAAAATTTATCTTTTTTGACAACCTCAGCCGACAGTTGTCCTGTCTGAAAAGCCGCCGTAAACCAAGTCAGGGCTTCGGTTTCGTTGTTTTGTTCTAAAAACGCACAGGCCATGCCATAATTGCCCCAACCCTTAAAACTATCGTCATCGATACATTTTTTAAAATAAGACATTGCCTTTTCGGACTCATTGGTGAGCGTACACAAACGGCCTAATATCAGATAAGTACTGGCCGTTTCTAAGGTTTCGTTGGCTCTTCGGGCTTGATCTATGTCTTTGAGGGCTTCTGCATATTGGCCTGTTTCGTAGCGACATCGCCCACGGCCCAGCAGTGCTTCTGGGGTGAGCGTTTTTTGTTTATCGTTCGCTATCGCTCTGTTATAGTCTGTTGTGGCATCGGCAAATTTACCTTTTTTTTCTAATGCTCCCGCTTTTGCCAAAAACTGATGCGCTTTGGTGGGGTCGAGGTCAATGGCTTTTTGGTAGTCGTCAATGGCCTTGTCGAGTTTGTTGAGTGTTTCCCAAGTCAGCCCTCGGTTGTAGTAAGCATCGCCATATTTTTCGTTTATTTTCAAGGCCGCCGTATAGTCTTCGATAGCTGGCAGGTATTCTTCTGTTTGATATTGACAAAGCCCCAAAAAATAAAATGTTTCTATAAAAAACAGGCTTCCATATTTTTTCTCAATTCGTTTTTGGGCATTTTTAATAGCACGCAGCGGTGCTATGGCATCTTGGTATTTTTCGAGTTCAATCAACGCCCGAGCCTCGTTTAGTAGCCCATCGTAAGCATCGGCATTGAGGTCATAAGTTTGGCGAAAGTCGGCGGCAGCGTTTTCATAATCACCCGACTTATAACATATCCAACCTCTTCGATACACATAGTCTGAGTTTTCGGGTTCTAACTTTATTGCCTCGCTGTATGCTTTTATGGCTTCGTCATATTTTTTGAGTTGGTCAAAAACTTCACCTTTACCAAGCCACGCTTCACTCATTTTAGGATTGATATAAAGTGCATTCGTAAAAGCTATCGCCGCTCCTTTGTAATTTTCATCGTTAGCCCCTCTTTTTCCCAATCTATACAAACCAACGGCCACAGAGTCTATCTGGCCTGAGTCAAAGGCGTTAAGCCCCAATGTTTTAGATGTTATAAAGTCGGCACCTGCCTCTGGGTATTTTTTGAGCAACACATAAGTTTGCCCTCGCTGGTAGTAGGCATTTGGGTCGTCGGTGCGGCGCATGGCAGCGTCCGAAAAATCTGACAACGCTTGCGGCAGCTTATTGTTCTGAAAATTTAGCAAGCCCCTTTGATAAAAATACCTGGCGTTTTTGTTGTCAAATTCTATTGCCTTGCCGTAGTCGTCAAAAGCCGCAGAGAGGCTGTTTGATATTCGCAATGCAGCCCGCTCAGAATAGACCTCGGCATTTTGTTTGTCCATATTCAAAACACTGGTATAGTCGGCTACGGCTTTGGGGCTGTTGTTAAGTTTTTTATACAACTCTGCCCGTGTAAGCAATGCTGGAATATTGGCAAAGTCAAGTTCTATGGCCTTGTTGAGGTCTTTGAGTGAGCGGTCGGTATCGTTGAGCCTCAAATAACATTTGCCTCGCCCCAAATACCAGTCTGAGTTGTCGCTTTCTTTTTTTATTATTTTATCATAATCTTTCACCAATTCTTTGTATCGATTAGCCGCAAATTTTTCATCAAGTTCTGTTTTTGTTCTGTCCTTAATCGATAGGCTTTTTATCAAGTTGGCTACTGCGGTAGAGTCGGGTTTTTTGTCTAATATTTTTCTGTACCAATCATTGGCCTCGGGGTAGTTGCGGCGTTTTCGGGCAGTTTCGGCTTTGGTGCTAAACTCTCTGATAATGTCATCGTCAGACTTTAAGGATTCAGTCAAGGCTCGTTTTACTTTTGAAATCTGAACCAATGCCAAATAGTCGCCCAGCGGATTGATTTTATCGGCTTTGGTAAAAAGTTCAAGTGCATCTTCATAGTTTTTGTCGGCAAATGCCTTTCGGCCATCGGCCATGAGTTTGTTATACTGGCCAATGGCAGCATTGGCATCGGCTCGTTCTTTGGACACTTCGCTGCTTTCTTCGGTAGTTGTTTCGGTAGCGGCAGGCTCGTTGGTACTGACGGCCATGTCGTTGAGTTTGGCATTGAGCGAGTCATTGGCCGAAAAAAAAGCAATTCTCGATATGCTTACTATCCATTTTTTGCCGTTTTTGGTAGCCCGCACCTCAGCCACTCGCCGAGTGGGTATGTATGGCTTGTCAGATTGCGAATATTTACCTTTGAAGGTCGAAGTAAAAAAAACTTTGGCATAAATAAAATCTGTTTTTTTGATGTTAGAAACCGAAAAACCAGAAAACTGAATGGTATTTTGTGTACCTTTTGAATAAAATAAATCCAGATTAGTCAAATACTTTTCAATCCTCAAATCCATCACCATCGCTGCCGAGTTATGGTCTGGCTGAATGTCGTCTTCGACAATCACTTCGGGGCTATTAAAAAGCGGATTTTTGGCTGCCGTAAAACTTTCGGTAATCATAAACTTGCGCTCGGCTTCGCCCAAATCTTCTTGGGTAAGTACGTTCATCAAGTCCACAAGCCCTTTTTCGACTTTGCGTTGAGCCAATAGTTTAATCTCTTCGCTGTCTCGCCGTGAGATAGTTTCTTGGCTATGTGCCACCGCCACATTGATAAACAAACAAAAGATAAGGATTAGATTTTTGAACATATTGAGTTTTTAAATTTATTAGATTTTTGAATGAATTAGAATGAAAATTTTTTGAATAAGTTTTGAAAATTAAGACATATTCAAAAATCAACCTAAAAAATAATAGAAAACTTATTGAGTGGTCGTTATCGCTTTATTTTTTAGACTATTAGTAACTCATAAAACCAAAAAAGAGTCCCTTACTACAGCCGTAGCAAAGGACTCTTTTTTATTGGTTAAGATAAAAACTCAAACCTACCTCACCAGCAACACTTTTTTACTATACCTCTTTTGAGACTCACCAGCTTGGGTTGTTTGTAAGCCAAAAATATACAAACCACTGGGCAGACCTCCCAAATCAAGTTTTTAGCCTAACTGCCCGTGACGGTTTTTATAGGTTTTTCGCAACGGCGCACCAGTCTGCAACCCACGCCCAGCCAAATCGCTTAAAGATGCCGAAATGTCCACAGTACCCAACCTGAACCACAACTCTCCATCGGTCGGGTTAGGCGATATTTGTAGAGCCACAATATTTTGCTGCTTTATCTAAGTTTTATAGATACTGTAAAATTGACTCATTTAGGCTTTTCTTGCTTTCGTTTCTACGACTTACGCTGGGCTAAATCCGAACGATATTCGCCGTTTCTTAAATCAGAATTACGCTTTAATTCTCGGCTTACAACAGAATTATCGTTGCCAATTTTTCGACCAATTTCAATCTGTTTTAAACCTTCTTTTTTTAACACATCTATTGTGTATCTTTATGCTTGATTTATATATGACATAATTTGCAACTTTTGGACGAGGGCACAAATTAGCATATATTCTTAGTAAAGACAAGGAGGGAGTTCGCTTCTTTTTTGTCTTTCAATTAAAGAGTCGTGGGTATATAGTACGGTGTCGTGAGTAAATACAATGCTGTTAATCAGTGAGTTATTAAAATTAAAACACCGTGTTAGTTTTGAATAAATACTTAAATGTTCTGTAACAACCTCGTTAGTTGCATTTATTACTTGAATCTAAGAATTGATAGAGATTTTTTGCTAAAAGTAGAAGTTTCAAAAGCCTCAGAGTTTATATGCCTCAAAGACACAATCCCCAATTTGACTATTTTAAGCTAATTACCCGAACGAAAGCAAATGTTGAAGAATTTTAGGTCGAGTCAAAGTTAGAGGCACAGAAACGGTCGCCAAATAACAATATTACTCAACCGTTACCGACTTGGCTAAGTTGCGAGGCTGATCGACATTGCGGCCACGCATCACAGCCACATAATACGACAACAACTGCAACGGAATAGACGACAACAGCGGGGTCAGTATTTCGTGTGTTTTAGGGATTTCAATCACAAAGTCCACCATGGTTGGTATCAGTGTATCGCCTTCGGTAACAACGGCTATCACTCGGCCTTTACGGGCTTTTACTTCCTGAATGTTCGACACTACTTTTTCGTAAGAACTGTCTTTGGTGGCAATAAAAACCACTGGCATTTCTTCGTCAATTAGCGCAATAGGTCCGTGTTTCATTTCGGCAGCAGGGTAGCCTTCGGCATGGATATACGATATTTCTTTGAGTTTCAAAGCACCTTCCAATGCCACAGGAAAATTGAGACCTCGACCCAAATAAATGAAGTTACGAGAATAGGTAAAGATATTGGCAATGTCCTTGATTTTATCGGCGGTCTGTAGTACACGCTCTACTTTGCTTGGAATATTCTCGATTTCTATCAATAACTGGCGGTAGAGTTCTTCGGTAATAGTGCCTTTTTTCTTGGCCAACGATATAGCCAATAACGTCAGCACCGTAACCTGTGCCGTAAACGCCTTGGTACTGGCTACACCAATTTCGGGGCCTGCGTGGGTGTATGCACCTGCATGGGTTTCTCGGGCTATCGACGAGCCGACAACGTTACATACTCCAAAAATAGTAGCACCCTTAGACTTTGCCAACTGGATAGCGGCCAGTGTATCGGCAGTTTCGCCCGACTGTGAAATAGCTATCACAAAATCTTTTTCTTTGACAATCGGATTGCGGTACCTAAACTCTGAGGCATACTCAACCTCAACCGAAGTACGAGCCAGCTCTTCGATAATATACTCGGCCACCAAGCCTGCATGCCACGACGTACCACAACCTACAATGATAATTCGCTTGGCATCGGCTAATTTGTCAATATAATTGCTAATACCTCCGAGCCTTACCATGCCTTCGTCAGAGTTTACACGGCCACGCATACTGTCGGCAATGGAGCGAGGCTGCTCAAATATTTCTTTGAGCATAAAATGCTCATAACCACCTTTTTCAATGGCTTCGAGTTCAAGTTCTAATTTCTGAATGTATGCCGCTTGTTTTTCATTTTCGAGGTTTACTATCTTCAATTCATTATTTTTAACGACCGCAATCTGGTTGTCGTCCAAGTATATGACATCTTTGGTATATTCAATGATTGGTGTAGCATCTGAGGCAAAGAAATATTCTTTTTCGCCAATACCAATCACCAATGGGCTACTTTTGCGAGCGGCCACCAACTGTGTAGGGTCGTCGGCTGAAATAACTACAATGGCAAACGCACCCACGACTTCTTGTAGTGCCAATCGTACGGCTTCTTCGAGTGCTGTGCCTGTTTCTTGTTGAATGTCCTCAATAAAATGAATCAAAACCTCAGTATCAGTGGCCGACTGAAACTCGTGGCCTTTTTTGATGAGGTTTTGTTTGATGGTAGCGTAGTTTTCGATGATACCATTGTGAATAATGGCCAGCTTTCGGCCTTGCGAAAAATGCGGGTGAGCGTTCACATCGTTTGGCTCGCCGTGTGTGGCCCAGCGTGTGTGGCCAATGCCAATCGTAGCCGACAGGTCTTGATTGGTTAGTTGCGATTCTAAATCTACAACTTTACCTTTTTTCTTATATACTTTCAGACCAGACTTGTTCAAGAGTGCAACTCCCGAGCTATCATAACCACGGTATTCCAACCGTTTCAAACCCTTAATAATCAATGGATAAGCCTGACGATGGCCTACATAAGCTACAATTCCACACATAAAAATAAAGTAAAATAGAGTATATTATAAGTAGTGAATAGTGAAAAATGTATAACGAAAAATGTTTTAAATATCTAACAATCAAGTACTTAAATCAAAAATTTATTTATCTATACGCAACTACCTATGAAGTCTAAGTATTAGTGTAGAATTAGTAATGAATGAATGAATAACTAAATTATTGATATTTAACATTTAATCGGCACATTTACTTAGTTGTCGTATAAAAAACAATTAGCTTCAAGTTTTTGGCATTGGGTCTAATGGTCATACGGCTTACTTTTGAGTTGAAATACGGGCTAAACTTAGGTGGAGTACCAGGCCATCTTTCGGCGTTGATTGGTAGCAACATCATACCTTTGGTTTTTTTGAACCCAGATACAATAGACTGCAAGTAGGTTGTCAATATAAAATTATAATTTTTGGACAGGCTGTTGTAGGTTACTAACTGTGGCGAAAGCGACGAGCTATAAGTAGTGCCGTCATTGCCAACCAATAATTCTAAATCTGACTTACCCCTCAATATCCGATTTGTCTCATCGGTTTCGGCAAGTACCAGCCCAGATGGATAAGGAAAAAATCCTTCGATTGGCTCTGGTGTAATAGCCAACTCTGCCCTGTTGATGGCAATACGGGCATCTTTTTGTAAGTTAAATAAATACGGAATTTCGAGTTTTGTTACCACTCCCACCGCATCTTGTATGTAGGTCAGGCCATTGAGTTGTTGTGGCGATACGCCTTTGAGTGGTTGCAGATTGGCAATTTTTGTACCGCTTCGGTCGGCAATTATGTTGTTGTAGCGGCGGCTGACGAGTGGCAATGGGTATGCGATTTGGCCTGCGACACCGTTTTCATGAAAAAACAAAACGACTTGAATGGCCTCTGACGGAAAACCCGCTATTGCTTTGTTGTTGGGGTTGGGTATCAGTGCAAAACCTTTCATTTCTTTGACGAATGCAGACGGGTTTTTGACTCTACCACTACCAAACATCAATCCAAAAATCTGACGGCCAAATGTATCTGGAAGCCGTGTAGTTAGTGTATTGCGACTACTTTGTGGACTGAAACTAAACTTAGTAAAAACCGCTGGGTCGTAGGGCGTAGTGTTGTAGTTGTAATAGGTTTTGCCTGTAACAAGTGTATCTTTCAACCGATGGACGGTCATCTCAAAAGGCTGAAGCGTATCGCCATAATAACCATTTGAACTGTACGACATAAAAACAGCGACCGAATCGTACTGGTATATTTTGTCTTGGTTAAAATCATAAGCCCCTGGTGCAAACTCAACAAACGCCCGTGAGGATATTTTACCAAACAAAGGGTCGGTATAGCTACCGACCAACATCTGAATAGCCCCAGATGTGCGAATCGAGTCTAACAGTACCGTTGATGCTCTAACAGTCAGGGTATCGGTATAACGTATATCGACAGGGTTGGCAATGGGCAAGCCGATTTCACGGGGTAGCTCGCAGGCTGTTAGCAATAGGACAACAAAAGCTGTTAGGGTGGTAGCCTTAGCCAACCAACTCGTTGTATAGATTGTAGTAAGTTTCTGTAAAATTTTCGTCTTCTTCGACTTGTTCCAATTTACGTTCTGGTAATTCATTCAAAATTTGGTTTAAACTTTCACTAAAATCATCGTCGGCTTTTACTACTATGTCGGCGTAGGCGCAGCCTATTTTTATAAAACCCTCAAAATCAGCACTTCGTAAATGGGCAAGAGCTTCATCGCTTACGTCCATTGCACGGGCTTTTTCAAGAATATCATCGTTAAACTTGAAATCAAAACCGTTGTTATAGACCGTAAAAACACATTTGGTGTCTTTGAACATGGGGTCGTTTTTGTAGGTCGTTTTCAAATAAAGCGGAATCAAGGCCGTCATCCAGTCGCTACAATGAACGATATCTGGGGCCCAGCCGAGTTTTTTGACAGTTTCCAGAACGCCTTTGCAAAAGAATATTGCTCGCTCGTCGTTGTCGTCAAAAAAATTATCGTCTTCATCTACAAAAACGGATTTTCTCTGAAAATAGTCTTCGTTGTCAATAAAATAAACTTGTAGCTTGGCACTTGGTATTGAAGCGACCTTGATAATGAGCGGTTTTTCGTCATCGCCGACCGTGATGTTAATACCCGAAAGACGTACTACCTCGTGGAGTCGGTTTTTGCGCTCGTTTATAAGCCCAAAGCGAGGCATCAATATCCTGATTTCCATTCCCCGCTCTTGCATGGCTTGGGGGAGTTTCCTTACATAATTGGCCACTTCGGTAATTTCAAGGAAAGGATTTATTTCATTGGCAACATACAAAATCCGTAGTTTACTCATAGACCAGTTTTGTGTTTAAGTAGGGGCATTATGACAAAAATTTTGCAAAATTAACAAAAAAATACCCATATTTCAATGCTTTACCCCAACTCATTTTCAAAAACTATTTACTGTCTGTCTATTTTTAGCAACGACAATGCAAGGTTGTGTTTCTTTTTTTATTATTTTTGGTAAAAAAATAGGAATCAATATGGAACTACTAACTCAATCTTTGGCCGAGGCTACTGTCTCAGACTATGAATTAGAACGCAATAAACCTATGCCTAACCTCACACACGGCTCACTCCAAATGAACTTGGGGTTTGAGATTAAACTAAATTACGGCTCTCAATTTCGTATTGCCAGCGAAGTAGCATTGGCTACTACTCCCGATGACACTACGCCCGACATCGTGGTTTACCCAAAACGGCCGCTGAACTTTGTGAACGAAACAGCCAAACAAACCGATGCTCCGCTGCTGGCTATTGAGATACAGTCGCCCTCACAAGGCAACGAAGAAATGATTGGCAAAACGTACCAGTATTTTAACTTTGGTGTGCAGTCGTGTTGGATAGTTTTTCCAGCCATGAAAGCCGTAGCTGTTTACAGTAACCCCGTTGATTATACTTTTTTTAGAGAACACGACATACTAAAAGACACAAATCTAAATTTAGAAATAGACTTATCGAAGATTTTTATTTGACAACTACATTTTAAATTTTGATAACTTAGAACATTGTATTTAACTCAATACACGATACCATATACCCACGACTACCTATTTTCTTTCAAAAACTTTTTCTCCTGACACGTAAGTTTTAAGTACCTTCAATTCTCTGATTTCGGAGGCTGGGGCGAGCATTAGGTCTTTGTCAAGTATTACAAAATCGGCATCTTTGCCTACTTCAATACTACCCCGCTGTTTTTCTTCAAAATTGCCATAAGCTGCCCAAATCGTCATCGCTCGTAGGGTTGTTGCTCTGTCGAGGGCATTGTCTGTTTGATAGCCACCTGCTGGCCAGCCTTTGGCATCTTGCCTAAAAACTGCCGAATGAAAAGTATAAAACGGTGAGACGGCTTCGACCGGAAAATCTGTACCAAAGCTAATTATTTGATTTTGAGCATATAACTGTTTGAAAATATAACCTGATTTTTCTCTCATTTTGCCCAACCGCTCGGCTGCCCAATACATATCTGAGGTAGCGTGTGTGGGCTGAACTGACGGAATGATGCTAAACTGGCCAAACTTTGGTACATCGATCGCATCAACTATTTGGGCGTGTTCGATGCGCCAGCGGCGGTTGTTTTTGGTTTTGAGGTATTTGGCATAGATATTGAGTATGAGCCGATTGGCCGAATCGCCGATGCAGTGGGTGTTAGCCTGAAAGTCGCTGGTGGCGATTTGTGCTATAAATTTTTCTAACTCAGCGGGGCTTAATAACAAAAATCCATTAGTTTTTTCGTCGGCGTAAGGTTTGAGCAAACAAGCACCACGAGAACCCAACGCACCATCGGCATAGAGTTTAAACGACCGCACATTGAGCCTGTCGGACTGGTAAGTGCCTTTTTTGAGGTACAAATCGACGTTTTCTTGACTGAGGCTCACCATTGGATATAGTCTAATTTTGAGTTTATTGGCTTTTTGTAGCTTGTCCATCAACTCAATCACCTCTGGCGACACGCCCGCATCGCCCACGTTGGTTAGCCCCAACGAAAAACACATAGCCTCGGCTTTTTTGAGCATATTGGCTATCTCTTCGTCGGTAGGTTGTGGGTTTACGGCACGGGCGAGGCGCATGGCATTGTCTATTAAAATACCCGATGGTTCGTTGTTTTTCATAATTACTAAGCCACCTTCTATCTTGGTTTTGGCCGTAACTTGGGCAAGTTGTAGCCCTTTTGAATTGAGCCAAGCAGCGTGGCCGTCGATGCGAGTGAGATAAACAGGATTTTTGGGAAAGTGTTTATCTAAAATAGTTTTGTCTGGAAATTGCTTGACAGCCCAGTCGTTTTGGTCCCACCCTCGGCCTATGAGCCATACTTTTTCGGGGTGTTCGGACTGGTATTTTTTGAGGCGTTCAATTATCCCCTCAGTTGAGGTTGTACCCGTCAAATCGGCCTGGTCGAGCATTTGGCCTAATCCATAAAAGTGAGCGTGGGCATCGTACAAGCCAGGGAAAATTGACTTGTGGCCTGCATCAACGACAGAGTCTGACTGGTATTGACCAAAAACAGTAGCAGAGTCGCCAATGGCAACAAATCTACCGTCTTTGACTGCCAATGCTGTGGCCGTCGAAAAGGTCGAGTCTGCGGTGTAAATGACGGCATTGCGGACAATTAAATCGGTGGATTGCTTACCGCCACAAGCTGCCAACGCCAGACAGACGGCAGCTATAAAAGTGTTTTTCATATTTGATTTAGAGAATAATTGGCATAAAATTACAAAAATTAAACAGAAACCAACCTCAAATCAGTACAATATAGACAACGACATAACTTCTTAGAATAAAAATGTAGAATTATGAATGATTAAATGACAGTTCCTTGCAGTGGCTTGGCCAATGTCATTAAGTTAAGGAATACATCACGTATTTATCTTTCTATTTTTCATCATTTTAGGCTTTTTCTTGGGTCTATATTGGTCTGGTTTTCTGACAAACGCCCTATTTGGACGTATAGCTTCAATGTTTTGAATAAATATTTTTGTCAAATAGTCTATTTTGGGGGGTTTGCCCCAAAAGCAAATCTATTATTTTATCTCTCAATAAATTCACGCAAGCACTAATATTGACCTGATATTTACGAACTATATATTTGGCTTTGACCTCCTTATTGACTTCTTCTCGAAGAAGCGCCTCCATATTTGAAATTATAAGTGTAATAAAAAAATCCTGTTGAATAACTATTTCACTTAGCCCAGAGAAATTCTCAAGCCGCAAACAATTCTTTAGTACATCATATCTTGTTTGTATACCCCAACGTCTAAAATAAAGGGGCATAAATACCGAGTATCGAAAGACGGATAGCCTCTCATATAAAATTAAATCATCTCTCATTTCTCGTTCACCTGTACCAAACTTTTTCAATAGGCCATCAATGACCATTTCATTGAGTACATCACATAACATCAAGACTCTGACTGTAATGCGTAGGGTTTTATGTTGATTGACATACGTGCCATATTCCTTCTCAAATTTCTCTGTATGAGGTAGTTCTATAATACTACCATCTAAGTAGGTCATTATAATTAGTTTAGATTATTTTGTAATTTTGTCGCATGGGACGAGTAAACACACCAATATTAGATACAGCGGCTAAAAATGCCTTA
>JAYWHT010000019.1:0-165139 GCA_043777595.1 Spirosomataceae bacterium
TGATTTCCATTTTTTTAGTGTTCCATTCGTTCGGAGCGATATAGATGTTTGTACTAAAAAATCGGGTTTCTCTGTTGCAGTAAGCCCGAACCTGCACAAGTGCTTTGCCTTGTTGATTGAGTTGCTTTTTACGATTGAAGACCAAATCGTATTTTGCATAGTCTGTTGCCATTTTGTCGAAGTCTTAAATTTTCGACAAACATAGGTACTATTTCACTCAAAATAATGGGTATTAAACGGGTACTAAAAAGATGTTTACGAATGTGTAAAAATGGCTAAGACAAACGCTATTAAATTACATAAACAGAACTCGAACTATTGCTTTTAACGCAATAAAGCCCTGATAATCAGAGCTTTATTTGTTTTTGTTGGCGGTCCGGACGGGACTCGAACCCGCGACCCCCTGCGTGACAGGCAGGTATTCTAACCAACTGAACTACCGAACCAAATTTACTTTTAGTGTGTACTGTATTCTAACCAAGAGAATCGTCGCACCGTTAAACTACCGAACCATTTTTGCGCCTCTCTCTTGATTAACGTGGTGCAAAAGTAATAGGTTTTTGGTAATTGTGCAATATATTTGTTAAAAAAAGACAAAAAAAATGAAAACCCCTGGTCAAAACGAATATCCTCAAAATAAATATTTTTCATATTATATCAAACAAGTTGAAAATGAAGATGTTATCTCTGCGCTCGAAGAACAGCTACTTATCGTTGAAAAATTGTTTTTAAATCTCAGTCTTGAACAACAAAACTACCGATATGCTGAAAATAAGTGGACAGCCAAACAAATATTAGGACATTTGACCGATAGCGAGCGAGTTTTTGCTTACAGGTCTTTGTGTATTGCCCGTAATGAAAGTCAGTCGCTACCCAGTTTTGATGAAAATGACTACCAAAACGCTGCAAACTTCGAACAGCAAACCATCGAACAGCTTATGGAGCAATATAGATACACACGGCTGGCCAATATATGTTTGTTTAAAACTTACAGCGAAAATGCAGCCTCAAATATCGGCTTTGCCAACGGAAATGCCGTATCGGCTCGAGCTTTGGTATTTATGATTGCAGGCCACGAGTTGCACCACCTCAGCGTATTGAAAGACAGATACAATTTTTAAATATATGAATCAACAACTACAAGACACGACAATAAAAATCAAGGATATTACCCAATACCTTGAAACCATCGCTCCGTTAGTTTACCAAGAAAGTTACGATAATGCGGGGCTAATTGTAGGAAACATGAATAGGGTAGTTACGGGTGTTTTACTCGCTCTCGACTCAACGGAAGCAGTCATTGACGAAGCCATCGCCCGTGGCTGTAACTTAGTCGTAGCCCATCACCCAATTGTTTTTAAAGGTCTCAAAAAACTAAACGGCAGCAATTATATAGAACGAACGGTAATAAAGGCTATCAAAAACGACATTGCCATTTATGCCATTCATACCAATCTTGATAATGTGTCGGGAGGGGTTAATTTTATGATAGCCGAGCAACTACAACTACAGAATGTACAAATATTAGTACCCAAAAATCAAAATCCAGCAATAGGAAGTGGCGCAATCGGCGATTTGGAGGCAAGTATGACAGGTAACGATTTTTTGAAATATCTAAAAACCAAAATGAATCTTTCAGTTATCAGACATACCAACTTGAACAACGCTCAAATCAGTAAAGTAGCCGTTTGCGGGGGTTCTGGGGGCTTTTTGTTGAATAATGCCATCGCTGCCCAAGCAGATGTATTTGTTACAGCCGACTATAAATACCACGAATTTTTTGATGCCAACAACCAGATACTAATTTGTGATATTGGGCATTATGAAAGCGAAGTTTTTACAAAAGATTTGTTATTGAGATTTTTATCGGAGAAATTTGCTAATTTTGCACTAAAATTGGCCGAAACCAACACCAACCCCGTTTCGTACTATCATTGACAATAATCGCAAACAATAAATGGAACTTACAGTAGCACAAAAATTAGACCTGCTTCTAAAACTACAAGAGCTTGACTCTCAGCTTGATAAAATTCGCAAAATCCGAGGAGATCTACCCGAAGAGGTTCAAGATTTGGAAGATGACGTGGCTGGTTTTGAAACTCGTGTCGGTAAATATGAGCGTGAAATAGCCGAATTGGAAGAAGAAGTAAGCCGCCACAAAGCCAATAAAAAAGATTCTGATAAGTTAATTGTTCGCTACAAGGAACAGCAAATGAACGTCAGGAACAATCGTGAGTTTGATGCCATCTCGAAAGAAATGGAATTGCAGACACTCGAGATAGAACTGTCGGATAAAAAAATTAGAGAAGCCGATATAAAAATCAAACTCAAAAAAGAAGAAACCGATGCTACCAAAGTATCGCTATCTGACCGTCGTGAAGACCTCAAAACTAAGAAAGACGAGCTGAACGTATTGGTCTCTGAAAGCGAAGAAGACGAGCGTAAGCTGATGGATAAACGTGAGGCTCAGTCCAAAAAAGTAGAAAGCCGCTTGTTAATACCGTACAACAAACTACGCAACAACTCAGAAAACGGCTTGGCCGTAGTAATGGTTAAACGTGGTGCTTGCGGTGGGTGCTTCAATAGCGTACCTCCACAACGACAAGCTGACATCAGAGACAAAAAGAAAATAATAGTATGCGAACACTGTGGCCGCATTTTGGCTGACGTAGAATAAAGTAACCTTGGCTGGCCAAAAACCAACAAAAAAGCCAGACAAAAATTTTGTCTGGCTTTTTAATTTTTACTCAACGTTATGAAAAACTCAACTATAAGACCAATACATACGAGTAAGGTCACAAAAAAGACTGACTTTATCAAAAAATAATTTTGTGAGTTACAAAAAATAAAACCTCCGCTTGTTCGTTAAGCAGTCAATCAAATAAATAATTGTCAGAAATGAAAAAAAACATTCTTGTCCTGTCGTCAGTATTTCTTATCATTTTGGTAGCTACTGCCTGGACTTTTAAGCCAGAACCCAAAGAAGTGGGAATCCAGTTTGTGGAATTGCCGTGGGCAAAAGTATTAGAAAAAGCAAAAAAAGAGAAGAAACCAATATTTTTCGATGCCTATGCAAGTTGGTGCGGGCCATGCAAAGCAATGCAGAAGCGGGTTTTTACACAGCCTGCCGTAGCCGACTATTTCAACAAAAATTTTATCAATTATAAGCAAGATATGGAAATCGGCGAAGGCCCAACACTCGCCAGCCGATACCCCATCGAAGCATACCCCACTTTGTTTTTTATCGATGCCAAAGGTACGGTCATCAGACAAGAAATAGGAGGCCGCAACGCCGATGACCTAATTGCACTTGGCAAGGCTGTGATAGGCAAATAAAACTATGATAAAGATTCATAAATAGCCATTAAATCTTGCGCTATTTTGGGCGAAGCTAACTGCTGTACGTGCCGCTGGCCGTTGGTGGTTAGCTTTTTTTGTAGGTCAATATTGTTCCAAATAAGCTGTATTTGATTGGCTATCTCGTTTATATCCAATGGATTAACATATATTACCCCGCCACCACCCGCTTCTTCCAAACACGACCCTGTTGCTGCCAAAACTGGCAACTGGCTATGAAGCGCCTCAACGATTGGAATACCAAAACCCTCAAAAATAGATAAATAAGCAAATAACCCAGCACCCTGATACAAGGCTGGTAAATCTGTGAAGGGTACATCGTTAAATATCTTTACTTTGTTTTGTATATTTTTCTGACCAATGTAACGTTCAATGTGTTGTTGATATTTGGTAATGCCGCCCACCAACACAAGCATAGTATCGGGCAGATTGGCTTCATAAAATGCCTGTACCAATCTCAACTGATTTTTGCGTTCCTCGATAGTACCTACACTTAATATGTAAGGTTTATTGAGATTATATTTTTGTTTGATTTTCAAAACCTCCTCCGCCCCTACCCGACTTCTAAAAGCTGGGTCGCAGTCTTGATAAACGACTTTTATTTTTTGAGGGTCTGTACCAAAAAATGTAATAATATCTCGCTTGGTCTGCTCGCTCACGGCTACAACGACATCGGCGTTTTGGCAAGCAAACTTGAACTTGTGATAATAAAAAAAACGGTCAATGGCTGGATATAAGTCTGGATAACGCAAAAAGATTAAATCGTGGATTGTTACAACCGAACGAATATTGGCCTTACGAAGTCCCAAGGGTAGTTCGTTGCTCAATCCGTGAAAAAGTTGAATCTCGTCCCGTTTCAAATCACTTACTATGCCAACACTCCGCCAATAACTATGAAAAGCCGTTGATGGGAATACGGTATTGTGATGTTGAAAAAGAGTGTCGTTTTTTGTATTCGTATATGCAACCCACTGGTTATGAGCGCAATACTTTTGTAGTGCATCGATTACAAAACGGCTATAATTGCCCAATCCTGTTTTGTTATTGAAAGCTCGCTTGGCATCAAAACCTATTTTCATGGTATAAATACTAAATGGTAAACGGCAAAAAAATAGGCTTTATTTATATTCAGAAAACAAAAGTAATGCCTATTTGGTAGTTTATGACAAAAATCATCTTCGACAACTTTAATAATATTCGTAACTTAGGGCTTCCAAACCTATATCTTCATCAAACAAGTGCTACCCTCAAACCCACCTTATATTGATAGTCTGTTGTTGGTTGCACTGCGTAGCGATGACGAAAAAGCGTTGGGCTATTTGTTTTCGACCCATTATAACAAACTATATAGAAACGGCCTGAGGTGGAGTCTTGACAACGAACTTTGTCAAGAATGTATCCAGCTTGTGTTCAAAGATTTGTGGCAATATAGACGTACATTGTCAGAAATAGATTCGTTTGAGGCTTATTTGATGGCTTCGCTTCGCCGCCGAATTGCAAAAGAAATACAAAAACAAAAACCCTTTGAAAGATTAGACTTAGAAAGCCTCGACCAAAGACAGCTTCCGACGGAGTCGTATGAAGAAATTTTGATATTACAAGAAACCAACACGGCAACCAAAGCCCAAATTCAGAAAGCCCTCAATGAACTCAGTCCACGGCAAAAAGAAATTGTTGTACTAAAATATTTTGAAGAACTGACGTACACCCAGATTAGCGAACGTACTGGTTTGCAAGTAGATACACTCTATAAAATACTTCACGAAGCACTCAAAAAATTAAAAATAGTACTTGTTAAATAAAAAACATAAAAAAACAAGGAAGATTTTGGCAGCTATCCTCCTCTGTATTATTAGAAAGGTTAAATTATACAGAATCGTGAAATATAAATCTGATTTTACTGTCGAAGACTTACTCCAAAATGACTCTTTTCTGAATTATTATTTCAGAAAAAACGAGGTCGATATATTTGAATGGGAGGAATGGTCGGAAGACAACGCTCAACGCTTGGCGTTGGTGTCTGAAGCCTTTGTTGCCCTCGACCAATTATCGCTCAAATGGTCAGAAAAAGAAATCAAAGCTAATTTTTCAAGACTATACCAAGATATTCAAGACACAACGCCCCAGTTTACTTTTGGAGGCTATCGCTGGCTGGCCGGTATTGCGGCTTCGATATTGGTGGTTTTTGGGGCGTGGTATTTTGGGGCGACACAAACAGTTACCATTTATGAAAACTTAGTTGCCAAATCGAATACTAAACTCATTGAAAAAACCAATCCCAATTCTCAACCGTTACTTGTTGCTTTGAGTGATGGTAGTTCGGTGTTATTACAAAAAAACAGCCGACTTAGTTATCCCAAAAAATTTGAAGGCGATACCCGTGAAGTATATCTTGAAGGTGAGGCATTGTTTGAGATAGCCAAGAATCCAGATCAACCGTTTTTTGTGTATGCCAACGAAATTGTAACCAAAGTATTAGGTACAAGTTTTGTAATAAGAGCCTATCCAAACCAAGCAAATGTAGAGGTATTGGTCAAAACTGGGAAAGTGTCTGTGTATAAATTGGCTGATGCCAAAGCAAAAAAAATTGTCCAAAGTAAAGAATTAGATGGTATGGTAGTTTCGCCCAACCAGCAAGTTGTGTTTAGGCGTACCGAAGCCGAGTTTAAAAAATTTATCATTGAGCAGCCTATCGAGCTTCAAGCGCAGTCGTTCGAGTTTAAAAACGAATCGGTAGCAAACATCTTTAAAGCAATCCAAAAAACGTATAGCATTACTATTATTTATGACGAAAATATACTGGCAGACTGCCCACTTACAGCTTCATTGTCTGACGAGCCACTTTATGGTAAATTAGATTTGATTTGCCGAGCCATTGGCGCAGACTATCAGGTTATTGACGGACAAGTGATTATTAACTCAAAAGGCTGCAACTAATTCAAGAGCATCATTCAACTCAAAACCGCTTATTTTATATTTCTAACCTATTTTTTTAAAACCTAATCAATGAAAAAACGACTACTTTCTTATCAATTTGTGCAAAAACTGATAAAAATCAGTATCTGTCAGCTTTGCATAGCCTTGACTTTTGTGGGCATTGGCTATGCCCACAAAACACACTCACAGAGTGTTTTGGACAAAGAACTAACGCTACAATGTACCTCTGAACGCTTGGAGTCTGTTCTGAGCCGAATTGAACAAAATGCCGACATCAAGTTTATTTTTAGTCCCCGAGTTATTCAGAGCAATCGTACTGTTACGCTCAATGTTCAAAACGAAAAACTATCGAAAGTACTCAATGGGCTACTTAGCCCCATGAGAGTAAACTACGAAGTGGCTGGCAACAAAATAGTTTTGAGCCAAATCAAGGTCGTTGAGGGAGTAGTCCCAAACGGGCCAAAAGCCGCCGATGACAAAGTGAGCGGTAAAGTAACCACCGATAAAGGCGAGGCAATGCCTGGAGTGAGCATTTTGGTCAAAGGTACAACTCGTGGCACGATTACGGATGTAAATGGCGCATTTACGATTGACGCCAACAATACCCAAACTCTTGTGCTTTCGTTTATTGGTTATAGAAGTCAAGACGTAAAAGTAGGTAACAATCTTGTAATTAAATTATTGGAAGATGCCACTGTACTTAGCGATGTAGTTGTGGTTGGTAGCCGCTCAAACTTAGCCCGTACAGATGTCGAACGCCCTGTACCAGTGGACGTAATGACAGCCAAAGAGCTACAAAGCACAGGCCAAACAGAAATCGGTCAGCAGTTACAGTTTATGTCGCCATCGTTCAATGCCTCTAAAAATGGTATCAATGGCGTGGCTGGTTATGCAGACCCCGCCTCTATGAAAGGCCTCTCGCCAGACCAAATGTTGGTACTAATTGACGGCCACCGTCGCCACCAATTTGCCGCTATCCAAAACAACGTAACGGTAGGTAAAGGAACGGTTATTACCGACTTAAATACAATACCATCGTTGGCATTGGAGCGCATGGAGATATTGCGAGATGGAGCCGCCGCTCAGTATGGTTCAGATGCCATTGCAGGTATTGTGAACTTGGTCTTAAAAAAATCTGTCAATACTGGTACAGCACAACTTCAGTATGGTGCTACTTCAAAAGGTGATGGTGCGGGTTATACATTTGGTCTAAACTATGGCTTTGCATTGGGCAAAAAAGGCCAAATAAACGTAACTGGTAGCTATCAAGACGTAAATGCAACCGATCGTGGTGATATTTATAATCCCGAACCTATACCTGGTGGGGCTTATGCCGGCATATATGCTTCGGCTTCGGCCACGGCTACGGCCGCTGCAAAGGCTACGGCCAAAGCCACAGATGTAGCCTTATTAAAATCAAGAGGCTACTGGGGCGACGGTACTTATGGCTCGTTCAAGACGGCACTATACGGTAGTAATGCCATGAAATCAGGTCAGTTGTTTTATAATGCAAGCTATGATTTAGGAAAAAACTGGGAAATATACTCGTTTGGTGGTGTGTCGAACAAGCAAATTGCGGCTGGTGCATTTTTGCGTACAGCCATAGCCACTGCCGCTACCTCAAACACCGATATTTGGCCAGACGGATACGTGCCAAAACTACCAGGCGTTGTGGGCGACAAATCAATTTTTGTAGGTTTTCGTAAAAAAGCCCTTGCAGACTGGAGTTTAGATTTTAGCACAGGTTACGGTAGTAGTTATTTGGACCAGTCGGCTACAGGCTCGGCCAATGCTTCGCTGGGTGCGGCTTCGCCAAAAGACTTTTATGCAGGTCGGACGTTTTCTTCTCAAAGTTTGACAGAAGCCAGTTTATCAAAAAATTTGATGAATTTTATGGGAACAAAATCATTTAACATCGCTTTTGGTGGTCAATATCGTGTAGATGGGTTTTCACTAACAGCAGGCGATGCGGCCTCGTATGCCATCGGACCATTGACAGCCACCAAAAACAAAACCCCAGGCTCACAAGGACGTGTAGGTATTGATATTGTGGACGAGAAAAATGTAAGTCGCTCAAATGTAGGTATGTTTGTGGACATTGAAAGCGATGTTACAAGCCGTTTATTAATAGCCACGGCACTGCGTTACGAAAACTACAGTGATTTTGGTTCTAATATCTCGGGTAAATTGGCTGGTCGTTATAAATTGACTGACAATTTCTCAGTTCGTGGCTCTATCAACCGTGGCTTCCGTGCGCCATTGTTACAACAAATCGCTAATGCAGCCTCTACTTCTACTGTGCAGTCTGGTATAATTACGGCTACCAAACAACTATCGTCTGACGACCCTCGCCTCAAACAAGTGGGTATTACCGATCCCCAATCTGAAACTTCTTGGAACTATAACTTAGGCTTGACGGCAAAGTTAGGTCGTGATTTCTTGTTTACTGTTGATGGCTACCAGGTAGATATTGACAATCGTATTATTATTACTGAAAACTTAAGAGTAGCCAACGTAGCCGCACTCAAAAAAGCATTTGCTGGTTTTAACGAGATTACATTTTTTACTAATGCCGTAAATACCCAGACCAGAGGCGTAGATTTGGTTGCATCGTACAAGAAAACAATCAACAAAAACAGCAAACTGACTGCCAGTCTGGCCTTTACCGTCAACGACACCAAAATAGTGAGTGTGAAGCCAACGCCAGATGCCTTGCAATTAGATACTAAGGTTGCAGTTGTACTTATTGACACCATCAACCGTGCATTGATAGAGACCAGTCAGCCACATTCCAAAGTGATTTTCTCGTTGGGCTATCAAATTGGTAAAATTGGCGTAAACCTCCGTGGTACCTATTTTGGCGAAGTAGCCGCTTGGGAAAAACTCACCACACCAAACCCTGGCACTTCTAATTTACACCAAAAACAGGTATTTGCCGCCAAAACTCTTTTCGATTTATCGGTAAATTATACACCTACAAAACTATTAACGATAACCATCGGCGGCAATAACATCACAGACGTTTATCCAGACAAAGTACTTAGTAACTATGCCTCATATACAAATGGTCAAGTACCCTATTCTCGTAACGTAAATCAGTTTGGTTTCAATGGGGCTTACTATTACGGCACATTGGCAGTACATTTTTAAGATTTTTCTATTCCCCACGTAAGACAGAGAGTAATATAAGTAGTTGTATATTTATAGTTTGGTGTCGTGAGTTGAATGTAATATAACACTGTAAATCAGTAAGTTATCAAAATTCAAATACCGTACTATTGTTGTCCAAATACTTAGTTTGCATTCATAGTAATAGAAATTATTTTATGTTAAAAAACAATATCGAAGCAAACAACGAAGTCCCCCGTCTGGGGGTCAGTGGGCTTGAACTTGTTATCATCGGCTCTGGCAATGCCGCCCTGTGCGCTGGAATTTCGGCTTTGGACAATGGGGCGAAAGTACTCATAATAGAAAAAGCCGACGAAAGCGAATGGGGCGGCAATAGCCGATATACGGCTGGTGCTATGCGCTTTGCCTACAACTCTAACGAAGATTTATTGCCATTACTCAAAAACCCTACTGACGAAAAGTTAGCCATCACAGATTTTGGTAGTTATCCAAAAGAAAAATTTTTGGCAGACTTAGCACACTTTAACGAAGGTGAGCCTATTTCTGAATTACAACAATTTCTGGTCGATGAAAGTCTTTCGGCCTTGCAGTGGTTGGGGTCTCACCATATCAAATTTGACCCTATTTATTCTCGGCAGAGTTTCGTCAAAGATGGCCGCTATGTATTTTGGGGTGGTCTAAGTCTGGAAGCCGAAGGCGAAGGTAATGGACTGGTACACGATGAGCTATCAGAATATTTGCGGCTCGGTGGCGAAATCTGGTACAACTGTGCAGCCGAAGAGATTGTACAAGAAAACGATAAAATCGCAGGTGTTCGTTGTCTCAAAGAAGGTCAAGCAATAACTATTGGCTGTGAAGCCGTTGTACTGGCTTGTGGTGGTTTTGAAGCCAATAAAGAATTAAGAGTAAAATATTTGGGTGAAAAATGGGCAAAAGCCAAAGTCCGTGGCACACGCCACAATATGGGCAAAGGTCTTGAAATGGCTACTCAATTAGGTGCTGCATTGAATGGCTTTTTTGGCGGCTGCCACGCTACACCTATGGACGCAAATATGCCTGAGTATGGCAATCTTGATATTCCGCACATTGAACGAAAACATTATCGCAAAATTAGTTATTTGTTTGGCATCATGCTCAATACCAACGGCGAGCGGTTTGTAGATGAAGGACTTGATATGCGAAACTATACCTACGCCCAATTTGGCAAAGCAGTATTGATGCAACCCAACGAAACAGCTTGGCAAGTATTTGACGACAAGGCATTTAAGCTGCTTTATTCTGAATATAAAACACACGATGCCAGTTTTGTAGAAGCTGATAGTTTGGAAGAACTGGTTGAAAAAATGAACGGCATTGACAAAATCCAAACCCTCAAAACCATTCGGACATATAACGAAGCAGTAGATGAGTCTCGCACTTTTGACCCTACCATCAAGGACGGAAAAAGTACCACAGGACTACCTCTGAACAAAACCAACTGGGCTAATAAAATTGATACGCCCCCATTCAGAGCATACCCTGTTACGGGTGGTATTACGTTTACTTATGGTGGCCTAAAAGTCAATACAAAGGGGCAAGTTTTGGCCGAAAACAATAAACCAGTAGCTGGACTGTTTGCTTGTGGTGAGATGGTAGGTGGTGTGTTTTTTTATGGCTATCCAGGTGGCTCGGGGCTTACGTCAGGTACTGTTTTTGGCCGACAGGCAGGGGCATCAGCAGCCGATTTCATCAAGCGATAATCTACTTTTATTTTTGTTGTAATTATACTATTTTCCAACTCTATGAAAAACGTAATCTTTTCTGCATTCGTAATTTCTGTGTTTCTGGGGTGTAAAACTATCAGAAACGATGGTAGTAGTGTTTTACAAAATATCCCCCCAGTCGCACAGTTAAGTTCCAACGCCATTCCTGCAACTTTTATGCGTGGCGGTACATCGAGAGGCCCTTTTTTTGATAAAAGAGATCTGCCAACGAATACAATCGAACGCAATCGTATTTTATTAAAGATAATGGGTAGCCCCGACCCCAAACAAATTGACGGCTTGGGCGGAACAGTTAGCGTAACAAGCAAAGTAGTGATGGCCGAGCCGTCAAAACGCAAAGGCATTGATGTCGATTATTTATTTGCACAGATAGACATCGACAACCCGATTGTCGATACATTACCACCTTGTGGCAATATGATGGCTGGCGTAGGGCCGTTTGCTATCGAAAAAGGTTGGGTAAAAGCCACCATTCCCGAAACTCGTGTGATGATTTATAACATCAATACCAAATCAACGATTGAGGAAATAGTACAAACACCAAACGGAAAAGTAGTTTATGAAGGTAATGTACACATAGACGGCGTACCAGGCACGGCCGCCCCTGTGATACTTAATTTGTTTGATTTGGTAGGTGGCAAAACAGGCAAACAGTTTCCGACTGGTAAAGTCAAAGAAAAAATCAACGACATTGACGCAACAATTATAGATGCCGGCCAAACGATGGTGCTACTCAAAGCGGTAGATTTGGGAATGAAAGGCGATGAAGACGAAGCATTTTTTAAAGAAAACACCGCACTAATGGCCAAACTCGAAGCCATACGCCTCGAAGCTGGCCGCCGTGCAGGAATGGGCGATGTAAAAGATGGAGTATTACCCAAAATAGGCATTTTGTCAGCCCCAAAAGATAAAAAAAACAATATTCAAGGACGGTACTTGACCCCAAAAACGTTGCACCCAAGTTTTGCCGTAACGGGTTCGATAGCAGTGGGTACGGCTCTCAAAGTAAAAGGTACAGTAGCAGCAGAAGTTGGACAAGAAAATGGCCAAAACCGTGAACTTGTCATCATAGAACACCCCTCTGGTATAATTGAAAGTAATATTGAAATGAAAATAAAAAATGGGCAATTAGAACTCGAAAAGGCAGGCTCAATACGAACCGTGAGGAAAATAATGGAGGGATATGTTTACTACTAAAAAGCCCACCCCGCCCCGTGCGGCGTACCGTCCAGAGGGCGAGCCGAAAATAAAGTTCCTCTGGACGGTACGCCGCGCGGGGTTAAGGGGCTTGCTCGGAATACGCTACATGCTCATCAGCACGCTGTGCTTTACCATTATGCAGTCGCTCATTAAGTTTTTGCCGCAGTTTAGTAGTTTTCAGCATATTTTTTTTAGGTCAATAATAGGCTGGCTTTTGTCGGTAGCTTATCTGCGAAGTCAAAATATTTCATTGATTGGTAAAAACAATAAAATGTTGATTTTTAGAGGAATAGTAGGCTCAGTATCAATGTTTTCGTTTTTTTATGTACTTACTCATATCCCGTTTGGGTCGGCGGTGGCTTTCAAATATTTATCGCCCATTTTTACGGCTATTTTTGCGGTTTTTATACTCAAAGAAAAAATAACAAAAGCGCAATGGTTGTGTTTTTTGATAACATTTATAGGAATTATTTTACTCAGAGGATTCGATTTTCGTATCAGTACCTTTGACTTGGCTATTGGGCTTATTTCGGGTATTTCGGGTGGTTTGTTGTATATCATTATTCGTAAAATCGGCGATGACGACCACCATCTTGTCATTTTACATTATTTTATGGCCATTTCAGCTTTTTTTAGTGGTCTGGTTTCTGTTCAAGACTGGCATACGCCGAGTGGTATAGAGTGGTTGTGGTTGTTGGCTATTGGTCTGGTAGGGTTTGTAGCTCAAAACTTCTTTACGCTATCTATCCAGCAGCCCAACAATGACGTGAGTTTTTTGGCCATCTTGCGTTACAGTGAAGTTATCTATGCGCTCATTATCGGTTATTTCTTTTTTCAAGAGAGTTATAATTTACAGAGCTTTGCGGGCATCATACTTATTTTTGTAGGGTTGCTGTTGAGTGTAAGAATGAAGACAAAAAGCTAAATTATGCGGCTTGATGTTCTAATTGAATTTTAAGTTGGAAGTTTTGTAGAACTGCCTGCAAGTCTTGAACAAAAACAAGTTTACGATTTTCATATTGCGAAACCATAAATGTGCCATCTTGCCCACGGCTTTGGTGCATTTTAATAAGGTCATTGAGTAGTTCAATTTGTTCTAATAAATTAGAAACAGCCAATATTTTTTTATTTAGTATTACATCACTCATGTCAAATCGTTATTTTAATAATTCCTTTTACAAAACGTTCTTTTCGTCGATTGGGTGAAGTAGTACCAAATTGTGAAAGCCAATATTTTTGGTCGGTTTCATAAAAAATATAACTTCGGTAGTCTTCGGAAAAGACTTCAACCAAGTAGGCATCAATTTTGGACTCATTATCTCTCTGATTTTTTAAAACAAATTCTTGTATCTGTTTGCTCATCAAGCTATTAGGAACAAACAATACGATGTCTATATCATTTGGGTTTTCTTTTAGAGTTGTAAAACTACCATTTATCCAAACTTCTACTTTTTGTTTAAGCAAGGACTGAATTGAAATAGTAAACGTATTAAAGGCAGTAAAAATAAAGTTTCTTGTAAAACTATTGGGAAACGATGTTACAAATTTTTCAACAAATGTGTCCCAATCTATTTCAATCAAATCGTATGGTTTTAAATAGCCTCTGTCATCAAAAGTCAATTTCATATATTTATTCAAAAATCAAATATAAATAATTTCAATTACAATTCTCATATTTTACCCTTAAAACCTATCCAAAACCACTAAAAAAGTCCGCTTTGGGGCGTAACTTCTTCACCTAACAATTATGAAAAAACGTTATCAATTAGTACTAATTTTTGTCATTTTTGCAATAATCACTTACTTAGACCGCAACTCGTTCTCGTCTGTGGGCGATGATATCACCAAAGAACTTGGTCTTTCAGACAACCAGTGGGGATTATTACTCTCAGCTTTTTCGCTGGCTTATGGCGGTTTTGAAATTCCTACGGGCTTGATGGTCGATAAAATTGGCCCCAAGCGTACCCTCATGCGAATCGTACTGTGGTGGTCGTCTTTTACCATTCTGACAGGCTTTGCGGCTGCTTTTCACATTGGACCCATTGTTATTTCGGGTTTTTACTTTCTGATTATCGTCCGCTTTTTGTTTGGTGCTGGTGAGGCTGGTGCATTCCCAACGGTATCGGTGGCCATTGCACGTTGGTTTCCAACTATCGAGCGTGGGCGTATTCAGTCGATAGTCTGGATGGGTAGCCGCTTAGGCGGTGCCTTAGCCCCTGTTACCTCAATCTGGCTCGCTGAGTCTTACGGTTGGCGAGGAGTATTTTATATTTTTGGTTCATTTGGCTTTGCTTGGGCTGCGCTTTGGTGGTTTTGGTTCAAGGACGAACCCCGAGATGCAGTGGGCATAAGCGAAGCCGAAGTAAAAGAAATCGAAGAAGGGCGTAGCATCAAAACCCTCAACCACAAGCTACTCCCACTTGGCACGATTATTAGCAACTCAAACCTTTGGGCATTGATGGCTATGTACCATTGCCTGCTGTATGGTGCGTATTTTTATATGTCGTGGATGCCAAAATACCTACAAAACGGGCGTGGCATTCCAAAAGCAGATTTGGGCTGGATGATTTCTTTGCCGTTTGTACTCGGTATGGGCGGCTGCTTGGTAGGCGGCTTTGTGTCCGATTATTTAGTAAAAAAGAGAGGACTAAAATTTGGTCGCCGCTATGTAGGAATGTTTGGCCTAATGATGGCTGGCGTTTGTATGATTATAGGCTCATATATTGCCGACACAAGTATTGCTATCATATTTTTGGGCTTGGGCTTGGCTTTTAAAGATTTTACGTTGCCTGTGTCGTGGGCGGCAGCTACCGATATTGGCGGGCAGAACGCTGGTATGGTTTCGGGGTCGATGGGCATGGCAGGGCAGTTGGGGTCGGTGGTGATGGCTTCGGCTTTTGGGTATATTCTTACCGAAACAGGCAGCTACGAACTACCCGTCAGAATAATTGGAGTCATTGTGGTATTGGGTGGCTTATTTTGGCTCAGAATCGACGCCTCAAAACCTATTGATTATATTCCCGAAAAATAGATAGCATCAAAATGACCAATCTGATTTTTTTGATGCTCTGTTTGTTACTGGGGATATTACTCAAACGGTTCAAAATAGTACCTGTTAATGCGAACATAACACTCAACAATCTGATTTTATATGTCTGTCTGCCAGCTACTTCACTCGTTTATGGTAGTACATTGGTTCTTGAAAGTAAATATCTATTAGCGATTTTGATGCCTTGGTTGCTGTATGCTGGCTCATTTTTATTTTTTAGACTTTTACGAAACTTTACAAACATAGACAGGCCAACGGAGGGTGTACTCATCATGACGGCAGGTATTCCGAGTATTTCGTTTGTTGGGTTTCCTATTTTTCAGTTATTGTATGACGAAGAAGGCTTGCAGATAGGTGTTTTGATGAGCCAGGCGGGATCGTTTTTGGCTTGTAGTACGGTTGGAGTTGTTACGGCGTCGATTTATGCGGCCAAAAACACCTCATTTACACAAATCGCAAAGGACGTGCTTACTTTTCCTACTTTTATAGCTTTTAGTTTGGCTATTGCTATCAATATTTTAGGGTTTCATTTTTCCGAAATAACTATCGAGGTTCTTAAAAAAATATCCTCACCGTTTACATTTTTAGCGTTGGTTTCGGTAGGTTTACAAATCGAATTAGACCATAAAGTCTTGCAAAAATCAAATCTAAAATGGGGACTGTTGTATAAACTAATTTTAAGTCCGTTAGTTGTATTTGTACTTTATTATTTGGTTTTGGGCAAAACCGATAAAGTGGCTGAGGCTTGTGTAATAGGTGCAGCCATTGGCTCAATGAACATGACGGCTGTGCTGGCATTGCGCTATAATCTCAACCCAACGCTGGCGGCCCAGATGGTAGGTGTGGGTATTCCTATTTCACTGTTGGGAGTTGGGTTTTGGTATTGGATTTTACAAATATCTGGGTACGTTCAGTAGCTAATTTCCTCATCTTCAAGAAGTTGAGAAAGATTCAAAATACAATCGTCCAGTACCATAATATCGGTCTTGTAGTTTACAATCGTCCAAGTTTCGGTTTTTGAGAATACAATAATCGTTTTGTTGTGGGTCATTATCCAGATTATTTTTTCAGTACCGAAGTCTATCATTTTTTGGGCTTTTTCGAGTACATAATCAAATTTATCGGCGTGGTCGTCAGGGTCTAAATCTACCCGAATATCTACTTCGATAGCAATTTTGGGCGCAATTTTAAAATATTTATCATTCAAAATCAAACCCTCTTTTTCATAAATAGCAATATCATTTGAAAATTTTGTTTTTTTGTCTAAATGAAGTCCTGCTTCGTTTGTAGCAATATGATACTTTTTTCGGTTTATATTGTTGCCAATAAACAAACCAACAATATAAACAACAATACTTTGTAATGAACTGCACCCCATGATTTCTGATAGTTGTTTTTCTTTTGATAATACCTCTCTATAACCAATGTATGGCAGCACTTTTCCGTTAAGAATTTCCCGAACCAAGTATTCTGGTATTTCTTCGACTTTTGTAGATTGAGGCAGAAATTGCTGGACGATTGTCATAATCAAATATTTTTTTAACAAAAATACAAATAAAAACCATTAACCAAACAAATTGAGTAAAAATGAAAATCTTTAAAAATCTTACTTTTTGGGTCTTAACAGCCATTACGTGCGGCGTTTTATTGGGACATTACTACCCCGAATTTGCGCTAACGCCTATCCTCGAAAAAGGTTTCAAGGTCAATCTTTGGATTTCAGAATTTGAAATAAAGACAACATTTAGCGAGTTTCTAAGTAGTATTTTTATCAGTACTGTCAAGATTTTTATTGTGCCAATCATTTTTATTACCATCACCTTGGGTATAATTTCAATGGGCAATTTGAAAAAAGTAGGAAAAGTAGGCGCAAAAGCCCTACTCTATTTTGAAGTCGTTACGACCGTAGCTTTGTTTATTGGAGTGATAGTAGCCAATGTCATTCGCCCTGGCGACGGTGTGATGACGGCCAGCATCAAGGGTGGAGACATCAGTAAATACACCGAAAAAGCACAAGATTTTAGTTGGCTCAAGTTTTTTTTAGACAACGTTACACTACAAATCTTAGTACTGGCTATTGTTACGGGCGTGGTGTTGAGCAATTATTCAGGCCGGCAGCGAGTTATTGATTTTTTGACACCTATTTCCAAAAAAATATTCTGGGCCTTGCATAAAGTCATGTACTTAGCCCCTATTGGTGCTTTTGGTGGTATGGCTTTTACTGTTGCCAAATATGGCCTCAAAACCTTGCTACCATTAGCCAAACTCATGGCAACGGTCTATACTACAATGGGTATTTTTATCTGTGTAGTGTTGTGGTTTATACTCAAAACGGCCAAAGTCAATTTATTCAAATTTCTAAGTTACATCAAAGAAGAGCTACTGATTGTGTTGGGTACGTCGTCGTCGGAGGCAGCCTTGCCGTCGTTGATGGAAAAACTCGAAGGCATGGGTTGCTCTAAATCTGTGGTAGGCTTGGTAGTACCAGCAGGCTATTCTTTTAATTTGGACGGCACAACGATTTACCTGTCGATGGCCGTGATTTTTTTGGCGCAGGTATTTAGTGTTCAACTGAGTTTGGAGCAAATGCTGACCATTATTGGTATTTTGATGGTAACGTCCAAGGGAGCGGCAGGAGTTACGGGCAGCGGTTTTATAGTACTGGCCAGCACACTGACGGCCATCAAGGTTATTCCTGTCGAGGGTTTGGCTTTGTTGTTGGGTGTAGATAGATTTATGTCTGAGGCTCGGGCTATTACCAATTTTATCGGCAATGGCGTAGCAACTATTTGGTTGTCAAACAACGAAAAGGAATTTGACAGAGCCAAGATGAAAACAGCATTTGGTGATTGAACCGTTGGCTAAGAAATAGTGCCAGCGCAACTCAAAATCCCCCGCCACAAATACAGAGCGAGGGATTTTGAGTTTATATGACCTGCGGATATTTTTTATTCTTGAAAGATACAAAAAAGCCGTGCTAACTTCGCCAACAGTAAGAGTGATTGAGCAAAATTAGCACGGTTTTTATATAAATTCAATGTATTTATTGTAGATTAGTTATGTTAGTTTTTACTCAATTACTATACCAGAACGTAATAACTCAATACTACTTAGGGTCTAACGCTCGCTGGATTCTGACTGCTACATCTTGCAAATGGTACTTTGTCATTTTGTCTGATGTCGTACCAACTACACTCTTGATGTCGGCTTGTAGTTGTGATAAATTTGCTCTTACAACCGACTGAATATCAGATTTTTTGACATCGGTCGTTGGTCCCGAACCAAACCTAAACCCAGGCGCATCGAAACTAAACGAAATAGAAGGTAATGGTGTTCCAAGCATTGCGATTAGTTTTTCGGTATAGTTTTTTTGTAGATTTCTACGATACAGGTCAATCGGTTTACGGGTTTTGAGTTCGCCCCAAATTCCACCACGTAGGTCGTCAAACAACTCGTCTATCTGATAGCCATTTTTGGTTTGGCTACTGGTTTCAATTAGTCTGGCCAAACGGTTATTGTCCAATAAGCTATTGAGTGTATTGTCCTGAATGCTTCTGATGGTTTCAACGCCCTGATCTGGTCGCAGTCGGTTTAGTATTTGGGTGTCTATCAGCCAAGTTGGCGTTTCAAATAGTTGTTTATTCAAAAACGCAACGGCTTCTTTTTGTAACACTTTTGGCGTAGGCTCATACACTGCACCATCTTGGTCAAAAGTTTTTGGAGTTTCATAAATACCACCTACATACTTCGTTACGTGGCCTACATACCTACGAAACTGCCCCGTTACCTCCGAAAACTGCGAAGCCAATTTGTCATAATCTTCGGCCTCTTCACGTACCCAGCCCGATAGATTTGGTACTATTCTTTTTAGGTTTTTGATGCCATACTCACTGGCTTTCATGGCGTTATCGCCAATGTCTTCGCTTTGCGAGCGTGGGTCGTAAGAGTTGGTTTCAGTACCAAACCAATACATCGGGTCTTTTTCGTGGCTTTTTACCCAACGGTTCAATATTTGTTTTTCGTCTTCGGTATTCTTGGCTTCATACACAGGCTTATATGCCCACTCAATCGCCCATTTATCATACACTCCTACATGCGGAAAAAACTCAGTGATGCCGTCTTCGGGCTGTGCTACATAGTTAAAACGAGCATAGTCCATGATAGAAGTCGTATGGCCAAATTTGGCTAAGTGTGCTTTATCACGTAGTTTTTCGACAGGTGTGGCATGGCTTGAGCCGAAGTTGTGGCGCAGGCCGAGCGTATGGCCTACTTCGTGAGCAGCCACAAAGCGTATGAGTTGCCCCATGAGTTCATCGTCAAATTTAGGCTTTCTGGCACGTGGGTCGGCTGCCGCTGTCTGAATCATATACCATTTGTACAACAAACTTACTATGTTGTGATACCACCCAATGTGGCTTTCTAATATTTCGCCCGAGCGAGGGTCGTGAATGTTGGGGCCGTAGGCGTTTTCAACATCAGAAGCAAAATAACGAATAGCCGAGTAGCGAGCATCTTCGAGGCTCATCGTAGTGTCTTTTTCAGGCCAGTCTGCAGCACTAATGGCATTTTTCCAGCCCGCTTGTTCAAAGGCTACTTTCCAGTCTTCGACGCCTTGCTTTAAATATTTACGCCATTTGACAGGTGTGGCTGGGTCGATGTAATAAACGATTGGTTTTTTGGGTTCAATCAATTCACCTTTTTTCTGACGAGCCATATCTGTTGAGTCTTTGGCCTCCATGCGCCAGCGCACTGCAAAAGTTTCTCGCTCAACTTTGGCCAAATTTTCGTCATAAACGGTGTAGCGATTGGCAAAATAACCCACACGTGAATCGAATATCCGTTTGGCCATTGGTGTTTTGGGCATCAACAACAGTGAGGTGTTCATCTCGAGTGTTACAGCACCTGCTACAGCGGCGGCAGGTAAGTTGGTACTTGGAAACGGGCTTGGTGCACCAAAACTGGGGCTGGCCGCACTGGCAGAAAACGTCTTGACAACTCTGACTTCGGTATTGATAGGATAGCTACTTATTTTTTGGATATACGACCTATCGGAGGCCAACATCGAAAGTCGATACGAGGTTTTGGTACTTGGCGGCAATGAAACAACTTGATTATCGCCCTTAAAAAAGTCTGTAACATCTATCACCGTCGAGGTATCTTTGCGGCTTACCTTGACATCAAAAGCGGCAGTGATTGGCTCAACGTTTGAGTTCTTGACGGCCTGATAAATCGCCTGGGCGGTATCTGCACTAACGTTGATGTGAGTTACAACTCTCAAAAAAATCTTGTTGTCAGGTCCTTTTTCCCAACGCAATACTTCCTGATTGGCCAACTCACCACCATAACCCGCACCAGTGGGTGCTTTGGCAATACGAGTTACGGCCATAAACTCACGACCCATGAGTGAATCGGCAATTTCAAAATAATATTTATCTTCAACTTTGTGGACAGTAAAAAGTCCTTTTGAAGTCTGAGCCTTGGCCGTAATCACTTCCCTGTATGGCTTAGGGCCAAGTTTGGGAGGTGTCGGTTTATCGGCAGGGGCTGTTGCTGGGGCAACCGCTTTGGTATCTGTTTTTGGTACTTCGGGTTTGGGGGTTTGTGCAAATGCGACTGTCGCAAATAGAAATGAAATAGCAAACAAAGAAAAGATTTTCATAAGGCATAGTTTAAATGAAGTACCAAATATGTGATATTATACCGAAAAAACGGACTATTTTTTTTGAAGTGTATTAAAATAAAAATAAGTAATTATATAAAGTACTTATTTACAAGTAGTTATGTTTGTGTCCAACAAAAAATATAACTATTGTGTGTTTTTTTTTCTTTTTTTCTTGTATTTCGATTCATATTTTCTAATTTTATGCCAAATAACCCTGTAAAGGCACATTTTAATCATTTTACCACTTTAAATTATTAAGACACATGGCAAGATTTGACGAAATTAAGAACTTAGTGATGAATCTCGAAGATGACTTCGATAAGTTCTACAACAAAAACAACCAAGCGGCAGGAACTCGTGTAAGAAAGGGTATGCAAGACCTCAAAACTCTCTCACAGGAGATTCGCTCGGAGGTACAAAACATGAAAAACGAGACTGCCGCATAGGCACCATTCTGGTTAAGAGTACAAAAAAGCGCAAGTTTGAAAACTATTTCAAAACTGCGCTTTTTTGATTTTAATAGTTTAAACTATTATTTTTGCAAAACATTTTGTGTACACAACTTGTCATAACAAGAATAAAATTAGCCATTCAATGAAAAAAAATATAATATTTACTGTTACTGTAATATTAGCAATAGCTTTGGCCAGCACTTCGTGCAAGACCGAAAAAGAAAAAGCCGAAGAAGCAGCAGACAGCACATTTGCACATTATACACAAACAGAAAAAGACAAACCCTCGAACGCAGTAGCTGGTCTAAATGTAGAAGCGGGGCTTGAAGTTGGTCTTTTTGCAAGTGAGCCAGACTTTACAAACCCAACCGATATTGACATCGACCACCGTGGGCGTGTCTGGGTGTGTGAGTCGTACAACTATCGCAACCCGCACAACGGCAACCCAAGCCGAGACGAAGGCGACAGAATTGTGATATTGGAAGACACCACGGGCGACGGCAAGTCAGACACTGCCAAGGTTTTTTATGAGGGGCCAGAAATAGCCTCACCGCTCGGTATTTTTGTGTTGGGCAACCGTGCTATAGTCTCGCAAAGCCCTTATGTTTGGTTGTTTACAGACACTAATAATGATGACCGAGCAGACAAAAAAGAAATTATTTTTAGTGGCATAGGCGGCGAGCAAAACGACCATGGTATTCATACCTTTGTGGCTGGGCCCGACGGTAAGTTTTATTTTAATTTTGGTAATCTCGGTAGCCAGCTACTCGACAGTAAAGGCAAGCCTGTACTCGACCAAGACGGCGACCCTGTCAATGAAAACAAATACAAGCAGGGGGTTGTGTTTAGGTGCGACCATAGTTTTGAGAACGTAGAAGTAATGGCACACAATTGCCGCAATAGCTATGAGGTGGCAGTCGATAGCTATGGCACAATGTGGCAAAGCGACAACGACAGCGATGGTAATCAGAGTTGTAGAGTAAATTTTGTGATGGAAAACGGTAACTTGGGCTACACCGACGAAATGACTGGCGAAAGTTGGGAAATAAACAGAACAAACGTAGAAAAAACCATACCCGAGCGGCATTGGCATCAAAACGACCCAGGTGTAGTACCAAATTTATTGGTTACGGGCGGCGGCTCGCCGTCTGGTATGCTTGTTTATGAAGGAAGTCTGTTGCCACCAAAATACCACAACCAGCTCATTCACTGCGATGCTTGGAACTTATTGAGGCTTCATGAAAAACAACCTGACGGTGCTGGCTTCAAAGCACAATCGACCACTTTTATTGATGGTAGCCGCAATCAATGGTTTAGGCCGTCTGATGTCTGTACTGCACCCGATGGCTCTGTGATGTTTGCCGACTGGTATGGCCCTGTTGTAGGTGGCAATAATAATGGTGATTTGTTTTTGGGGCGAATCTTTCATTTAAAACCACCCAAGTATGGCTATAAAAAAATAAATTTCGATTTCAGTACTGCCAATGGTGCGATAGTTGCCCTACAAAATCCCAATATTTCGGCAAGAACATTGGCTTACGAAAAATTGGAAAGTATGGGCAATAGTGCAGAAAAAGAACTATTAAACTTATACAACACAACCACAACACCGACCTCAAAAGCCCGTGCATTGTGGCTGCTTAGTAGGCTTAAAAACGGTTTGGTATATATCGCAAAAGCACTCACAGATACCGACCCAAATATTAGAGTAACGGCAGTGAGGGCATTGCGACAGATTGACAAAAATAACATCGCTCTACTAATCAAAAAACCCAAAGCGGGCGTTTATGATACCGACCCACAGGTACGCCGTGAGTGTGCTATTTCGCTCAGAAAAAACAAATCGAAAGACGCCCCAGCCGCTTGGGTAGCACTGGCTACTCAACACGATGGCAAAGATCGTTGGTATATTGAGGCATTGGGTATAGGTGCAGAAAACCAATGGGACAGTTACTTGGGGGCGTTACTCAAAACTAACCCGAAGATTTTGGACACTGTTTATGGCAAGGACATTGTTTGGAGGTCTCGTTCTGGCTTGTCTGTTCCATTTTTGGCAACATTAGCCAGCAATAGTTCAGAAGACTTAGCAAATCGGTTGCGTTACTTTCGGGCCTTTGACTTCAATCCAGCGGCTGCCGCCAAGTCAGATGCCCTGTTGGCTATTCTAAAAACATCAAAAGACGAAGACCTAAACGCATTGTGCTTGCACCATCTTGACCCCGAGTTTGTCAAAAAATCGGCTCTGGCGCAGCAATACTTACGCAAATTATTAGATGCCAAATATGGCACAGATGAGTACATAGAGATAGTAAAACGGTACCAACCAGAGACAGAATATAGCCGCTTGCTGGCATTGGCATTGAAGCCTGATATTGACAAGAAAACAAAAAAATATGCCAGTATGGAGCTGGTAAGACAAAAAAACAATACTGAAATCGTTGCGGCCGTCAATAGCGCAGACTCTTCAAAATCTAAGTCAGTTATTGGGCTTTTGGCCGAAGTTGGCAATAAATTATCACTTCAAATATTAGAAAAAACTGCACTTGACCCCAAACAGCCACTTTCGATAGCCCTTGCAGCGGCAGCGGCCATGGGCAAAAGTTGGGACGGTGAAGAATGGGTGCTGAATTTATTGAAACAAAAAAAGTTTAGTAATGCCAAAATACGTGTAGCCGCAGCCGAAGGAATATCAAATGCTGTCCGTAAGCCTATCAGAGACGAAGCGGGTATATATATGGAGCGAGCTGACCCCGCCGACCCGCGAGTGTGGCCTGCGGTTGCCGATATGGCTAAAGTAAACGGCAATAGCGAAAGTGGGCATATTGTTTACTTTGGTTATTGTGCTTCTTGCCACCAAACTGCCGATGCGGTAGGTGTCGATTTTGGCCCCAAAATAGCAACCATTGGCGATAAATTAGGAAAAGAAGCATTGCTCAATGCTATCATCTACCCAAATGCTGGTATTAGTTATGGTTATGAAGGCCATATCGTAAAACTAAAAGATGGTGGAACTGCTGTTGGAATTATGGCCAGTAAGTCGGCCAAAGAAATTGTACTCAAAATAATGGGCGGAACAACCCAAACCTACAAAATGGGCGATGTGAGTTCTATAACTCAAATGAAAGAATCTCTGATGCCAACAGGCTTGCACGAAGCAATGACGATAAAACAACTCACAGATTTAGTACAATATTTGAGTGATCTAAAAAAGAAATAATAATAAAATGATACGGAACTAAAAAAATATTTGAAAATCAAAATTGATTTGCCGTACTTTGCAACGTTTTCAACCAAAATGCCAACACAAATGTCAGAAATTGCAGAAAAAGTAAAAAAAATTATCGTCGATAAACTCGGCGTAGATAGTTCAGAAGTAACCCCAGAGGCAAGTTTTACCAACGACTTAGGGGCAGACTCACTTGATACAGTAGAACTTATCATGGAGTTTGAAAAAGAGTTCAATGTGTCTATTCCAGACGACCAAGCCGAAAATATCGGTACAGTAGGGCAGGCAATCGCCTACTTAGAAGAAAATGTAAAGTAAGGTTGTTTAAGTAATAAAGACTTACATATAACAAATAATTACAGATTGAGATGCTAAAAAATACATTGGCATCTCAATTTTTTAGGTACTCATTTTTATTTTTCTAAACTATTACTCATTTTATGATATTGAAGCGAGTGGTTGTAACAGGGTTGGGCGCACTGACCCCTATCGGCAAAACCGTGTCAGAATACTGGAATGGCTTGGTCAATGGCGTGAGTGGTGCAGGTCCAATTACAAGATTCAACGCCGAAAAATTTAAAACTCGCTTCGCCTGCGAAGTGAAAGACTACGATGTAACAGCGTACATACCCCGACAAGAAGCCCGAAAAATGGACTTGTTTACGCAGTTTGCAGTCATAGCTACCGACGAAGCTATCAAAGATGCGGGTTTGGACGTTTTCGAGCCAAACCTCGACCGTGCTGGGGTAATCTGGGGGTCGGGTATTGGTGGATTGAAAACCTTTGAAGAAGAAATTATTACTTTCGCTCAGGGCGATGGAACACCACGTATCAACCCGTTTTTTATCCCCAAAATGATAGCCGACAGTGCCTCTGGGGTTATTTCGATGCGTCAGGGTTATCGAGGCCCTTCTTACGTTACGGTTTCAGCATGTGCTTCGGCCAACAATGCGCTTATTGATGCCTTTAACTATATCAGATTGGGCAAAATAGACCTTTGTATATCAGGTGGCTCAGAGGCTGCGGTAACTCATGCAGGAATTGGTGGCTTTAACTCTCTCAAAGCACTATCTGAGCGCAACGACGACTATCTAACAGCTTCAAGACCTTACGACAACGACCGTGATGGCTTTGTGCTAGGGGAAGGTGCTGGCGCAATTATTTTGGAAGAATACGAACATGCCAAAGCCCGTGGCGCAAAGATTTATGCCGAACTAATCGGTGGTGGAATGTCGTCAGATGCGTATCACATTACAGCCCCACACCCCGACGGAATTGGTGCTTATATGTGCATGAAAAACGCACTGGAAGATGCCGAAATATTACCCGAAGCCATTGACTATGTCAATACGCACGGCACATCTACACCCATCGGCGACCCGCAAGAAATCAAAGCCATTGAGCGTATTTTTGGCGAACATTCGTACAAAATTAACATCAGTTCAACCAAGTCCATGACTGGGCATCTGTTGGGTGGGGCTGGGGCTGTAGAGGCTATTGCTTCGATATTGGCCATTCAAAACCAGATAGTACCGCCAACAATAAACCACTTCACAGACGACCCGGCCATTAACCCAAAACTAAATTTGACGTTCAATAAAGCCCAAGCTCGCACTATCAATGTGGCTATGAGCAATACTTTTGGCTTTGGCGGACACAATACATGTGTTATCTTTCGTAAACTTGAAGACTAACTAACCCCGTAATTCTGTGCAATCAGTACTCTCTACGTCTGTCTTTGACCCTATTTTTGATTTTTTCAAGAAAAGTGAAGATAGCCCCGAAAAAAGACTTCGGCGTTCGATTGAGCATATTATTGGGGCAAAGCCATCAAACTTAGACTTATATGTGCTGGCACTACGGCACACATCGGCCTCCAAAGAGTCGTCTATTCAGGGTTTTAAAGAATCGAACGAAAGACTTGAATATTTGGGCGATTCGGTGCTGGGAATGATTGTTGCTGAATATTTGTTTAAAAAATTTCCGTTCAAAGACGAAGGCTTTTTGACAGAAATACGCTCTCGTATCGTAAACCGTGAAACGCTCAATAACATTTCTCGTAAAATCGGTTTAGACCGCCTCATCGAATACGAAACAGGACGACGTGGCGCACCCAAAAACTCGTCAATGTATGGCGATGCCCTCGAAGCACTCGTTGGGGCTGTGTATTTAGATAAAGGTTTTCGATTTTCTAAAAAATTTATAACCAAAGAATTACTCGCTCATTACGATTTGGACGCACTGATTCAGAACAATGCCAACTTCAAGAGTCGTATCATAGAATGGGCGCAGCGAGAGGGTAAAGTCGTTGTTTTTGAAATATTAGAAGAAAAAGGCACACGGCATTTTAGAGAGTTTATTGCTCAGGTAATGATTGATGGCGAGGCGGTTACCAAAGGGGGCGGTTACAGCAAAAAGAAAGCCGAACAGTCGGCTGCCGAAAAAGCGTGCGAAAAATTAGAGTTGAAGTAACTAAGTAGTGAATAGTGAAAAACGGATAACTGAAAATGTTTTAATTAATTGATAATCAGATATTTAAAACAAACAAAAACGTTATCTGTCTATAAGCAACTACTTGGGTATTTGGTTTACAACAATCTCAATACTCAACACCAAAATCTCTTTACTGGTCAGTATATTGACACTTTGAAGCGGGAGCCATTGCCAACTTTATAGATGAGAGTAGGTGTTGCTACCAGTTTTCACTCGACAACTAACTACAATTTTGAATCGATTGGGGTTCAATCACAAAAAACTAAATTATAACTTTCAAGTCCACCCCATCAGACTTACTCATGTGAGTGAGCGGCCGAGTGATTGAGAAAGCGATGGCGCAATTAAAATTTGTTTTTATGTCAAATCCAACCATTGGGTTTTAATATAAAAAACAAACGCAGATATTTGCCTTATGAAATCTATGTTGCGTCGTTTATTTAACTTCTGTGTTATTGGTCTATGCATTGCTTTCACAGCCCAAGCCCAAGCACCTCACTATAAACAGTTTGGTGAAGAAGACAACGCCCCTACTGGTATTTTGTATAGTACTTTTCAAGATTCAGAGAGCTATATTTGGGTGAGTTCTACAGATGGGGTTTCTCGGTACGATGGTCAAAAATTTGAAAATTTTTCAACAAAAAACGGGCTACTAAAAAACGATGTGTGGGGGTTTTTTGAAGATAAATTTGGACATATTTGGCTACAAACTAACTTTAATGACCAACTAAACATACAGTATTTTGACCTCAGTACGCACCAAGTCGTTACCTTGCAGTTGCCTGTTGATAAAGTACTACTTCGAAAAGCAGGAGCGCACTCGTTGGCAAATGGCCAGTTACGATTTGAAATGATTGACGATGAAACCATTGGAATCCACTTGTCTGCCTATTCTGGCACTAACGACTCCTATTTTTATGCTTTCCTCAAACCATCAGCTACGGGCATAGCGATAGTCGAAGCCTCACCAAAACTATTAGATTTATACAAAAATAACGTAGTTGATACCGCTAAAAATTTTAAACGAAAGCAAATTGATGGCTTTACGGCCATAGACCTCGGCGCAAACCCAGGGCTTTGGAAGTTTTATGGTAACCAATGGCGACAAGTGAGTAAAATTAGCGGTGTTTTTCAACCATCTGCACCAATAGATATTAGTAATATATTTTTTTTGACTGATAGTAGCTACATCATTAAAAACAAAAATCGGGCGATATTGTGGCATAACAAAAAAGGGCAAATGGGCGAATATGTTGCCAACTCTGCCTTTAAATTCGTAAATGCTCAAACAAAAGACCTTGTCTTAATACAAACAAAATTGGGGGTAACGCTACTCGACAACCAACTCAAAGCAACAGGCTATACCACTCGGTTTGATTTTATGAAATCTTGGAAAGTCAAAGTTGTGTATGTGGACAGGCAACAAAACTGGTGGATTACGACCGAAGACAACCACCTGCGGCTTGTCTCGTCTAAGGCACTATTGCACTCACAAAACTATGACTTGGGCGAAGCCGTGAGGCACATTGTGCAGGACCCGTTCGGACGTATCTGGGCAGGTACACAATCGGGGAGGCTACTATACAAATCGACTAATACACCATGGCAAGAGACCCGTTTGAATTTGCCTTTTACACAGTATATCAGAGGTTTGGCATGTATGCAAAATGGGGACTTATGGATAGCCAATGACCAACAAATTGCCAAGATAGATGTAAAAAGTAGGACGCTACCGAGTATTTTTCAACTTAAAGATTTTAGTAACAGCAAATCTTTGGTTTTGAACCAAAAAGCAGATTTTGTTGGCTCGAAGGGGTCTATTAAATCTTTACGAATATACAATAATCAACTCTGGGCTACAACTGCCAGCGAGGGCATTAAAATTGATATGTCGCAAGGTAATTATCGCTTTACATCTATTGCCGAAAGCCGTTGTTATGCCTTACAACCTACTTCAAAAGGTATTTTTGTAGGCCGTTTGGACGGTGTATATTTACAAACAGACAGCGCAAGGCTCGTCAAGGGTATTCCACAAAATGCTGTTACTGACTTGGCTTTAGTCCAAAATAAGTTGTATGTAGCCACACAGTCAGATGGCTTGTATGTTAATGACATTGTGAACCACAAAATGGCAAAAATAAAGGGTATTGCCGACGATAATATCCATAAGTTGGTGATAGATAAAGCCCAAAACCTATGGATATGCAGCCAAAAGCAAGGTTTGGCCAAATTGGCAAAAGGCCAGTTGGTGTTTATAACTATGGCCGATGGCTTGCCTACCAACGATGTCTATGACGTATTGATTGCTGATGGGCAACTTGTCATAGCCACTGCCAAAGGCATAACGAAGATAGATGAGGGGAAGATAACACCCACATTATCAGTACCATTATTGTTAAAATCGGTTCAGTTTGATTATCAAAAACTAGACTCGGTGATTTTGAATCCAAAAAAATCACCGAAATTAGTATTAGACAATAACCAAAACGACCTCACTTTTGAAGTCAATAATTTGAATTACCAAACTCTCAAATCAAGTATTTATAATTATACATTACTCAAAAATCAAGATACAGTATCAGTAATATCAAAACCTGAGCAGAGGCATGAATTTCGGTTTTTGGAAGCTGGCGACTATCGGCTGGTGGTCAGTACCGACAACGCCAAACCTGTGTCATTTGAGTTCAAAATCTTAAATCCCTTCTATTGGCGTTGGTGGTTTTGGCTCGTGGCGAGTAGTTTGGTAGCGGCGGTTATTTATTATAGAGTAAGGCTCAACATGAAAAAAGCATCGCTGGAATTACGTGCTTTGCAAGGCCAAATGAACGCCCACTTTGCAGCAAACTTTATGGAGGTCGTCAAAAACTTGGTACTCCGAGAAAACAAATTGGCAGCTTTTAACTCGCTCAGTATGTTTGGTGGACTGATGAGGGATTTTGTGGTGGCTTCTCGCAACAAACGAATTTCGGTGGCCGAAGAAATCGGATTTCTGAAACGTTACATTGAGTTGGCCAAGCTGGTTTATAATCTCAAAAAAACAGATGACTACGACAAAATCCTTACCGACAGCCTGTCGATCAGTTCCGATATTGACCCTAATACGTTTATTAGGCCATTGTTGGTTCAGCCTATTGTCGAAAACGCCTTTAAGTATGGTATTTTTCATAAAGCGGCCCCGAGTAAACTATCAATTAGATTTGAGCCATTTAATGCTCAGTCAATCAAATGTATCGTCGAAGACAATGGCGTAGGCCGCAAGCGAGTGGGCGAAATTCAGGCTCAAGAAAAAGCAGATCTCAAACAAATGCTGGGAAAAATCCCTAATGAGTCCAAAGGCTCGATACAGTCGATGCGTGAGGCTGGAGTAAAAATTACAGTCATCGACTTACCACAGGGAATGAGAATAGAAATGATTTTAGAAATATTAAAATAATAGCCATAATGATTACCTGTATCATCATAGACGACAATCCTGCGGTTTGCGACACGCTCCAGCTCATATTGGGCGAGTTTTATAGCAAACGCATAACAGTCTTAGCCATTGCCGAAAGCATAGAAGTTGGTGAGGCCGCTATCATTGACCTAAGACCAGATATTATTTTTTTGGACGCACACCTGCCCAATGTTGGTGGTTCTGCGCTCATCAGCCGAATGTACCGTAACCATATCTACAAAGGAATCGAGACTATAAAAATATTTTTATACACGGCCAAAACCGAAGTCTATGAAAGCATCAAAGATTCTGAATGGAGGTACCCTGTCAGGATTTTGAACAAGGGTATTCAGACCATCGAAAACTTTGGGGAACTCATCGAGGAAGCCCAGCTCTGGATAGACACCGAGCGAGCTACAAAAACTTTGAGAATTGGGTCAGAGGTGTTTTATGTTGGTGATATTGAGTACTTTGAGACCGACTCGCCCAACGTTAATGTGTTTGTAAATGGCCATGCTCACCGAGCTGGCTACCCGTTGGCACATTTCAAAAAAATGATAACCGACCAACCCACCTCAGCCATGCCCTTGCCGCAGTATTTTTTCTTTGCTACCAACGACTATATTTTCAACCGAACTTTTGTTGAGAGCTACAGTCAAGACACCGTTATGCTCAAAAATGGCCGACCCACTGTACTCTCTCGCATTCAGCGCCCTGCCTTTGAGACTTGGTGGCGGGGTTAGGCATTTAGTTGTTGTCGTGCTTGTTCTACAAACGCAACAGGCATATTGGCCAATCGGGCAATTTTGGCACTGTCAAAATCAGTTTCTAATAAAAGGCTTTTTACAAAAATATGCGCCTGTGCTAGTTTTCCTTCGGCAATTCCTTTTTCAATACCCCTCTGCTCACCCTTTTGCTCGCCTCTTTGCTCACCCCTTTGCTCGCCTCTTTGCTCGCCAATGCGCCGCTCACGTTCCAAAACAAATTCTTCTATGCCCATTGTTTTTTTAGATTTATTGGTCAATGTTTCTATTTCTGTATCAAATTTATCAATTAAAATTTTACTTTTAAAACGAATATAAAGTTTTAAAAAATTCATCAAAACCCTGATTTTATCTTTTGGTATTTGTTTTTGTAATAGTTTTCTGGCCAAATCTATTTTTAACTCATATAGTTTTTCTTGGCTCAATTTGTTTTTTTGAAGGGCTACCAACGCCGTCAAAACGACTAAGGCAAACAAATTGGTACTTTCCTCTAATTTTAGAGCATCTTGCTCCAAAATTTTGTAAGTATTGAACTCATACCCCAAGCGTGTACCTAAGTATGATTCTTCAAAACAAGTAGGCTTGAATCTTTTATTGGAGTCGGTTAAAATAGCAAAAGCGGCGATAGGCTTGTCATATTTGTCTCTGATTCTGTAATAATATTGGAACATTCTATACGCAAAAGTTTCATCGCTATTGCCCTGTACCTCAATGTGTACCAAAATCCACTCTTCTTGACCTGTCCGAGTAAAGACTTTTACCAATTTATCAACAAAACGAGGATTAAACTCGTCTTGATTGACAGGATAAATTTGTTCTAATTCTTTGTCTAAAAACTCAAAACCTCTTTCCAAATCAAATCTTTTGTCGGCATCGGCCACAAAAAACCGTAGGAAGTCATCGAAAATATCTTCTAAAATGGCTTTCCAAAGCGAATCATCTCTTTTCATCGAACAAAACTACAAAAAACACCCCCAGAATCCAATGATTGGATTTTTTGATAGTTATTTTTTAAAGATTTTTGTGGCATACTTAAAATCAAGCTACACCAATCGTCTGAATACTTAAAACATATTTACTAACCTAATTGTCTGACAAAATGAAAAAGATTTTATTTGCTTTAATGTTACTTCTAAACACATTGGTTGTTTTTGGTACAAAGATTTTAAGCCCACGGGGGTCGGGCACAGCGACTTCATCGACTGATATGTCATTAGAGGTTCTTAAACCAACTATTTACACGTCCATTTCATGCAATGGTGGCTTGACAATAGAAAATTTGTATAACGACAATGGGTATGTATTTTATAACGCCCCGAATATACCAAAATCTATTATTAGTACATTAGTATTAAATAAGGTTTACACTGTTGATATTTTAACAGACACTATCACAGGTTCTCTGGCGTTCACAACAAATGATAATGGTGCAACTTACGATATAAACCTGTCTAATGTACAAACTGACAGATTTGGGAGATTTAAACTGACATTCAAATTTGAAAGTACGTCCCCAAACCAATATACTAATAAACCCTTTTATGTATTTTGTAGCGAGTTGCTTCAATTCGATTGTAGTAGATTTGGAATAGCGTGGAAAATAGAAAACGGTATCGAAGTTGCAAAAGAAGTAGAGCATTTCAAAGTGTTGTCGCAAACTGGTGAGGTGATTGTGCCAAAAACAGATGAACGTATAGTAAACATCGGCGAACGAGAAAAAGACAAATGTGTAGTAGTAGAGGTATTGGCCCCCAGAGAATTAGCAGGCAAGTATATGGTCGAGCTGAAAGGCAAAGACGACGATAGTTTTGTGTATCCCAATCCAACTTCCGATTTTATTAGGCTCAATGAAGCCGTTGAGCATTGTATGTTGCGAGACGAAAAAGGCGAAGTAAGAGGCCAATACGAAAATGTGAAAGAAATTGATGTTAGAGAGTTTGAGACGGGGACGTACTATTTGCAAATCGTTACCGACGACAAACTCGTTAGGTCTCACCGTATTTTGATAAAACGGTAGCCAGCAAAATAATCATAAATCAAAAGCCGCTGTTCGGAAATAGAGCAGTGGCTTTTTCTATAATCTAAACCACTCCAATCTAATGTTTCGCTTTATTTCTATTTTTTTCTTTGTTTTTTCATTGATTGCTCAGGCACAAAAATCTAAAACTATACCAGATTCGGTTGTGCAACAAAAGCTATACGACTGGTACGACAAATTGGGCATGAATCAAGCCATCAGTCCCAAAGAAATTACTCAAATAGAAACTACAGCTTTGGCTTTTCGTCAAAAATCGTTTAGGTTGCCTACATACGACAGCTACTATGTTTTCAATCGTTTGGGTAAATTTTATTTGGATAAACAAGCATTTGAAAAAGCAGAATATTGGATTAAATTAACATTAGACGATTTGACAAAAAAATCAAATAAGCCGTCTGTAAATGATAACCCAGCCAGTATTTATGAAAACCTTGTTGATGCTCATAATTTGATGATGACTGTCAAAAAGACCAAAACAGACTATACCAAAGCACTTTTTCATGGCAGACAAGCGATAGAATTTAGCAATAAATTTGCCTCGTTTGTCAAAAACGACACAAACGTAAGTAAATCAAATCAAATAGTCGTTGGGCGGACTTTGCTCAATTTTGGTTCGATATACCGCTTCCAAAAACAGTATGACTCGGCAAAAATATATATTGAAAAAGGTGCTTCTTATCTAAATATTTTATTTCAAAAAGACAGGTATGAATATAACAGTGGTCAAGGTATTTTATATAGCGAGGCATCAAGTTATCGAGATTTCGATAAATCTGTTTCTTTTATCAACACAGCCTACAACCTAAGCAAAACTCCCGAACAGAAACTACGTGCTTTGCAGAGAAAAACCAAAATATATGTATTGAGTAACCAACTAAACCAAGCACAGGCAACTATCGATAAGGCGAAAGAAATCGTGGACAGCGACATTCCTGCTTTTACCACAAACCAAACCCACATCATTCAAGGCGATATTTACCGTCTCAAAGGCGATTTGAGCGCAGCGTTAGTGTCGTATCAAAAAGCGGTTGATTTGCATAAAAACGATAATTTTTCGGATAACTTGCGTGCCTCACTCTATGGAAAATACCAAATTTTGGTTCTTCAAAAAAAACACAAAGAAGCCGTATTGGTAGCATCTGAAATTGACAATAACATTGACATATTACGCAACAACTACGAGGCCGAAGACTCTAAGTTATTTTTGGTTAAGAACCAATATGCTTTTTACGAATCGGCCCTCGAAGCCTGCTACATTCAGCACGACACGACTTCGGCGTTTAGGTTTATCGAAAAAAGTCGAGCTGTGTTATTGATAGAACATTTGTCGTACCAAGAAAAAGAAAAAGAAAAAAAGAAGGATATAGTGAGCGACTTGCCAGCCATCAAAGACAGCCTACAACGTTACCACCAAGCGTTAGTGTCGTATTTTGTGGGCGACAGCGCAGTTTATGCCTATTGTATTGCCAACGGACGAACTAAATTTCTGAAACTCGCCATCAGCCCTCAAAAGTTAGACAAACTAACGTCCGATTTTTATAAAGTCTGTACCACAAGCCAATACCAATGGTATGAGCGGCTTTGGGCTATGGTACAAAATTGGTTTGGTCATTATAACTATTTCAGCGAGGCTTTTGAGGTTTATCAAGCCCTTTTTCAGCCATTGGGCTTGTCAAAAGGCACAAACGTGTTGGTGTCGTTCGACGGGCGAACGATTCCATTTGAGGCATTTTTGAAAAAAGATACATTAGACAGTCAAAACTTCTTGCTCAATGATTTTACATTTAGTTATACCTACTCGGCTTCGTATTGGGCGCAGTCGTTGGCCAAAGTACCGACCAATACACATACGCTATTGGCCGTTATGCCCGTTACTTCCGAGGGGCGTTCTACACTTTTGGGTGGCGATGAGGTAACGGCTTCACTACGCAAGCACAGCTACCAAGTTACAACACTGCGACAAAACAACGCCACCCGCCACAAAGTAATGGCCGCCATTGAGGGCAACTATGGCACGATTTATTTTCACGCTCATGCCGAAGCCAATACCATCACAAATACTGCCGAATTGTATTTATTCAAACAAGATATACTTCAAATGACTGCCTTGATGCAGGAAAATGTGGAGATAAAGGCAAATTTAGTAGTTTTAACAGCCTGTCAAACTGCCGTTGGCACCACGGCACGGGGCGAAGGCATCATGAGTTTGGCACGGGGATTTGCTTATGCTGGCGTACCCAGCACGATAGCCTCTACGTGGAGTATTCCAGAGGCGGCCTCGACCGAAATATCGTCTGTTTTTTTTGAAAATCTACAAAGCCAACTACCCAAAAATACAGCCCTAACAACCTCTAAAAGAACTTTTATAAAAAATAACGCCGAGCAATTTATGCCCGTTTTCTGGGCAGGATTGGTGCTGATTGGAAAATAAATAAATTTTTATATCTATTTCAAAAACCAGTATCTTTACAAAAAAACTATACGACTATGATTACCGTATCAATAGAAACCAGCAGACCCAAAGCCATAGACTTTGCCCGAAAACTGATGGCAAGCAAAAGACAGTCTCAGAAAGAAATGCAAGTGTTTGCGAAAACATCTGAATTTCAAGACATAATAACAGAATTAGAGAAAAAGAATGGACGGTAAAGTCGAAAAAAGGAACGCCTATATCCACCATTTTCGTGGTGGCATAGAAAATTTGTACACCTTTGTAACAGACAATAAAGTTTCATATGATGTAAAATTCAAACCCAGCGATTATATTCTTGAGAATCGCACACCTTTTTATGTACCTGCATTTGAGTTAATTATACGAGTAGCAAGCAATCCAAACGAAAAAAATCGCCACTTGACCCAAAAATAGCAGGGACTGTTGCAACTATTTTTGATGATTTTTTCAAGAACAACAACGAACAGGTTATCATTTATATCTGCGACTCGTCAGATGCACGAGAGGAGGCCAGGCGGCGCAAGTTCAATCAGTGGGTGGAGTATTTTAAGGGAAATGAGTATCTGAAAGTAGATACCAAAATCATTGACCCGCTGGGCCCTATTTATTATAGTTCAATCATTCTTCGTACCAATAATCCCTACCGCAATCAAGTCATTCAGGTATTTATTGACTTGGCCGATGAAAACCAAAAGTAATGCTTCAAATGATGCTGTTATCTCATGCCGTTGCTTGGTTCTGCCGAGTGATGACTATCGGTCGGCCTCTGGCCGATGTTATTTTATACTAACAACTACAAGTCGTCATTTGCCAGTAAAAGTAGTTTCTAATCAATTTGCCTAATATAGTCAAAATATTCGGCCAAAGGCCGCACGACAGTAGTTACTCAGTAAAACCGAGCAACTGAAATGATACCATCGCCACTTATTTCTTCTTCAAAAAATAAAACAACCCAAGCCCTATACCCAGACCAATAAGCCCGAGGCCGAGACCGTACTGTTGCAAAAATGATGGCGAGTTGCCCATCATCGTAGTGCCAGACGGCACAAGCAAATATCCCCCAACCAACGCCAACACTATCGAGGCCGCTATGGCCAATCTTGGATTGAGCGGTTGTACTTGTGGTTTTGTTATGTCTGTCTCTATATTGACGGTCGTATATTTTTCGATAAGTTGCTGCCCACCTTGTTTCATTTTTAAATAGAAAGCAAACTCTTGCTCAAAAACAGGGTCTTGCCAGAGGCTGGCTGTTTCTTGATCCGACAGGTCGCCTGCCAATAGGTTTTTGAAGGTTGATGTATTATATTTTTCCATGATTTGTTTATCGTTAAATTTGTTTTCAAAAATACAGACGATTAAAGTCGCCTTTTTTTAAGTCTATCTCTCCTTTTCCTCGCAACCTATTACACAATCTTGCAAACCAGTTCTGATATGCGTAATGCTGGTATTGACAGAGCCGCCGCTGGCATAGTCAAAGACCTCGGCCAGTAGTTCTGCCACTTGCGCCTCTTTGGTGCTGGGCTTGGCGATGTCTGCGTGTGCCGTTCTGAACTTGTTTAGCATAAGGCCGATGCCCTCAAAAGGATTGTATTGACTTTTCAATATACCTCTCAGTACCTGCTCTATTTGATCGGGGGTATGGTCTAAGACTTTGGCTACAAAGAGTGCGTAGCGTTTGGGGTCGGTGGTGACCAATTTTTCTAAACAATGTGTGGCACAACCCACCTCTGGAATAGATGACGTTTTAGATAGTCCCGCCACAATCTCATTCTCAAGTTCTACCAATAGCCGTAGTTTTTCTTTTGCTTTATCTATTTTTTCGTCTAAGTTTTCTTTGTTTTCTATCGCCCGTTGTTGCAATAATCTGGCTTCGTCTTGGAGTCTGTCTTTCTTTTTTTGCAATAATTTAGGGTCTCTTTTGGTTTTATAGTCCAATTTGTCTCTGAGCAAATTACGATAAGCCTGATAGACCCAAGCTGGGCGGCTGTTGGCGTTCCAAAAAAGTGTGGAGTTAGTCAATATTCTTACTTGAAGGTCGCTACGAGCGTCTTTGATGCCCTCGAAGCCGAAGGTATCGGCAAATTTATTTTCCAAATTTTTGATTTCTGGCGCACGCAGCAGCGGCTCTAAGGCTGCATAAACTTCTGACAGTAAGGGAATCATATTTAGGGTTAGATAGGCGAGACATAAAATTACTAAATATATTTTAATGAAGACTTAAAATTTCAAACATATAGTCGTCTGGTATTTAAAGGCAAGAATTTATGGCAAAAAAAAACTTCGTTTATCCAATCGTTGGATTTTTTGCAAAAAAACAAGCCCGTAATTTTGCCTCAATTAACAGAATACATACGACTACTATGTCTATTTATTCTACAAACGTAATTTTAATTATTTCAAATTTTACAAACAAAATCCAAAGCCAATCATGCAAAAACCAAACAAACCACTTGCCGCCAAGCGACAGTACCAAACGCCCACTCTACACAAAGTAGGAAGCCTCAAAACCATCACCCTCAAAGTAGGCTCAGTAGCAGACGGATTAACTGAACGAGGCATCTAATCATTAAAAACACTTTTCAATTTCAAAAACTATGAAACGAATTTTATTTATTGTTTTTCTACAGTTTGCTTGGCTAAGTGCCTCCGCTACCCCACCGAGCGACACTACCGCCACAAATGGTACTACCAACACACCCAACTGCGCTGTTACCAGTAGCTTGCCTTCTGGTAACTACCATACTTGTATAACCAGCCAAGCTCCCAGTTTAGCATCAATTACGCTTACAGCTTCAGGTGCAGGTTCTAACTACACTTGGTCGCCTGCTGCTGGGCTTAGTGCCACAGCGGGTGCGAGTGTAGTAGCCAATCCAACCGTTACTACTACTTATACCCTCAACGGCACAGGATGCACTACACCTGTACAGGTAACTGTAACGGTTTTTAAACCACAGGGTACGCTCACAGCCAGCAACCTCAATCCGTGCCAAGGTACCCCAGTAGATTTTACATTGGTAGGCGCAAATGTCAATCAGTACAGTTGGAATATCACCCCAAGTACGCTTAATAACGGTACTGATAACCCATTTGGTACAGGTGCAACACTTGCCACAACTAATACTCGCACATTACAAACCGCAGGTGGTAGCAATGGAATAAATCCTGGAAGCTACGACATCCAAGTACTGGCTTCTGACGTTAGATATGACAACGACCCAAATTCTTTGTCTTGTTATGATTTCAATGCAACTCCTTTGACTATTACAATTCGTAGGCCAAGCGTAACTATAAAAAATCCTACATTGCCTGTATGTGTAGGCGAGGTAGTAACATTAGTAGCTTCACCATTTCCGGCTGGGGTATATACTTATGCTTGGTCACCTGCAGCAGGACTGAGTAGTACTAGTAGTGCATCGGTAACTTTTACGGCCACGACAGCAATGATAGGAATGAATCCCCCCTACTCAGTGCAGGTTACAGATGCTTATGGCTGTAAATCAATTATCGGAAACAGCGGCTTAGATGCTCCCATCTATGCCACTCCCACAATTACTGTTACACCCTCAACAGCTACTATTTGCCCAGGGGGTGCGCCTGTTCAGCTTACGGCAAGTGGTGGTATAGCAAGCCCATTCTCGCCCGAAGATCCATACACTTGGACACCCTCGACAGGGCTAAGTGCCACAACGGGGGCGGTAGTTAATGCTTCGCCAACCACTACAACTACATACACTGTTACAGGTAAAGATGTTAGAACGGGCTGTAAAGGCACGGCAACAGCAAAAGTGAGTGTATCTCAGTCAAATATCGTAACCATTACTCCCAATAAAACTGCAGTGTGTGTAGGTGAAATAGTAGCATTTGGAGTTGGTATAACTCCAAGTGCAGGCCCTTATACTTACAGATGGTTTATAAGCCCTAATACGCTGGCAAATGGAAGTGTTAATCCTGTTGATGGTTCTACAAATGCTGCTTTATCGTTTAATACCTCTAATTATTCGCCTGGCGTTTATAATCTTGAATTGGAGGCAACGTCAGGCTTAGGTTGCACTTTTGCGTCAAACAGTGTCGCAATAACTGTTAATCCATCTCCGGATATTACCCTAAAAATTGACAAAAAAAGCTACTGCGTAGGTGATGTAGTTACGATGACAGCCTCTGGCGCAAATAGTTATCTATGGAGTCCTGCTACGGGTTTGAGTGCTACTACGGGTTCATCGGTTACGTTTACTTTGGGCTCTACTTCGCCACCAGCTTATCAAGTTGTTGGCACAAATACCACCACGGGTTGTAGTGCAACAAAAACATTGAGTAGTTTAGGGGCTATTTATAATTCTCGACCAACTATAACAACAAGTGGCTCAAAAACAGTATGTGGAGGTTCGAGTGCAGGACTGTCGGCAAGTGGTGCAAGTAGTTATATATGGAGTCCCGCTACTGGATTAAATACTACTACTGGGGCTAATGTTATCGCTGTCGTTAATGCTACCACTACTTACACTGTAACAGGTACAGATGCCAACGGATGCAAAAATACAGCAACTGCCAAAGTAACTATTGACCCAAGTTTAGGCCCCCCCAATCAAAGTATAACCTATAACTGTGAAACCAAAGTACTGACCATCATACCATCTGAGGCCATTAGTTCTTATATTTACTCAGTCAATGGCGTGCGCTATCCATCTAATGTTATTGGTCCTATTTTTGGAGTTTTGCCTGCCGATAATCCTATTTCTGTTCTTGTCGAATACAAAAGTATTAGTTGTTATACACTCGAAAAATTCACACTTCCTGCTTGCGCCCTCCCCGTAACATGGCTCAATACCACGGCAGTTCTCAACACCGACAACACCGTATCGCTCAACTGGGAAACTGCCGCTGAGACACAAAACAAGGGCTTTGAGATAGAGCGCAGCAGCAATGCCAAGAGCTTTGAGCGTATTGGTTTTGTAGCGGCTTCGGAGCAAGCGTCAGATATCAAATCGTATAGTTTTATAGACAAGACGCCCATGTCTGAGGTCAATTATTACCGTCTCAAACAAATAGATAACGATGGCACTTTTTCGTACTCTCGCATCGTAGCAGCCAAAGTACAGGCCGAGACAGCCCTCAGGGTATTTCCAAATCCTGCTGGCGACTATGTGATGGTAGAGAGCGACGAAATCATAGAAACCATACGACTAATAAGCCCGCTTGGCCAGCAAATCAAAACTAATAGCCCACTTTCAAAATCTGTCAAGTTATCGACTGATGGCTTGGCTACGGGTATTTATTTTTTAGAAATAGCAACAGGCGAGTATAGATATGTCAAAAAAATGATAAAACAATAGTCTGTTATTAGTCACCATTTACCATTCACGCATTAAACACTAAACCCATGTCTGCCAATTTATCTGAAATAATACTCCCGTTTTTTGAGCGCCGCCAATCAATACTCCTTAGCGAAATTGTGAGCATCGAGGCCGACCGCAACTATACCGAGTTTAGGTTTAGAGATGGTAGCGTGCTACTGACAGCCATCACTCTCAAACGTTACGAAGAGCGTATCGTTCATTCGCCCTATTTCTGTCGGCTCAATCGGTCGTTTATCGTCAATCTGCAATGTGTAGCGGTTTATGACGACATGGTAACACTGCTCGATGGCCGCACGATGCAGCCTTCTCGCCGCCGAGTAAGTGAATTCAAACAAAAGCTGAAAGGTATGCGGTTGGTGTGTTGAGTAAGTAGTGGATAGTGAAAAATGAAAAACAAAAGGTGTTTCTTCGGTGGTCTGTATTCTCACAGACCACCGAAGAAACTACCAAAAGTGTGATGCTCTGCGGCTAAGTAATCAAAAAAAATATTGCCAAACTTAAAATCAAAGCCACTCAGTCGTCTAAACTGATGAAAGCAATCTAATTATATATTTGACACAAACCAAAATGAAAACTTTAAAAACCATCGCCTTAGTACTTGTTTTTAGCTGGCTCGCCAGTTGCAACATCGCCCAAGACATCATCGCCTCGGGCGCACCCAAAGCCGACAAGCTAATAGGAACATATACAGTAAACCGTTTGGAGTGGGGTAGCTTGGTGTTTAATTATCCTGGCAAAAATAGTTTTAAGAACAACGCCTCCGTACCGTCGGCGGTGATGCTCTCGATGCAGGTCAAGATTGAGAAATATAGTGATGAGTTGATAGGTCTAAGCCAGCCATCAGAGTTTGAGTTTGGTGGCTCGCCTACTTTCTCGACCGACCCCAAGACCATCAAAACCCTTACCCTCAGCTACGAAGCCGACCGTACCAATCTCATGGACGGCAGCGTGATGGTGGGTTATGTAAAAAACAATATTTTGACTCTCAATTACCAAAAAGACAATAGTCAATATTTGCTGACTGCCAATAAACTTTAAAAATCAATTTCAATTTTACAACTAAACCTTTCAATTATGAAACCTAACTTTATCAAATTAACAACACTTGGCCTACTTGTATTTCAGCTAATGGTATTAACAAGTTGTCAGCGTCGCCTCTCCGCTTCGGTATATAATCCTGACAACTCGCTATCTAAAATCTTACCTTTTTATATTCAAACCAATGTCAGAGAAGAGTCCTTAGATGCTAATTATCAAGACTTTATTGTAAAAAAAGGTACTGGAACGAGTTATATTTCAACCGATCCATTTGGTTCTTTTTTTGCAGGCTTTGCCAATGCTTTCACCCAAGACAGATACATAAAAGACGAGAGAAAAAGTGATACCCGACTTATTATTGAACGAGATTTTGCCAATAATATTGGACAACGCACTGGTACTCGAAAAATGGTAGCAACTGTCAATATCATTACTTTCGCAGAAGGTAAATCTATCAATCCTATTCCAGCAGCGGTACGGTTTGGTTTTGGTACTTTGCTTGGAGTAAATGCCTACAACGAAGTGCCAGCCGACCCTACAACAGGCAAAAAAAACTTACTATATCCTGCATTTATGGTAACGTTAGGATTTGGTTTGAATTCTACGTTTTTCGGCATTCCCAGATGGCGAAAACAAAAAGCTATGGTTGGAGTAGAAGTACAATTAAGTGATTTGCAAGGCAACAGCATAGGTCGGTATTCGGGCGTTGGACAGGGTAATACAAAAACGGGCTGGTATCCATGGAATTATTCAAAGTATGGCGCTTTACATTATTCAAATATCAAGGCGGTTACTCAGGCAATGAATAGCATAAAAAGTCAGATAGAGACCGATTATGATAAAATAATGGAATCAATAAACTAATGCAGATGTGCTAATACAAAAGTTATAAAATCATTTTCCACCCGCAACAGCGGAATATAAAGTTAAACAAAAACAATTTCAAACAATGAAAACACAATGAATCAAACTCGCTGTATCAATTTTAGGATAGCAACAATAAGGTTATTAAAAAAAGGAATATTTACGGCACTCGCCTTGTGAAGAATTAAGGACTCGTTGAGTAGAAATATTTTGTGTAGTCGCACATAACTATCTAAAGGAAGCGGACGAAAAGCATAATCAGTAGGCAAAATAGAGAGTGATAGCGTATCATTTTTTACTTGACTCGTTAATTGAACCAATAAATAGTCGCCTGTTTGATTGACTTGCTGGTTTGAGATAATCAATGCAGGTCGTTTTTTGGTTTGGGTCATGTCTGTAAATGGAAAATTGACCACTACAATATCGCCTTGTTTGTAGGTTGCCATGGAGTTTACAATAATGTTTCCCAGCGTTCATCTTCGGTACTGTCCCATTCTTGGGCAAGGCTTTTTTGAGAGAGAATAGTAACAGAGTCGAGTTCCATAACAGGTTTAATAGTTATTTCAACTGTTTCTTGGCCAGCAAATAATGTTTTGATAGACTCCAAGAGTGTCATCGTTATTTCTTGTGGATTGAGCCGATAAGTCGTAGTCATTTTTTCTGATTTCTAAATTTTATTACAAAGTTAAACAAAAACAATTTCAAACAATGAAAACCAAACAAATCAAACTCGTGATTGTAGCCTTGTTGATGGCTACGATTTGGCATGGGTGCAAAAAAGCTGACCCCGACCCAATGCCAACCGCCGATTTTAGCTTTGTGCAGTCGTCGGGTGGAGTTATTCAATTTACCGACAAAAGCCTATCGGCTCGTACCTACGCTTGGAACTTTGGCAACGGCACGACTTCGACCGAAAAAAGCCCCAAAGTGGCCTTTGTTAGCAATGGTGACTATACCGTCAAGCTGACCGTCAAAAACAATGCGGGCGAAAACAGCATCGAAAGAACCGTTACCGTAACGAGTGGCCGAGACTTGCCCATCAAAGCCGATTTCACCTTTGCACTATTGCCCAATGGCGAGGTACAGTTTACCAACAAAAGCGTAAGTGCCAGCACTTACAAATGGGACTTCGGCTACGGCCTGACTTCGACCGAAAAAAACCCAAAAATAGCCTTGACTTACAACGGCGACTACAAAGTAAAACTCGAAGCCAGCAAATCGTTTGATGGTGCAGAGGTTGAAAAAACCGTTACCATTGCCAACGGCAAAGCCCTACCACAAGTATCCGACGAGTACAGCACAGCCAAAGGTACAAGCGGTGGCACATATTACTCTTTCCGAAACCACTTTTATACTTTTGAAGTAACCGAAGACAACAAAAACGTAACGGCCAATGTGCAATCTGGGGACATTGACGTAGCTTTTTATTGGTATAATTCATTGGGGCAAGATTTGAATAAATATGGTAGCTTTTCGGGCCCAGAGTATGGTCGTAATTTTACCGATACCCAAAAACTCAACAAAGGCAAATATACCCTACTCGTAACGACCCGAAATCGCTACGCCATTGGTAAATATACGGTGAGTGTCAGAGGCATTGATGCCGCCCCCGTGCGGGTGCCGTCTGCGAGATTGCTTGATACAAACAAGGATTTTGGTGATGGAGGTGGGGGACTTGGTAATGACAGTGAGTTATATTTTTTATCGCCTCGAAACAAGACCTATACTTTTGATGTGGCCGAAGATAATACCTACGTTGATATTGATGCGACCTCTACGAGTGCAGATACTTGGGTAAAAATTTTTAATAGCTTAGGCCAAAGTCAGAATTACGCCAGCATAGGTTCTGGCCGCACACCCAACGTAAACCTAAAAGTCAATAAAGGCAGCTACACGCTATTAGTTGGTACGATTGAACGTTTGGCCAAAACTAACTTTTCTCTCGAAATAAATGGTAAAGTTAGCAATCTCAAAGAGAAGATTTTTAACAGTTTAAAAATTGATGGTAAGTGGCAAAAAACTAAAACCATAGTAATTGATAATAGCAATAATGTTCCAAGGTCTTATGATGAATACAGTTTTGAGATAACAGAAGACAAAACTATACTTGACGCAACAAGTGCTAGTACGTTCTTTCACAGCATGACTATAAAAAATTCAATAGGTGTGGTAGTTGGTGAAGACGTTTATTTCGATTATAAAACAAGAAATATGGCCATAAACGTTTCAAAAGGCAAATATGTAATTCGGATATATACTAGAAATGAAGCTTCTGACGATGCCTACAGTTTTACACTCGTCGGCATGGTTGCCAATCTCAAAAAGTTATAGCAGGGTACTCACTTTATCTTGGAGCAAGCGACGTCATCGTTCTAAGCGATGACGTCGCTATTCTGTCTTAGCGGCAAGAGTCTGGGGACGATGCCCCCAAATGTCAGAACCCAATCGTTGGATTTTTTGAAAGAAAAGCACCCGTTGATTTTGACTTTTTGAAGGTGGTCTCACGTACTAAATCCATCACTCTGTTCCGAGGTCTGTGAAGACACAGGCCATGGAACAGTCGCTATTCTGTCTTAGCGGCAAGAGTCTGGGAACGATGCCCCCAAATGTCAGAATCCAATCGTTGGGTTTTTTGAAAGAAAAACAACCATTAATTTTGACTTTTTGAAGGTGGTCTCACGTACTAAATCCATCACTCAACCAGTTCATTGACAATGGCTTTGAGGGCTTTTAAGATTCCAAAAATAGAATTGACACCGCCTCACTTAAAAAACTCGCCACTCAAACGTCTATTGGATTAAATAAACAATAAAACAAAAAACACAATGAAAAAAGCATTTTACACATTCGCAACAATCGTGGGTCTTTTGGCACTGCTACAAACTAACGTACAGGCACAGGCATACCAAAAAGGCAGTAAACTCATCAATGTTGGCCTGGGGCTGGGGGCGTACAAGGTAAATTTATTAAAAAGCCTCTTTGCTGAAAAACTCACTGGTGCTCATGGTAGTATTGGCGTTGGTGGTTCGTTTGAAGTAGGAATTACTGACCAAATCAGTGCTGGAGGCCTGTTTGGTTATTCGAGGGACAGCGACCTCGAAATGAACTTTATTCATATTGGCGCAAGAGGCTCTTATCATTTGGCCGAAGTTATGAAGCTCAACAACAACAAAATAGATATTTATGCGGGTGCTGGTGTGGGTTTTCGTATCATGTCTGCCGAAGGCGCCACCAGCGAAGACTTCGAAGGTCTCAACAAAATCTTCATTCCAATCCACGTAGGTGGTCGGTATTATTTTAAGGACAATATGGCGGCTTTTACTGAGTTGGGTACTGGCTTCGCTATTTTTCAGGGCGGCATTAGCTTCAAACTTTAATCATTCATAATTAGGTTAGATTGCTCCATCATCGTTGTCCTGCTTTGTAGGGCAACGCATGAGCAGCCTACCATCAATCATTCATTCACAATTCAAACATTCAATCAAATGAAATTTATTATCACTACCTCACTACTCCTTGTGGCACTTTTGGTACAAACCGTTGGCTTTGCCCAAACACGCAAAGCAGACCAAATCGTAAAACGTAACAACAAAACGATACAGGCCATAATTGTTGAAATAAACGAAAAACAGGTACTCTACCGAGATCCAACCAAACCCCAAACCTCACCACCGATTGCCATAGATAAGTCGGATATAAACAAACTGATTTATGCCAACGGCCAAGAAGAAAAAATCGGTGGTGAAAGAAACCCAGACGAGCAGCCAGTAGCGGGCGCAAAAGAAAAAATGAGCGTTTTCTTAACGGGTAGTGGTGGTATGGGTGTTTTAGCCTCGCCCATTGCAGTATTTTTTGATGCAAAAACCGCTTTCAGCTTGGCCTATTCTGGTGGCTTGGGAGTTCATATACCGTTGGGCAGTATGGTAGCCATTGCACCTATGGCCACCTATACCCAATTTGGAGGCAAGTTTACTGATGCCTCAGATGCTACTTCGTATGAACAATATAACTACCAAAGCGCACAACTGAGCGTACCTATTATGTTTGTTAGCCCCACACCTGTTGCCAAGTTTTTTGTAGGTGCTGGCCCTTATGTCAATTACGCCTTTGGTGGCCAATCAACAACAGCGAGCGCTGGCCTAACAGAAAGCAAAGACCTGAATTTTGCGGCAGACCCTAACAACCCCGATGATATCATTTACAATCCGTTACAGTTTGGGGCCATGGGGCAGTTGGGCGTGAAGATAAACCATTTTAGCATTTTTGGATATTATACTCGTAGCCTGTCAAGTTTAGACAATAAAAAAGAGTTATCATCGGCAAGTACCTTTGGCTTAGGACTCAAAATACATTTTTAATTTACTAAGTAGCGAAAAGCGAACAACGAAAAATATTATAATTATCTAATAATCAATTATTTAGTTACAATCAATTACTGATATTCTATAAAATTCAGAACACTTGATGACTAACAAAACATTTTTAATAAAACAAACAATGAAAAATAAATTAGTAAAAAACGTAGCCTTGGGGCTACTAACAATTTGGGGGGCGAACACGACTTTTGCCCAAGAAAAATTTTATATGAAAAACGGCAATGCCTTTACCGAGCGTCTGACTGAGGCTACCGACGGTAAAGTAAGCTACTACCAAACAAATGGCGACAGAAAAATATTGCGAACCTTTGGCCGAGACAATATCGAGGTGGCGTTTAATGCCAAAGGCAACTACCTGATGATGTCAGACATCAAGCGGTCTGTTGAAGACTCTCGCAAGCAGCTCAAACAGTTTTATAACAGCGAAGGCCCAAAGTCAGACATTATCATTAGTGCTGTGCCGCTCAAAGTTATCGTTTGCCAGTCGCCTCCGTATGATGGGGCAGATGCAGTCAATTATAAGACCGAAAAAGGCGAGTCGGCCTCTATGCCCAAAAGTAACATTGTAGCCATCATCAAAGCCGATGGCCAACATGAAATTTATAAAGACCTAAACGAAGCCGTGCCATTTTTAAAAAGTGCTTGGGCGGACTTTCAGAACAAAAAAAGTAAAGCTGCACCAGTAGAAACACCAGAAGAAATAGCAGCAAGACTACTGGCCGAAAAAATCGAAAAAGAGAGACTTTTGGCCATAGCCGAAGCAGAAAGAATAAAAAATGGCAAGGTAGATATGTCTGGAAAGATGACCGATGCGGAACTCGAAATTTATAAAGCCAAAGCCATAGTAAAAGTAGAAGAATTTGCAAATTATTTGAAAATAATAACTGACAGAGACCGATCAAGCACTGAACAAGACAATGCCATTGACCAAGCCGTCAAGTTGTTTATGGCCGATGCCATGATAGAGGTATCGTCGGTAACAAAGTCAAAAACCAGCAAATACCCAGTGCGTGAGTACCTCACTCGCCTCAAACTACTACCTTATGGCAAAATAGACATTGCTTGGACACAGATACAATACGTGAGCCAACCCATACTCAAAAACGATGGTAATTATTATGGTACAATCACTGGCGTACAGACATTTACAGGCTATGGCAACGGCAACAACAAAGACCAAATGCAATATTCGGACGTAACCAAAAAGAGCGTAGAGACTAAGTTTGAAACTTACGACAAAATCGAAGATAGCATCAAAGTTCGCACATGGGGAATATTGTTGGGGAGTATTGGTGTAGCAAATTAAGACAGCCAAATGGTTTATAGAGCGAGTTGATACTCAGCTCGCTCTGTAAGCTAAATCTAAGACATGAAAATAGCATCAATTATATTATTTTTGGCTTTATCTGTATCTTGTTTGGGGCAGTCGAAGGCGACGACCGACAGCTCGACGGTTGAAATATTAAAGACAAAAACCTCGAGTCTTATCAGAAAATTTGTGATACTCTCAGACATCATCAACGATAGTACAAAGCCAGAGCCAGTTAGAGACCAAGCCATTGAGCAAGCCGAAACACTCTTTGAGAAAGACTCAGAGGTAGAATCAAAAAATAGAAATGGTCGAATACAGAGGTATCCAGTTCGAGAATATTTAACTCGTTCGAAATTTTTACCTACTGGTCTCTATAAAATAAACTCGATTGATGTCAGCTACTTTTTGATGTCTAACTATACAATAAACAATCAGCGATATGGCGAGCGATGGAGTACACAACATTTTGTCAATAAAGATGGCGTTTTTACACCTCAACCATCTGAGTTCTTCAATCATTCAGAATTTAAACCAGTAAAAGTCAAATTTGAAACCTATACTGGTAAAACCAATGCTGATAGTCTTAAAAAATGGGAAGTATTGCTTCAGAGTATTGGTGTGAGCCATAGCGATAGTACGAAGAGCAAGAAGTAAAAATATAACAAATTATGAAACTGCGAGATTTGGTGATAGGCTTTTGTAGTCTATTTTTTTTCTTTTTGTGTAATAAAATACACGCACAAGACAAAGTGGAACTACCGAGCAAAGCCGAACAAAAAAATATCAGACTTTTGGCCCGTGTCATGGTCGAGAGTTACTTGCGGGGGTTGCTCAATACCATTGCTTTTGAAGACGTTGAAAAAGACTCATTGAAGTCAATTATGATGGATAGTTATTTACCGAGCAAAAAAAATCAAGTGTTTTATGATGATGGTGCAATAATCGAAGACGACATCACACCGAGCAACACCGCCACGGCTCAGGGTAGCGACAAAATGGTGGCTACTTATTTGTCAAATCTGGATATATTTTATAAAAAATCAGAACGAGAAACAATATTTTTTTCAGATGTGTCAGTGTCTGACGTCAAGGCCAACAATTATCTGTATCTGAAAGTATATTTTAAGTCCGAGTTTAGAGGCGAATATAACACCAATGAAAAAAACAAAAACAAACCCAACCAAAACTATCGGCCAGTATTGAGAGTAGCCGAGCTACGTGCCGAAAAAGACATCAATAACCAATGGAAAGTCTATATAACGCACATTGGTTATTATAAGCAAAGTCCAGACGATAGCAATGGCAACATAACACCCGAAGAACGCCGCAGGAAAGCTATCCGTGACTCGGTGGAGGCGGTTGAACTCAAACAGGCATATCAGAACAAAATAGAGGAACTACTGACACAAGGGCAAATTATTCTCAACACTACCAACGACAAAAACTCGGCCGCCGAAGTATTTCGGCTTGCCTGTTATTTTAGAGATAGTTACAAACTCGACAGTCCCAAATTTGAAGAATTATACAAAGAATACATGAACAAAGGCGATATAATATTTGATGCAGAAATATACGATAATGCCGCCCAATGGTACGCACTGGCACAGTCTATTAAAGATAGTGCCGAGGTAAGCGACAAAATAAAAGTGTGTAAGAAGAAGTGAAAAACGAGAAGTGAAAAACGAAAAATGATTTTAGATGTAGCATATTGTTGGTGGGTCGGTGTAGCGAAATGGGTGCTTTCACCTATCGTTCGTCGTACATCGTTCATCACCATTACCATTACCTTCTATCTGATATTACCGAGTGGATTGTCTTTGTTTGCCCAACAAAACGGCGAATTTAAACAAATCTTAGTCATGGCCGACGACAAAATGAATAGCGGAGATTATGAAGATGCAAAAAAAAAATACTTAGCCTGTCAAGCTGTGTCGAACGATAAAGAAGAAAAATTGGTAGCCGCTAAAATAGAAATTTGCCGCCAGATAATGGAGGCGCAGACCCAGTTGAGATTGGCTATAACCCAAAAACAAAACATACAGCCCGCACTCGACAAGCTCTTTGGGCTACAATGGCAAAGCCCAGACGATAAATATTTTCAGGAAAGAATAATAGTTCAAATTGAAAACGAGGGCGATAGATTACTCAAAGTTGGTGAAATAGAGCCATCGGCCGATTATTTTTTATTGGCCACTGGTATCTTAAAAGCCAAAGGCATCAGGCGACTGCCAGCCATAACCTTTAAAATGGAGAGACTCAATGAGCAGTACAAACAAAAAAACAATCGAGAGTTACCTCAATATGCAAAATATATAGAATTAGTTAGAAACGAAAACCCAGACGTTCCATCGCTCGAAAAAGAATACCAAAAATACTGGACTTCGGCCAATAGTAGCTTTGCACTAGGAAATTATATATTGGCCGTAACCAGATATAATTTATGCTTGAAACAAAAAGGCCACGAAAACGACAAACCAGCCCAAGACCAGCTCATGGCAGCTACCAAAGCTCGAGATGCCCAAGCCAGAGGCAATAAGCTAATGCAACAAAACAAATATGGCGAGGCGGCCCAAGAATATAAAACGGTACTAAGTTTAAATGCAGAAGACAAGATTACGCAACAGATGGCAGCCGAGGCGCATGAGTTGTATGGCGATTTTTTGAGTGCCAATCGGTTTTGGACAGATGCCCGCAAAAACTACAACGAAGCACTGACTTTGGGCAGCGATGCTGACAAAAACAAAATATTGATTGAAAAAATACGAATAATTGATAAAAAAATTAAGAGAGATAAAGACACCACACCAAAAACCCCAACAATAGATAGCACAAAAAACGATATTCCGCTGACAGCAAAGCAACGAGCCAGATTAGAAAAGCAACGACAGCAGGCCGAACTATTGGCCAAACGGCAGCAACTACGAGATGCCGAGCGAGCCAAACGCCGAGCCGAACGACTGGCTCGCCGCAAACCAAAAAAAGACGACAAACCTAAATATCATTTTGAAGTAGATCCCGAAAAAGGAAAAGACATCAACTGGGCTGAGGTAGTGGCTGGCGAAATATCGGTAACAGGAAGTTATGGGTTGCCGATATTAACAAACCAGATGGGTGCAGTAAAAAGCCGTGGGACTTTGGCACGGCGTTGGGGTGGCGAGTTGGTGGTGTTGCCAAACAAAACACTGTCGTTGGTAGTAGGCGCAAACTATGGCAAAATGCAATTTAACTCGATGAGAGCCAACGGTGCAGCCCTCGAAAAATTTGACATTGGACTCTTGCAAATACCTATTTCGTTGCGGTTCAATAAAGCCCTCAGCGACGATACTCAGCTACACTTACAAGGCGGCTTCACGCTTAATAGAGTGCTAAATTTTAATTATGGTAATTATACCAAAAACATAAACCAAACCAATAGTGCTATTTTTAACAACAATACACTGGGCTTTGAGGTCAGTGTGGGCTATACGACAACGTTTATAAACAAGAGCCGAATAGGGCTAATGCTCACCTACAACCGAACCAATAACGTTTTGGACACAAACTATAAAGACGAAGCCACCAACCGCAGTAGTACGTCTATGGCGTTGTCGGGTGTGGGGGTGAAGTTGATTTTGAGGCTGTTTTGAACATTTTTTAGACTTTTGTGCCGTTAAATGTTTTTTGCTTTTTGTAAAAATGAACACAAATATACATAAATCGCTGGTAGTTTGTATGATGTTAGTTTGGGTCGTTGTGGCTTGCAAAACCCTTGACGTACCCACCGATCCTACACTCATCTCAAACACTTCGGGGCAGTTGGTGGGCAAAAAACGCTGGCCAACTTGTACCGTTACGTGGGGCATTGGCAGCACTGTGGGTGGCAACGCCTCCAATGCACCTACCGAGGCTTATGTTGCGGCTTTTGATGCATTCAATAAAGCTGGTACGTTTTTGGCTTTCCAGCGAAACAGTACGACTGCCAAAAGTACTATTGCTATTGTGTTGAGCATTGATGGACAAATGTCAAAAGCCAATACCGAAGGGCTTTTTAGCTATAAAACCGCCTCATTGGCTTCTTCGAGCGGGTCGGTGCAGGCTGGTTTTACAATTTTTGTTAATACCACCAACAAATGGACTGCGCCACAGCTTCAATCGTTGATAATGAACCAGTTGGGTGAGATTTTGGGGCTATCCAGTAGCCCAGACCCTACGGCATTAATGTACCCTCAACTCAATAAAGACGCACCTACTACCCAAATCACGCCTACCGACTTGGCCGCTTTGCGGGCTTTATACCCAGCCAGCGGCTTGCCAGCAGTTACAACGGGGCAGCCCTATTTGCCAGTGAGTAGCAAAGTATATGTAGCCGACTCGCCCATTACCAACGCCGACAACGTACCGCCTGTACTAACTGCCGGCTACTGCCTCTCGACCACCAACCCCACACCCACCATCGAAAACAGTAAATACATAGAAGCCAGCAACATAACGATAGGACTCAAAACCACCAGCACAGCCCTCTGGGACTTGCAAGCCAATACTCGATACTACTTACGTGCCTACGCCCGCAACGCCTGCGGCACAGGCTACGGCCAAACGATAACTTTTACGAAACCATGAAAAAAACAATAGGGCTTTTGATGTTTATAGTTTGGGCTAAATTGGCCTTAGGTCAATGTCTCGTGCCAGTAGCACTTGATAGCCATACATCTACAACTCAAGTATTTTTGGTTTTTAATATTTATTTGGCAGCCAAAGATTCTCTCACGGGGGTTGCTACTGAATGGCGTGAAAAAGGCAAAACACCTTGGAATACTGTAAACGGTAGCTATGTAACAATATCAAATCTAAAACCAAATACAGAACACGAATGGCGAGGAAAAGTAAACTGTCGAGCAAGCCCAACTGCGGCCTATACCGACATCAAAACTTTTATTACAACGTGTTCGCCACCATCTAATATTGGCTATAACGGTGATGTAATACCCACCGGTGTACAAATAGGTTGGTATAGTTTGCCAACGGTAGATGGCTATGTGGTACGGTGGCGCAAACAAAATACAACGGTTTGGCAAGAAAGTGCGCTCATAAAACCGCCCGGCAACTATATGAACTATACGATTAACGCCCTCGAAAACGGTAGTTCCTACACCTATCAAGTAAAAACGATATGTGGAAGCAATAGCACAGAATATTCAAATATTATTTCGTCCTTCAAAGCAGAGTGTTCTCGGGTATTTATTGGTACTTTTTCGTTTAATAGTACCCAGACAAACTCGACAAGAATGAACTGGGGAGTAGCAACGGCTTTTAATGGATTACGAACTTTTGAGCTTTATTGGCGCAAAGTAGGTACTACCAACTGGAGCGTAGTCCAGAACCTCACAAATAGTTTTTATGATATCAAAGACCTCAGCCCTAATACCGAATATGAGGTCAGAATGCGTAAAATATGCGAAGCAGGCCTCGTATCAGACTTTTCAAATATAACTACTTTCAAAACATTGGCTTGCCCCATCGTCCCTAAGCCTACGCTGAGTAGCAACAAAACCGCCAATTCGTTCTGTCAGGGGCAATCTGTTACGCTCTCGGCAAGTGGCTGTGCGGGAACTGTAAAATGGGGCGGTGGCCAAATCAGTAGTGCTATTGCCGTGATACCCGCTGACAATACCACTTACTCGGCCGTCTGCCAAAGCAACGGTTGTGAGAGCCAAAGTCAAAACATTGACCTAAAAATATATAAACCCAGCGTAAGCATCGCAGGCAAAAATGAATTTTGTGCAGGCGGCAGTACCACGCTCACAGCCAGTAGCCAAAATACCATCGGCACAGTAAATTACCAATGGAAAGTCAGCAATGCCAATGTTGGCAATAATCAAAATAACTTCACGGCCACCCAAGCAGGTACATACAGGGTTGATATTACTGATGGGCAGAGTTGTACGGCTCAATCTTCTACTTTTGCCGTAACCGAAAAAGGGACAGACATCGTTGCCAATACCAATCCTGCTGGTAATGTACTGGCATATAGCCCCGATAAAATTTTGCTGTCGGCCACAATCGGCAAAGAGTATGGCTATCAATGGCAGAGAGACAAAAACAATGTCGCTGGTGCAACGGGTAGTATTTATGAAGCAGTGCAGTCGGGGAGTTATGCGGTGGTGGTATCTAAGGGTGAGTGTAGCCGAGTTTCAGAAACTGTAAATATAAAAATCGATATACCATTGAGTACGCCACCAATCCAAAGCGATTTATTTCGGGTATTTCCCAATCCTACCAATGGTTTTTTACAATTAGAAACATCTAAAAAACGGCCAACTCATATTGCAATAATAGACTGTTTGGGCAATATCGTTTTGGACAATAATACGGCACGCAACCAAACGGTATTTCAGATAGACCTCAGTAATAAGCCCAATGGTTTGTATTTTTTACAAGTATTTTTCACAGATTCAATTCAAATCATCAAAATCTTAAAAACCAATTAAGTAGCCGTATTCAAGTGATTGAGTAAATGTAAAAACTGTTGAACATTAGACTAAATTATTGCAAATCAAATACTTAGGTACTCATTTACAATTCTACGTCGGTAATTATCTCAAATTTTCAATAATCATTGCACTTGCTTCGCCGCCGCCGTTACAGATAGCGGCCAGTCCCAGTTTTGCTTTGTTTTGTTGTAGTATATTCAGAAGCGTTACCAAAATTCGTGCGCCTGAGCAGCCCAGCGGGTGGCCCAGCGACACAGCACCGCCATTGACGTTCAGACGGGCGATGTCCAACCCAAAATATTGCTCAAACACCAAAGGCACAACCGCAAAGGCTTCGTTTACCTCAATATAGTTTATGTCAGTAATTTGCAGTTTTGTTTGTTTCAGTACTTTTTCGGTTGCTACTATTGGGGCGGTCGTAAACCACTCGGGGGCTTGTGCGCCATCGGCATAGCCCACAATGCGAGCCAGCGGGCTGAGGTCATGGTCTTTGAGAAACTGCTCACTTACCAGCATCAACGCCGCTGCCCCATCGTTGAGTGTTGAGGCGTTGGCGGCCGTTACTGTGCCGTCTTTGGTAAAGGCTGGCTTGAGTGTAGGTACTTTGTCAAAATTGATGGCCTTGTACTCTTCGTCTGTCGATACGAGTGTGATGTCGCCTTTTTTACCTGTTACTTCTACCCCAACTACTTCATTATCAAAGCTACCAGTAGCCCAAGCAGCGGCACTACGGCGATACGACTGCATGGCATATTGGTCTTGTTGCTCTCGTGATATATTGTATTTTTGAGCCGTGGCATCACCAAAACACCCCATCGCTCCACCGTTATATACGTCAGTGAGGCCGTCTTTGGCCAGACCATCGACAAATGCCCCATTGCCATATTTATAGCCAAAGCGAGCATTGGGTACATAGTAAGGGGCTTGCGACATACTCTCCATACCGCCCGAAATCATAGCCTGTTGGTAGCCCAGTGCAATAGCTTGTGCGGCGTTCATGGTGGCTTTCATGCCCGAAGCACATACTTTATTGACGGCACTCGTAATGACAGTATTGGGCAAACCGCCATACAAAGCCACTTGGCGAGCAGGTGCTTGACCTAAGTTGGCCGAAAGCACATTCCCAAAAATAACCTCGTCAATCAACGCAGGTGCGATGTTGGCTATTTTTAGAATGTCTTTGACAACAGCCGCACCCAACTGTGTGGCCGAAAGCGACGATAACGCACCACCAAAACTACCCAAAGGAGTACGCTTGGCTGCGACAATGTAAACGTTGTTGTGATTCATGCCGCAATTATAAGCGTTCTCGCCCATTTTGCCAAGTATTTTTTTAAGACAAATGCACAAAAAAAATATTTTTGTTTAGTTAGATAAAATGCAAGATATTTACCGAAAAACAAAACCATGAAACCAGAACAAGTATTTAAAATTGCCAATATCGCTGTCATGCCTGCTTGGTTGTTGATGTTATTTGCGCCCAAGGCTGCCATTACGGCACAGGTCATGAACTCAAACGTATTTTCGATTGGCTTGGCGCTGCTTTATGTTTTTTATCTAATCGCTTCTTTTGGCAAAGTCAAAGCCAATTTTACGACTCTCGACGGCATAGCCAAACTGTTTGCCAACAAAGAAGCACTACTCGCTGGCTGGATTCATTACCTGATTTTTGATCTCTTTGTGGGTACTTGGCAGTGGCGTGATACACTCCAAAACGGTTACTCGCATTGGGTCTTAATATTGTGTCTGCCGTTTACGCTCATGCTCGGGCCTGTTGGTTTGTTGTTGTATTTAGGGTTGAAGATGTTTGTTTTGTAGTGCTTTATTCAGTGTCATTTAGGCACCGTTGGGTGAGCCTTTTTTGTTTATATTTACCCAACAAAACTAACACCCCAAACCGTTCGCAAGTCCAAAAATCAGTCCATAGACTTTTTTGTACCGATTCGGCATTCCAATTTCGATAAAAACCCCTTTTTACCACAAAAGTGCAAAAAAGGTAAGGGTAGAATGTTGGGTACTAAAATAGAACCACAAATAGAAGTATATTTTAATTCAAATTCGTCCATATTATTTACTCACTACCTTCACCACTTTTCGCACTACCTCCGCTTTGGTTTTGAGTTCCTCTAAATTGTTGGCTATGAGCGTAATATGCCCCATTTTACGAAAAGGTTTTGTGATTTTTTTGCCGTATAATAGTGGAAACACGCCCGACATTTTGAGTAATTGTTCCATGCCTTTATAAACGGCCGGGCCTGTGTAGTTGGCTTCGCCCAAGAGATTGAGCATGGCCGAAGGGCAAAGTGCTGACGTATCGCCTAACGGCAGCCCCAAAATAGCTCGCCAGTGTTGTTCAAACTGCGACGTAACGTTGGCTCTGATGGTATGATGGCCGCTGTTGTGTGGGCGTGGTGCTACTTCGTTGATTAAAATTTTGCCCGACTTTGTTACAAACATTTCGACAGCCAATAATCCCACGATACCAAAGGCTTCGGCGGTTTTGGTGGCTATGCGTTTGGCTTCTTGGTCAATATTTTCAGAAATATCTGCTGGAGCAAAAAGATAATCGACCAGATTGAGATCAGGATGAAAAGCCATTTCGACCGTTGGAAAGGTGGCCACTTCGCCCTGTTCGTTTCGGGCTACAATGACTGCTATCTCTTTATCAAAATCTACGGCTTTTTCTAACAAACTGGGGGCATCGAAGGCTTTATCAAAATCGGCTTCGGTACTGATTCGCTGTACCCCTCGCCCATCGTAGCCGTCTTTGCCGAGTTTATGAAAAGCTGGCAAAAAGCTGGCATATTGTCTGGTATCTTCTTGATTGTCAGTTAGTATAAAATCGGCATTTGGCAAACGATTGTCTCTATAAAACTGTTTCTGGATTCGTTTATCTTGAATTTGCCGAATTACTGACGGTTGCGGAAATACTTTTTTACCTTGCTTTTCGAGGGTTTCGAGGGCTTCTACATTTACTTTTTCTATTTCAATCGTAATCACTTCGCAGTCTTGCCCAAAAGCCATAACCGTCTCATAGTCTTGCAACGAACCGACCACAAACTCGGGCGCAATATGGGCGCAAGGCGAATCGGGGTCGGGGTCGAGAATTTTGACATGAAGATTCCAGTCGATAGCTGCTTGCAAGAGCATGAGTCCGAGTTGGCCTCCGCCCAGCACTCCGACTTTAAAATTTGGTTTGAAAACAGGCACGGGAAATTAGTTTTGAGTTACTGAGTTTTGGGTGATTGAGTAACACAAAACCATTCCCTAACTCTTAGCGCAAAGATAATTAAAAGTGGGTTGTTATTGTTTCAAATACCGCAAATTTTGAAGTAGTGCCACAACTGTAAAAACGGCAGCACCAAGGGCAATACAATATGCCAGATTACAATAAAAGTCGAGCCAACTGATTTGAGATGTATAAAAACTACGATACAGCAACACAACGACTCCGCCCAAATAGCCAAAGGAATCGGCCAGGTACATCAAAAACCCTACATTTCCCCTTTCTCTGAACGCCGCCATCATGCGCTCAAACAAAAATCCTTGAAAAATAGTGTAAGCCAAAAACAAGCCCAGTCCATTGAATATTACCCAATAAATAGGGCTAATAAATTGATTTTGAAACAATAAGGTACTACCAAAAATCAACCCAAGGCCAGTGAGTATCACCAAATGATTGAGTACCAGGGCTTGTTTGTGATTGGTAATGATGGTAGTAAGTCCGATTGTGATAAGTACCACGACGGCAATTATAGTCTCGGTTTGTGCCAATAATTGCGGCTGATTGGCAAGGCCAACGGCTGCCCAGATTTCAACAGCAAAGTTATCTCGAATGTCTCGAAAAATGGTCAATAAAGTATAAACCACAACGAGTGCTACGATACTGATTTTATATTTTCTAAACAATGTTTTACGATCGAAGCCCGTCATAGGCAGGCGTTGGCTTCGCTGGGCTATGTCTTGGGCATCTGGTACTGGAATTTTGGACAACATAAATACACTAAGTAGCAGGGCAGGCACAAATAACAAACCGACAGTGGCGGGTAGCCACCATTCCGAAACCCACTGATTGATAAGTATATATTGACCAATAAATTTGACAAAACCCGACGAAAAAATAATACTCACCCCCAACCCTACGCTTAAAATTTCGGTAAATCGCCTACCCTCTAAAAACGAAAAAACAACCCCAAAAACCATTCCGAGCGGTAGGCCATTGACAAACAACCAAACAAAATTATATGGATAGGGCGTAAGCCCAAACAAAACGAGGCTCATTTCGGCTGTGAGCATGAGCAGCAGCAGTAACTTGATTCGCTGGTTGGTAGCAAGCTCACTGATGTATTTGATTCCCAAAAATTTTGATACAATATAACCCAACACTTGAGCGACAATAAGTACAGTTTTGTAGTCTAACCCAAAGACAGTCAAGCCCTTGAATGTACCTACCACAAACGGTTTGCGAAAAGCATACATACAGCAATAGGTAGAAAATGCCGCTACCGAAGCCCACAGCACAAGCGCAACAGACGAGCGTTTGAGAATGTGCATTTAGACGTATTTTAATAAATCTAAAAGGCTATCAAAAATATATGTAGGCTTGGCAGCGGCTAATTGCTCACGGTTTTGTGCGCCTGTTGTTACGCCAATAGTAATACCACAATCGGCATTTTGGCCTTCTAAAATATCAATAGCCGAATCGCCGACTTTGACCACGGTCTTGGGGTTTCCGATAGCTAACTGCGCCATGGCATTTAGTATCATGTCTGGGTTGGGCCGGCCACTGTCCACGTCTGAGGCTGTTACCAACACATCAAAGTCTCGTGGAATCGTCCAGCCAATTTGGCGTAAAATCAACTCTGCCACCGAGCGGTTGTAGCCAGTATTGAGCGCAATTTTTATGTTTTTTTGGCGTAATTCTTCAAATACTTTCGGGGCTTCGGCCATGGCCTTCACCACCCCCGACTTATAAACAACATCAAGCTCTTGCTCAAAATCTTCGTGAATGCCATCGACTATATCATCAAGTGGCACCTCGGCAGTCAAATAGGTGAGGACATCGGCAATGGCTTGCCGTTTTTCTTTGCCTGCGGCTATGGCCAAAACCGTATCTAAGTCGCAAACATAGCCAGCCGAAACTATGGCTCTACGAATGGTCTTATAGACTAAATTTTGCTCATCAATGACAGTACCCGCCATATCAAATATTACCAATTTTATGTGCATCGGGGTTTCAGTTAAAAATTTTCGCAATATTCATTTCCGCAAAACCAGGGCTTGCTGTCATACCCTTTCCACCTATTCCAGTTACTATTTGTACATTGTCGCTCACGTTGTGCTGAAAAATATCTTTGGTTTTAGATTGACAATATACCCCGTTCCAAACATCTTTAATTTGATTTGTTTGTAGGTCAATTATTTTTTGGGCTTCGTCCATCATCAGTTCATTCATATCTTGGCGATTATCAAAACCGAGGTCGTCTATCTCGGCAACGGGTGCGTACTCATGTGTGTCGCCAACGATAACAGAGCCATCTGTGGCTTGCTTAAATAAAATATGCACACCCCAGCGTTTGGTCAGTGCCGCTGTATCTTCGGCAGACTTTATTTTTTGATAAGACGGGCAAGCCTCAAAAGCCTCATAACGACGGATACTCAAGCCTGTCAATATTGAGCCAGCAAATCGCTGTGTTGGCTGTGGCTCTGTCTGTAACATTTGTAGTTTTACGGCAACAATATCGCTCGCTTCAAAAAGTGTGGGGTACAAAATCTTAAACTCGCTTCCGTTGCATACCATTACCTTATCGGCAGCATGAATCTGCCCTTGATTGGTCTTTACTACACACTCTTGCCTGTTTTCTTGTATGTCAATTACGGTCTGACTCGGAAAACAATACAGTCCTTCTTGTTCTGCCAGATACTTTATAACTTGGCCAATAGCCAACCGTGGCTCAAGCGTGATTTCGTCAGCAAAGTACAACCCACCTACGCAATAGTCGGCTTTGAGACCTTGGTAGCGATCCAGACATTGGGTTTTGGTCAATAGTTCTGAACTATACCCCTCTTGTTTGTTGATAGTTGCCAGTTCTTCGATAAGGGTCAGCTCTTCGAGATTTGAGGCAATGTAAACAGTGCCGTTTTTGCGAGCCGATATATCAAATTTTTGTTGAATGTCTTGGTAAATAGCCAGACTACGCCGCCCCAACCGCTGCCAGTGGGTATTCATTCCAGACGGCACAATTTGGCCAAAATTGCGAACACTTGCACTCATCGGTTTGCTATCTCGCTCAAACAAGGCCACTTTAAGACCCAGCCGCAAAGCATGGTAAGCATGAAAAACCCCCAATGCTCCACCACCAACCACAATCAAGTCGTATTTTTTCATTTTTATTATAAATTACCCAACAAAGGTATTGTTTAGGTCATTGCCAATAGTTCAATAAATCGTTAAATTTCTAAGTCAGTTCTTCACGATATTTTAAAATTAGAGTAATAATGAGGTTAAAGTGTGCAAGTAATTTTGTGCCGATTTACAATACTCTAACAAAAACTTATTTATGAAACTACAATTATTCAAACTGTTGGCCATTGCAGTTGTGTTGATTACAACGTCAATATCGGCCAATGCCCAAGACGTACTACTCTCGGGAAAAGTTACTGACAATGCCGACGGCTCGCCCATGCCCGGCATAAACGTATTGGTCAAAGGAGCCACTCGTGGCACTACAACCAATGCCGACGGCACTTACAAAATTACTGCCAGTGCCACCGACAAATTGGTTTTTTCGTTTGTCGGTTACACAGTTCAAGAAGTAACCGTTGGTAGCCAAACCATTATCAATGTAAAAATGGGGCAAGATTACAGACAGTTGCAAGAGGTAGTAGTAACGGCATTTGGTATCAAAAAAGACATACGCCGCACGGGCGTTTCGATTCAGAGCATTGATGCCAGCCAAACTATCAAAGCACGTGAACCAAATCCTATTCAAGGCTTGGTAGGAAAGGTAGCAGGCTTGACAATCGGTATGAGTGCCGAAATGATGCGCCGCCCACAGGTTATATTACGTGGCAACACTGACGTGCTGTATGTGGTCGATGGCGTACCTATCAACTCAGATACTTGGAACATTAGCCCAGACGACATCGAAAACTACTCTGTTTTGAAGGGTGCTTCGGCCTCAGCACTGTATGGTTTTAGAGGAAAAAACGGGGCTATACTCATCACTACTAAACGTGGCTCAAAAGACAAACGTGGGTTTTCGGTCGATGTCAATTCTTCGACAATGTTCGATAGAGGCTTTAACGCCATTCCAAAAGTACAAGATTTATACGGCCCAGGCGACCATGGCGTGTATGCTTTCGTAGATGGCAAGGGTGCAGGAGCAAACGACGGCGATTATGACATTTGGGGGCCACGCTTCGATGGCCAGTTGATACCTCAATACGACAGTCCCATTGACCCCATAACTGGAAAAAGACAAGGTACGCCTTGGACGGCTCGTGGCAAGGACAACTTGCAGCGGTACTTGGAGACAGGTGTTTTATCGACCAACAACATTGCAGTTTCATCATCGGGCGATAAATATAACTTGCGCTTTTCGATGTCCAATACCAATCAAAAAGGCATTGTGCCTAATACCAAAATGAATAGCTTGGTGTTTAATACAACTCTGGACTATAAATTTTCTAAACGCCTGTCGTTTGAGTCGGGGTTACAATACAATTATCAAAATTCGCCCAATTTCCCAGACGTAAACTACGGCCCCAACTCAATGATTTATAATATGACAATCTGGGGAGGTGCAGACTGGAACGTGGACGATATGCGAAGCTACTGGCAAACTGGTAAAGAGGGCGTACAGCAAAACTATGCCGAATATCAGCGATATAACAACCCGTATTTTATGGCTTATGAATGGGTGCGTGAACACAAAAAAAATGATATTATTGGCCAACTTGCCATGAAATATCAAATTGCAGACGGTATTGAAGCAACCCTTCGTACTCAGGCTACAACATGGGGATTGTTCAGAAACGAGAAATTTCCGTTTTCGATGGGTACTTATGGCCGTGACGAACGCCGTGGCGACTATCGTGAAGACCGCCGCAATTTGTTTGACAACAATACTGAATTATTGGTAAAGATTGACAAAAAAATTGGTGATAAGTTTTCGGTAAATGCCTTAGCTGGTGCCAATCTCAGAACGTTTGACTACAACTCAAACTACGCCACAACCGACTACCTCAACGTGCCAGGTGTATATAACTTTGCCAATTCAGCCAACCCCGTCAAGATATTTAATTACAAGGCGGCAATGTCCGTTAAGTCGGCGTATTATTCTGCCGACTTTTCGTACAAAAGCTTTTTGACACTCTCAACCACTGGCCGAGTAGATCAGCTTTCGACATTACCAAACGGCAACAACACATTCTTTTATCCGTCTGTGTCGGGTAGTTTTATTGTTTCTGATTTATTAGAAAACTTAGGCCCAATATCGTTCTTAAAGCTACGCAGTTCGTATGCCAACGTCAAAGATGGCCTTACTCGCTCAACGATTGGCACAAACCCAGGGGCGAGCTTTCCGTTAGGTTATGGTGACGACTACTCATCGTCTTACGACGGCCCTACTTATCAAAACTCAGCCGTTTATAGTACGCCATTTGGTTACAACAACGCACCTGCTGCTTTTTATACCAACACACTTAACAATCCAGAACTACAACCCAATTCTACTTCTCAATGGGAAATAGGCACAGATGTTCGTTTTCTCAAAAATCGCCTGACGTTAGACGTTGCTTACTGGATTTCTGATGATGGTCCACGTATATTCAATTTGCCATTATCAACCACCACTGGCTACAACTCGGCATTGGTAAATGGTATCAAGACCCAGAAAAAGGGTGTTGAAGTGTCAATTTCTGGTACACCTATCAAAAACTCAAAAGGACTTACTTGGGAGATTTTGGGTAACTGGTCCACTTTTAACGAAAAATATACAGAAATATACCCAGGTGTGGAGCGTTTGAGCCAGTTCTTTAAAATTGGCGACAGTGTCGATAAATATTACACATCTACATTTATCACAACCCCAGACGGGCAGTTGATAAATGACGGCGGAGGCCGGCCAATTATCAATCCTGTGGCGCAATATGTTGGCAATCTAAACCCCGACTGGGTATGGGGTTTGAACAACCGCATCAGCTACAAAAACTGGAATCTCGGTGTGCAGTTTGATGGCCGTGTTGGTGGTGTTATCTCAAACTACATTCAGCGGCAGTTGTTTCGTGGTGGCCGTCATATAGCCACCATTGAGGGCGCAATGGGTACAGCTCGCTTAGAAGACACAAAAGGCAACAAAACTTATGTAGGCGAAGGTGTGTCGGTATCGAACGGACTGGCAATAAAGTACGATGTGGACGGTAATATTACCAATTTCGACGAGTTGAAGTTTGCGCCAAATACTACCAAGCAGTTTTTGCAAGACTATGTAAGCCGCCGCTACGGCCCCAATGGTGGCAACCTAATGAGCCGCTCATTTGGTAAGTTGCGTGAGGTAGTGATTGGTTATAATTTGCCGACAAGTTTTTTACAAAAAACATTTATCAAACAAATGAGTGTGTCTGTGGTAGGTCGTAACTTGTTGTATTTTGCCGAAAAAGACGACATAGATCTCGACCAATTTGCCAATGGCTCACAGGGGAGTTCTGACCTTCAAACGCCAACTATGCGCCGTTTGGGAGTAAACATCAACTTGACTTTCTGATAACAAAACGCCGACAGTTGTTAATATTGTTTCAATCAAATTATATCATAAAAATGAAAAATATATTAAAAATAAATTCTAAAAACAAAGCCTTTTCAGTATTGGTAAGTGTGCTAATAGTTATAGGGCTAACGGCCTGCCAAGACTTTGCCGTACTCGAAAAAGACCCCAATCGCCCTGTAAACGCACCCGCTTCGCTGGTATTTAATGGCGTTTTGAACGATGTTTACAATACCGTCATTGCGGGCAGTGCATGGGGAGACAAAGCCCGCTGGAATCAGTTTTATGGTTCAAATTATAACTACTACGCCACCAACGAATACACTTGGACAAGTACCGATTTGTCGTTTACGACACTAAAAAACGTTATTAAGATGGAAGAAGAAGCAAAACGGGCAGGCTTACCAGACCAAAATGCTTACACTGCTTTGGGCAAGTTTTTTAGGGCTTATTTCTATGAAGACATGACCAAACGAGTGGGCGATGTACCACTCACCGATGCACTCAAAGGATTGGAAATGACCACACCCGTCTATGACTCTCAAAAAGCCGTTTATGTACAAATATTAAAATGGCTCGATGCCGCCAATGAAGATTTGGCCGCCCTAATTACCAAAGGCGACCGTAACCTGACTGGCGATATTTATATGGGTAACGACCTGACCAAATGGCGCAAAGTTGTCAATAGTTTTAAATTGCGTGTTTTGGTGAGTTTGAGCAGCAAAGAAAACGACACTGATTTACAGGTCAAACAGCGTTTTGCGGAAATGATAACCAACCCAGCCAAGTTTCCGATAATGACCACCATGGCAGACAATATGCAATATGTTTTTAATAATTTTAATAAATACCCACGCAATCCGTCTAATTTTGGTTTTAATGCTACTCGTGAAAACATGGCAAAAACCTATGTAGATTTGTTGGTAGCCCGCAAAGACCCACGCATATTTGTAGTAGCCGAGCCAGCCGAAGCCAAGTTGAAAGCAGGCTTAAAAGCAACCGACCACGCCGCCTATGTAGGGGCATCGTCGGGCGAAGACTTAGCCGATATGAGTACCAACGCATTGAAAGGAGATTATTCTTTTCAGAATCGGGCGAGGTATTACTCAAACGATGTAGGCGAGGCATTGTTTATTGTGGGCTATCCAGAAATGTGCTTCAACATGGCCGAGGGCATCAATCGAGGTTGGGCCGCTGGCGACGCTGACCTGTGGTACAGAAACGCCATCGCTGCCTCAATGAGCCATTATGGCATCACAAATGCTGCCACGCTGACTACTTATTTGCAGGGTACAATGGTAAAATATGCAGGAAACAACGCAACAGGACTGAACCAAATTTTAACACAAAAATATATTGCATTTTTTCAAAATTCAGGTTTAGAGGCGTTCTACAATCAACGCCGCACGGGCATACCAACGTTTTTGACGGGTGTAGGCACAGGTAACAGCGCACGGATTCCGAAGCGGTGGCAATATCCTTCATCAGAGCGCAACACCAATGCTGCCAACTATAAGTCGGCGATTGGATCTCAATTTGCAGGCAAAGACGACATCAATGACATGATGTGGTTGTTAAAATAAAGGTATTTCTCATAGGTTAATTAAATTTTGTAAAAGGTGGGGATAGTCTATCCCCACCTTTTTTTATTTATACCTTAATATCCATCACCTTGGCATTTTTGCGGCTTTCTTCGGCCATAAAGCCCATCACGTGGCTCTCGACCGAGGCTGTGATAGTCGATGTCAGTAGTTCGGGTTTGTTTTGAGATACTGCCTGTGCAAAGTTCTGAATCAGTCCCCAGTCGCCACCGCCATGACCCGACTGGTTAAAATCAGTCTGCTCGCTGGCTTTCCATTTGGTTGTTTGTTTGGTTCTAAAATCGGTTACTTCTATCAAATCATTGTCGCCCACTACTTCGCCATAAGCAAACATAATTCTGGTTTTACGGGCTTCCCAGCCTGTCATGGCTTCGAGGCCGAAGGTAGCCAAGATGCCGTCTTCAAACTGATAGATACTTGTGTAATGGTCGGGTTGGTCGTTGTTCATTTTATAGACACAGCGGCCATAATCGGTAGTTTTGAGTTTTTCTAAAATTGCTAGTCCTTGTAGCATCAGGTCTTCGGGAACGTCCAAAACATGAATACGCTTACGCTGCTCGTGGTAAATTTTTATTGCCGAAAACGGACATTCACGCTCAACTTTGCAGCCGTCAGTACAGCGGTCGGTGCTACCCGCAGGGGCGCTGCTGGCCTTAAACCATTTCAGATTCCCAAAAGCCGATACTTGTTTGGCGGGTCTGTTGGCAAGCCAGCGCATGATGTCGAGGTCGTGGCATGACTTGGCCAATATCAAGGGATTGGTTTTTTGAGACTCGTGCCAGTTGCCACGCACATACGAGTGTGCAAAATGCTGATAATCAATACCTTCTAAATGATTGATACTCATCATCGGCCCTAAGTTACCGCTATCACAGATTTCTTTTAGTTTTTTGAAATAAGCAGTGTAGCGCAACACATGGCAAACGGCTATGATGCTTTTTGATTGTCGGGCGGCTTCTAATATGGCCAAACATTCTTTGATAGAGGGCGAAATCGGTTTTTCTAACAAAATATGGTAACCCATCTCAATGGCTTTCATGGCTGGGCCATAGTGTAGCCAGTCGGGAGTAGAGATAATGACTGCATCGGCAAACTTTGGAACTTTAAACACATCTTCCCAGGTCTTAAACCGCTGACTGTCTGCTATTTGGTGCGTTTTGGCAAAGCGTTCGTTTCTAAACTCAATCGGCTCGGCTACTCCTACCATTTTGACGTTTGTGGGGTTAGCCACCGCATAGCGGCCATACACATTGCCACGGTTGCCAGCACCCAATACAATGGCCGTAATGGGTTTGTCTAAGGTTTTGTAATCTGGATTGTCTAAAAACGTAATAGTCTGATAATCATTGGCTTGGGCATCGATTAGGAGCGATGTGGCCCCTGCCGTAAGGCCAAAGGCTTTTAATAATTGACGGCGGTTGAGCATTGTTCGTAGGTTTTGGGGTTATGGATTTGGGATAAATATATAGAGCTAAAATTGAAAAAGTACAAATATTTTATTGATTGCATTTGACTACACGGCTTCCCAAAACTCTACCCAAACACCATCTGGACTCTGTACCGCAAAGGTTTTGATTGTACCAATAGGCTGAATGTCAATAGTTGTGAGTAAACACTTAGGAACAATACCATTACGCAGAACGAAGTCATAATAACTCTGAATATCGGTAACAGGTATGCGGTACATCAATATACCACGGTTGGGTGGCACGGCAAGGCTCGAAAAATCTTCGCCTTTGATGCCTTCGAGTTCTATCAAGTCAAAGAGTGCATCTCGGCTGTCGGTTGGGCCAATGATACTCAACAGTGCTTTGGTTTGGGCGGCGATATTGTGCGGTAGATTAAAAATAGAACGGCTTTCGTCGCCCACAAACTCAATTTGATTGTGAACTACAAAGCCCAACTGATTGATAAAAAAATGCGAAGCAGCTTTTATATCTTTTACTACTATTGCCGACAAATAAACATTGCTCGTAGCACCCGTAAGCCCAAACGGGTTGGGGTGTGGCGGGGCGGTACGATGTACAAAAGCAATAACCACTCCATCGTGGCCTCTAAAAAGCACTTCTTCGACCGAAAACGGCCCCATGGTCTGCGTTACGGGTTGCGTATAGGCGTGCCAGTTGCACTCGGTCATTTGGTCATACACCCAGTTGATGTCGCTGACTCTGATGTCAATGTCCATAATTCCCCCATTATCAAAAGGTTGGCCTGCCGAACGGATAATTTGCTGCGACACACCATTAAACCGTACCAACCTTATTTGTCCATAAGTCAGTCCCTGAAATTGCAGTAAAACTTCGTCGGTGGTGCAGTTTGGGGCTAAGTCCCAAAAATCTAACTGAGAGCGGTGGCCTTGCCCCTGCCACACGATTTGCCAGCCCAAAAGGTCTGTGTAAGTTTTGGCGGCAATTTGTATGTCCTTAACAGAAAATACGACTTCGTTGTAGGAGTGTAGCTGGTGCATTGGCAGTTGTCGGTAAACAGTTATCAAGTTGCTGGTTAGTACTTACCTATAACATACCTGCAACGACAGTGTTATAACCTAAGCGGCTGGAATATTGTTTTGTATCGTCCAACACAAAACTCGCACTATCGCTAAGTAATTCGACCTTGATTTCTACTTCATTATCGGCAGGTAAAAGCCAACTTGTGAGCCAATTAACAAACTGCAAACCAATACCACCCTCTAAATAGTCAATTAGTTTTTCGGGGTTTGGGATTGTGATAGTCAATCGAAGCGTGGGTAGATAAGAAGAAATTTGTCCTGACAATATCAAATCGTCGGCAAGTGAAGTATGCCCCAAATAAGCCATATATGGTATCTGAAAATCTTTGGCTGGCCCGTAGTTAATCTTCACATCTTGGTCGGTCAGTTCACTAAAAATCTTTGAAATTTGAGGTAAATTACCCGAAAACTGGGCTATGGTTGGTAATATTGGTACTATTTTAATGACTTGCTCTTTGGTTAAAAAATCGGGTAGTTGCCAAAAACGGCGAAGTATATCCACAAAACTACCGTATTTACCCAGTTCGTAGCTGTGTAGTTCTTTGTTTTCAATCCAAACCTTTTGATGGTAAAATTCTTGTTCGAGCGGTAAAAAAAATGTTCGACTTTTTTTTTCTTTTTGTCGTTGAATCTTTATCTCTTCAATTTTTTTCTTGGTTGTAGGACTACCCTGCGTTGGCAAATGAAAAAGGTCTTTGGGTAGTGCATCGTATATACCCTCACGGTTGAGGGTCATTACTTTTTTGACAACCCGCCCGACTTCCCTATCTTCGACCAATACAATATCTGAGCCATAGTTTCTTTTGAAAATACCGACCGTTTCAAAAAGTAGTTTTTCAATCTCTATACCATTTTCAAATAACATCGAAGCCACTACTTCTGCCCGAATATCGGCAGGAGCGGCAGTCCAGTCTGTTGATATTTCTGTGAGCATTGTGTTGGGTAACAAAGGAGTCGTGAGTATATAGTATGGTGTCGTGAGTTAAATACAGTACTGTTAATCAGTGAGTTATTAAAGTTAAAACAGCGTATTAGTTTTGAATAAGTACTTAATTATAATATTTTTCGTTGTTCGCTTTTCACTACTCACACTTTCGGTTCATTTTTTATGAGTACCTGTACTGGTAAATGTGCCGCTGAATTAGTTTCGATTTGTGTTTTAATTGAATTACATATTTGTTGCCATGAGTGAGTATCAATCTGGGTATTTTGAGGTACTAAAACCACTTGCAAACAGCGCATAAAACCTTTATTGGGAACGGCACTCATCATAAAATGTCGTTTAATTTCTACTTTTTGTACTTTATTGCCCAATTCTGCCCAACAAAAAACCCTAATATCCTCCATTGTTACAAGTCGGTTGTGGGTCAATAAATTTTTTTTGAGTTGAGCCACATATTCAGAACTATTGAGCCGAGGTTTCCCACCGTGAGGCCGAGTGAGCAAAAAAAGTTCGTTATTGTTCAACTCCGACCCCGAATACATTTTGAGTTTTGAGCCTGCTGGTATGCTATTGGCTTGCTCGGCGAGGGTTGTCCAAAAAGTAACAAAAACATTATCTGTTTTTTGGTCGGTTCTGACCATTAAAAAAGGCTTAGAAGCGGTCTGGGTTGTTTTTTGAGTACCGAGTTTTTGTTCTAATTTAGCCAAATTTTGAGATAATTCTCTAATCAAAGCCGACAAAAACTCTTCGCCTATGGCACTAAACGCCATTCGCTCGTCTCTGATGGTTTCGGTTACATAATATAGCAATTCGGTTGCCTGTCGGGCATCAAATCTGCCCACACCTTGCTGTCTGAGTGTGAACGAGCGACTATTTTTGCCTGCTTCTTGCACTGCTTCGGAGTCAATATATTTTTGATTGCTTTGATTCCATACCGATTGTACGCCCAAAAAAGCCTCATCTGACAGTAACGGCACACTATTGATACCCTCTTGAAGGCGATAATTGAGTTTATGTAGTCTGCGATTGAGTACTGGTACGGCGTTCAGAGCTACCGTCAGCGAATCAAAAGCCTCAACAGGAAAACTTTGTGGAAACTCGACCTTGAACCAATAGAGCTTTTGTTGCAAAGTTTGCAACGGCTGCCAACCGAAGCGAGCCTCCAACTCTGGCGGATAGGGCATCGGTAGTATAGCGTTTGTATCTATTGTTACGCTATTTTTGATTGATATAAAATGCTTTTCCCAAAGAGCCAATACTTGATTTTCGATAGCCGAACTTTCGACAGTGGCCATGGCACTATTTGGCCAGCCTACATTTGTTTCGAGTATCTTGTTTGCTAATGTCCAACGAGCGAGCGGCAAAAAATCGCAATAGTCGGCTCGATGTGAATCTAATGTCCAGTCGAAAAAAAATCGTAAACCCTGTAAGTCTTTTACAGACGTGCCTATTTCTACCCCAATCCAGAGCCAGCGTTCGCCAGCCGATACTGGGGTTGATGCCTCCGCAAAGACAGTCCGCTGATTGCCGTTTTCGATTTGATAAATACTATTTGGATTGACCAATACCCTCACCGTGGCATTGACTACTGTTGTTTTGAAAACTGGCGAAAAGAAAAATTCATTGGCATCGTTATTTTTGTTTGTCCCCGATTTTTGAAAAACCAAAGCCGTTTCGGGCAGTATCTCGGCGCGTGCTTCTACTGGCCGAAATGTAGCAATAGCTGAAGCAGGTTGAGGCAAGTTGGCTACGTCAGGGCATAATATTTGTGCCAGCCGTTCTATCAGTCTGGTTTCGGTGGCTTGTATGTCTCTGCCTAATTTTTCAAATTCAACCGAGCAAGCCTCCATCAAGAGCCTCACTAATGGGTCAAAATTGGCCAAGGCGGAGTCGTCTATTCCCCACAACTCCCCTACTCGCTTCATGAGCCGATTTCGAGTGTTTTCTTTCGTAAAATGCCTTGCGTCAAACATGGTGATATGGGTTATACGATGTGTTATTCTACCGACATTGGTGATAAAAAAATACGCTCAAAAAATGTAAACTGTTCATTGGTCTGCCTTAATGTAGCCTCTACACCCACTCCAAGCCTTTTACGAACATATTTATTTTCTTTTGTCATCACTTCGTATTCTTCCAATTCTATTTTTACTTTTATATTTATGAGTCGTATTTCATACTTGGTTACCGATTTTTCAAACGATTCTCGAATCAAATCTTTCCATTTGATTTGCGACATCAAACTAAAATCTGACTCCCACAACTCGCAGCCATATTCGACATCATAGCGAGACTCGCCGAATTGTGTTACCAAAATCAAGTATAAATGCTGATAGACTGACTCTTTCAACGTACACGTAGCGTGTTGTTTACCCTCAAGCAAGCCATCGAGGGTGAGTGGTAGTGAATAAAAAGATCCGTTGGCCATGTTATTGAGTGAATGGTACTTATAAACATAAAATAGAACCCTACTTTTGTTGATCTAAACTTAACTTAAAAGACCACATGAAATTTTTACCCAAAACACCCGACCAAAAACGTACTACTCTGTATGTTGCGCTTACTTTGTTGTTGATTGTTATCATTGGCTGTACTGGCTTTTTTTCTGATAGCTTTCGAGATGGCTACGGTTTTGCAATATTTTGTTTTTTTGTGCTGGGTCTAATTCACGTCTGGGCTTTTTATGAATTTTTACCATTCAGAACCGGTACAATGTCCAAAGAAATTACCTTTACGTTGCTGCTGGCATTGGTTGGTGTTGTGTTAATAATTATTGTCTATCATTTCAAACTCAACGACTGGCAGTTGGGGCTTGGCTATGCCTCTGGCACAGTTGGGTTTTTGTTTCCTATCATGGCCATGCAGGCTTATCGGTACTTTACCCAGATTCCGGCTGCCGACTATAAAAAATGGTATTATCCAACTGCTAAAAATTTGCCCGATTTAGATTTATTGGATTTATCTCGGGTTTTGGTCATACAGTTTGAGTTTACCAAAAAAGCCAACGAAACGGCTTTTACTAATTTTAGAGCCAAAGCCCCCGTAGCGATGCTCCTCGGCGACTTGTTTTTTATATTTATCAACGACTACAACGACCGCAACCCCAACAGCCCGATTGAATATTTAGATGCCAACGGCCAACCTTACGGCTGGGTATTTTATAAGCGTGGCTCACTCCTCAAAGGCAATCAATACATGGACTTTAACCTGACTTTTCAGGCCAATAATATTGTTGATAATGAGACGATTGTGGTAGTTAGGGGCTGATATTGAATAACCGAAAAATGTAAAACTGTAAAATTTAAAATGTAAAAATGGTTTAAGAAATATCACCAGCCTCCCCATTTCATTCCCTTCGAAAACCACATTAAACTCCAATGCTCTTGAATGGTCATAATTTGCCATACATCTTCTATTGGGTCTAAATTCTTTCCGACAATCAGAAACAAAGCCGCATTTGTCATACAATTAAATCCGTACATCGTATCGGCATAAGTCAAGGAATTGTTATTGTTAAGATAATCCCAATATTTCAACATTTTGGCTTCATCTAAGTTAGAGTACGTAACCTGATACCAGCAGTCGCCATCTTCTTGTTCAAAATCGTATTTTTTTGTTACGCTCCGCCCTTTGTTTGCACCTTGTGCAGGCCACACGCTCATATATCGGTAACCTGGACGGTTTAACTCTCCAACCTCCAAAGATGCGTGTCCTATATTGTTTTTAAGCGGATTATAAGCCCAAATTCTTAGTCTTACCATTTTTATAAATAGTTAAAAGTAATAGAGCCGCAAAATATTGCGGCTCTACGTGTTTTTACCACCGATTTGTGTGCGGCTTCCCGTCCAATTTGATTTCTCTTGCCGAAAGCGTCAGACTTGTTGTCATAGGCATTGAGCCTGTTTCCGAGAAACTCTCGCTGTACTGCACGCAATACACATCGGTCATTTCGAGTTTTTTCTGAGTTGCCCCTTGGTCCACATTCATAAACTCAATACTGGCTGTAGATTTTTTGCCGTCTGGGTCTATCATCCACTCCCATAGTGCCGAGTTGTCGCTCGAGTCCACCTGTACGAATACTGTACCACCATATACTTTTGATGAAACTCGGCCTTTGTCGTCAATAGATTGCGACAAAGAATAATTGCAGGAAATGACGGACATACCGTCTGAGGGACCACCTTCCCATTTTAAAAATGCGTCAAAACTTGATGCTGGCATAGTTGTAGTTGTTTTAGCCCCCGCCCCCAGAGGGGAGTTTTTGTTGAGTGCATATCCCCCCCACTGGGGGCAGGGGGGCTTTTCACAGGGCTATGCCCTGCGTTAGTATATTACGCCCCGCTGGGGCTGAGTCAATTATCAATTAAGCATGATTGGTGTGCCCGTAACTTTGGTAAGTGCCGACGATTTGAGTTCTAACATTCCATCGGCCTCTACTGTTGTCATTGCGCCTTTTATTGTTGCTATAGCTGTACCTTCTGCTTTAAACTCTGCCATCGCACTTATATCTACATTGGCGTTGCTTTCTATTTTTATATCGCCTGTTTTTGATTTGAGGCTAATTTCTCCTGCTTCTACCTTAAATTTTTGACTGGCATTGATAGTAACGTTGTCGGCATCAATCGTTAAGTCGCTGGTTTTGATTGAAATAGTACCACCTTCGGCATGAATCAATATTTTTTTATCATTAAATTTAAAATGTATGTACGTTTCAGATTTTTCGAGATGCTCTATCCGAATCATACTTTTTCCATCACTATCGTCAAACAAAATCATATTGCCCGAGCGTGTTGCTATGGCTTTGGTGGCATTGTTGTCGTGCGTGTAGTGTTCGCCATGTTTTGCTTTTGGATATACGCCACCAATCACAATCGGTGTTTCGGGATTGCCATTGCCATAGTCCACATAGACCTGCGATTTAAGTTCTGGCACAAAATTAAATCCCTTGCCCTCGCCAGTATAAGGCTTTACAACCCGTAGCCAAACCGATTCTTGGTCTTTGTCATTGGCTTGGCCCCACATAAATTTTACTTTGACTCGTCCCAGTTTAGTATCATTGTCCTCATTGTCAATCACTTCGGCCAGTTCTGGCCTGCCTATTGGTTGCACAACATTGGGATTGCGTGGTGGGTTTTGAGACGACTCAGGAATGGCTCTAAACTCGTTGCTATAATTGCCCGAAGCCGTTACTTCATGTTTGACCGACAGCACTCTGTATTTGCCAAAATTTTCCTCATAAGGCTTTCCATTGGCGTTCATTCTGTTGCCTTTTACGTTGAGTACAGTACCTACGCTAATATTTGGTTTTTCGCCAGCACCCTTAAAATCAATTAGTTGTGCCACTCTTGCCGCTTTGTCGGCTTTGGCGACTTCGTTCAAGGCTGTTTGGTCTCTAACATACAAGTCAGGGTGTGTGAGCGATGCCTGACTAAATAAACTTTCGGACTCGTCCATCGTAAACTGCCCCAACGAACTCAGCCCCGAAACCTGTTGCGAAGCCGAGTCGGCCTTGAAAGTTTGGTCTGAGGTCGAATAGTATTTTTCCATTTTGAAATGAATAGGGTGTAGCACCATCGCTATGTCAAATTTTTGAATTCCGTCCACCACAAAATCAACGGTATTGGTTTCATTTTTGCCAATTATCAATTCTGTTCCATTATAATAAAACCACTCGCCCAGCCGCTCGGCTACTCGGCTCAAAAATGTATAATTACTCTCGTCATATTGCACAAAATACTGCTGCTCTGTGGTTTCTGGCTTTAATTTTCTTTTTAATATATTTTGAGGATAAGGCTCTAATACCTTATTCACAATATCTTTAAGTCCCTGTAATTCAAAAAAACGCCGCTGGATAGAATCTTCAAGAATTATAGTTGGGCTGTAGCCTTTGAGTACAAACGCCGAACTCATGTCCGACAAACTCTGTAACCGTATTTCTGTAATTATTCCTTGAAATTGAAATTCAAAAGTATCTTTTTGGCCTTTTTGTAATAACCGTGGACTGAATGAAAAATTGATTTTTTTGCCCATCACTTCTTTGTGCGACTGGTTAAAAAAATGCTCCCCCTTGTCTTCCAATTCTTCAAAAGGCAGACACAACTCAAATCGGTGATGGTTGAACAAGTCTTGCTCAATGGTCAGCCCCAAGTGTCGGCCAATTTCTCGCCCACCTTCTATTTCGATATGTGTATTTACTTGCCGAGCCACGAGGATATTGAGTGATTGAATTACTGAGTGATTGAGTGAATAAATTTTATAGTTTTTCGAGGTTGCGTGTCGTCTAACCATTAAAATTCGACAACGTTTTTTTAAAAACAGGTTACTTCTATGTTGCCGATTTTGATTTTTGATGCCGAGATAATTAGGTCAAACCGTAATCCATTATCAACATATTCAGAAAAAGTAGCCCCTCTAAAAGTAGGTCTAAAACGAGGTGTTACGGGTACATAAAATACCTGAAACATTCTTGATGTAGAAATATCGGAGGTACTCGTAAATTTGTCGCTTAGGCCAACGCAATAGGCATCGTCAAACTCTACTTTTCGAGCTACACCTCCACCATTTTGCAAAACAAATTCAATAAAACCACTCAACTGCCTATCAGCATTAAAAGCCCAATCGTATAAAATAGCCGCTTCTGTGTTTTCAGTAATCAATATACTAAGCCTCAACAAATGCCCTCTGGTACCGCCTGTTGGCGAGCCTCTTTCATCGGTATCTTGGTAGAACCCATAGCTAAAATCAACAACGTCATATTGTTTTCCATCTATCGTTGCTTGGGCATTCACTCCTACGGCTGGCATTGTATTAAAAGTTTGTAAGTTGAATATCGGCTACTGTAAGGCTGGGCGCAGTCAGTCTAAGACAAGTGATATAATTTTGCAAATGGTCATTGCTGGCAGTCCTAATTCCTGTTCGTGCAAGTCCAAATCCAGGGTTGAATTTTTCAATAAACTCCACACAAAAAGCCTGTTGGATTTCGATTCTCTTCATACGCCCTGTCGTTCCAAATTCTTCTACTACACAATCGTACTGCTGATTGGGTTGGGTAGCCCAGTTGAGGAGTAAATCGCCATCTACAAATCCATCATCGATTTCAAGGTAAATATTTGTACCCTGCACAGGCGAGTCTGGACGACCAACTTCATCTACCGTTTGATGTAATTCAAAACTTACGTAGTAAATATCAAACGACAAATTGTCGACTGTAAACACTCCAGACCAAGCCATTTTGAATTTAGGGTTTATGATTAAATATTGGTAATTAGGTCATAAGACGACATCGACCGACCTTGATGTGAATATTTACCTCGGATAATTTGGGTGAATTTTAATTTTTCGTAATTGTTTTAAATGTCTATCTGTATGCGAAATACAAGTCAATACAATCTGGTGCATGTCTCTTACATTATACGTTTCAGCATTGGTTAATTGACCGTCAAATTTGAAATTTCTAAAAGTAAAATGCTTTCTAAAATCGTCCTTAGTGTTTTTTACAGTACCAAAAAGGGCACTCCTAATACGATTATAAGCAAACTCAGACTTTTCTTTTGAACAATACCTACCAAATGGACTTAGAAATCCTGCATTAGCTTTTAAAGGATCTTCGCTATATTCAATAAAAACTTTGTCATTTCCTTTTGCTTTATCAATAAATTGAGGTAGTTCGGGATGGCTCAAACACGTCCAGATTTCCTTCATAAAACTTTCGTCTTGAGTAATAAGATGCTCTACAATTTCTGAAATTGACCACCGAGTAGAATCTTCTTTGAAATTCCACTGTTGCTCAGAAAGCCCTTTAATCTCTGTAAACAATTCATTATTAGTTCTTTCTAATCCTTTGAGCAAGTTTTCTCGTTCTGATTCTGTCCATATTTTATCAGTTGACAGTGGTGCTGTTTGACAAAATGCGGTCGAGCTCGTTAGAATTAGCACTAATATTAAGGCGTTATATTTCATGTTGAGTAAATTTTAGTTTAGATATAAAAAAATCAATACTGGATTTAATGTCGTTTAGTTAAGAGTTCGGTGAAGACACCAAACTCGGTTGGCTACCGTGGTTTGTGTCCTCACAAACCACTTATTTTCTTAACTAAACGACATCAATACTGGATTTATAACCTATGATATGACATTCATAAGTATCACTGTTGTGCATATTCTGCTGCCCATTCTGCTGCTTCGAGGTCGTCGCCACGCTGCCCTGTGAGGCCAATCATAAAGTTTTTGGCCGGAAAATACGGAATCATGTGTATGTCTAAATGGATTTTGTCTTTCTGATTTTGGTCTTGTTCAAACCGCATGACTTTAAATTTTTCTATCAATTTGCCTGGCCCTGTAACGCTGTCCAAAAACTTGACGATTTGCTTTTGTAGGTCGGTACGGGTGTTATAATCAAAGTTTTCAAAGGCACGGCGGTTCAAGAAGTCTATCAGTACTTTGGTGATATAGTCAAAAACCCGAACGACTGAATAAGTTTGAAGACCAGCATTATCGCCATTAAAAAGCGTTTTGGCCGAAAACGCCATTACCTTTCCATATTCATTGACCATCGGAATCAGTCCTGCTTTTTCGAGATTGGCTATTTCAGATTTTTTCAAATCAAACCGCACACCGTCCACCTCATTGAGTGTACCGTGTTTTTTGCCAGCCGCCACTTGCGACATCAGCGTTTTGTAAACATTACCCGCCAGAGCTGAACTCGGCGGAATGTATAGGTCGTCTTCTTCGCCCAAGTCGGCGTGTTTACCACGGCCTACAAGCCAGTTGCAAGCCATCATTACGTTGGACAGATGCGCTGCGCCACCCGTGAGGTTGGCGGCTTCAAACAGATCGAGTACGTCTTCGGGTGCGTCCAAATGTTCAAAGTCGGTTACGAGCATAGTTTTATTTTTGTGTGCAATTTTAGCCCATTTTTCTACCACCTTACTCGACCCTAAGTAACCTGGTACGCTCAAAATTGAATAGTTATCTCGCAGGTCCAATCGGTCGAAATTGGCAGACAGTTCTTCGCTAACGGCATCTATAAACGTTGTAACGTCCAAGTCTTTTAGTTGGTCAAGGTCGGCGTTCATAAATGTTACGTTCTTGACTTTTTCTTGCTCGCAATTCTTAAAAAACATCGCCACCGACCTATACGACTGCTCCAACTCTCTGACTGACTCGATAGATTTACCCAGATTGACTTTGAGCAAATCGCTCGCAGCGGTCGCCTCTGCTTGGCCAGTTTCTATCATCTTGGCTACACTGTCCGAACTATTCAATAAGTTTGACCAAAGTTCAAGCCGTTTTTTTAGTTGCTTGCGCTCACTTTTTTTATCGGTTTCGGTCAAAAATATTTTTTTACGTGCTTTTTTTTCTGGATTAACGTTGGACACACCTTCGATGATGGTTTCGAGTAAGTCGAAACCACCGTATTTGGCCAACTGCGGTAGTCCTTTGTCTAAGGGAATAGCCTCAGCAAAGTGTTGGTCTTGGGTTTGAATTTGTAGTTCTGCCATTTTAATTTTGAATAATTGAATGTTAGAGTGAGCGAATAAATGATTGCTGGGTTAATTGAATGAAAAACAAAATATATTCTATCATTCAATCCCTCAATCATTCAAAAATCAGTCGGCAGCAGCCAGCTCTTCGATGAGTGTTTGTAATACGCCCAATAGTGCCGCTTTGGCTTCGGGTTTTTCGAGTGCTGCTTTGAGGGTTTTATTGACTCGCAACTGCCTCGTAATCTGGTTATAGTCTGTTGAGCGAGCATCTAAATCTTGTAAAAACGCACTTTGAGAAATAACACCCTTTTTGCCAAAATCTCCCAGATTCCTAAACCTTAGTGTTTCATTGATAAAACTACCATCAGCCGTCTGAAACTCAGCATCAGCATCTGGTTGGTAATGTGCAAACACGTCTTCGACAGTTTTGAGGTCGTAGGTCATTTTGGGTTTAATGGCTGGGTCGCCCGTCATTTTGCCCACATATAGGGTTTTATTTTGGGCAATGTCAGCCATGCCTTCATTGGCTTGATCTATTTTGCGTTCGTTGCCGCCAATTCCGTAGTTAAACATAATTTTAGTCGTTAGTCGTTAGTTCAAAAACCATTTTTTCATTATTTTCATTATTTTCATTTCCTTAATTACCCAATGAGTACCGTTGGGCAGCCCACTACTATCGCTCCGCCATGTACGGTACTGTCGCCCATTCTGGCGGCTGGCATATTGCCAATCAGTACTGTCATCGAACCCAAAATAATACTATCGGGCGGGCCAACACAGGTACACATATCGCCCATGACAGATGCGGGTTGTCCGCCAATAAGTACCAGCGGGTTGCCTGGCCCAACGATTGGCCCGCCTACGTGCGGGATTGGCGGTAGCCCTGGCGTAATCATCGGGCAGATGTGCATGTCTCCAATTCGTGCGGCTGGCTGTCCCATTTTTTTAGTTTTGAGTTATTGAATACCTCACAAATACAACTACTTTTCTAACGTTATCTGCCACCGCTCGGCGGCAGGCGAGTCGTCGCCAAATATTTCAAGTACAAGCTGATTGGCCGTCAATGACTTGACACTAAACCAATCCCAACCAAACGAAGCCGAAACAAAACTACTTTTTGACTGCAACTCGACATCGCCCAATGAAGCTACGTGAGTAATACCTTCTTTTTTAATGGCTGCTATTGTAGCATCAAAGTCTTTCTGTTCTGCTGCCGTAAAGCCAAATGCTTTTGTGATTTCTGCGGCTATTTCATCAACGGTATTGATTTTATAGGTCGAACTTTTAATTTGAATGGTTTGCGTTTGCCCCAATTTGGTTACTGTAAATGGCTGGTTATTACCTGTAATGACATAATTGCCAGCCTTAAATTCGATACCCGTACCAGCTTTTGGGACAACATCAACGGTGAGAGTTTTGCCAGAGGCATCGTCATAGGTCATTCGGGCGGTTTTGTATTTCCAGATACCAACTAATGAGGGCGTGGGTGCAACATCAGCCGTTTTGGCACATGAACCCGCAAATAAAGCCACCGCAAAAAGTGTAAGAATTAAAATTGAATTTTTCATAATTATTGAGTTGATAAAATTTACATTTGCATAGTTAAGGGCTATTTCAAAGTCCTGCAAGTGGTATTGAGCAAACGGTATAAGTTATTGAGGGAATGGTATTTAGACAATAAATATTTAGATTGATTTTTGAAATTATTATCTAAAAAGCAACTAATAATAATGGCTCTCGCCTATCAGCTTCCAAACACCTCCGAAAACATTGACACCTGCACCCACCCCAACGCCAAAACCACCTACACTTTGAGCATGAAAAAGTGTGTCACCAAAAATTGTCAAAGTTAAAGCCGCTAAATAAGGATTTTTAAGGGCCGTTATATAGGTAAAAGAATACCCATACGCACCGCTTGCCCCTATTGATGATATTCGACCGGCAGATTTATCCAAATCATTGGCAGTAAATGATTGGTCGCAATCTAATTTTGCAAAAGGACTGTATGCCTTGTTGCGAAAAACATCGGCTGGACTTGGTGCTGAGGCCCCACCAATGCTTCCACCAGCACCTATACCACCGCCTGTAAAAATAAACTGCCCCCTGAAATTTGCATTTTTACTTCTAAATTCAAAAAAATAGAGTCCAGCACCAGGGCCTGCTGCCCCACCCATTTGTACTATACTCGCTACCTCCCAGTCTGATACACTTAGATTCCTTGCCATAGTTTTTTTGTTTAAGTTGTTATTACTTTTTAGGTACTATCCATTTGAAGGATACCATTACCAAGTCCAACGAGCATCTACATAAACTTGGGCTTTCGAGAGGTCTGTACTTGGAAAAGTAGTTTCGACAACCAAGAAAGCTTGACCCATTCTTTTTTCTACAAACAATGCTGGATTTATTTTTCCTACATCGAAGTTTACTCCTCCGCCTCGGCTTATATCAAGACTTAGTGGTATATTGACCACGGTAGCAGCCCGAAAACTACCATTATCATAAACCTGCACTCCTGTCTGAATAGTCTCCTGTATTTGACCACTCTTAAATAAATCGTTTGTCATACGCATTATATCAAAGCGTGTACTCAAACTCAAAAACGGGGATATATTTGCGTATCTACTCAGATGGACGCTTGGGACAAAACTTGGTATTAAGTCGGCATTGAGGTGGCGTAGCATGGCTGACAGAGAATAAAAGTTGGTTGTGCTATCTACAATACCCCGTGAGTCTATGTGTACATCACAGTCGTGTTTATCAATTTGAAAATGTATTGAGTTACCTGTTCCGACTAACCTATAACCTACCCCTTTGGTTACCAAAGCCATCATACAGCCCGAAAAAGTAGCTCTATCGTCTCGCCTAAATAAAGCACTGTTTTCGAGCGTATTAGTCAAACCAACGAAATTATCACAAGTAAACTTCATACCAATATCAGGCCCTATTTCATAGACATCTTTTGATTTTCCTTTTTGCTTCACCTGCCAACGATAATCATTAAGTACAATTTTCGCATCTTGTAAGTGTCGTAATATTGTCTGGATATTATCATCTCTTTGTTGGTCTGTCAAGTCTTTTTCTATGCTCAAAAATGCCATAATAGTATTCGTTTTAATGAATTTCGATATTGCCACTCTTCCTAACTTCGATGTGGGCTTACTACTCCGCTTGGGCTAAAATTATAGACCGACCCCTCCCAAAAGCTAAAATCAATACGCCCTTCTCCAATATTGGGATTGTACATTTGGATTGCACTCGATGCTATCACTTCGGCATTGGTTATGAGTGCTATTTCTCTGCAAAACTCACGCCCGTCATGATGACTTCCTTGGCCGCCCGTTGCTATGTCGGCAGTTGCACAGGAATAAATAACAATTTTCTGCACTTTGTCTTTCAAGCTACTCAAAAGCCATACGTTAGACCGAGAAAGCCCTTCTACTCCTAACTGTAAGCCATACCCGCCTCGAGCCTGTATTGTGGACATTTGCATCTCTTCGTTTTCATGGCTTTCATATCCATGACACATCACAAGCAACTCATCTATGCCTCCGTGGCTTCTGGAGTCATTGGCAATATGTCGAAACGCTGAAACGAGCGAGACGTTTGCATTGACCCGATAAAGCCTATATCCTTGCTCAGAACCTGGCGCTCGGCCTTTCAAGCGGTTGTCATGAATAATTGCCTTGGTTATCATTTTTTTGATCGTTTATTTTTTCCAGAATAAATGCTTAAAAGCACCCGGGTGTCTTATTAAAAATTGCTTGATAGTACATTTACCCCTTGAGCCTGTGTAAACTGGCATCGGGTCTAAATATCCTATTGTATCGGTTTGGGTATCAAAACTATGTATCACGAAAAAATGAACACCAACACCGACAATGTCCCCTGCAACCATTACTGGCCTATTTACAATTTTTTGTCTAATTTCGGCAGGTGCGCTTGGATTAGCAATACGGAGATATGTTAAATCGTTTGAACCAGCAAAGGCATTCAACGTATAATTGTCCATGTTAAGGCCATTATTTGGACCTAACCAAGTACTGCTGTAGTTTACCCAATGTGGTGGGTCGCCTAATTTTGCCCAATCGTCTAAATAAACCGAAGAAGTAAACATTGATAGAAATGAAGAATATGATGAACCATACACTTTATGAACATTGAGCATGTGGGTTGAAGCCAACCAACAGCCATAGTTATAGCTTTGATTATATAGTTTGACAGAATGGTACATAACGAATATTGGTTTTAAAAATAATAAGTACTTCCTAATAACTCCACCTCACCTCTCCATCATCGCCCAAACTCAAATTGACAATCGAGCCTTTGATAGCCTGCCCACTGATAATCATTCTACTTATTGGTCGCCTTAATTGGTTTCTGATTACGCCTTTTAGTGGCCTGACACCATACCGAGGTGTAAAGCCCGACAGAGCCAGTTTTTGTTTGGCTTCATCTGTTATATTGAGCGCAATACCCTGTTTATCAAGTAAATCAGTCAGACTTTTGAGGTGTATTTCAAATATTTTTACTACATTTTCTTCTGTAATTGGCGCAAAAGGTACTATTTCGGTCAGCCTTGCCAAAAACTCTGGCCGAAAGTGCTTGGCCATAATTTCCATCATATCTGTTGGCTTGGGAATACCCCCACTACCAAATTCTTTGATGATATGCTCTTGGCCAATGTTAGAGGTAAAAAGTATGACGGCATTACTAAAATCGCCTTCTTTACCCATGCGGTCGTGGAGTTTTCCTTCGTCTAATATTTGTAAAAATAAATCAAAAACTGACGGGTGCGCTTTTTCTATTTCGTCAAAAAGCACTACTGAATAAGGTTTTTGTCTGATTTTATTGACCAACAAGCCCCCCTCTTCATAACCCACATAGCCAGGTGGCGCACCGTAGAGCAAGGCCGCCGAATGTTCTTCTTTAAATTCGGACATATCAAAACGTATCAAAAACGATTCGTCATTGAACAAAAAATCAGCCAATGCCTTTGCAAGTTCTGTCTTGCCCGTACCCGTTGGCCCCGACATAAAAAACGACCCAATCGGTTGCCCAGCTTTTATAAGTCCCGACCGAGACTCCAGAATGGCCTCACAAAGTGCTTTGACGGCATAGTCTTGGCCTACAACTCGCTTTTTGAGTACCTCGTCCATACCCAGCAGTTTATCTCGCTCGCTGCTTTGCAGTTTACCCAACGGAATACCCGTTTTATGAGCCACAATGGCCGCTACTTCTTGCTTGCCAACAGTATCTGTTTTTTGTATAGCTAATTGTTGTAGTGCCATTAGTTTTGATTCTAAATATCCAAATAACGAGTCTATGGTTTCGTATTCTTGATCTTCATTTTCTTCAAATTGACTCAACAATAAAGGACTAATTCTGTTGCCCATTTGTCTCCTAAACCACGATAGTTCGTGTAGCCGTTCGGCTTCATCAATAGCTTTAAGGGTCTGTAATTCAGCTTGCAAATTTTCTATTTCTTTTTTTGAGGTCTCGTCCATCAGTCGCATGGCGGCCATAGTTCTGTCCAATAAATCTAATGCCGCATCGGGTAGTCTTCTGTCTTTGATATATCGTTTGGAAAGCCTGACGGCCTCACCAACCGTGCCGACTGCTATCTTCAAATTATGGTGTTTTTCGTAGGCAGGCATGATGTGTTCAATCATACGGGTAGCCGTCTGTACGTCTGGTTCTTCGACTTTCAATATTTCAAATCTTCGGCTAAATGCCTCATCAGCTTCGATATACTTTCGGTATTCTTCGGGCGTTGTAGCACCAATAAGGGTTAGTTCGCCACGAGCGAGTTCTGGTTTTAGTAATTGCGCTACTCCCGAGCCAACTGAGCCTTTTGGATCGAGCAAAATATGAATTTCGTCAATGAACAATATGGCTTTTTCGTAGGTTTTTATTTCGGCAATAATACCCTTAATGCGGTCTTCGATTTCGCCTTTGTAGGCCGCACCAGCTACCAATGTACCTAAGTCAAGCTCAAACAGTCGGGCATTTTGTAGGTGCTGCGGTACTTTTTTTTCGGTTATCAACTGTGCAAATCCGTCCACCAATGCCGACTTGCCTACGCCTGGCTCGCCAATCAAAATTACGTTTGGCTTGCTTCTACGTCCCAAAATTTCGGCCATTTGTCTTATTTCACGGTCTCGTCCCAGCACTGGGTCGGTTTTGCCTTCGGCAGCTTTGGCGGTCTTGTCAGTACAAAAACGAAAAAGCCCCCCCCCAGCCCCCCCCGATGGCGGGGGAGTTTGATTTTTTTGTCTTGTATTTAACTCCTCCGTCGGGGGTTGGGGGGCTGTATTTAATAATTCTTTTTGTGTCAGTGGTAGCGATTTGAGCTGGTCGGCCGTAAAGGCTACATTTGGTTTGAGCAAAGCGGCCAATAAACAAAGTGCATCTACGTCTCGGTTGAGTTGTAGCGCAATCAGTTCGGCCAAATCAATAGCTGCGTGAGCAGGAGCATCAAAAATTGGATTTTCGGGTACACGCATCGCTTTTGGGGCTTCTTCGAGGCGTACCTCTGCCCAATCTCTCAAATATGGCACATCTTTACCCGCTATTACCAACTCCGAAGCCAACCCAACGTCATTGTGCAGCAACGCCATAAAAAGGTGTGCCGACCCGATTTTTTCTTGACGGTATTCACGTGCTAACTGTTGAGCAACATTAAGCGCATATCTGAGATTTTCGGTTTGCATGATTTTAAGATTAAAATACTAAGTACTTATTCAAAACTAATACGGTGTTTTGATTTTGATAACTTACTGATTAACAGCATTGTATTTAACTCACGACACCGTACTACATACTCACGACTCCTTAATTTGGAATCCTCGACTGATTGGCCTCCAAATCAATACGTTTGGCTTTGGCCTTGCTTCGCATTTCTTGGCTCATTGACCGCTCTTCTAAGCGACCAAAAAGATCCATCGCTTGGTCAAAATAAGCCTCTCGTTCATTGTATTTCTTGACCAATTTGAAAGCTAATTGCGAAAAGCCCTCCGCTTTGGCATAGTCCAGCATTTCAGACATTGGAATACCCTGCACAACCGTTGTACCACCGCTACTTTTGCCGCCACTTTCCAACTGAGCAATACGATTTTTGAGCGTCTGAACCTGTGGGTCTGGGCCGCCACCACCGCCGCCGCTTTTCATAGCCTGTATTTTGAGTACGTCCATATTGCCTTTCATCATGTTTATTTCCATGTCTTTTTGCTGAATCTGTCCACGTAACTCATTGACTTGAGTCATATCCACCCCATTTTTGTCCATAATATTTCGCATATCGGTCAATGAAGTTCTATATGCTACAATCGACTCAATCATGCCCGTTACACCATGCGAGAGTGATATATTTTGTAATTGCTCGTTTTTACGTGCCTTTACTGCATTCATCGATACGTTGATTTTCGATTCTAACTCTTCGATTTTTACCTTTGCTGCCCCTTTTAATGCAGGATCAACAGCCGTCAAAAAAACACCATCTTGTTTGATGAGTTCTTTGGCAAAACTTCCAACTGTATCGGCATCGGTAACGGTCGGGGCTTGCTCTTCTACAATCTTGCGGTACTTGGCCGAATCTGCACCCGACACTGCATCGGGTACTGCCGACAGCATATACATTCCACCTACTGGAAAAATCATCGACAGCGCATAGACACCAAAAAATTTGGTAAATGCCCCCTTGCGTTCTTGTTTGTTTTGTGGTTCCATAATTGAATGATTGAATGATTGACGGGGCTGGACTTCCTGTGATTGAGTAATTTATTCTATCATTCAATCACTCAAAATTTATTAGATAGGACTCCATCTTGATTTTGGTTTTTCGGGTTGTGATGCTATTAGTTGTTGGCTTTCGTGTACGGGGCTTTCGACAATAAACACATTCTGACCTTTGCGCTTGCCGATAAATTCTAATTGACTGAGTTTATTAAAAAGATTTGAAATAATAGTAAAAAACGCCTCCGTTTGTTCAAATAAATTGGCAGTATCGGCATGAATATAAGGGGCATTGAGTAATGCGTTGAGTTGCCCTTCGATGGTTGTTGCTGTCAAGTCCGACCATTCACCAAAATAAGCCAACAGTTCTTCTTTATCTTTGTCTATCAGTAAGTTAAGGCTGCTTTGAAGTCGGTAGGCAAGCTGTAACATGGCTTCGAGCAAAAATATAGGAGGCTGGTGCGGTACTCTCCATCTGAACGATGACAGTACGTCAGACAACGCAAAAATTAGGCTCTCAGTCAGTTGCTGTACGTTATCGGTCAAGCTACTTTTTTGACTTTTTATTTTTATTTTTTGAACAATCCTAAACGAGAATGTTTCTATTTCTTCCAATATTTTACCAAATTTTTGATACCATTCTACCAATAACTGATGACTACTGACAGCCATCGAAGCTGGTATAAACTTGGTATCAGTTCGTAGTTCACCATTTTGCAGTTTGATTTTACCAATCAATATATGCGCCCCGCCAAAACTTTGAATCTGTATCGTTTCGGCAGGAATCAGACTTAACTGATACACTGGCTGAGTGTTTGGTTGGCGTGGGGGTACTTCGTCTGAGGCTGGCTCGCCAAAGGCTTCTCGCTCAAAAACATTAACAGACAAGGCCACATAAATCGTCTGGTCTCGGTCGGCAGTGAGGCGGTAGTCGCTCATGAGTTGCTTAAAGCTACTGTGCAAACTCAACGTACCCACACCCAACACCTCAATACGGCAACCGTTGGCAGTAACGGCTCGACAAGTAGCTACACTTACATTGATTTGTTGCGAAAAATCACAAACAATCTGAACATCGAAAGCCATATCAGGAAGCAGCCCATACCCAAAGTTTGGAATAGACAACGACAGCGTATCTCGAACCGAATCAGAAACAAATTGCTCTGTTTGATAAAAATGCTGGCGAGAAATTTTCATTCCATCGACCCAATTTACAGGATATTTTTGCAGAGCTGCGGGCATACTTAATGATTGTTGGCTTTGAGAATTGGTCAGACTACAATCAAAAGTATAAAACCCTTTTTGCTTCTGTGTTTTGAATTGAGTAAGCGGTCTAATAAATTGAGCCAATGGTAAAAGCAAAACTCTAACCATGACAAAACACCCTACGGCTTAGTTATTATCGTTTATTACTTAGCTCTAATCGCTTTATATGCCACAGATTATATACTCTTTAAGGACTAATCAAACAGAACTAAATTTGCCCTTGTATTTTTCAATAAAAATGCGTTACTTTACGCTGAAAACGAAATAATTTTTCTACACAATTTTAAAGTATGATTAACGAAGAAGAAGTAATTCCACAAGTAGAGTTAGGCGATTATTCAGCCGACGACATTCAGGTATTAGAAGGCTTGGAGGCCGTTCGCAAACGCCCCTCAATGTACATAGGCGACACTGGTACCAAGGGGCTTCACCACCTCATCTGGGAAGTAGTCGATAACTCAATAGACGAAGCCCTCGCTGGCCACTGCGACACCATACACGTAACGATTCATACCGATAACTCAGTAGAAGTGAGCGACAATGGGCGAGGTATTCCAGTTGATATGCACGCCAAAGAAAAAAAATCGGCCCTCGAAGTAGTTATGACAGTATTGCACGCTGGCGGTAAGTTCGACAAATCGAACTACAAAGTATCGGGCGGTTTGCATGGTGTCGGTGTGTCGTGTGTCAATGCACTCTCAATAGACTTACGAGTAGAGGTCAATCGGGCTGGTAAAAAATACGAACAAGAATACAAAATCGGAGTACCGCAGTACCCAGTCCGACAAATAGGCGAATCGACTCATACCGGCACAACCGTTCGATTTAAGCCCGATACAACTATTTTTACAGTTACAGAATACAAATACGAAACCGTAGCCAATCGCCTCCGTGAATTAGGTTTTTTGAACAAAGGCATTAGACTAACTCTCAAAGACCTGCGAGAATTGGACGATAACGGACAGCCCCGCTCAGACGAGTTTTTGTCGCAAGGCGGCCTCACCGAGTTTGTAACTTACTTAGACTCAACCCGAGACACCCTCATACCATCGCCCATTTATATTGAAAACGACAAAGGTACTGTACCCGTCGAGGTAGCGATGACTTACAATACGTCTTACGCCGAAAACGTGTATTCTTATGTCAATAACATCAACACCATAGAGGGCGGCACGCACGTATCTGGTTTTAGAATGGCACTGACCCGTACCCTAAAAGGCTACGCCGAAAAGTCGGGAATATTGGCCAAAGAAAAAATAGAAATCAGTGGCGATGACTTCCGAGAAGGACTAACGGCCGTGATTTCGGTTAAGGTACAAGAGCCACAGTTTGAAGGCCAAACCAAAACCAAACTTGGCAACGGCGACGTACAAGCTACCGTTAGCCAAGTGGTGAGCGAGATGCTCGAAAACTATTTGCAAGAACACCCAAAAGAAGCCCGAATCATTGTCGATAAGGTGATTTTGGCAGCCAAAGCCCGCATAGCAGCACGCAAAGCCCGTGAAATGGTGCAACGTAAAAATATTTTGGGGGGAGGTGGTTTGCCAGGCAAACTGGCCGACTGCTCAGAAACCGACCCAGCAGCGTGCGAACTATACCTTGTGGAAGGCGATTCTGCCGGCGGAAGTGCCAAACAAGGCCGTAATCGTGCTTTTCAGGCTATTTTGCCATTGAGAGGTAAGATTTTGAACGTAGAAAAAGCCCAAGAATATAAAATCTACGAAAGCGAAGAAATCAAAAATATGATTACAGCTCTCGGTGTTCAGTTTGGACGAGAAGGCGATGAGCGTGCTTTGAACATGGACAAACTGCGCTACCACAAAATTATAATTATGACCGATGCCGACATCGACGGTAGCCACATCAGAACACTTATCCTGACGTTCTTTTATCGGTACATGAAGCCGCTCATCGACAATGGCTATGTTTATATTGCCCAGCCGCCGCTCTATCTTGTCAAAAAAGGCAAAGAAGAACGCTATTGCTGGACAGAAGACCAACGAGAACTGGCTGTAAAAGAAATTGGTGGCGGAAAAGACGACAGTGTGGGTATTCAGCGTTATAAAGGTTTGGGAGAGATGAACCCCGAACAACTCTGGGAAACAACCATGGACCCCACTCGTAGAAGTTTAAAAATCGTCAATATTGAGTCAGCGGTAGAGTCTGACCACCTATTTTCGATGCTCATGGGCGACGAAGTAGCCCCACGTAGAGACTTCATTGAAAAAAATGCCAAATATGCCCGAGTAGATGTGTAGATATTATAACTCAACTGGCGAAATAGCCGAATAATACCCACAAAGCAAACAAAAGAGCTTACTTTTGTTTGCTTTGTGTCTTTTGTGGTATCCAAAATAAGCAGTGCATTAAAGCAAAACCCAATAACAAACTACAGCCCACCTCAACTTTTTATGTCAGACTTTCAAGAACATAATAATGAAAAAACAAATGGCATAAAGTCTTTTTTTACCTTGTTCAAAGACCGTAAAGAAGGTGTGCGAGCCGTTGGTGAAGACGAAAGACTGAGCCAGTCGCCCGAGCGATTTAGCCAAACAATAAACCAGAGTAATTTTATTAGTAGAGATTTGAGTTGGCTACAATTCAATCATAGAGTACTCGACCAAGCCAATAGCCCGAGTCGTACACTTTTTGAGCGATTAAAGTTTTTGGCTATCAGCGACTCTAATTTAGACGAGTTTTTTGCCATCAGAGTCGGAAGCCTATATAACTATTTAGACTACGACAAAGAACGAACCGACTACTCTGGTCTGAGAGAAATACCGTTTCGTAAAAATCTTCTCAAAACCTTACAACAGTTTACGGCGGCACAAGATACTTGTTTTTTGGAAAATCTTAAACCACTTTTTGCCGAAAATCACTTAGTAATAGCCAAATGGCCCGACTTGACAGAAGAAGAAGAACGTAAGGCTGGTTTGTATTTTGACCGAACAATATACCCGATGCTAACGCCAATGTTGTTCGACTACACGCATACGTTCCCAGTGTTGTTACCCAAAACATTGATATTTGGAGTGCTTACCAAGGAGGCGAATGCACCTGCCGACGACGAAAATCAGAAATTATCTTTTGTTCAGATTCCACAAAACCTGCCCCGTTTTTATGTCATTGAACGAGCTACTGGCGATAACTTGTTTTTGCCTATTGAAGAGGTAATTAGGCATGAAGTCAGAAAATTGTACCGAAATATAGAGATAATATCGTTGCATTTACTGAGAATAGTACGCAACGGCGATTTTTCGACAGAGGAGAGCGATGATGTTGAGAGTGATTTTATTGACGAAATCAAGCAAAAACTCAAAACACGGCGGCTGGGCAGAGTAGTAAGACTTGAAATAGAGCCAGAAACGCCAGACTGGATGATAAACCTACTCAAAAAACGCTGGGAAATAGACTACTACAATATTTTTGTTGTCGATAGTCTTTTAGATTTTACTTGTTTGTGGCAAATTGTCAAATACCCCGAATTTGCAGCTACCATACCACCTGTACCTGCGGCAGTACCCGCTTTGGGTCAAAGTCAGGTTGTGATTCCTGATATTTTTGCGGCCATCAAAGAAGGTGATATTTTACTGCATCACCCCTACAATAATTTTGAGGCTGTGCTACAACTGTTAGAGCAAGCATCAGAAGATGAAAATGTGCTGGCCATCAAACTCACTATTTATCGGCTGGCCAAAAAATCAAGGGTAACAGAGGCATTATTGAAAGCAGCCGAAAACGGCAAACACGTATCGGTATTGTTTGAAGTAAAAGCCCGCTTTGACGAAGAAAATAATATTAAAGAAGCCCAAAGACTGCAAAAAGCGGGTTGTTTTGTAATTTATGGCATCAATAAATTCAAGACACACACCAAACTACTTCAAATCATCAGAGCCGAAGGCGAGGGCGTGGTTAGTTATTCGCACTTAGCAAGCGGCAACTACAACGAAGACACAGCCCGACTATATACCGACTTTGGGTTATTGACTTGCGACGAAGTATATAACCGAGATATTACCGAGTTTTTTAATGTCATCACAGGCCACTCATTGCCCAACCGCTACCGCTACCTAATAACCGCCCCTGGCGATTTGAGACAACAACTCATTGATTTTATTAGACAGGAAGCACGTAATGCTCAAAATGGATTACCAAGTGGCATTTGCCTCAAAATCAATTCATTAGAAGACAAAGCTACTATCGAAGAACTCTATGAAGCATCGCAAGCGGGCGTTCCCATCAAGCTCATTGTCAGAGGCATTTGTTGTTTGAGACCAGGCAGAGTCGGTCTAAGCGAAAATATTTCAGTGATTTCGATAGTAGGCAACTTTCTGGAACATACCCGTATTTTTTATTTTCATAACAACCACAATCCTCGGGTTTTTGGAGGTAGTGCCGATGTCATGGTGCGTAGCTTCGACCGCCGTATTGAGTCGCTTTTTGAATTGGTCAATGCAAAAGTGAAGCAACAGGCAGTTTATATTTTAGAACAAAATATGCTCGACAACGTCAATTCATATACCATGAACGAAGACGGCAGCTATACCAAACGACAGATTCAGCCAGACGAAAAACTCGTTAATATTCACGAAGATTTTTTTGAGATGAAAGTAGAAAACGTAATGAAGGCCAAAGTGTTTTGACAGCCGATGAAGCTAACGATTATACCAACCGACCTGCTACAAACTTACTTAGCACAAATACCCAAAAGCTTGTCCAAAGCCTTTGAAGCACTACATGATGCTGATATTTCGACTGATATATTTAGTTTTTATACGTCGGTTTCGTCAGTGTTTAGCAGTAAAATCGAAGGTGAAGAAATAGAGTTAGATTCATTTATCAAGTACAAACGATTTGACATTGAATTTTTACCCGATTATACCCAAAAAATAGACGATTTGTACAACGCTTATACCTTTGCAAAAACCAATGAACTGAACGCAAACAATATTGCCCAAGCACATAAATTATTGAGTAAACATATTGTAGCCAAGCACCAACAAGGACAGTTTCGTACTCACAATATGTACGTTACTACTCCCGATGGTAGGATAGAGTACGTGGCCGCTACACCATTTGAAGTCAGTACTGAAATGGAAAAATTATATACTGATATTTCAACGCTTCTCGACCAAAAAATGAATTTGGCAGAGTCTTTTTTCTTCACTTCGATGATTCATTTGGTCCTTGTCAAAATTCACCCTTGGAACGATGGCAACGGGCGTAGCGGACGGTTGTTAGAAAAATGGTTTTTAGGCCAAAAATTAGGTGCAAAAGCGTGGTTTGTACAAAGCGAAAAAAAATATTACCAACAACACCAAACCTACTACAAAAACATCAGGCTCTTGGGAATAGAATATCCAATGTTAGACTACCAAAAAGCCCTCCCTTTTTTGCTGATGTTGCCACAGTCGGTGTGTAGTGAATAAAAAACTTGTATATTTGAAAATATTAAACTGGAACAAGTCAAAACTACTGATGTCTGTGCTTGAGACCAGCAAAAACTACTAACCTAACTACTTCAAACCACCTATGGAACGTTTTACTGGCCTAATCGGCATTGTACTGATTTTGGGCATTGCCTACATTATGTCGAACAATCGAAAAGCGATTAACTTTCGGACCGTTGGCGTTGGGCTGGCTTTGCAGTTTGGTTTGGCAGTTTTTATTTTAAAGACACAAGTTGGTTCAGACATATTCAACTGGTTGGGCTTGGCCGTACAAAAAGTACTTAGTTTTTCGGACAAGGGGGCGGCTTTTGTATTTGGGCCATTGGTCAATTCTGCATTGTTAGGTACTGCTTTCAATGGTGAAAACAGCTTTATTTTCTTTTTTAGTATCATACCTACTATTGTTTTTGTGGCGGTTTTGGTTAATATGCTCTATCATCTGGGCATTATGCAACGAGTAGTGTCTGGCTTGGCAATAGTAATGAAAAAACTACTAAATATCAGCGGTGCAGAGGCGTTGTCAAACGTGGCGAGTGCGTTTGTGGGACAAGTCGAAGCACAAATAATGATAAAACCCTATCTGAAAGGCATGACCAAGTCTGAACTAATGGCCTCAATGACAGGTAGTTTTGCTTGTATTGCGGGTGGTGTTATGGCTACCTACATCAAGTTTGGCGTACCTGCTTCGTATTTGATTGCGGCCAGTCTGATGGCTGCGCCTGGGGCGTTGGTTATCTCCAAAATTATGTTTCCCGAAACCGAACCGTCGGAAACTGGCGGTACTGTAAAACTCGAAATCAAAAAAAACCATGCCAACCTCTTAGACTCTATTGCCGCAGGTGCGAGCGAAGGCTTGAAAGTTGGTTTCAATGTAGTAGCAATGTTGATTGGTTTTATTGCGCTTGTAGGTTTATTAGATTATATTTTGGGTAAAACAGGTTTGATGATTGGCTTTCCTGAGTTGAGTTTCAAACTTATTTTGGGTAAATTGTTCTCGGGTTTTGCGTGGGCTATGGGCGTACCGTCCAAAGATATTGAGGTAGCAGGCTCGCTGATGGGAACAAAAATGGTCATCAATGAGTTTGTAGCATACTTAGACCTTGTCAAACTCAAAGAAACCATTAGCCCAAAAACATTAGCCATCACAAGTTTTGCATTGTGTGGTTTTGCCAATTTTAGCTCTATTGCCATACAAGTAGGCGGCATAAGCGAGTTGGCACCAAGCCGCCGCTCAGACCTTGCCAAGTTGGGGTTTAAAGCCCTAATTGCAGGTACATTGGCCAGTTATATGTCGGCTACTTTTGCAGGATTATTACTCTAAATCAAAACATAAATCAACAATGATACCCAAAACAGTAGTGTTACTTTCTGTCATAGTCGGCCTTTGTGGTTTACTTTCTTGCAAGACAGCCGCTCCAGCCGAGCCACTACCCGAACTTACAATCTTGAACACAAGTCAAGTTCGGAGAGCTACCAATACCACAATGAGGGTCGATGCCATACTGAGCAAAGCTACCTCACAACCAGTTTCGGTTGCCTATACATTGGTGGCTGGCACTGCTACCGCCCCACGAGATTTTAAAATGAGCAATGGCACCATTACAATACCCGCCAATCAGACAGGTGGTTTTTTTGAAATATCCATCACAGGCGATAGTCTTCGTCAAGACGACTTGAAATTTACGATTCAGTTTTCGGACATCAAAAATTGTACCCTTAGTTTTCCTATTGTTTCGGCAACGATTGTGGCATCAGACGGTAGCTATTTGCCAACCAACAACGACGGCTACACCACACCCAAAACCTACCCTAACTACCGATTGGTATGGAATGACGAGTTTTCGGGAAATGAAATCAATAGCAATTCATGGAACTTCGAGTCGGGCAATAACAACGGCTGGGGTAATAATGAACTCGAAAACTACACAGCAAGGCCACAAAACTCGTTTGTATCGACTGGAAATTTAATAATCGAAGCACGAAAAGAGTCATTGGGTGGTTTTAATTATACGTCCGCCCGAATGGCTACCAAAGGAAAACGTTTTTTTACGTTTGGGCGAATAGACATCAGAGCCAAACTACCCGTAGCCAAAGGAATGTGGCCTGCGTTGTGGATGCTCGGCGAAAATATATCGACTGTAAACTGGCCTGCTTGTGGCGAAATAGACATCATGGAACTCGTAGGCAGCAATCCCAACCGTGTTTCTGGTACAGCGCACTGGGGCAGTAGCAGCACCAATCATGTTTACAAAGGTGCAGACTATTTTTTGCCAGCTCCCGAAGATTTCTCTCAGAAATTTCATGTATTTAGTATAGTCTGGGAAAAAGACATCATCAAGTGGTATGTCGATGACAAACTGTTTTATACCAACACCATCAGTATGGTTAGCCCTGCCAATTATCCGTTCAATGCCAATCAGTTTCTTATATTCAATGTCGCCGTTGGTGGCAACTGGCCTGGCTCACCCGATAGCTCGACACCGTTTCCTCAGCGAATGTTTGTGGACTATGTGCGGGTGTTTCAGTAGGTATTTGTGGGTTTATGATTAAAACTTATTGGCTGTATGCTGACCAATATCACAGAAAAATGGTCAGTACCGCCCATCTTATCACCTTATCTTTTTTAGGATACTGACAAGACAAAATTAGACTTCACAAAAAATACTGATTTTGTGATCAGGCGGATGTTTGACTTAGGTACTATCGATGACCTAAGCGAGGTATTGGCCTATTATGACCAAAAGCAAATTATTGAAGCATTAGTGTCGGCTGTTTCGATGAAAGAAAATGTACTATATTTGGCATCAATTATATTGCATATTCCACTCACAGACTTCAAATGTTACACCTCAACAAATCATTAACCCACCCTACTCAAATATCGCCATCATTTGCCCAACACTCGTATTAGTGAGATTGAAAACTAAACTGGGTAAAATGCCCAAAACCAACGAAAGTAAAGCGAGCGGCACAAGCATCAGTTTTTCTCGAAAAGTAAGGTCAGTTAGTAGTGCTTCGTTTTTGATATTACGAGTCCAGAATGGCCCAAAGTACATTTTCTGAAAAGTCCATAAGAAATAAGCAGCCGCCAACACAATCCCCAAAGTGGCTACTGCTGGCACCCAAATTGGCAACACTACCGACTCAAAACCACCCATTAGAGTAAATAATTCACCGATAAACCCCGAAAAAACGGGTAACCCAAGCGAGGCAAAAAATGTGATGCCTGTTAGCACTGTAAAAACAGGCATGACAGCTGCCAGACCTCTGTAATTGTCAATTTGTCGGTCGTGGGTGCGGTCGTAGAGTACGCCGGTAATCAAAAACAGCATTGCCGATAGTACACCATGGCTGACCATCTGAAATATCGCCCCGTTTACGCCAACGACAGTCAATGAAGCCACGCCCAGTAACACAAAACCCATGTGCGAAACTGACGAATAGGCTATCATTTTCTTTAAGTCGTACTGTGCCAATGCCACAAAACCACCATAAACTATTGATAGAGAACCTATTACGCCCAAAGTATAAGCATATTGGTTGGCTATGTCAGGAAAAATTGGTAGTAAAATTCTAATAAAGCCATACCCCCCAACTTTGAGCAAAATACCAGCCAACACAACCGACACAGGTGTAGGTGCTTCGACGTGGGCATCGGGTAGCCATGTATGTAAAGGTACAATAGGTAGCTTGATAGCAAAACCAACGAACAACAACCAAAAAGCCAATGACCGAGACGAAATACCCAATATCTGAACTTGACCCGTAAGCGATAAAATACTGTTTGTTAAGTAGTTACGACCATCACTCATAAGTCGCAAGTCAAAAGTATGTGTGAGTATGTTGGCCGCAGGGTCAATAACAGAAAGGTATAGGCCAATCATCACAATCAGAATCAAAACAGAACCAAGTAATGTATAAATAAAAAACTTGATTGCGGCATATTCACGACGAGGCCCGCCCCAAAGCCCTATCAAGAAGTACATGGGCAGGAGCATAAATTCAAAAAACAAGAAAAATAAGAAAAAATCTAAGGCCAGAAAACACCCCATGATGCTACTCGTTAGTATCAAATAAAGCGCAAAGTAGGCTTTTTGTTTTCGGTCAATCGTCCATGAAGCTACCGCCCCAATCAGCATCACCAGAGCCGTCAATAATACCATTGGCAGGCTGATACCGTCAATTCCCAACAGATAATCGATCGAGACCAAGCCCACGTCACCCAATTTGAGCGTTATCCAGTCGTGTTGCTCTACAAACTGGTAAGTGAGCGATTTGTCAATTTGGTAATTATGGTAAAGCCATAAAGTGAGCAATAATTCTATCAAACAAATCCCAGCCACAACCCACTTATAGCGGTGTTGCTGCGAATGAGGCAATAACAAAACGACCAAAGCACCGAGTAATGGCCAAAAAATAAGAGTTGATAATATAGGCATTGAAAAAATGAATAAATGGTTCTCAGACAGTTTTATGATTCTTTCAACCACAAAAGACACAAAAGGCCACAAAAGATTTGAAAATAGCTATCTTATGTGAACTTTTATGTCTTTTGTGGTATAAAAATAGACTTCATCAAAAAATCAAATAGAAGACAATCAACAAAAAACCGATGATACTGACCATAAAATAAGATTGTACTTTGCCGTTCTGAAAACCCCGAACTTGATTACCGACAAAAGCCGCCGATGCTACCATCAAATCGACTATACCATCAATAATAAGCTCGTCGAAACGACTCCAAAAATGAGCAACGATAACAGTAACATAACCCAGCCCATTTACAATTCGGTCGATGACAAATTGGTCAAAAAGCGATATTTGTTTTGATATTAGTTGAATCAGATTGGTAAAGTGCTGATTATAAATACTTTCTAAAAATTCAGAAAAACGGCTTTGACCAAAATTAAAATTAAAGCCAATAACAAAACCAGTCAGAGAAGCCATAACCGAAACAATGGCAATATACGTGTGGTTGGTGGAGACACCAACCACGGATAAGTAATGATTGACACCCATTTGAAACGGATTGACCGAAAACCAGAAAAATAAAGACAGTAGTGCCAAAACTGCAACGGGGATAGTCATAAGCCAGTCTTCTTTATTAGTTTTGAGTTGTTGAGTTGTTGAGTTGTTGTTGGTTTTACTTTCGTAGTTGGTGTCTTTACTGATTACAGCCTCTAAACGAGAATTTCCCAAGAACACCATTTTCCATTGTTTTGTCATATAAATTGCCGTCATCACCGACGATGCAATTACCAACATTGGAAACAAATAAGCCAGCCCGCCATGTAGTTGAGCAAATACAAAGGCTTGAATCAAGATAGTTTCTTTGGACAGAAAACCTGAAAAAAACGGCAAGCCAATCAACGCCGCAGCACAGGCGGTATACGCCCAAAACGTAACAGGCAACCGTTTACGCAAGCCACCCATCAGCCGCATATCTTGTGGGTCTGTGCTGGATTGTAAACCCCGAATAGCGAGACTTCCCCCTCTGGAGGCTGAGGGGCTGTGTATGACAACCCCTGCACACAAAAACAACCCTGCCTTAAAAAATGCGTGGGTCGTCAAGTGAAACATCGCTCCCTGCGGGCTGCCCACGCCAACACCAAGCACCATCAAGCCAAGTTGGGAGATAGTCGAAAAAGCCAATAGTTTTTTTATATCTATCTGGAAAATAGCACGGTAGCCACCGAGCAGCATCGTAATTGTGCCAATCGTAGCAATAACCCACAGGGCATCGGCTGTAAGAAAAAACCACACTTTGACCAACAGAAAGATGCCAGCCGCCACCATAGTAGCTGCATGAATAAGTGCCGACACTGGCGTAGGGCCTTCCATGGCATCGGGCAGCCAAGCCGATAGCGGCCACTGCGCCGACTTACCGATTGTACCACAAAAAAGTAGTAGCCCAATAGTAGTTGCCAGTTGTGAGTTGTGAGTTGTGAGTGCTTCAAGTACAGAGAAATTTATTGTCCCAAACTCAAAAAAACACAAGAAGATACCAATCAAAAAGCCTACATCACCAATCCGATTGAGTAGAAATGCTTTTTTAGCGGCCCAAACGGCACGGGGTTTGGTGTACCAAAAACCTATCAATAAGTAAGAAGACAGACCGACCAATTCCCAAAAAACGTACATCAAAAGTAGGTTTTCGGACAGTACAATGCCTATCATCGAAAATAAAAATAATTGTAAAAAAGCAAAATAACGCCACCGTGCCGCATCGTGGCTCATGTAACTAATTGAAAAAACTTGAACTAAAACGGCCACAAAATGAACAAGCAGTAGCATTTGCCCAGCAGCACTACTCAAACCAAACACAAACTCAAAATTGTAATTTTTGATTGATAACCAGTTAATTACGAGAGTATTTTCATGTAAATCTGCCGATTGACTCAACCAAAAAGTATAGGCTAAACCCAGCACTGTGGCGGCTACGGCCAACCAACCTGCATAATCGTTGGCTTTTTTGCCCAGTACAAAAAGCAAAACGAAGGTCAATAATGGAATTAGGAGTATTAAAAGTAGATTTGGCATAAAACAAATAATGCGTTAAGTAAGCCTTCGCTCAAAGCGAAGGCTTACTTTGAGGTGAAGCGAAGGCTTACTTAACGCAAAGTTACATAACTTTACCAACACTACACACCCATAGCCGTCAAAGCTGCCTTGGCTTTGTTATCGACACTATTTTTATACTCGTGTTTGGGATAATTGAGTGCTTTCTGAAAATATTGAATCGCTCGCTGACGTTGGTTTTTGGATTGATAAATATAACCCAACTGCAAGGCCGACGTGGCCCCAAAATACAATATCAGGGGTTCGCTCAACACCAATGCACGTTCATATACAGGAATGGCTTTATCGAACTGATTTAGTTTTTGATATATTTTGCCTAATCGATATTGGTACTCGGCTTTGTCGGGCAGTTGGCTAAAATTTGTTTCGTTGTATGAGTTTAAATCTTTGAGGGCTTCATCCAAAAAACCCCCATTGTAGGCCAATCGGGCTTTCATCAGCACTTTTTGGGGTTCTGAATGTTGGTTTTTGGCATAATTTTCGGCAAATTTTTGCGCCGCTTCGTCTGCCTCTACAACTGTATGACCCGATTTGAGTAATATTTTTACATAGTTTTTTGCTGCAGAATCGTTGCCAGTGAGCCAGTTGCAGAGGTACAATTTAAAATAAGTATCTTTCACAAAGTTTTGACCTCGATAATGACTCAAAAATAACTTAAAATACTTTTCAGATTCGGCATATTGGCTTTTTTCTAACGATATTTCGGCTTTCAGATAGTCTGTAAACGGAAACGGATAATATTGACTTCCACGGGGGCGGCTGTCGAGCAGTCGCAAAGCCTGCTCGCTTCGTCCGTCTTTCATTGAGATTATTGTTCCAAAAAAGTGCATCAATAAGTCGTCGGGCTGAGATTTGACGAGTGCCAGCAAATCGGAATTGCTTTTATCTGTATATTTTAAAATATTAGCCTGTATCAACAATTCAATCTGTTGTGCTTCGGTTTTGAATATTGAGTTTGGGTTGCCGCTCACCATCTGAATTTCTTTTAATCCTTGCTGAATATTACCTTTGAGACCCAGCAAGTCGGCCACCCATTTGTAGTTTTGGGGTGTAGAGCCAATCAGCACATGTAGCAGCCCCAACGACTTGTAGGTAGGCAAGAAGTCAGGAAAAAGCCTTGCGTTTTCGTCCAATAGTTTATAGGCTTTGATAATGTCCCAGCAGGCAGCGTATTGTTTACCAAATTTGAGTTTGACAAACGCCCAATGCAGCCGCACCTCTGCCTGAAAAAACCGTTGCTGGGGTAGTTTGTTAGATATTTTTTTGAGTATATTGAGCCTTATATCTTCATTGTCAGCAGTCTGAGCGTACAAGACAGGGTCATCGCTAACCAACAGCGATACAATATCAGCATAGTTTTCGGTGTAAATATCAAAACCGTCGGAGGGTATATTTCGGGCTTTTTCTTTGGCCAGTATCTGCCGCCCCACTGTTATTTTTAGCTCTCTAATTTCGGTGTAAGCACGTTTTAACTCTGGGTTAGACTGGGCTTCACAGTAAATAGTGAACAGTAAACAGTAAACAGTAAACAGTAAACATTTTACATTTATCAATAAACATTTATCAGTTATCAGTAAAGGATTAGCTATTTTTGCTCCGTAACCTGTGTCTCCACAAGACATTGCCTGCTCCGTGGCCTGTGTCTCCACAGGACACTGCTCTGGTCTGTGAGACACAGACCACGGAGTAAGAACAAAAATTGAAAAGTCATATTCCATCTATACAGTACGCAAATTTAGCTATTTACTCAGTCAGTCAAGACAATAAACTCAACTCGGCGGTTTTTTTTACGATTGGGTTCGGTAAAATTAGGTGCTACTGGGCGGGTATGGCCATAGCCTTTGTAACTAATTCTGTCTTCGTCTATTCCGTTATTTACGAGATAATTAGCCACAATTCTTGCTCGGTTTTCGGACAGTGCCAGATTAAGCCTAAGGTCGCCCACGTCGTCTGTATGGCCACCTACTTCAATTACTAAACTTGGCTTTTGTTTTAATTTTAGTACCAAATAATCTAATTGCTCGTAAGAAATAGGGCGAAGTACATAACTGCCTTGGTCAAAATATATTTTATCTAATTGAATGACCTGCCCTTTTTTCAAACTCCCAAAGTTTGCACCAATATCAGCAACTTTGGTTTCAACGATTGGCTTGGCTTGACCTGCGGTTATACTGGTAGGTTTGGGTTGATATTTGTCCGACACTAATTTAATGTTAAGATTTAATGTAGCACAATTATTTAGCTTATTTGCCAGCACTGTTATTTTTTGGGGTTTATATCCCGCTTGCGATACCTCAATGGTATATGATTTATTGAAATGCACCAATAACGAATACCGCCCGTCTGTACTATTATTACCCACTTCTGCATTGTATTGGCTTTGTTTTTGAATGGCCCTAACAACGCTTTTTATCGGCTTTCGACTGATAGAATCTGTTACAAAGCCTTGAATTGTAACCATCTGATTAGGTCTTAGATTGTCTGGAACTGCCGTTGTATAAATATCAGCATTATTGACAAAATACATAATATCGCCACAAGGCGGAATTGACACAAATTGATCATCTTTTTTGGTATTAGCAAACGACAAATTTACTGGTTCTGACCACGAGCCGTCGTCGTCCAAAACTGATTTGTATAAGTCAAAGCCACCCTTACCGCCTTCTCTGTTTGAGCTAAAAATCAAAGTTTTACTGTCGGCCATTATGCGAGGGGCTTTCTCACACGATACGTTTATAGGTTCGGGCAATGCCTGTGGCTCTTGCCAGCGGCCATCTCGTCCACGTTTTGAGACCATTATTTTATAGCACAGTACCTTAGTTTCGCCACTCTCATAGTTACCACGCACAAAATATAACGTTTTTCCGTCTGCCGATACTGACGGAAAACCCTCGTAATCACTGGTATTGATTGGTTTTCCTAAGTTGAGCGGCTCACTCCAGCCATCATCGTCTCTGACGGAAAAATAAATGTCTTCGTGGTCGCTGAATGATTCGTTGTAGTATGCGAAAAAATAGAGTGTATTGCCATCATAACTAATACTCGGCCCGCCAATCAAGTCGCTCGATATTCCGTAATTATTGATGGCATCTATACTACGTGGCTCACCCCACAAGCCATTTGCCTGTAAGGTACTCTCATACAACTGCCAACCGACATCTCTACCATCGATTCTGTCTGATTGAAAAATGAGCGTTTCGCCATCTGAACTTATCGAGGGGGCATATTCATTGTGTTTGGGCGTATTGACCGCCCCTCGCAGAGGAATAGCTTTTTGGGCAAAAGCGATATGAGCCAGTAGTAAGCAGATAAAAATATATTTCACAATTCAATCAATCTTTAATAAACTCAATAATTTCGAGTGCTGTATTCAAACCGTGATTCATTACTCGTACGGACGGTATTCCGTGATAGTATAAAATAATATGCAGTTCTGCGTAAGCCTCATTAAGTAATGGTAACAATTTTTTATTTTGCTTCGTAATACGAATTCTATATTCCTCTATACTTTTGGGTTTTACAAATTTATTACCTTCTTTTCTCAATAGGTATTCATCTAATGCCAGCAAAACGCCAACATACGCCGTATCTGCCGCAGTTTGTACATATTTAACATTGGCATATTCACCGTCTTTTTTACCCGCTTTTTCTTTGAGGGTGAGTTTGGCATTATCAATATATCGGTTTGCTTCCTGATAAGGAGTAAGTATTTTTGTTGAATTATTATATTGAGTCATATTTAATTTATTCTATGACAAATTTAGCATAAGTTTTTAACTTTTATTGCTTGTAGCTCAACACCCCCGCTCCAGCCCTACCGTCGGTCGCCAGCCCTTCTACTCGTATGCCAATGGTTGTGTTGAGGTTGTCGTTATTATAAAAACTCACTTTGGCTTTTCCTTCTTTGTCGGTTTTGAGGTTTCCGTTCCAGTAAACAGTCGAGCGCAAGTCGGGTTTGGTAGCAGTTTGTGGAGTATCGTATTTGGGCGAATAAAAAGCCCGTTCTATCTCAAAGCCCATTACCTTGATACCCTTCACCCCTGGTGATTTGTCTTGCGACCAATCATAATTTTTATTGCCCCGTTTGGTATAAACACAAATCACTCCACCAGCACCACGGCTACCAAACATCGAAGCCTGTGGGCCTTTGAGTACATCAATCGACTCGACGTCGATGGTCGAGGTATTGATAAGCTGTTGCAACTCAGTCGGCACACCGTCTATCAAAAAAAGTGGATCCACCGCGCCGCTAAAATTAGCCGATGCCCTGATATTTACTTTTACATTCAAGCCGCTACCCGTAACCGTTACACCAGGAATACGATTTTGAATGGCCTCAATAATATTTAATGCGCCCGACCCAGCTATATCTTCAGTTTTGAGGGTATTACTGGCCATTGTATAGTTCTTGCGAGGGTCTTTTTCTTTGGCTCGCTTGGCTTTTATTACCACTTCGTCAATGGTTTTGTCGGCACTGTTTCTAAACTGTGTTTCGATGCGCCTATATTCAGACATCAAGCTCATGTAGTTGGCCAATAGCTCGGCTTGGCGTTTGTCAGCAGGCCAGTTGCCCGACATAGTTTGTGGCTTTGATGCTTTAAACACTTCGGGAGTTATCGTCAGGTCTTTGTTGCCTTTGGGTGTAGCAGCCTGAATCGTGAAACTCGTTGAGTCGTAATAATTTAGGTCGCTGAATACAAAATTACCTTTATCGTCCGACTCTGCCTTAAAAAGCGTTTGAGCTTCGCCCTGCATCATGGCCGTAGTTAGGTTTACAACACCCGCACTTTTGCCGTTTAGTTTGGTAACTGTTCCTTTTAGTCCCAAACCTGATTCTATAAAAAACTGAGGACCAGACGTAGTGTCAAAGGCTAATACGTCTTTCCAGACAAACCTCCGCCAGCCCTGTGTCATCAGTAGTAGGTCAAGTTTGAACGGTGCTTCAGTTTGAGTACTATCAAAATAGTAGCTTGGGGCTTCGATAAATCCCTTTAAGTCAGACGTTAAGGCCATATACGACACTATATTTTGGTCATAAACATTTTGACTACCTTGTTTTTGATCAATAGCTGCCACTGAAAAACTTCCCTCAACGGGCTTACCAGAGTAGTCAAACACCGTTAGAGCTACTTCTACTTTTTCACGTGGTTTGTAGTTAGTCTTATCTATTTTAATGCTGACATTCAGTGGCTTAGGTTTATTGCCCCAAACCAATCGCTCGCAAGTTGGTTGTTGTTTGTCGTCAAAAAGTGTAATTTGACTAATACCCTCACCAAGTTGATTGCGTGGAATATTGACCAAAATCGTTTTACGAGTGAGTGGTATGGCTGCCGCAAACCTTACCTCGCCCCTACCCGTGGCTATGAGCGTAGCTGTGGCATCTGGTTTTAGGTTTTTATTGACCGAAATAATAACACGCACATTGTTTCGGTTGCTCACATTGTCTATCTGAACTGCAAAACCTTCTGGATTTACTTTGGGTAAGGCCACGGTTTTCCAAGTTCCATTTTTTTTGCGGACTTGCGCCGAGTAGCTCTTGGTGGCATCGGGCGTGAAGCTAAAATTGCCCATACCCAAGTGCATACTCGTAAAGGCCACAACTGTATCGCCAGCCGACGACACCACAAAACCCTCAATATCAGTGCCATAACCCAGCGTATTGATACCCTTGTAAGCTACTCGGTTGTTGATACCCGCAACTAAATTGCCCCCTTCGGCAAAAAACTGAACATCTATTGCAGTTGTATCGGTCGTTGTTGGGCTAAGTTCTTGACTATAAATTTGTATTTTTTGGTTAAAGAAAAAATCCTCTGAAAAGTTACGCATATAATTGCTGTAAGCCCTGATGCGATATTGGCCACTCGCCACAGAGTCAGCTATTACCAAACGGCCATTGGTCGTGCCGTTGATGAGCGCATAGCGTTGCGAGAGCGTTATTTTGTTTGTTTTTTCGTTAATCAAATCGACATACAACACCCTACTGACGGTGTCTATCGTTTGCCGATTGGCCTCTACAATATAGCCCTTGAACCAGACCGTATCGCCAAGGGCAGTATAGGGTTTGTCCAAATGTAAATATACTTTTTCTTGTGGGCGAGCAGCTTGGTAAGTAGCAAATTTATCGGCTGTTTGTTGAGCAAAGTTATTTTGGGCTGTAAGACTGCCGTTAGGAAATATTGATAAAATACACAAAATAATAAAACTGCTAAAAGTAGTTGATGTACGACCAGACAGTCCGCCCAAAGGGCTTATGATAGGGGTTTCTCGACAGAGCCGAGCAACGGCGGAGAGTGCTGCAATAGTAATTTTGAACATAGCTGAGGGTTTAAGATGGTTTTGAAAAATTAGACTTGATTAAATACAAAACGGTTGCAAGATAGATTTTATCGTGCAACCGTTCATTTATTTTTTAGATTATTTACTTTGATACTCGTATTTTCTGTGATACGAAGCTGAAAACAGCAACTATCTCTATCATCACACCACCTACTATCAACACTCGGCCAAGGGTTGATTTAAAGGCTACGAAGTCGAAACAGCCCAGTAATACTAATGCCATTCCAAAAAGACCTAATTTAATTGGATTTTTCATTTTTATATTTGAATGTAGCAATTAAGAGAAGCATAAACTTTCAAAAGTCGTAACATTTACAATAGCCGTTTTAAGGATTGGCCCGAAAACGTGTGGATAGATTTCGTTTGAGTTGGGGGCGAGTTCGTATTTTAGTTCACAGTCTAAGTTTTTTTCGTTGATGTGTAGCACCAGCAAATTGGAAGTGTCAGCATAATACCGTTTGACTACCCCCAGCAACTGTTCGTAACTGCTACAACAATGTATAAAACCTTCAATGTCGAGCGAGTCGGCTTTGTAATGGCTCTGGCCTTCAAACATTTCTAAGCCCGCAGTAGTAGTGATGTGGTATATCATAGTTATTTATAGCCAAGTGCTTGATTGACTTTACTGACAATAAACTCAAAATCGACCTCATTGGCTTCAAAATCAAGGTTATCTACTTCTATCGTCAGCATCGCCCCCTCAATATAGTTGTGGGCAAAATCTTCATAAAGGCCGTTGAGATTTAGTAAATATTCGTCTGTGATGCTCTGCTCAAACTCACGACCCCGTTTCTGAATCTGGCTGCGTAGTTTGGGTAGTTTGGCTTTGAGATAAATAATAATATCGGGCGGCTGAACAGTTTTGGATATGGACCGATACATAGACAAATAGTTTTCATAATCTCGGCCAGTCATTAGTCCAGACTCGTGCAAGTTGCGAGCAAAAATATAAGCATCTTCATAAATAGTACGGTCTTGCACTACGGTTTCGTAATGCAACGACCTAATTTGTTGCGCCTGTGCGAAGCGACTATTCAAGAAAAAAATCTGTAAATTAAACGACCAGCGTTCCATATTGTCATAAAAATCTGACAAGTACGGATTACCCTCAACGGCTTCATAGAGTACTTTCCATTTGTAGTGGTCGGCCAGTTTGCGAGCCAGTGTGGTTTTTCCTGCGCCAATGTTTCCAGTAATTGCGATGTGCATAAGTAATGAACAGTGAAAAATTAAGAGTGAAAAATGAAAAATTATTTAGTAATCTAATAACGTACTTTGAATCAATATTGACAGAAACCTTATATTGGATTTCAAATATAGTTGAATATTTGATTCATAGCGTAAAAAATAATCTATGATTTCGTGCAATAACTAATTTCAATAATTCAGCTTAATTACTCAAATTCTCAAATTAGGTTCGTAATTTTGTGGTGGAATTTTATTGAGACTATGAAAAAATACGCCGTTTTGCTCTACTATTGTTATAGCCACATCGAAGACACCGCCACTTACCGAGACGAACACCATCAGTTTTGTGTCGATAACAACCTGCTGGGTCGTATTATTATTGCCCAAGAAGGACTTAACGGTACAGTTTCTGGTTTGATAGACGATTGTGATACATACATGAAGTGGGTCAAGTCTGATGAGCGTTTCAAGAATATCGATTTTAAAATAGATTATTCAGACGAGCATACTTTTCAGAAAATGCACGTCAGAGTCAAAAACGAAATTGTCCATTCAGATTTAGGGGTCAATCCGCTTGTCAGAACAGGCCAGCATTTAGAGCCTGCCGAGTTAAAGACATTATTGGAAACTGACCCAGAGGTAGTGCTGGTTGATATGCGGTCCAATTATGAACATATCGTAGGCAAATTTAAGAATGCCGTAACCTTTGACATGGAAAACCTACGAGACCTACCCGACCACATTCACGAAATTGAACACCTAAAAAACAAAAAAATAGTTACTTACTGCACGGGGGGTATCAAATGCGAGAAAGCAAGTGCTTATTTGTTAGAAAACGGTTTTCAGAACGTCTATCAGCTCCATGGCGGTATTATTAAATATGGTTTGGAAGAAGGCGGCGAAAATTTTGATGGCAAATGTTATGTTTTCGACAATCGGCTTACAGTCGAGGTCAATGCGGTCAATCCTACCATAATTTCAACCTGTCATATTTGCCATACACCCAACGACCGAATGATAAACTGCGCCAACCCGACCTGCAACGACCATATACCCGTATGCGAAAACTGCGGCTGGGATATGGACGGCTGCTGCTCAGAGGCTTGCAAAAACGCCCTCAACAAACGAGAATATAATGGCACAGGATATTACCCAAAAAAAACAGAACACTACACAGCTCTGCAAGGATTGAAAAGCTACCAAAATACGCAGACAGAAAAAATTTAACACTAATTCTAAAAATCAAAAGATTGCTTACATCGTTTTCTTTATATCAATGCTAATCTTACACAAAAGTCGTAAAGAAATGTACTATTGACAGCCCGCCACAGAGCAAAAAAGCAACATAATACCCCATAACCTCTCAACAGGCCGCCTCGCCGGGGCTTTGCTATTTAATTACTCCTCTTAACTACTACCAACAGTACACGTTGGCCGCTGCCATCGAAGACTATAACTTTTTCATTGCTACAATACTGTTCTATCAATAAATGAATGAATAAAGCAAAACTAAAAGACTTAGTGAAATAACGGCGGTAGCTCATTGCGTTTAAAAAAAAACCTGCCTTGTCAAGTTCTCAAATATATAAAGTCCCCTTAAACTTAGCTATTGATAAACTAAATTTGAAAAAAAATTAAACTGTACTTAACCTATTACTGACATTTTGTGCAATATTTGTTCTATGAGTGTTGGTACATTCATGGGGTGACGATTAAATTGGTTCGCAAAATAAATCTAAGTGTTTTACCCCCTTTTTTATAAAATTCTTAGCGGTCTATTATGTAACTAATCACAAATGAAAAAAACGCTATTTATATTAACAATGGCCTTAGCCACCGCATGCAACAGTAGTCAAGAAAAAAAAGACAATAAAAAATTGTTCAAAGCAAACAAAGAAGCGATTGCCAAGATTCATACTAAAACAATAGACACTGCTCTTGTTTCGTTTTCCGATGATGTGTTAGCCTGTCTGAAAGTCAAAAATTTTATTGAGTTGGCCAAATACACCAAAATTGACGAAGAAGTATTATTTTATCCTTATAGCGCAATAGATACCACTATTGCCAAATATTTTGCACCAAATTTGATAGCAATGATCGACAGAAGCGAAAAAAAAGTTTATTGGGCAGACTACGATGGTAGTGGCAAACCAATGGATTTGAGTATCAATGATTATTTTGAGAAATACATAAACGATAAAGATTACCAAAAAGCGGATTCTATAAAAACCAACCAAAAAATACACCTGGGCAACAATGGCGACAATGTGGCCGAAGTACTCAGAAATACCGAATTTGTAGAATATTTTTGTAAAGGTACTGGCAAAATGGCAAACAAAAACTGGAGTGTATTGCGACTGGTGTTCAGGAAATTTGGGAATAAATACCATTTGGTGGGAGTCATTCACAGACAATGGACAATATAACTGATTTGTACAAAAATACAAGCTCAATGGTAGCTTATGCCAAAGCAAAAATATCAAATATCATTGAGCACGGCTTGTAAGTTTTGTTCTATTTTTTCAAAAGACATGTAGCCTCTCGCAAGCACATACCATTTATTGTTTTTTTCAATAAACACGGTAGGGAAGCCATTAACACCCATCGCAGATGAAAAACCAAAATCAGCCTCTGCTAAGGTAACGTTTTCTGGGTTGTTCATTTGTGTCGTAAAATTAACACTGTCCAAGCCAAACTCAGCAGCTAATTTACCGTACTCATTTAAGTTTTCTGGCTCAATACCTTCATAGTAGATAGCTTTCTGTAATCTTGCTGCAAAAGCAATACTTTCCTCTGGCTTTTGTATCTTAAAAATCGACAACGCAACGGCAGGCGGAATAGAGGTAAAGATAGCAGTTCCAGTTTTTAAGGTTTGATTCAAAAATACCTCGCCAAAGGTTACATGGCAGGCTTTTTCCACGTCTTTATACGCCCAGCTAATGTACGGGGCAACTTCGCCTATTGGCCCAATACGCCCCCCCGTAATCATACCGCCAGACACCACGTCAAAGATTATACTATCTTTGTATTTTTTGTACAGTTGCGCCATTATAGGCGAAAACCCATAGCACCAGCCACAGAGCGCATCATAGACATACGTAATTTTCATTATTTTGATGATAATTTTTAGTGTAACCTTTTGACATAAAAAATAACAAAAAAATAAAAATAAAAATTCTTGTATATCAATTTTACAAAATCAGACTTCACGCACATTATAGGCTGTGAAACTTAAAAGCCGTCTTTCAACGTTGTGGTGAAGAGCGATATTTTAAAGTAAGAATAAAATTTTTCTGCGTTATTGTTCGTTTTTAGTTTTTTTACTTTACACCCAATAATTTAATACCCAAATGAAACTCAATCGCTATTATTATTTATCATTTATAGTCGTTACGCTGCTCGTAAGTGGCTGTTCAAAAACAGTCGATCCAACGGCAGGTAACCAGGTTTTAGTTAGCAATACCGTTGTTGGGGAGTTTACCCGCGAACAACTCGCCAAACAGGTAGATCCACAAACGGCTCTTTTTTTAAGAAATGGAATAAAAGTCCATCGGATTGTTTACAAAACTACCAACACCGACGGCACAACTACGCAAGCCTCTGGGGCAATATTGGTACCTGTTACTACCGACAAAACGGCCATGATGAGTATTCAGCACGGTACAATTACTGACGAAACCCAAGCGCCATCTTATCATGCAGTCGGTAGTGAATCTTATGCAGCAGGCTCGCTGTTTGCCTCACTCGGTTATATTGTCGTTTATCCCGACTATATTGGCTACGGTGCGTCCAAACTTTTGCCACACACTTACGAACACCGTGAAGGACTCGCCACGGCTTGTATCGATATGCTCCGAGCTGCTCGTGAGTTTGTCAAGCAAGAAAACATTGGCTGGGACGACCGTCTTTATCTGGCTGGCTACTCAGAAGGAGGCTACGCAACGATGGCCACACTAAAAAAACTCGAAGAAATCGCACCAACTGAATTTAATATCAGAGCAGTAAGCTGTGGCGCAGGTGCTTATGACAAAACCGCTACCATCAAATACCTACTCAATAACAAAACAGTTGGCGTGGCCGAATACAACAAACTATATCTGTGGGTATTGCTGACTTATGACCGTATCTATAAACTCAACCGCCCATTGAATGCCTATTTTAAAGAGCCTTATGCCACACAAATACAAAGCCAAAAACAAAATGCCAGTATCGGATTTAGTCTAAATACTATTTTTACAGAAAGTTTCTTAAAAAGTATGAACGATGGCACAGACACCGCCCTACTAAATGCAGCCAAAGACAACGATATTTATGACTGGAAACCCAAAGCCCCCCTCCGACTCTATCATGGTGATGCCGACGACTTGGTGTTTTATTTTAACTCTGTCAATGCCTTTAAAGCCATGCAAGCCAGGGGTGCAACCAATGTAGAATTTGTTACTCTCAAAGGCAAAAACCACACATCAGGCGTGAGCGACTACCTACTCGATACGTTCAGTTATTTTTCTGGCAAGCCATAATTATTGAAGAATATTTTACTAAATGACTGATAATTAGTAATTTGCACATAAATCAATTACTACCCACTCACCTAATAGTAAAACTATGAAAAAGAAAATTAACTCTCAAAAAAGTACCAGTACAGTACTGTTTTCGTTGCCCAAGTCTATTGTAGCAGGTGCAAGTTCAGTCATTGTTGTAGGTGATTTTAGCGAGTGGAATCCGATTGCACTCAAAGCCAAAAAAGATGGTTCGTTTGCCGTTGAGATAGATGTACCACTCGGGCGAGAGTATCATTTTAGGTATCAGGTCGATGGCAGCCGTTGGGAAAACGACACCGCCGCCGACCGATACGAGACATCACCCATCTATGGCCATATCCAAAATTCTGTGCTGGATTTGGTAAACATACAGACTGCCTCTATTGAACCAAAAGTAAAGCTAAGTGCCAAAACAAAAGCCATCAAAGCAGCTACGGAGGCGGTTGCGACGACGACAAAGACCACCAAAGGTATGTCAAAATTAGTTGGTAAAGTTGTTTCACAAAAAGTAACATCAGCCATAGATGACCTGACTAAAATTGAGGGTATAGGCCCAAAAATAGCAGAACTACTAAAATCAGACGGTATCGAAACCTTTGAAAAACTGGCAAAGTCTGGCGTTGAAACTGTAAAAGACATCTTGACAAACGCAGGTAAACGCTATCAAATGCACGACCCATCGACCTGGGTAGCACAAGCCAAACTCGCCGCTAAAAACGACTGGGAAAGCCTCAAAAAGTGGCAAAATGACTTGAAAGGTGGCAAAACAAAATAATTAAATTTACAATATCAAAGCCAACACGATTGTTGGCTTTGATATTGTAAATTTATCGTATTGATAATCAAATAGTTATAAAATTGTATTTGTAGAATCATTGCATAATAGCGTTCTTTGTGTTGTAAAGTTTTTTTATAAATCGTTGAATATAACCGTTCTTCGATTTTACGCTTCATACTACACCACAAACTATGTCAGCATTGCTCGAAACCATCACACCCTCATTAGCACAACGCATTAACGACTTAGAAGAATCTTCTACATTGGCCATGTCTAAAATGGCCCGTGAGTTGGCCGCACAAGGCCACAAAGTAATAAGTCTGAGCGTAGGCGAACCCGATTTTAAAACTCCCAAACACATCTGCGAGGCCGCCAAAACCGCCATTGACGAAGGCTACCACGGCTACTCACCTGTAGCTGGCTATGCCGATTTACGCAAAGCCGTTGCCGATAAATTTAAAAGAGACAATAACATAGACTGGAAAGCCGAAAACGTAGTGGTTTCGACAGGTGCAAAGCACTCATTGGCCAACGTCATTCAGGTATTGGTGGACAAAGGCGACGAAGTACTTATATTAGCCCCGTATTGGGTCAGTTATTCAGAAATGGTCAAACTGGCCGAAGGAACGTCGGTGGTAGTGGAAGGAAGTTTTGATAATGATTTTAAAGTAACTCCCGAGCAACTCGAAGCGGCCATTACGCCCCGTACCAAAGTTGTAATGTATGCCTCACCAAATAACCCAACTGGCTCGGTCTATTCAGAAGCGGAGCTTCGAGCCATTGCCGAGGTAATAAAAAGACACCCACAGGTACACGTGCTGGCAGACGAAATTTATGAATATATTAACTTCACAGAGGCCGGTCATTTTAGTATTGGCTCGATTCCCGAAATCAAAAATAGAGTAATAACCGTTAACGGAGTGGCCAAAGGCTATGCCATGACGGGCTGGCGCATTGGCTACATTGGTGCAGCCAAATGGATAGCCGATGGCGTAGAAAAACTCCAAGGACAAATCACATCTGGCTCAAGCTCAATCGCACAGCGAGCTACTCTTGCAGCCCTAAACGGACCACTCGATGCCTCCAAAGAAATGGCAGTGGCCTACAAACGCCGCCGAAATCTGGTAGTAGGATTGTTGAGAGAAATCGAAGGTTTTAAAGTAAATATGCCAGACGGTGCATTTTATGCCTTCCCAGATGTAAGTTATTATTATGGCAAATCAGACGGTACAACAACCATCAACAACTCAGACGATTTAAGTATTTGGCTCCTGAACACCGCCTACGTGGCAACAGTAGCAGGCTCAGGCTTTGGCGCACCCAACTGCATCAGAATATCAACCGCCGCCGCTGACGAAATGCTGGTTGAGGCAGTTGAAAGAATCAAAAAAGCCATGGGGACTTTGAAGTAGGACAATTTAAAACAAAACTGACTGTACCAGCTTAATTTATTGATAACAAAAAGGCAAGTGAGACAGTTATGTTTTGGTGAATTACGAAATAAAAACCGTGAGACAAAACAATATAAATGAAACAAATTAGAAATTTTTGCATTATTGCACACATCGACCACGGTAAAAGTACGCTGGCTGACCGACTTCTTGAATTAACTAATACCGTTACCGACCGCCAAATGCAGGCACAAGTTTTGGACGATATGGACTTGGAGCGTGAGCGAGGCATTACTATCAAAAGCCACGCCATTCAGATGGACTACATGTACAAGGGCGAGCAATATACCCTCAACTTGATTGATACACCCGGCCACGTTGATTTTAGCTACGAAGTATCTCGGTCTATTGCTGCCTGTGAGGGTGCGCTGTTGCTGGTAGATGCTTCGCAAGGTGTTGAGGCTCAGACGATTTCAAACTTGTACTTGGCCATGAACCAAGGCTTAGTTATTATTCCTGTTCTCAACAAAATAGATTTGCCCGGGGCAATGCCCGAAGAAATCAAGGACGAAATGGAAGACCTGCTGGCCTGCAGCCGTGCAGACATCATAGCAGCATCGGGCAAAACTGGTGTAGGTGTGCTGGACGTGTTGGCGGCCATTGTAGAGCGTATTCCACCACCAAAAGGCAACCCCAACACAGAGCTACAAGCTTTAATTTTCGATTCGACTTTTAACTCATACCGAGGTATTGAGGTTATTTTTAGGGTTCAGAATGGCTCTATTCGCAAGGGCGATAAAGTAAAGTTTATAGCTACTGGCAAAACCTACAACGCCGACGAAATTGGCACACTACGACTCGAAAAACAACCAAAGGACATCATAGAATGTGGCGATGTGGGTTACTTGATTTCGGGAATAAAAGTAGCCAAAGAAGTAAAAGTAGGCGACACCATCACGCACGTGGACAAACCAACCAAAGAACCGATTCATGGCTTTGAGGAAGTAAAACCGATGGTGTATGCAGGTCTGTATCCTGTCGAAACCAGTGAGTTTGAAGAAATGCGTGAAGCCCTCGAAAAACTACAACTCAACGATGCCGCTCTGATATGGGAACCCGAAACATCGGTTGCTTTGGGCTTTGGTTTTAGATGTGGATTTTTGGGAATGTTACACATGGAAATCGTCCAAGAACGCCTCGAAAGAGAGTTCGATATGACTGTCATTACGACCGTACCATCGGTACAGTTTAAAGTAACAACTACCAAAGATGTAGAAATAAACGTAAGCGCACCGTCAGAAATGCCCGACCCAAGTCGTATATCATGGATAGAAGAGCCGTTTATCAAAGCCCAAATCATTACCAAAGCCGAGTACATTGGGGCTATCTTAAAACTCTGTATGGACAAAAGAGGCACACTCAAAAACCAAGTATATTTGACCGCCGACCGTGTAGAACTCACTTTTGAGATGCCATTGGCCGAAGTTGTGTTTGATTTTTTCGACAAACTCAAAACTGTATCAAGAGGCTACGCCTCACTCGACTATGAGCTAATTGGCTACCGTGAGTCGGAGATGGTCAAGCTCGATATTATGCTCAACGGCGACCGTGTCGATGCACTTTCGGCCATCGTCCACAGAGACAAAGCCTACGACTGGGGCAAGCGCCTCTGCGAAAAACTGCGTGAACTCGTACCTCGCCAGATGTTCGAGATAGCGATTCAGGCGGCTATCGGCCAAAAAATTATTTCAAGAGAAACCGTCAAAGCCATGCGAAAAGACGTAACGGCAAAGTGCTACGGCGGTGATATTAGCCGTAAACGAAAATTGTTAGAAAAACAGAAAAAAGGTAAAAAACGAATGCGTCAAGTAGGCAATGTAGAAATTCCGCAAGAGGCATTTATGGCCGTTTTGAAAATCTAACACTATAAATAATCACTACAAAAAAGACCTTGTTTTGTGGCTAAGTTAGCTGTCGAACAAGGTCTTTTTTGTATTTTTCAATCACTTACAAATTTTAAGTACATATCTAAAAGTAATACGACATTTTTATTTTGATAACTTGCTGATTAGCAGTATTGTATTTAACTCACGACACAAGACTACATACTCACGACTACTTATTTGAAACGATTTTGATGGATAACGATGCCATAAAGCGACACAGTAATAGCGGACTTAGCTCTGTTATTGAGCAATATGTAGAACTCCACAACGAACATTTACAGGAATTGAAGGAAGTAATGGTGAGTTGTGGTATTGAGGCCAACTTTAAAATAGCGGCCTAAACCACGCCCTCAAAACGACACAAAACACCGCTTTTTTGGTGAAATAATGCAAAAAACTGTTGTATTATTTAGAGATGGAAGATAGAAAATTAGACTCCACCCACGAGTGCTGATTGAAAAGCTAATTGATTTGTGATACAATTACGCCATCAATTCCTTCAAAATCTTTTGAGCGGCTATAGAAATCACTGTGCCTGGCCCAAATATACCTTTGACACCCGACTGGTACAAAAAATCATAGTCTTGGGCAGGAATTACCCCACCAGCTATAACCATAATATCGCTACGACCCAGTTTTTTGAGTTCTTCGATGAGTGCTGGTACGAGGGTTTTGTGGCCAGCGGCAAGGCTCGATGCGCCTACTATGTGTACATCGTTTTCGGTGGCTTGGCGGGCTGTTTCTTCGGGTGTCTGAAAGAGCGGCCCCATGTCCACATCAAAACCCAAGTCTGCAAAACTCGTTGCAATGACCTTGGCGCCACGGTCATGGCCGTCTTGCCCCATTTTGGCTACCATTATTCTCGGTCGGCGGCCTTCGAGTTGGGCAAAGCTATCGGCCATTTCTCGGGCAATTCTAAAATTTTCGTCGTCGGATACTTCCGCACTATACACCCCCGAAATCGAGCGGATTGTAGCCTTGTAGCGGCCATAGTTTTTTTCTAAGGCATCAGATATTTCACCTAATGTAGCACGCACTCGAGCGGCATTGATGGCAAGGGCGAGAAGATTAGCCCCAAAACCCCCGAAGGAAGCTTCAATTTTAGCTCCCCCATCGGGGGCGGGGGGGGCGAATGCCTCCAAAGCAGCCTTTACTTTATCATTATCTCTTTCGGTCTTTATTTTGTTTAATCTGGCAATCTGTGAGTCTCTAACTGCCTCATTGTCAATATCTCGTACTTCAAGTGCTTGCTCAGAGTCTGGCCGATATTTATTTATACCTACAATCACATCTTTACCATTGTCAATGCGGGCTTGCTTGCGAGCGGCGGCTTCTTCTATTCGCATCTTGGGCAGACCTGTTTCAATGGCTTTGGTCATACCGCCCAATTCTTCCACTTCTTCAATCAAAGCCCATGCTTTGTCGCAGAGTTCTTTGGTCAAATATTCTACATAATAACTCCCACCCCAAGGATCGATGGCTCGGCAGATGTTGGTTTCGTGTTGTAGGTACAACTGTGTATTTCGAGCTATTCGGGCCGAAAAATCGGTCGGTAGTGCCATGGCTTCATCGAGCGAGTTGGTATGCAGACTCTGGGTGTGGCCAAGGGCGGCGGCCATGGCTTCGATGGTCGTTCGGGCTACATTATTAAAGGGGTCTTGCTCTGTGAGGCTCCAGCCAGATGTTTGGCAGTGAGTACGGAGTGCCAATGATTTAGTGTTTTTGGGATTAAACTGTCGTACAATCTTAGCCCACAGCAATCGGCCTGCTCGCATCTTAGCTATTTCCATAAAATGATTCATGCCAATACCCCAAAAAAACGATAGTCGAGGTGCAAAATCATCGATGGCCATACCAGCCGCCAGCCCTGTTCTGATGTATTCTAAGCCATCGGCCAGCGTGTAGGCGAGTTCTAAGTGTGCAGGTGCGCCCGCCTCGTGAATATGATAACCACTGATACTGATGGAGTTGAATTTGGGCATAAACTGACTCGTAAAAGCAAAAATATCACCCACGATTTGCATAGAAGGTGCTGGTGGATAGATGTAGGTATTTCTGACCATAAATTCTTTCAAGATGTCGTTCTGGATTGTACCCGACAGTTGCTCCAACGCCACGCCCTGCTCCTCGGCAGCTACAATATAAAAAGCCATGATAGGCAGTACAGCGCCGTTCATAGTCATCGAAACCGACATAAGGTCGAGTGGTATTTGGTCAAAAAGTATTTTCATATCTTCGACTGTATCAATGGCTACGCCAGCTTTGCCAACGTCGCCCGTTACCCGTGGGTGGTCTGAGTCGTAGCCTCGGTGTGTGGCCAAGTCAAAAGCGACCGATAGCCCTTTTTGGCCACCAGCGAGGTTTTTTCTATAAAAAGCATTTGAAGCCTCCGCCGTACTGAACCCTGCATACTGACGCACCGTCCACGGTTGTTGCACGTACATAGTGCTGTATGGCCCACGCAAGTAGGGGGCAACACCCGCACCAAAACCCAAATGTTTGGCATCGTCAATATCTGATTTGGTAAAATATGGCTTGACGTTGATGCCCTCAGCAGTACGAAAGAGTTTAGAGTCGTGAGTTTTGGGTTGTGAGTCCTGAGTTGTATTGACTTTATACACAGGACTAAATACACCTGACTTTTCAAAGGTTGGTTTCATGGCATTTGTTATACTAAATGGTGGATTTGGGCGTATTGTAGTAGCATAATGGTCTTAGCATCTTTGATATGGCCGTTGGCAATCATACCCAAACACTGCTCAAAGGGTAGTTCTAATACTTCGATATTTTCGTGGTCTATGCCGCCACCCTCGCTGATTTTCATTGATGGGGTATATTCGGCTACAAAAAAATACAAAATCTCAGTAACCGATCCGGGCGACATATAGGCTTCAAATACCTTGCGGACATCGGTAACTTTGTAGCCTGTTTCTTCTTCGGTTTCACGTCTGATGCAGTCTTCGGCATTGTCCAGGTCCAGCAGTCCAGCGCAGGCTTCAATCATCATACCTGTTTGGTTGCCATTTATGTAGGTCGGCATACGGAACTGCTCAGTCAATATGACCGATTTTTTAGATTTGTTATACAACAATATCACAGCACCGTTGCCTCTATCATAGGCTTCTCGGCTTTGGGTTATCCAGGTGCCGTTGGCTTGCTGGTGTTCAAACGTTATCTTTTTTAGCAGATACCAACTGTCAGATAGTACTTCTGTTTTGGTGATTTTTATTTTTGGGTTTGTCATGGTTTTGAAAATAAGTTATGTCCAAAAAAATAATGTTGATTTGATTTGACAACTCTTCGAGAGTTGTCAAATCAAATCAACTCTCAAAACTCTCACTCAATCGCTTATTAACCAACAATTTAAAAGAAATATCTAAATTTTTAATGGTTGATTTAGTGATAGGTTTTACAAACGGCGTTTCGTCAAAACGGTATTTATTTACACCTACTAATGTTAAGTTGTTGAGTTGTTGAGTGATTGAGTGAATGTTTTTTTCTATTTTGTTTTGAATAAAATTTTGCTCGAAAGCAGGTATCAACCCACCTAACGATTCGGTTTCTAAAAACAAGTCCCAAGCGGCTTCGGCGAGTTCAACGGTTAGTTTTTCGATATAATATGAGCCAGCCGATGGGTCAGCCGTTTTGTCTAAGTGGGCTTCTTGGCTCAATATCACCGACAAATTACGAGCCACTCGTTCAGAAAACTCACTACTGGCCTGATATACGTCATCAAACGGCCTGACGGTCAGCGCATCACAACCACCCATTACTGCACTCATGGCCTCGGTTGTGGCTCTGATTAGATTGGTATAGGGCGTAACGGCCGCATCGTAGTAGGGCGAGGTAGTAGCTGAGATAGTCGTGAGTCGTGGGTCGTGGGTCGTGAGAAGAGAAGACAGTTTATTGATTTCTAAATTTTGACCCATGACCCATGACTCACGACTTATGACTATTCCCCACAAATACCGCAAAGCCCGTAGCTTGGCTATTTCCATAAAATAATTGGTGCCGACAGACACCGAGAAATATATTTTTGAAAATACTTCATCGGGACTTAGCCCTAAGTCGGTTAGTTTATCCAAATACGTTATGGCAGAGGCCAGCATAAAGGCCAACTCTTGAACTGCATTGCCGCCAGCGTTCTGAAAAATTTGACCATCGACACAAATCGTCTTGAATTGCGGTGAGTCTTGTGTCTTTTTGAGAACGTCGGCACAGGTTTCAAAATAATTATCAGCCAATCGGCCAGTTGTCATAAATTTTACCAAACCGTCGTCGGCCAAACCGCCTTTGATTTTGTAATTGATAAATTTTTGAAGTTCACAAATCAAAATATCGGCTTGGTTGTTGGTCTTGAAAGTAAGAGACGTATCGCTCAGTCTGATATTGTGTAGTAATTTAGAAAAATTGATTTGGGTGCAATTTATTTCTGACAAATCTAACATAACACTATCCGCACCTTTTTGTAATATATTGATAATCTGAATATTAGTATTTTTTTCATTGGTATACTTTACCACACACTGATTGAGCCAACCGCCTTGGTATCTTTGTGAGGCTTGAATTGCGGCTACTTTTTGGTGGTTCAGGTTGTCTTCGGTGTAATATGCTTCCAACTCAAAGCCCTCGGTTGTTTGCCAATTTAATGTTTGTTCCAAATCTTTCCCTTTCAAGTCTTTGGTAGCCTGCGCTTGCCAGTCGGCTTTGGTTATAGGCAAAAAATCATTAAAAAGTGCTGTTGTCATTGTATGGGACTTAACTGTTAAAATATTATTTTGAAATAAAACTGAAAATTACGTTTTATACTTTTTTAATCAAACAAAAGACTGATTTTTGATTTGGGCGTATCAGAATTGAATTATTCCGATACAGAAAAAATAAAGCAAAGCGGCTTTTAAATATCTGGTTGTATTTGAGTGAAATTATACTATTTTTGCAACCCCATTATATTTTTACTTCATGAACGAGTCAGTACAAAGCGTTTCCCGACCACAAGTCGAAGCGGTTTGGGTAAGCTGTTTGCAAATTATCAAAGCAAACGTACCTGAGCAGAGCTTCAAGACTTGGTTCGAGCCTATTGTACCGCTCAAATTAGAAGGTAATACGCTGACAATTCAAGTTCCCAGTCAGTTTTTTTATGAATGGCTTGAAGACAACTTCGTACACGTACTGCGCCGAGCACTCGACTACGCCATTGGCCGTGAAGGACTTCTCGAATACTCAATAATAGTAGATACAGGCGGCGACCGTCAGCAACCTATTAGGGTTAATTTTCCGACCACAAAGTCGCCTGATATTGCCGAATTTAGAAAACAAAGCCCGCCAGACTTTCGTAACCAGCAGCAGCCACGCCCCAAAGAAAACGCCAATGCGCCAGCCGAAACCTACCTCAACCCCAATTATTTGTTCGACAACTACATAGAAGGCGACTGTAACCGACTGGCTCGCTCGGCAGGAATGGCCGTAGCCAAACGACCTGGTAGCACAGCATTCAATCCGTTATTGATTTATGGGGGAGTGGGTTTGGGCAAAACGCACTTGGTGCAGGCCATCGGCAACCATATCAAAGGGCATTTGAGCAAAACGGTATTGTATGTGTCGTCCGAAAAATTTACCAATCAGTTTATCAACTCCATCAAGAACAATACGCTTCAAGATTTTACAGAGTTTTATACCAAAATAGACGCACTTATTTTGGACGATGTACAGTTTTTGTCAGGAAAAGAAAAAACGCAAGACACATTTTTTCATATTTTTAATCATTTGCATCAGTCGGGCAAACAGATAATTATGACCTCCGATCGCCGCCCAAGCGAACTGCAAGGGCTGCAAGATAGGTTGTTGTCGAGGTTTAAGTGGGGGCTAACGGCAGACTTGCAACAGCCTGATTTTGAGACTCGTATCGCAATCATTCAGCGCAAACTACAAGAAGAAGGCATCAACATAGATTATAGTGTCATCGAGCATATTGCTCACAGTGCCAATACCAATATCAGAGAACTCGAAGGGGTTATTATTTCGCTCATGGCGCAGTCGTCGCTTGTGAGGCGAGATATTGACATTGATTTGGCCAAAAGCGTACTCAAAGACATCGTCATGGCCGAGGCCAGGGTCGTTAATATTGATACAATTCAAGAAATGGTGAGCGACTATTTTGATATTTCGGTAGCCGATCTGAAAGGGAAAAGTCGTGTCAAAGAGCTGGTTTATCCCCGACAAGTAGCCATGTATTTTGCCAAAGAACTCACAGACTTGTCGCTCAAGGCTATTGGTGCTAATTTTGGTGGACGAGACCACAGCACAGTCATTCATGCCGTCAATAGCATTAACGAAAATATGGTCAAGGAAGACAGCATCAGAGATACCATTCAGAAATTGCGGAGTAATTTTGTGTAAATTGCGCCATGCTCACCATCAAACTGTTCCAACGTCAGCAAATTGACGACAGCCTCTGGAATAATTTTATTGACAATTCTCCCCAAAAAATACTTTACGCATACAGTTGGTACTTGGACACTGTTGCGCCTCGGTGGTCGGCCTTGATTGCCACAGACGAGCAAGGCTGGTTGGCTGTATTGCCTATTCCGTTGTGCCGTAAATTTGGTTTTTGGGTTGTGCAGCAGCCGCTTTTTTGTCAAATATTAGGTATTTTTCTGAAAAATAATGAAGTCAATCAAAATATCTCTGAGCAATTAGTAGCCAAGTTGCTTACTGAATACCGTTATATTTCTACTTATTCTGGAATTTTTTTGGGTATATCTCAGCGAAGCAATCGCTCTAAGCGATGGCCTCGCTACCAATCGTGTTTTACCCATATTTTAGATTTAAACCAAAATTTTGAAAAGCTCAAAAACAATTATTCAACTGACAGAAAAAACAACCTCAAGAAAGCGCAAAAATATGATTGGCAGGTTACCGAAAGTGTTGATATAGAGCCAATTATTGATATTTTTATACAATATCATGCTGATCAGATTGAGGGCGGCGTATCAGAAAATGCGTATTGTTTATTGAAAAGAGTATTTGAAAAATTAGTAGAAAAAAAAGCTGTAAAATTACTCTATGCTCTCAAAAATAACCAAATAGAAGCAGGGGCGATGTTTGCCGTTTATGCCGGCAGAATTATTTATATTTTCAATGCAGCCACACCAACAGGCCGCCAATATAACGCTCGTACTTTGCTGATTGACAATGTGTTAGAACAATATGCGGAATCTGGTTTTGTATTCGACTTTGAAAGCCCTATGATAGACTCAATCGGTAATTTTTATGAAAGTTTTGGTGCGGATAAACTATATTTTGAAGAATTGAAATACAATAACTTACCATTTCCATTCAAACAAATACAAGGCTGGCGGCTTGATAAATAAGCAAAAACCGCTATATTTGCAACTCAATTCTTGCGCCCGTAGTTCAAGGTCGGTGCGACGATTCGCTATAATTGTGGTTGAAAAATAAATGCGCCCGTAGTTCAATGGCGGTGCGACGATTCGCTATAATTGTGGTTGTTGAAAATAAAAAATAAATGCGCCCGTAGTTCAACGGATAGAATTGTGGTTTCCGGTACCATAGATAGGGGTTCGAGTCCCTTCGGGCGCACAAAGTAAATTTGCAAGTAATTGATTATTAAATACTTATAAATAAAAGTGTCCTCTATTTCTCAATAGGGGACACCGTAGTGGACACTTTTTCGAAACTTACCGAAAAAAAGAAATTACAAATTCGTCTGGTTCGCCTTTATTGGAGACAACCTCAGCAACCTTCGGCAAAACGTAAGGCATCGACTTCAAAAGTATATCAACTCGTTTTTCATTGTCGAGGCTGTCTAAGTAACTCGGCAGTTTTTCCAACTCAGCAAAAAAGAAATTTTTGAGCACGGCTCGTAACTCAGCTATGATTTTATTAGGCACTTCCGAATGGTCGGCCATTCGGACGGTTCGCCGCAGCGATTATTTGTTTTATTTTTTACCATGTCTGTATTTTTCTGTTGTTTTCAAAAAATTCGTTTTTTTTTATTGCTGCAATTTACGTCCAAAACATTTGCTAAATCCGTACTTCATACTTCGAGCCTTCAAATCTTTGTAGAGTATCTTTGTGCTGTTTTGTCAGCACCACAACATCGGCGGCATCAAACAACATAGGCATAGACAACGTCTTCAATAACCTACGTCTCAAATTATTGGCAGCATTAAAATAATCGTTTCGAGCATGGTGTGCTGTTATGTACTCAACCGTTATATTTTTATTTTTTCTTTTGTTGCACCGTCTGCCATTTGCCAATTTTTTAAAAATCTCACCATCGTCTTTTATTGTCTTTTCCGATACAAATCTTGACCCAACTTATTGATGTTCGATATTGACTTTTGTTGTTAAATATTGTCTTTCGTTTTCACTTTCTATAATGTAACATTCTGACACTATATTTGAACGGTCAAAACGTTTCATTTCGGTATTCTCAAACGGGGCCGCCCGTACGGTCGTCAAAACGTTACATGCTTTTGGTATTGCCAACAACTCCGCCCACTTGGTTTTTAGTAAATCCATTACCTCAGCTTTGCGCCCACCTTTCGCATATTTATCAACGATAGCCATGTAGCCTGCCCGAAGTCTAAAACGAGCGGCACGGTCGAGGCTGTCCCACGTTTTGGCATTGGTCGCCAGTTGGTAGGTGCGTTGTTCTGGTTTAGTCAGTTGCTGTACGTCCAACGGTTCAACGACAATACACTCACTCCACGCATCGGCCAACAGTGCGCCCAAAGTCGTGAGTTTGTCGCTATCCATCAAATCGGCCAACGTCTGTATCTGCGGCAAATATTCCATTTTGATAACCTTCATCTCAAATCTCAAAATATTATCGGATCCGTCAAATTGTTTGCCTTTGTCATACGCCTTTATTAAAAACTGCGTTTGGGCAGCCTGTTTGTAAGAACCCTTCCCCGTAATGGCAGTTCTACAAAAAGACGTAGCTTTATAGGTCAGTAAACCACCCAAAAACGCACTCGGGTCAAACTTCACAATCAAGTTTAACCCAAATTCAAGATTATGAATATTGGCCATTTGTGGCTCAATTTCGAGCCAATCGCACAACTCACTCACCACGTCCCAAAGGTCGAGACGGCCAAAATCGTTGTAATTGTGTTGGCCTTCGTTCCAATATTTGTGAAGTGAGCCAGCTATTTCTACCCGTCCGCTTTCATGTACCGTTATCGTCATATTTTTGAGCTGTGTTACGTTTTTTTCACTTTGTCGCACATATATCCCTTTATCGTTGAGTAGCCGCAATCGCAAATCATGGTCGTTTATGGCTATCTTTGTAAAATCAATCATAGTGATATGTTTTGATAAATCGAACAGTCAAAAAGGGTAACAACCACTTTGCCGTTACCCTTTCTTGTTCTTAATGACGGTTCGCCGCTGCGATTGTTAAAAATGTTCTTACAAAGTCCAGACGGTGAGCGGTGCGTTCCTTCCAAAAATTCCAAAATACAAAAACCTGCATCGTTGCTCGGTCTGCGCTAAACCTAACCGCCAACAACGATTTACGCCCATCGGCCAATATATCGGCAGCATAACAACCACCAACACCCACCGCCTGTAAACCACTATTGACGGCCTTCGTATAGCCGATTTGCTGGCTGCACAAAAAATACGTAATGTTTTTGTATTTGGTAGTATCTCGCACGGGGTCGAGCCGTAGCCAACTCGGGAGGCGGTCGCTATCCGTCGTTCTTTCAAAATGTTGGGTACAGCCATTATAACGATACTCAAAAACTTCGTACCTTGCACTCGTTGCGGTTGAGGTACGGGGAGCGGTGGGTGTTCGTCTGGTAGCTATCATTTCACCGCCCCCCCACCTGCTACAAAGTTACGTTTGCGGAGTGCCGCCTCTACGTCTATGCTGCTATACAACACCCTGCGGCCTATCTGTTGGCTCGGCAACTTACCATCACGGGTATACGTCCAAAGTATTACGGGCGTAATGTTCAACTTCTTGCAAACCTCGGCTCGTGTCAAAAGTTGATTTTGTGGAGGCGCTTGTAACTGAGCCAAAAATGGCCGAAGTACTGCCTGTACTTCGTGGGCAATCAACACCGCCAACTCGGGAGGCGTTGTACCAATAAACTGAATACTGTTTTGCATTTGAAGAGTGTCTTTTGTTTTGAAGACATTGCAAAAGTATTTAGTGAGGTAAGGGGGAAAAACTGGGGAAAATTCGGAGATTCCGCAAATATTAAAAAACCATCAAATAAGGTTAATTTGAGAGTTTTGAGATACCTATTTTTAGTAATTCGGCACGTACTGCATTTAATGATTTTTTATTGATTGGGTTCTTTGTGTCTTTTATACCAATATAAGAAATACACTTTCGTAGATTCTCTATTTCTTTTGGGTCGGTTATACCAGACATTGAGGCTACTAAATTGGCAAAGGGCGTTTTATCTAAACCTTTGTATTTGTCTGCCAAAAAATCATAAACACCTATCTCATGCAAATACACTAATTTGTGAGATAACCTTTCAAAAACAATGAGGTCTATTTCGGCCTCTACCACCTGTATTACACCTGTATTTGGGGTTTGTGTAGTTGGTATAGTGTCGGTAATACCTAATTTTGAGAGTAGTAAATCGTGAAAACACTTACAACTTCTAAAATAATTTCTGTGTACATCACCTCGTCTATAATTTAAAAAATAATCAGAATACATCTTTGTAATACTTTCATGCAATTTTAAATAGTCATCTTCTAACACATTACTAATAATATCTAAATCTCTCTCGTACTTTGCTGCGGAAAGTGCTATAAAAATATATCGTTCGATTTGTGTGAGTTCATCGTCTTTGCTTGCCAAATCTCGAATCCAATCATATTTTTGGTCTTCAAATTTCTTAATATTTTGAGTATAAAAATGAAACTGTTCCAAATTTGCATCGAAATTCACACCGTACATATTTTGGATACTATTTATACATTCTTTCAAAAAGTCTACATTTTCCATCTCTAAAAATCGAACAGTTTTTTGTTATGATAATTGGGCATTTTCTCTAATCATTTTCATATCATTCTCGTATTATTTCACCAAGAACGTTAGTCTTTTTTCCTAGTGTTTTATGTCGTTTTGAGGGCATATTTAGGCAGCCAATAAAGGCAAAATTTCAAACTTTACCCATATACCATACGCTTGCATCAAATCACTCAATTCGTTGAGGTATTCTGCACGTTTTTGTGCGTATTGCTCAATGGCTAATTTATCGGGTTTTTCTTGCTGTTGGTGTATGCGTATAGCTTCCGTTTTTCGTGCAACGAGTTCCATCAAACGAGCCACTTTTTCGCTCCAACTATCTGTAATGATTTCTTTCTGCACAACCTTAAAAGTTTATTTTTATAATTCCTTTGTATCGTTTATTTCTAAAAGACCTACCGAAGTCAAACAACCATTCTGCACTATCCAACTCAAAAAGATTTCTCAACGGGTGTGTTTCGCTATAAATTTTTACAAAAGAACCGTCTATGACGTTAAGTGTCCCACTTCGTCAAAAGTCATATTAGGCAGCCTCAGCGGTCAATATTCTTTCGTTTACGTGCAACACCGCCCCACGGTGGTCTATTCGTTTTACTTGGGTCGTTTGGAGGGTCGTTACTGCCAGCGTTTCGCCTGTGGCATTTACAAACTCTACCTCGACCATTTTGCCATCTTCATACACATATACGGCTGTCCCTACGTCCCCACGTCTAAGGTCGGTATTTGGTAAGTCGCTCAACAAGGCTACTAATTCGTTTTCTGTTATCATAATTTTTATTAGTTTGGGTATGCAGTTGTTAATCTTGGTTTTAGTTGGTTTATTTCAATAATCCATATCGTTTTTAGTAGATATATTTTACCGTTGGGGGCAATCAAGTTACCCACTATTACATATTTTACGCCCCTTTCATTAGGTATGGTTTCGAGTATTTTACTACCACACGCCAGCAACTTCAAATCCGTTTGCAGTTGTTCAGCATCGTAGAAACTATACCCTATTCCATTAAAAAAACTGGCCTTACTTTTACCGTGTGGGTGTGTTATATCCAGCAAATAGTTTGTTATTTTTTCTATTGGCATATGGCATTTTTACAATTTGGCAAAGTCATATTTTACGCAATCTTAAAAATCGGTTGTCTAAAATGTGGGTGGTCGAGTAGCCGTATGGCTGTTTGTTCGGCATCTATCTTGATGTATTTCATAAAACTTGTTTCAGTACTGTGGCCTGTTATTTTCATTATATCAATCGTATTGACATCGTTGAGGTAGGCATTTGTCGCAAACGACCTACGGGCGGGTATGTGTCGTAACGAGTTCCCATTTTTCAACGTACTTGGTCTGTTGTTTGCCGCCCTTTGTTCGTCTTACCTCTACCTGCTCAGTAAGGTCTGCTAGTTTGCCAATCTCTTTGAGGTGTTGGTTTGTCTGTTGGTTCGTGATAGACTTCGGCAGTAGCCCACCGTATTTGTTCACAATAGCCATTACAATAGGATTGAGCGGAATAAAAACCGCTGTATTAGTCTTTTGAGTAGTTACCTTCAACAAACGCCCCTCAGCAAAAAAATTTTCGGGTACGAGTCTTGAAAAATCCGAAAACCTTAGACCAGTATAGCAACCAATCAGAAACAAATCACGGACACGGTCGAGGCCGTTTTTGTCGGTCAAATCCAAATCATAAATTGTGAGCAACTCGCCATCTGTCAAGTAAATACTATCCACCGTTTCGCTCGGTTTAGTAAACCCACTATCTTCAAACTTTCTATTGTCGTGCATACCATCTTTGAGGGCATTGTTCATAAGCACCTTCAAATATTTGACGATACTACCCACGTGGTTAGTCGCAAAATTTTTGTCATTGAGGTATTTGAGTAGTTTATGATAAAAATGCAAGTCCACGGCCTCAAACGTAAATTTGGCTCTTTGGCTACGTTCAAACTCTTTTAAGTGTTTGAGTGTGGTTAGGTAGCCGTTTATGGAACTTGTACTAAATCGTTTGTTTGTTTTCTGAATCAGTCTATCACCATTTTGGCAGTCGGTGATATATTTTTCAATCCAGCCAAAAAAAAGCGGGGTCTTTAATACTAACTTTCGTATCTATTTTTGATTTTTCGATTCTGTCAAAAATTTTATCGAGCAACGCCCTTAACTTTTCGGGAGTCGGTGCGGTATCGTTGTTATCGTTGAGGTATCTACGAAACAAGTCATCGGCCTTAGTTTTGTAACTCGTTAGTCGGGCGTTTTTTTCGGTATGTCCTTTGTCTTCTTTTTTGACATATTGCCCACCAACGTCCCAACCATTTTTGGCTATCGATTCTTTGGTACTGTATTTAAGGGTATATTTTTGGCCGTGAGCCGACCATCGGCAGTACATCAAAATAACAGATTCAACTGCGGCCTTTTGGTCTTTCAAATAAAATTTTACCTTCATTGTAGTAGTTACCGAACACTATACAAAGATAAATAATTATTTTAAGAAATGTTGTAGAATTTACCCAACAAAAATAAATAAGAAAGAGCAGATTCAGTATCTTTAAGTTTTGAATCGAAACAATACTCAAAATGCCACAAACAGCTCACATCAGTACACCGCTCGGAATCGTTCAAATAGTAGGCGATGATGCAGGTATTCAGAAAATTGGTTTTATTGACGATATTACTACGATAAGCAGAGAAATTCCGCCAGAGATTCAATCATGTGCCACACAAATTGAAGAATATTTTAATAAAAAACGTACTATTTTTGATTTTAAAATAACTCCAAAAGGCACTAATTTTCAACAAAAAGTATGGGCCGACTTGGTAAATGTACCTTTTGGCAAAACAGAATCTTACCTCACCATGAGCCGCCGCTATGGCGACCCAAAAGCCATCAGAGCCGTGGCTTCGGCCAATGGCAAAAATCCTATCGCTATCGTCATTCCTTGCCACCGCATTATCGGGTCAGACGGTAGCCTCACGGGTTATGCAGGTGGCCTGTGGCGTAAAAAATGGCTTTTAGACTTCGAGCGTGGCGAAGGGCAAGGGTCTTTGTTTTAAATTTTGTTAAAATCAAAATCAGCTTCTGCCATTCTGGCAGTTATATTGACAATCTTTGTATCTTTGTGGTTTATAAATATATAGGAATGATAACATCAACTCTAAAAATATTAACCGACCAAGACAAAGAAGCCTGCGAGGTTGTCAAACACAGCGAAGAAGAACTGGCTGTGGGTAAAAAACGGCTATTTATCGAAAGTTACGGCTGCCAAATGAACTTTGCAGATTCTGAAATCGTGGCCGCAGTAATGCGAAATGCCAATTTTGCCACCACGTCGTCTGACCAAGATGCCGATGTGGTTTTCTTGAATACTTGCTCTATCAGAGACAATGCCGAGCAAAAAGTCCGTAACCGATTGGTACACCTCAACGCGCTCAAACAACGGCGGCCGGGTATGATTATTGGCGTACTGGGCTGTATGGCAGAGCGACTCAAAACCAAGTTTTTGGAAGAAGAAAAAATGGTGGACATCGTAGCCGGCCCCGACTCATACCGAGACCTACCCCGCTTGGTCGAAGAGGCCGAAACAGGACAAAAAGCCATTAACGTCTTTCTGTCGAGAGAAGAAACCTATGCCGACATTGCACCTGTGCGCCTCAACTCAAACGGTGTTACGGCTTATATTAGCATCATGCGGGGTTGCGACAATATGTGTAGCTTTTGTGTTGTGCCTTACACCCGTGGCCGTGAGCGCAGCCGAGACCCCTACTCTATTGTCAAAGAAGCCCAAGACTTGTTTGATGCTGGTTATAAGGAAGTTACGTTGTTGGGCCAAAATGTAGATAGCTATTGTTGGAGTGAAGAGTTAAGAATTATGAATTATGAGTTAAATAAAGAATCAATAACTCAAAACTCAAAACTCAAAACTATTAGTTTTGCTACCCTACTCGAAATGGTCGCTTTGGTAAGCCCCCAGCTACGGGTACGATTTAGTACTTCTCACCCCAAAGACATTACCGACGACGTACTTTATACTATTGCCAAATACGAAAACATCTGTAATTACATTCATTTACCTGCCCAAAGTGGTAACAGCCGAGTACTCAAAATCATGAACCGCACTTACGACCGTGAGTGGTACGTTCAAAAAATAGATAAAATTCGTGAGATTTTGGGTGAAGATTGTGGTATTTCGACCGATATGATTACAGGTTTTTGTTCTGAAACCGAAGCAGAACACGCCGAGTCGCTGTCGCTCATGGAATATGTGCAGTACGACTATGCTTTTATGTTTTCATATTCTGAACGCCCCAACACACCCGCCGCCAAAAAATACACAGACGACATACCCGAAACTACCAAACAACGCCGCCTGCAAGAAATGATTGAAGTGCGGCTCAGGCACTCGCTGGCTCGCAACCAGCGGGCAATAGGCAAAGTGCATAAAGTGTTGGTCGAGGGGGCATCAAAGAAAAGCGAAAACGAGTATTTTGGCCGCAACGACCAAAACAAAGTAGTGATTTTTCCAAAAGGACTCTCACAAAAAGGCGATTATGTATATGTGTTAGCCACCGACTGCTCGTCTGGGACATTAAAAGGTGAGTTGGTGGAAAAGGTTTAGGTAAATTAAAAAAATGAAAATGAGATGAAAATTAACTTAATAACAATCGAAAATCTATTTGATATATTTCATTATGAAATAGCAGTCAAACCAAACGAAAACGTGTTGATTATTACAGGGCCAAATGGTTATGGAAAGACAACGATTTTGAATATTATTTTTAATCTTTTTAATAGAAATTTTTTATTTTTTCAAAAATTAGTCTTTGAAAAAATAACCCTTGTATTAGATGAAAACATAAAAATTATAATCATCAAAACTGTGAAAGATGACCAGAAAAGGCTATTTGATGAAAATAGAGAGAGCGACAATAAACATACAATCAATTTTTTGTTTTATCAAGGTGAAGTAGTGTTGGAGAATCTTAATTACGTTTTAGAATTAGAAAATACTATTGGGCGAATCATTGAAAATTATTTGCCTATTCGTAGAATTGCGCCAAATACATGGATTGAACTTGGGACAGGTAATAATAATATTCTAAACACAGACGATGTACTTATTGAATTTGCTGACCAATTACCTGATGAAGTTACCAAGAATATTTCACGAATTACATCTAAAAAAGCTAACGAAATACTTAATTCGATACAAGTCCACTTAATTAAAGAGCAGCGACTTTTCAAAAAAACAATAGTACAAAAGCACGAACGAAGTTTTCTTAGAGAAGATAAAACACAGACAGTAATGGTAGATGCCATACAAACTTATGCAGATGATTTAAAGCAGCTAATTAGAGACATTTCGCAAAAATCTTTTATTCAAACACAAGAGTTAGATAGTAGTTATCCCAAACGGCTGACTAACGAAAACAACATATTACAGCAAAATGAATATGAAAAAAAATTTAATGCTTTAAAAGATAAGCAACAAAGACTAACCCATTTTGGGCTGTATGAAAGTAAGCAAGAGTTTTTGAATTACAATAAAAATGATGCCAAAGCATTATCAGTATATTTAAAAGATTTTGAGCAAAAATTGAGTGTTTTTGATGAATTGCTTGAAAAGTTAGAGTTATTCAGTAATATTTTGAACGAAAGACGATTTACATTTAAATCAATAAAAATAAATAGGTCAAAAGGCTTTTATTTTGAGACAGTCAAAGGCAAAGAACTTGAATTAGGCCAGCTTTCGTCTGGCGAGCAGCACGAGGTGGTTTTATTATACGAATTGATTTTTAATGTAAAACCCGATGTGCTGGTACTAATTGACGAACCAGAAATTTCACTTCATGTTAGTTGGCAAAAAGAATTTTTGAGCGATCTGTTGAAAATTGTCAAGATTCAAAAAATTCAAGTGTTGGTGGCTACACACTCTCCCTCAATCATTAACGACCGCTGGGATTTAGTTTATAATCTTGAAGCCCCAAAAATCAAATGACAGAGCAAGACGTAACGTATGAATACAAGATAAACGAACTACGCCTTACTATCTCACACCCAAATAGTGAGGGCTTGGCTTTCGTTTTGGTAGAGGGCGATACAGACATTCGGCTTTTCAGAAAACTTTTTGACCTTGAGAGTTGTAAAGTCGAGCGCATACCAGGTGGAAATACTAAGGTTGAAGACTGTGTTGAAGAACTTTTGAATAGAACGGCGTTAGTGATTGGAATTAGAGATGCCGACTTTATACACTTGAACAATATTGATTACACCAAAAGAAATATTTTTTTGACAGATTTACATGACATTGAAATGACCTTGGTAGCTGAAAGTGAGGTATTTAGTGCCATTATTTTTGAATTTACCAACATAAAGGAAAACAAACACGACAGTATTCGAAATGACATAATGAGCTATATTGAAAAAATATCATTACTCAAATGGCTTGATAGTAAAGAACGATTAGGTTTAAAATTTAAAGAAGTAGGTTTTCAAGACTTGCTCGCTTTTTCTGGTACAACGTTGGATTTTAGCGCATATTTTAGGCGATTAGTTTCAAAATCGCCCAATGCAGTCAGCACTGATTTTGACAATATTGTAGAGAAAATAGAAAAGCTAAAACTGCAAAACCCAGATAGCTATCAGTTGTGTAATGGCCATGATTTCATGAAATCACTGGCTGCTTTTTTGAGGCAAAAAGGCAATGGAAAAAGTATAAGCGACGATATATTAGCAAGTATTTTTAGAACTAATTATAGACAAGATTTTTATCGGAATACGACACTATTTAGGCAAACAAAAGAATGGTCGGAAACAGTAAACTGTTCTATCTATTCTTGATACCACTATAACTTATCTACTAAACCAAATACCATGACAACCCTAACCCGTACCAATTCTGACAACCCTGATTTTAAAAAATTAGTAGTTTTGTTAGACGCTTCATTGGCCGAAACAGATGGCGATGAGCATGACTTTTATCATCAGTTCAATGGCATAGACCAAATCAAATATGCAGTTGTGGCCTATATCGGTAACGAAGCCGTAGGTTGTGGGGCAATCAAACAATACAAAGACACAACAGTAGAAATCAAACGTATGTACGTGCAACCCAAACACCGAGGCCAAAACATAGCTGGAAAAATATTGACCGAGCTTGAACAATGGGCCAAAGAATTGGGCTTTGATACCTGCATCTTAGAAACTGGCAAACGTCAGTACAGTGCCATTGCGCTGTACCCAAAACACGGCTACGAAATTATAGACAACTATGGCCAGTATGTGGGTGTAGAAAACAGTATTTGTATGACCAAAAAAATATAACGACCATGACAGAAGAACGCAGAGAGTTGTTTAAAAAAATAATCTGGGATTACACCTACACACCCGAACAGGTCGAAACCATAATTCAAAATGAAGGAATGGCCAACGAGAAAATAATGATGTACCGTAAAATTTTGATGTCCGAACGTTGGTATAATATTATGAAAATATTGACAAATGAGGAGCTAAGAGAAGCCCTCAGTAATGATGTTATAAAAACAATTTGGGTTAAATCTCTTAAAACAAAATATTATCATGCACAGCAAATTTTATTTAGAACAACTTTACCCACTGCAAGATAAAGTTCTAAAAAGTATCGAAAAAGTAAATAAGGCGTTTTATTTGACAGGTGGTACAGCCATAAGTAGGGTCTATTTGTACCATCGTTTCTCAGACGATTTAGATTTGTTTGTAAATCAATCACCTGATTTTACAAATTATGTTTCCCAAATAATCAACCAACTCAAAATAGATTTTAAGCAAATCAAAACAAGCATATTACAAGAATCGTTCACACGAATTTTTGTAGTTGAGCAAGATACAGAATTAAAAGTCGAGTTTATAGACGATGTAGGTTATCACTATAATGGATTTGTTGAAACCGATATTTTCAATCGAACAGATAACTGGCGAAATATTCTTTCCAATAAAATTACAGCACTAAGTCGTCAAGAAGGTAAAGACTGTTCGGATATTTTATATATGTGTTTCAAATATAATTTTATTTGGGAAGATATTATCAACGAAGCACAATCGAAAGATATGTGGGTCAATGAATTGGCGGCTTCTGAGATTATAAAGAAATTTAAAAAATCTGACTTAGAAAAAGTAAAATGGATTGAAGAACCCAACTACAACGACCTACTGGAAAAACTACAAATCATTAGCCGAGATATTTTGTTGGGACACGCCAACTCCTTATACAAACCAAATGACCAATAACCAAGAAATACAATCTATCAAAAACCGCTTTGGTATTATTGGCAATGCGCCTGCGCTCAACTACGCCCTAAGCGTGGCCATGCAAGTAGCCGCCACCGACCTAACGGTACTCATCAACGGCGAAAGCGGTAGCGGAAAAGAATCTTTTTCAAAAATAATCCATAGCCTGAGCGCACGCAAACATGGCCAGTTTATTGCCATCAACTGCGGAGCAATACCCGAAGGCACTATTGACTCTGAACTATTTGGCCACGAAAAAGGCTCGTTCACAGGGGCAATTGATGCTCGAAAAGGCTATTTTGAAACAACCAACGCTGGTACAATGTTTTTGGACGAAATTGCTGAGTTGCCGCTTGGTACACAGGCTCGGCTACTGCGCGTTCTCGAAAACAAAGAGTACATCAGAGTAGGCTCATCGAAAGTACAAAAGACCGATGTGCGAGTAGTTGCCGCTACCAACGTCAATCTATTGGAAGCCGTACAGCGAGGCAAATTTAGAGAAGATTTGTATTACAGGCTCAATACTGTGCCAATCACCGTGCCGCCACTGCGAGAGCGTGGCCCAGATATTGACCTATTATTTCGCAAGTTTTCGACCGACTTTGCCGAGCGTTATCATATCGAACCCGTCATGCTCACGCCCGAAGCCCGTGAAATGCTCATTAAATACCCCTTTCCGGGTAATATCCGCCAGCTCAAAAACATGGCCGAGCAGATTCAGATATTGGAAGGCGAAAACCAAAATGCTATTAACCCACAGCGATTGGCCAAATACCTACCCAGCACGCCTACCAGTTCTCGTGCGCTCACGTTGGTGGGTGGCGAGGGTGCAGAGTCGTACAATGAGCGAGAGTTACTCTATAAAATACTGTTTGACATGCGCCGAGACGTAACCGACCTCAAACGTTTGGTACTAAAAATCTTAAACAACGACACAACAGGTCACGATATTCTCAAACAAAATAGCCACTTGTTTAGTAATATCGACAACAACGATGTGGCGTTTTCAGAAACAAAACTACTACCCCAGTCGCAGCCACATCACAGCAGCAGTTTGCCTGCACACCAAGAAATTTCTAATTTTGTTGAAATAAACGAATACGAAGCCGATGAAATTGAGGATATTGCACACGAAACCGCCGAAGAAGAATCGTTGTCGTTGGAACACAAAGAAAAAGAAATGATAACAAAAGCCTTACAAAAAAATAACGGCAAACGTAAAAACGCCGCCCAAGCATTAGGAATATCAGAAAGGACACTTTACAGAAAAATAAAACAATATGATATTGAAGAAGATTAGCCAGTTATCAGTTATCAGTTATCAGTTATCAATAATTGGTAGCCCCAAAAAAGTTTTTTTGAGACTACGCTCGCTTATTTACTATTTACTGATAACTGTTTACTGTTCAATGACAAATGGCTGCGGTGTTTATACTTTTAACAGTAGCTCGATTGACTACGAAAAAATCAAGACTATTTCGGTCTTGAACTTTACAATGGCAACAGCAGGGGGGCCAGCCAACTTGCCGCTCCAACTCAACGAAAAACTAAAAGAATATTATCAACGAAACACCAAACTCAGAGTAGTACCCAACAACGGCGACATGGTTTTGGAGGGCAGCATTACTGGCTACGAAGTACTGGCCGCCGCACCAACCTCACAAGACCAAGCAGCCTTGAACCGTTTGACAGTTACGATAGAAGTAAAATTTACAAACAATAAAGACGAAGCCAAAAACTTTGAACAGAGTTTTTCTTTTTACCAAGACTATCCTCAAAACCAAACATTGAGCCAAAACGAAACAAGGTTAGTTCCCAAGATATTAGACCAAATTATTCAAGATATTTTTAATAGATCGGCGGGCGACTGGTAGAGCCACATGGCCATGCGGCTACCAGTTGCATGGCCATGCGGCTCTACCAATTATTACAACCAAAAAAATGAACCTACACGTCAAAGAATCGTTTTCGTATTGGGCCACCAACCCCAACGACACCATGCCCAGCGATGTGGCACACCTCGAAGATGCATTAAAGAGCTATCCATATTGTCAAATATTACACTTAATAGTCGCCAAGGCCGTCAATGCCCACGAGCCTGAGCGGCTGTTGGAGGCCACTCACCGTGCCGCCGCTTACGCCCTAAGTCGGAAAGCATTGAGAACGTCGATATTAAAAGAATTTGAATGGACTGACAATGTGATTTTAAATCAGCTCTCAGTCAAACTCGCCGACTACCAAAAAGAGAGTTATTCGTCGTTTACAACAAAAGCCTTTGACTTACCTGACTTGGGGCTTATGGCCAAAATAGATTTTGACAATATCGGGCGCGACACATTTAACCTCATCGACGATACAACCCTTAGAGAATCGGCGATTCAGATAGAGTTAGAACTACTCAAAGGCAAAAACAATAGAAAAGTAGAAGCCGACCGTCAGTTGCAGATGGAAATAATCGAGAGTTTTATCGAAAAAGAAACAAAACTAAATCCGCTCAGAGCTAATCTCAACGACCAAAGCGAACAAGAAGACCTAATAAAAAAGCGAAATAACGGCCCAGCAACAAGCATTGTAAGCGAAGGAATGGCAAAGATTTTGCTTCGACAGGGTAAAATAGAAAAAGCGATTGAGATGTACGAACAATTAATTTTGAAAAAACCAGAAAAAAAGGCGTACTTTGCAGAAAAAATCAAAGAATTAACCGAAGGGTAGTCATTTAATTAGTCATTAGTTATAAAATAACACTTTAAATAACTAATATCTGATAACCGTTCACTGATAACTAAAAAAAATGTTTACTGTATTTACTGTTTTAATTGGCATTATTGCCGTGTTGTTAATTGGTGTTGTTCTAATCCAAAACTCAAAAGGTGGTGGTTTGGCTGGCGAATTTGGCGGCAGTGGGGCTACTCAAATGTTTGGGGTTCAAAAAACAACAGACCTCCTCGAAAAAATCACTTGGGGCCTGGCCGGTGCAATGTCCATCTTGGCATTGGTCTCAAATTTGTTTATCAGTAGCCCAACCACCGAGGGTATCAATAGCGTAAACGTAGATAAAGCCCAAAGCAAAACCGTTGCTGCACCAGTTGCCAAGCCAGTGATTCCCGCTCCACAAGCACCTATCAAAAAATAGTCGTAAAACCGATATATATTCTTAAAAAAAACGTACCTTTGCGGCCACGTTTCACAAGAGGACGTGTTCCTCTGTTAGCAAACACACTAAAAACAAATGGTAAAAATACGCTTAGCACGTCGAGGACGTAAAAAAGCCGCCATGTACGACATCGTCGTGGCCGATTCGAGATCACCACGAGATGGTAAGTTCATCGAAAAAATTGGGGCATACAACCCCCTAACCACACCCGCATCTGTAATTTTGAACGTTGATAAAGCCGTAAAATGGCTCATGAATGGCGCAGAACCCACAGATACCACCCGCTCAATACTGAGCCACGAGGGTGTGATGCTAAAAAAACACCTGCAAGTAGGTGTAAACAAAGGCGCAATCACGCAAGAAACAGCCGACGAGCGTTTTGCAGCATGGAAAGAAGACAAAGCAGGACGTGTTACAGGTAAAAAAGATGACTTAGCCAAGTCTGCCGCAGACTTGAAACAAAGTAAATTAGAAGCCGAGCGCAAAGTAAGCGAAACCCGTGCCGCCGCTATTATTAAGAAAAATACGGTCGAGGAGGTAGTTGTAGAAGCACCAGTTGAAGTAGTTGAGGCCGTTGCAGAAGCACCAGCCGAAATTGCCGTTGAGGTTGTTGAGGCCGTTGCAGAAACACCAGCAATAGCTTCCGTTGAAGTAGTTGAGGTAGTCGCAGAAGCACCAGCAATAGCTGCCGCCCAGGTTGCTGAAGCTCCTGCCGCTGAATAAAATAATTTATTTATTGCATCATAAGCCTGTCGCAAGCAGGCTTATTTTGTTTTGTAGTAATTCCATGATATTGTAAATTAAGTTATTGCTTGTGAATAAACAATATTTTGATTTGTTTCAAATGTTTGATTATTAACAAATTACATTATTTTTCGCTATTCGTTTTTCACTATTCAATACTCATAGTACAAAATGCAAAAAGAAAACTGTTATCAAGTCGGCCACGTTACCCGTACACACGGGCTAAAAGGCGAAGTAACTATTTTTTTAGATGTGGACTCAGCCGCCGACTATGCCGAAATGGACTCGGTACTGCTCGAAACCAAAGGCCAGTTAATTCCATATTTTATTCAAAACATCAACATTCAACGAGACAGCAAAGCCATTGTTAAGTTTGAGGGGGTAACAACGATAGAGCAAGCAAAATTGTTAGTAGGCTCGGTATTGTTTTTGCCCGAAGATGTGCTGGACGAGTTGGACAATACCCAATTTTATTATCACGAAATAATTGACTACCAAATAGTTGATGTTAAACAAGGTGAACTGGGTAAAGTAGCAACGGTCTATGACCTACCCAATCAAGACCTAATAGCAATGACCTACCGAGGCCGTGAAGTGCTGATTCCGATAAATGACCAAATGGTTTTGACTATTGACCGTGAACAAAAAATACTAAACGTAAACCTACCAGAGGGTTTGATTGACGTGTATTTGGAAGAAGGTAAACAAGACGACGGCTACCAAGATGAGAATTGATATTATAACTTGTCTGCCCCGATTATTGGATAGCTTTTTTGAACATTCAATCTTAAAACGAGCGCAAGACAAGGGTTTTGTAACAGTCAAAACGCATGACCTGCGAGACTTTTCGACCAATAAACAACACCAAATAGACGACTATCCGTTTGGCGGAGGGGCAGGTATGGTGATGACCATTGAGCCTATCGCCAAGTGTATCAGACAGTTACAGTCTGAGCGACACTACGACGAAATAATTTATATGACTCCCGATGGCGAAGCTTTTGGCCAACAAACTGCCAATCGGTTGTCGCTCTTTGAAAACCTAATTATACTCTGTGGCCATTACAAAGGTGTGGATCAACGAGTACGAGATATATTTATAACAAAAGAAATCAGCATCGGCGACTATGTGCTGTCGGGAGGCGAGTTGGCGGCCTGTGTAGTGTCCGATGCCATCATTCGGTTATTGCCAGGCGTACTGGGCGACGAAACCTCTGCCCTCACCGACTCTTTTCAAGATAACTTACTGGCTCCGCCCGTCTATACTCGCCCTGCCGAGTTTGAGGGCGCACGTGTCCCAGACGTATTGCTATCTGGCCATGAAGCCAAAATCAACGATTGGCGGCATGAACGAGCCCTCGACCGTACCCAACAACGGAGGCCTGATTTGCTGAAATAACAAAATTAAATCGTTGGCTAAAGCCAACGGAAATTCATTTAGTTTTGCCCTGCAATTGGCATAAATTATATTTTATTTCAATTCTCTCAAATACATCGCAACCGTGTTTTGTAAACCAAAATATAACGCATCACAAACCAAGGCATGACCAATAGAGACCTCATCGAGGTTAGGAATATTCTGACTAAAAAACCGAAGATTGTCCAAACTCAAATCATGGCCGGCATTTAGCCCCAGTCCTACCCCTGTTGCCACTTTGGCAGCCAATATATAAGGCTCGATAGCTGCTTGTCGGTTTTTAAAATAGTCGGCAGCATACGGCTCTGTGTAAAGTTCTACTCGGTCGGCACCTGTGGCTTTTGCCCCCTCAATCATAGCTGCGATGGGACCGACAAAAATCGAAACTCTGATATTGTGCTTCTTAAACTCTGACACTAAGTCGATCAGCAAAGACCTATGAGTGAGCGTGTCCCAGCCTGCACTGGAGGTCAATGCGCCTAAGGCATCGGGTACAAAAGTAACTTGGGCGGGCTTAGTTTTGAGTACGAGTTCTACAAATTTGGCTTCGGTAGGATTGCCCTCAATGTTAAATTCTGTACTGATGGCAGCCTTTAAATCGACCACATCTTGGTAACGAATATGCCGCTCATCGGGGCGTGGGTGTACCGTAATACCCTCTGCACCAAAGCGTTCGCAGTCTAAGGCTACTTTTATCAAGTCTGGATTATTGCCACCACGTGCATTACGAAGTGTGGCTATTTTGTTAATATTTACAGAAAGACGAGTCATATTTCAGTTATCAGTTATCAGTTATCAGTGAATATCTGTGAAGATGGGTTGGCCTATACACAAATCATGATAGCAGGATTGGCCGCCGCACTGGCGGCACCCTGATAACTGTTAAATGTACACTGAAAACTGTTCAGTTCACCATTTGCATATCAGTTTCAATATCTTCGGTTGAGTTGCGGCCTTCGAGAATCGACAATAATTCTTTTATTTGGTAAATACCACGGTTGTATTTATTACACAACACAATGATTACAAACTTACTTTTGGGGCTAAACCACATGAGCGTATTGTAGCCTTTCCACCAACCAGTATGATAGACGTATTTGGCCACGTGCGTAGTTTCGTCGGCGTGCATTCTGAACCCATAGCCATAGTTTTTGACGCCATGTTTCTCAAAACTACGTGGCGTAAAGGCTTCTTTGGTTGTTTCTGGTTTCAAGATACAATTATTGACCAAGCCACTGTACCACTTCACGAGATCGTCGGCAGTTGAGTAAACGCCTTTATCACCGACCACATCGTCAAAATTGTCTTTGGGCAAACACCCCCCAAACTGATGGCCTACGGTTCGGTTGATGTTGATAGAGTCGTTGGTGGTTGTTACCAAATACGTGTTTTTCATACCCAGTGGCTCAAATATCGTTTTTTTAAGGTATGTTTCAAAACTCATACCCGACACTCGTTCAATGATAGAGGCCAATAGCGAAAAATTGGTATTGCTATAACTAAAATAGCGGTTGGGGGTGTTATAAAGTTTGGGCTTAACAACACAATACCAGCGCACAATGTCGGCATTGGTCGGAAATTTTTTGACTTTTCGGACACTGTCCGTCAGCACGTAGGCGTAGTTGGGTAAGCCACTTCGATGGCTCAACAATGACTTTATTTGTATTCCAGAATAAGGAAACTCTGGTATAAATTTCTTGATACTATCTTCGAGGCTGATTTTACCTTCTTCAACAAGTTTGAGTGTTGCCACTGCCGTAAAAGTTTTAGAGAGCGATGCCAACTGAAATTTTGACTCAGGAAGTAACGTATCTTTTTTTCTAATGTCTGCAAAACCAAAGGCTTTGCGATACAACACCACACCTTGCTGGGCAATGAGTACAGTGCCATTGAAGCCGCTTAATTTATATTTTTTCTGAAAGATAGAATCTATGCGAGCAATTTTATAATTGGCGTTAATCTTTTGCTTTGTTTGGTCTATTTCGGCAGTGGTCAATTCTCGACCGCATTTATCTTTCACTATTTGGTCTATTTCTTGATTTTTGGCAGTATTGTTACAAGAAAAGGCAACAACTATTAAAAGTAATAGGGTGTGTTTCAACATTTTTAGTATTACATTATAAAAAAGAAGCACCAGACGCAACTGTGTCTGGTGCTTCTTGATTTATTTTAAAATCGCTTTACTCTACAAATATTATTTGCCACCCACTTTGGTTGGGGCGGGGGTTGCCGCAGGAGCGGGCTTGGCTACTACTTCACCTTTGAGCATAAGCACAACTTGACCATTTTCAGCATTGCTCGGTACTGTGATTGTTTTGTTAAACGGCCCGCCGTTGAGTGCGTTGTAAGTCGCCGTTATTTTGCCAGATTTACCTGGCATGATTGGCTCACGTGTCCAGTCTGGTGTGGTACAGCCACATGAAGCTTGCACATTACCCAAAACCAACGGGTCTGTACCTGCATTGGTAAACTCAAATACATAAGTAGCTGGTTTTGCCTGCTCAATTTTACCAAAGTCATGCTCTGATTTTTTGAACTTGATAACACCTTTTTGTGCAAACGCCATTGTACCCATCATCAGCACAAGTGCAAAAATAGAAAGAGACTTTTTCATTTTTTAATAAATTGATTGGATTAAAATTAAATTACGAAACATAATAAATAGATAACTACAAAATTATTGCCAAACAGTATTTTTTGACCAATTTTATTTTGCAAAGTAACAAAAAAACTGCTTGGGTTTGTGATGTGTATTTGTTAATGCTTGTTAATAGGTAATGATTTTTTATAATTGTCTGACACATAGATATTTATAAACCAATTCAAGAAACTCACTTTTAGCTACTATTTTCTTAATGTGATTTGAGTTTGTCTTTAAACACTTTTCTAAATTTGTCTAACTTAGGTCTGATAATCATGGCACAGTAAGGCTGGAAGGTATTGTCGTTGTAGTAGTTTTGGTGATAGTCTTCGGCGGCATAAAACTTTTCAAACTTGGCCACTTCTGTTACAATCGGGCTACTAAATGCTTTTTCGGCTGTGAGGTCGGCTATGGCTTTTTCTACCTGTGCTTTTTGGTCTTGGTTATGATAGAAAACTACTGAGCGGTATTGTGGGCCTGTGTCATTGCCTTGGCGGTCTTTGGTGGTAGGGTCGTGGCTGGCAAAAAACGCGCCGAGTAGTGTATGGAAATCTATTTGCGTAGAGTCATACTTGATTTGTAAACATTCTGCATGGCCTGTTTGGCCTGTGCAAACGGCTTTGTAGGTAGGGTTATCGACAAAACCGCCCGAATAACCCGACACGACCGACTCTACACCTTTTATGTCTTGAAAAACGGCCTCTGTACACCAGAAGCAACCAGTACCGAAAGTAGCAGTAGCCAAATTTGTTTGATTTTTTGATTCCATTTTGGGTTGTTTTTTTGTCGATTGCCCACAAGATACAAGCGTACTGAGCAGCAGCATGGCAGTTGCCAACGATTTGATTGTAGTATTCATAGTCAGATAAACGAAAAAAGATTGTACTAAGTTTTTGTGAGGCTCAATTTTTTATCAATTCTGTAAAATCTGTAACTTTTAAGGTCGTGATATATGTCGATGTTTGACCACTGCCGAGTTTAAAAACCGCTGCATCACCCCAAGCGAGTGAGTTGAGAGGTGCTGGTGTGGGTGGGTTAGAAAAACCTGCATGAATAACCAGTACCGTATTTTTGTTGTCAATAGGCTGGCTGTTGGCTACTTTCATTGTATTGGCATAACGATTGGCTTCGCTATATACCCAAAAAGTAAGGTCGGCATTGGTCATAATCGTTTTACTAAGCCCCATCAAGTCGGCTGTTGTAAAGCACCTACAAAACTCACTCGATATTATTCTTTCGATGGGTATTTGTCCTAATTTGAATACAGACCCAATTTTTTGGGCATCTTTTTTTCCTTGCTCATTGAGTTGTCGGGCTATGTTTGAGTCGCACATTTTCCACCAGTTTGGTACTGTCGAGGCCAACAAATCTGCCCCCACATCGGCAGCAGTATGACGAAAAACCAACGAATAACCACCACTTTGCAAAGCCTTAAAAACTTCGGCCTTGGGCGATACCACAGCATTAAGTATTAGGCTGTCTTGTGCATCTCGTAGGTTTTTGACAATAATCTGGCAATTACCCACGGTGTTGGGGGCAGTAAAAACAAGCGTGTCTTTTGAGTCTTGTACCGCCAAACCTGCCGTAGTACGAATAGTGGCAGGCTGATTAAGTGCTATTTTGAACTTGCCAGACGGCATCACGAAGCCAGTCGTAAGACCTTCAACGCTGAGTTTAACAACTGGCACCTCTTCTTTACACCCTGCAAGGCACAGTACCAACACGGCTATAAATTTAATTTGTTTGAGCATACTATTTTTAGTTTTTGGCTCCGCCTTGCTGCCCTGCTGGTTGGGGGTTGGCTTGTTGGGCTTCTCTCATTGGATTTGGTCTGGCACCGCCTGTTTGTTGCTTAAATAACTGAAACTTGGTAGGCTCGGCTGGCTGGCGTGGAAAAGCGTTGTCTTCTTCGTCAATATCGGCTATTTCTCTAAACGGGTCGAGTGTCCATTGTGTTACTTTTTTCTTGGTCGTTATCACCTTACTGATGTCTTTGTCGTTCAGTCGCCAGATTTCGGCTGGGAAGCGAGCTACCGAGTCTGTACCGTCTTCAAACTGCATTTTGACGATTACGGGCATGGGTAAACCACCTTTATTTTTGACCTTGACAGTATAAAAATTCATTCCCGATTCTACCATCGCACGCTCGTCTGCGTTAAGATTGGCCAAATAGTCGTTATATTTTTTCTTGTCTGCCTCAGTTACTTTGAGTGGGTCGTAGCTGTTATAAAAATCTTTCATGTCAGCATTTTTTTCAACAACGCTTTCTTTGATATAATCTTTATCCCGTTTTCGAGCCATTGTTTCACGTTTGGCATCGCTTGTTTTTCGTTGTGCTGCTTTGTTTATTTCAGGATTTTGGCCGTCAATGGCAAACCAACTAACTTCTGTAAGTTGCTGATTGACAGGCTCTACACCATAAAACCAGCCTTTCCAAAACCAGTCTAAGTCCACGCCACTGGCATCTTCCATGGTTCTAAAAAAATCGGCAGGCGTAGGGTTTTTAAAAGCCCAGCGGCGGGCATATTCCTTAAAAGCATAGTCGAACAGTTCACGGCCCATAATAGTTTCTCTGAGAATGTTCAGACCAGCAGCGGGTTTGGCGTAGGCATTGGGGCCAAAGGCCATGATATTGTCAGAGCTGCTCATGATTGGCACTTGCTGCGTGGGGTCGGTTTTCATGTAGTCCACTATATATTGCGGCTCACCTCTGCGACCTGGAAAGTTTCTGTCCCATTCTTTTTCTGTTAAATATTGCACAAAAGTATTTAGTCCTTCATCCATCCACGACCATTGCCGCTCGTCAGAGTTTACAATCATCGGAAAAAAGTTATGGCCTACTTCGTGAATTATTACGCCAATCATACCCGCCTTAACGCCTTCCGAATAAGTACCGTCGGCTTCGGGCCGGCCACCATTGAACGAAATCATGGGGTATTCCATACCTCCGCCAGCCGTAGCGTGGCATGAGTAGGCGACAGGATAAGGATAATCGACCGAAAATTTTGAATAAGTCTTGATAGTATGTGCCACGACCATTGTAGAATATTGCCCCCAAAGTGGGTTACCTTCTTTTGAATAAAGCGACATACACATTACTTTACGGCCAGCTTGGTCGATGTGCATAGCGTCCCAAATAAACCTACGGCTACTGGCAAAGGCAAAATCACGGACGTTTTCGGCTTTGTAAATCCATGTTTTTTTGGCCATTGTTGCGCTTGGTTTGTTTGCCAATAGTTTTTCGGCTTCATCTTGGCTTACTATTACTACGGGGCGAGTAGCCGACTTTGCTTTGTCCAATCGTTTGATTTGCTCGGCAGTTAGTACTTGGCTTGCATTCTGGAGTTCGCCCGTTGCGCCTACTATGTGGTCGTTGGGTACGGTGATGGCTACTTTGTAGTTGCCAAAGGTGAGTGTAAATTCGCCTTGACCCAAAAATTGTTTGTTCTGCCAGCCTGTTACGTCATCATAAACGCACATTCTTGGAAACCAGTGAGCAATAAAATAATTTGAATTACCGTCTTTGGCAAAAAATTCATAACCCGCTCGGCCATAATATTCGTTGATATAATAATTCCAATCAATCGAAAAAGAATACGACTGGTTGGTTCGCAAAGCGGCTGGTAATTCTATTCGCATCATTGTACCGTTGATGGTATATTTGAGAGGCTGGCCTGTTTTTGGGTCTTTGACGGTGGTTATTTTATGTCCAAATTCTTTATTGCCATTGATGTTACCAAAGACAGAACTACTCGAATTAAACCCCTGAACGGCGGCAGTCGTCATTTGTTTCTGAACGGTATTGGTTTTTGAAAGCGCATTGATTGAGGTTTTGTCAAACAGATTTTGGTCGAGTTGTAGCCACACATATTTGAGGTCGTCGGGCGAATAATTAAAATAGGTGATAGTTTCAGAGCCAACGATTCGCTGATTAACATCGTCAAGTTCGGCTTTGATATCGTAGTCGGCACGTTGTTGCCAGAAGTCTTTGCCCGGTGCGCCCGAAGCCGAGCGTGTGGTGTTGGGTGTGGGTAATTGTGAGCCAAGTTGCTCAAAACGGTTGTTGGCGTTGTAGGTAGTTTGGGCTTGACTGACGAAAAACGAAAAACAGTAGATAAATAGGGTAACAAATAGCGTTTTTTTCATATATTTAATTAGGCTTGGTTGTTTTTTGATTCAAAGATAAAGAAAAGTAGTTTCATATCAAATCAGCGGCATCGTTTAGGTAAAAACAATGCTCAAACTGTGTCATTCCTGTTTTTGGATAATAGTTAATGGCGGCAGGGGCAGCCAATAATATGAGTTTGGCTTGTGGTGTGGCGAGTTTGGTATGACGAATCAACTCTTTGCCGATACCTTGTTTTTGGCAAGTTTCATCAACCGCCAAGTCGGACAAATAAGTACAAAAAGCAAAGTCTGTAAGCGAGCGAGCAACACCAACCAATTTGCCCCCGTCTCGGGCTGTTACTATCAAGTTGGCGTGTGTCAGCATAAGTGTTATTCTGTCATCGTCGTCAATGGGTCGTCTTTCTCCCAATGTTGATTTGACGAGGACAGCCTTAAATTCGCCTACACTTAAGTTTTTTTCTACTTGATATTGTATCATTTAGGTTTGTTATTTTTTTCGTAATATTCAATAATCTATACTTTGTGTTCGCATCTGGTTTCTGTTAATTATATTTAGACATAAAAACAACGTTAAATTTTTTCCAAATAAATAGATAAGATTAGTTTAGAGCATAAAATAGTAACTTTAATAGACAAATATCTTATTATCAAACACATCACACATTTGCTTATTGTTAATGCAATCCACCTAAGTACTCAACCAAATCTCTGATTTCTCGTTTTGAAAGAATACCACCCATGGCTGGCATTGATGAAGGCATATTTTCACGTTTTTCGATACGAGCTACTGGAATAATCAACGGTTCGGCATCAGAGGTAGTAATTGTGAGTGTAGTTTCTGTTTCTTTGGTCAATACTCCATATACTTCTTGCCCACCTTTGAGTTTGAGCGATACGTTGCCGTAGCCTGGTGCAATACGTGCCGACGGCTCTACCAATGCCTGCAAAATTTGCTCTCGACTCAGCGTACTTGCTATGTGTGTGAGTGCTGGCCCAACTGCCGCCCCCCCCGTACCAATGGCATGGCAACGGGCGCACTGTGCGGCAGAATTATAATTGAAAACAATACGACCGTCGGCACGAGTGCCACCGCTAAGGGCTTCGGCAAACTCTTCGGTAACGCTCCCCTTGGCTTTGAGTGCTGCCAATTTAGTTTTTAGGTCAATTATTCCTGAGCCATCAACGGCTTCTTTGAGTTCCAAACCTATGTCGGCTGACAGTTTTTTATTGGCCCACTGCCCTATCAAATCGTCTAAAATTACTCGGGTTTTGTCGGCTTGCATTTTACCCAAAACCACAAGCATTTTTTGTTGCTCACGTGTGCTTCCCTTAGCAAAAACCGAACTCACAATAACAGGCAAACTGGCTTTGGTTACGTTGGCATCGCTCAACAGACCCAATGCGGCAGTACGCACTACCTCGTCTTTTTGACCTATACCATCTTTGATAACGTTCTCAATATCAGTATATTTGAGTTGATTTAGGGCAATTAGGGCAGCAGTTTTTACTTTGGGATTGGTATTTTCGTGATAAATTTTAGATAGCTGTTCGTTGTTTGTCGTAATGTTTAGTTCGGCCAATAGTCGCGATACAGCAATGAGAGTTTCAGGATTAGTTTCTTTCAAGAAATCAGAAATAAATGGCTGGACTTTGGCACGAACTACTGCGGCATCACGGCTAAACTTACCCCTAAAACGACCATCGACACGGTCTAAAACTGACGGGTTGGCCCAAGTACCTATCGTGGCCAAGGCTTCGGCTTTCATGATGTCCGAAATATCAGTTCGTTTGGCGAAGTCAATCACTAATCCAAGTTCTTTGTCGCCACCCACACGCAAGGCCGCATTGATAGCCCGCCTAAGCAATGGCTCAGACATTGATTTTGTGTTTTGTAAAATACCAGCCAGCGCAGGGAGAGCGGCAGCAATAGACAAGTCGTCGTTGATGCCACGAGCAGCTTCTACTACAATGTACTCATCGCTGTCTTGCAAAAACAGTTTTATATTTTCGTTTTTCAATCGCCTCAACACCAACACTGCCGCCGTTCGTAGGGCTTTGCTGGGGTTATTGGCAAGTGCTATGATTGGTTCTATTTTACCGATTCTGGCCAAAGCCAAAACGCCAGCGTGCCGTATGTAGCCATCAACGTCATCGTTGGTTTTGAGCATATTTATCAGCGGCTCTATTGCGGCCACGTGTGCCAACTGCCCCAGAGCTTCGGCTGCATAAAATTTTATACGGAAATTGTCGTGGTTCAATAACGGCACTAAGCTATTACCTACCGTTTTGATGTCGGCATCGCCCAGCATTTTGATAGCTTGAACAACGATTTCGGGGTCGGAGTCGCTCAATAGATTGACCAACGGCGTGGCATTGTTTTTGTCTTGACGTGCCAACTGCCCTACTGCCCAAACTGCATGAATCCGTGCTAATTGATTGCTGCGCTGGGCAATGGTTTTTTGTAAAATCGGCAAACTAACTTTACCTCGACTGGCGAGTTCAAACTGTGCTTTTTGACGGATTCGCATATCGCCATAAAACAACAAATCATACAACTGTTGGGCATTTTGTTGTTCAAAATTGAGTGTCAGCAGTTGCTGTGTTTGGAGGCGTTCTTTGGCCAAATCATTCTTTTCGTTTGTTACATCGAGCTTCCATACTCGGCCATAATTTTTTGTATCCCAGCCGTTTATCCAATCGGCCACGTATAGCGCACCGTCGGGGCCAAAGCGAATGCCTGTCGGCAATACACCGCTCAAAATATCTTTTTCACCGTCCAGCTCAAACGATGCACCTTTGGGTTTGAGACCAAACGACCAAATATGTGAGCGAGTGGGCGTTCCAACAAATTCGACCAAAAAGTATTTATTGCGCCACTCTGCCCCCAAAGCAGTGCCGGGGTTATAGACCATACCCGTTGGCCCATTGTGATAGTTCATAATGGGCGGAATGATATAAGCGGCTTGCTCGTTCCAGCGGGGCTTAAAGAGTTTTTCGTCCATCCAAACATTGTATTTATTGTTACGAGGGTCGGTATATTTGCCATACTGCCAGTTAGACCGCCAGCCAGCATCTGAGCCTTCGACGATATGAACCAACCGCTCGCTCTCGCCAGGGTAGTCGCCGTCATTATCGGACGAAATCAGATTGCCATATTCATCAAACACAAACTCGTGTGTGTTGCGTAAGCCTGTTGCAAAAATCTCAAAGTCGCTACCATCAGGGTTTGACCGAGCAATAAGCCCTGAATTTGGATTGGCCATCTGGCGGCCGTCTTTTGTTGTAATATTTGCACCAATATCGCCAATGTTCCAATATATTCGGCCATCTGGCCCCTCAATCACTCCCGACATATTGTGGCCCCCAAAGCCAATATGAACACCATAGCCTGTGCTGATAGAAGTCTTTTTTTGATATACACCATATTTGTTTTTGTTTTCCAAACGCCACAAATCAGGTGCAACGGCCACAAACGCATCTTTTTCTCTGATTAAAACCCCACCTGCCACGTCCGATATTTCAGTATTAAAATCGCTCATGACGATTGTCGCCAAGTCGGCCAAGCCATCTTTATTGCTGTCTTCGAGCCGCCATATTTCTTCTTTTTCTACCAATAAGTCTCTCCAATCATGGTTACCGTCATCGTTCATATCTTTGAGCCATTCGTTTTGTTTGCTTCGTTTTGGGTCAAAGGTTCGGCGCAAAAAAGCCCGTCTGTCGGCCACAGTCTTAAATCCAATGGACTCTGTCATCCAGTCTTGATGCCCCCGAATGTCAAACTCAGAATAGCGGTTGCGATTGGTGCGAGTAAGATAAACACGGCCACGGTCGTCGATACTCATCGCCACAGGATCGGGGGCGAGCGAGTCGGTGGCCCAAAGGCTCAGTTGTAGTCCTTCACCAACTTTGGCTGGCACTTTGTCTCTTATTACCTTCATTCTGAGAGCAATATCAGTTGGATTTTCTTTGATAATCAAGGGCTTGGTTTGCGCCAATAAAGTAGCCGAAGCCATTGTAAGCAAAACAATAATCAGTTTGAAGTTCATGGTATGTAGTCATTTTAGACATTAAAACTAAAAGAACAAAAAAGGCGTTTTTTACTTAGAAAAGGGTTCTACTATGGTTTCTACGGAGATGCTGCTTGAAGCTGAACCAAAGCCATCGCTCCAAGCGATGGCTTTGGTAAACCCGTATAAATCAACAAAGAACCAGAAAAGTAAACAGTACTGTGAGATAACAAACTAAACCGCTACTATCTCTACATTGTTGCGCTCTACATAAATTAGCAGTCCTTCAACATTTCGGTAGCCCATATCTTGATACAAACTTCTATATTTATTTAATTGTTTTTTGTGGCTATCGGCCTGTTGGCCTGTTTTATAATCAATAATCACTACTTTATCATCAAACTCAACAACACGGTCGGGGCGGTGTTGTTTGCCGTCTGGGGTTAATATTTCTCTTTCGTTCAATATTTTATTTCCCTCTGCAAACAAATATGCCAAGTCGGGGTGATTGACTATTTGCCCAATACTCGCTTCAATTACTTTTGCTTCTTTGGGTTCGACCAGCCCCTCGGCCAAAATTCGATTAACGGCCATCTGTATATCTTTACCCGATTTGACCAACGACAGTGCATAATGTACTTTATTGCCGTGTTCTTTTTTTACTTCAAAGGTCTCAACGTCAAAAATACGCTCTGCCTGCCGCCTCAATCGCAAATCTCGGCTGCGGTCGCTCGAAATAACGGTAGCGATGTGTGATGTATAATGTGTGATGTTTGATGTTTGGTGTGAGGTTAGCATACTTGGTATGAGAGATATATTACCAACCAATAAGCTATTATCTGATAACTGATAACTGTTAATTGTCGACTGATAACCGTGCAACCAATGGCTAACTCTACTCATCTTACCATCTTTGGTTGGTTTGGGGGTAGAGGCCAAAATATAAAGTCGTTTGGTAGGCCGAGTGAGTGCTACATAGAGAAGGTTCATGTTTTCGACCAACATTTTTGTTTTTTCAGCCAGATATTGCTCCGAAACCATTTCATGCGTTTGAGTAAGGCCACTTTTTAGCCCAACAGACCCCATTTTTAAGATTACGTTTTCAGATTTTACCTCTAAATTGTCTTCATTTTTGGTAATTTGCTTGGTAATAAACTCGGTCGTTCGTGGCAAATCCACCCACATTTTATCTCGTTTTGCATCGGGCGTAAACTGCCAATCGGCATAAGGCACAATCACGACTGGGTACTCTAATCCCTTTGATTTATGAATAGTCTGAACCGTAACAGCCTGTGAATCAGAGGGTGAAGAGATAGAAACTTTGTCTTTTTGAATGTCCCAGTGAGCAATAAAATCGCTCAAATGGCTACCTCGCCGAGTTCCAAATTCAAGTACTACGTCCAAAAACCGAAACAAATAGTCTCGCTCGCTCACAATCTCAAAAAGTCCAAAGACAGTAATCAGTTTTTCGGCCAATTCATAGACACTCAATTGCAGCAGTTTGTAGGGTTGGAGGTAGTCGTAAGTCTTGGGTCGTGGGTCGTGGGTAGTGAAGTTTTGAATATTTATTAACTCACGACCCATGACCCATGACCCATTACTCACGATTGACAACTGATTGACATATTCATAAAAAACCCTCACATCGTTACCCTCCACGGCGGTTTTGATGGCAATATTATCTTGATTATCAGGTATTTTGTTCATTATTACTCTAAAAAACAAATACAGGGCTTCGTACTTGTAGAGCTTATTGTCGGGCCGTACCAGTACCTGCATAAAAGCCGAAACGAGATTGACGGCTGCCGAAAATTTGAGAGAGAGCGAGTCTTCTGAAATAACCCCAAAACCCTGCTCTTTTAGCTCGTTTGCTATTTTTTTAGCTTCACGTTTGCCCCGGCACAACACCGAAATATCTCTTAGCTCAAAACCATCTGCCAACGACTGCCGCACTATTTCCAACGTCCGCTCTACCATAGCAGGAGTGTCCGAGTCTTCGTCTGTTTCGGTTGTTGTTTTTTCTACAAATTCAATCTTCACTTGTCCACCTCGCTTTACATTGGGCGGGAGTTGTTGTTTAAAATATTCGTCATATACCTTTTTTGGCAGGCCGTCTTCAAGGTACTGATTGGACACGAACTCAAAAAAATCATTATTAAACTCTACAATCTCGGCAGCCGAACGTCGATTCATAACCAAGGCATCGCTCACGAGTTGCGGCCTGATGTTTATGAGCCGCTCAATGGTTTGCTCATTGCCACCCAACGACTGTGCCAGCGGTGCGAGTTGCTGGGTGTGCAGGGCAATAATCGAGTCCATGTCGCCACCTCTAAAACGATAAATGGCTTGCTTCGAGTCGCCTACGGCTAAGTTAAAATTGTCATAACTCAGGCTATTGTCTATCAAGGGCAGCAAGTTGGCAAACTGTAATTTGGACGTATCCTGAAACTCATCTACCAATATATGATTGTACTTTTCACCAAGCCGTTCATAGATAAACGGTACTGGTTCTTGGGTTACAATTTGTAGTATTTTTTGGTTAAATTCTGAAATATGTACCCGTCCATTTTCTCGTAGTTGGTTATCAAATTCCGTTTTGATTTCGTTCATCACCGCCAACTGATAGAGATGTGGAACGAGGCTTTCATAAAGACAATAGAGCGGTAATTGGTCTTTTTTGAGGGCTTCTATTTTTTCAAAAACTAAGTTTAACTCAGGCTTAATATTCTCAATGGCATCAACCACAAAAGGCTTGGCTGTTTTGGTGTACCAACCTTTGTTGTCATTAAAAGCGTCTGATTCTAACTTGCCTAATTCTTCCATAAACCGCTCACAATCAGCCGATTTTTTAAAATAATTATAGACAGTACTTCTCGAAAAATCTTCTTTCACTAAGCCGCCTTGCTCAATAATTCCCAGCCCCACTGTACCTAATTTTGACAAATGGCTTTCAAATTGTCTCAAAAACGCTTTGAGTTGATTTCTGATATTACGAAAGTCGGTGGGTTTGAGGGCTTTATTTTTTTCGATGGCAGCATAGGATTGTTCCTGAACGATATTTCGAGCAAACTCAGCCAACGACTGTGGTAGGCTCTGGAAACTCTTGCCGTCTTCGCTGGCTTCCAAATAGTATTCTTTCAAGATTTGGGTCATTTCTGTAAACGACTCATCACCTACTTTTTCTAACATTCGCTCGACCGATAATTTAAGCAATTCGTCGGCTTCCATCTCGACCTCAAACATAAACGGCAGCCCCAGCTCGTCTGTAAAAGCACTGACGATGCGCTGCATAAAACTATCGATAGTCAATATCGAAAAGTCGGAATAACTATGTAAAATTTGAGTAAAAACTGCCTTAGCTCTTGTTCTGATTTGGGCTTCGCTCACATCGCCCAACTCAGCCACAATATCAATAAGCATGGGATCGTTTTGGCCATCGGCAAAGGCTTTGAGCTTGTGCGTGATGCGTTCTTTCATCTCACGGGTGGCCGCTTTGGTAAAGGTAATGGCTAATATTTTACGAAAATAACCCGACTTTTCGGTTTTGAGAGCCAGTTTGAGGTATTCTTTGGTGAGCGTATAGGTTTTGCCCGACCCCGCCGAAGAGCTTACGATTTTGAACATAGTGTTTGTTAAAAGACTGAACGATGAAACGCCAGCAAAGTAAACTTACGACTGAAATTTTTATGTAATTTGGTAATTGAATTGCAAAATTACATAAAAATACGGTTGCAATTAACAAAACATCGACCATATCAATACCAGTTTATTGTCTTTTTTCGTTATTGCTCAAAAACCAAAAACCTACGACAGATGAGACAAATAATGTTGTTGCTTTTCTTTATGATTTCGATTGTAGCCACTGCCCAACGCCAACCTACTACGATTGATGACGATAATTTTGAGTGTCATTATTTTGGGTACAACAACAAACTCAGCCGCCCACAAGATATATGCAATTTTTTGAGTTTTAGGTCAAATCAGCACGCCGAAGAAGTGGTGGACAGAATCATCAAGCGTATCGGTCTGACTCGTAACTTTGTGGTTGTGGAATGTCCTAATACCCAAAACTGCTTTGCAACCGTTGTGCAAGGCCAGCGGTATATTGTCTATGATGGGGCTTTTATGAAGCGTGTTGAAGACGAAACCCGTACCGACTGGGGGGCAGTTAGCATTGTAGCGCATGAAATTGGGCATCATTTGCAAGGCCACACCATAGACGGTAAAGGTAGCCGCCCTCAAAAAGAACTCGAAGCCGATAAGTTTTCGGGCTTTGTGATGTACCAATTAGGGGCCAGTTTGGACGAAGCTACGATAGCGATTCAGACTTATGGCGACGAAAAAGCCACTTTCTCACACCCCGTCAAAACCGTCAGAATTGAGGCCATCAGAAAAGGTTGGCTCGAAGCCGAAGCTATGTTTCCGAAAATTGGAATCAGAAGTCGGGAATCAGAAAATGGGAATCTGAAAATAGGAATCAGAAGTCAAGAATCGGGAAATAGAGGTCAGAAATCGGATAGCAGTACGGTCTCAAACAAAGCACCTACGCCCGTTATTGTTCAAGAAGACGATGACGAAGAAGACCAAGATACAGGTTGTGTGCAAGGTAATTGCGAAGCTGGTATAGGTATTTTTGTGCTGGAGTCAGGCGAGCGGTATGAGGGGCAATTTAGGAAAGGCCAACGCAATGGCCGAGGCGTGCAATATTATCCAGACGGCAGTATGCGCTACAATGGCGACTTCAAAAACGACATCAGAGACGGCTACGGCGCCTATTATTTTTCAAATGGCGACAAAATCGTAGGTATTTTTTCAGACAACAAACCCAACGGTAAAGCCACTTACTACTACACCGATGGCGACCGATTTGTGGGACAGTACCAAGACGGCAAGCGCAACGGTGCGGGTAATTATTATTATAGAGACGGTCGCAGAGAGTCTGGTTTTTATGAGGACGATGAAAAAGTGCGGTAGTATATTTTAATATTGACTGTTTTATGTGTTGTTTATTGTAATTTTACAGAAAACAAAAAAATGGCTTACTCAGATTTTACATTCACAAAATTACAATCCAAATTTGGTATTGAGCAAGAAAGCACTCACTTGTTCAAAGGTATTGTAATCAAAAATCAAAAACCGTCAAAACATCTATTAGACGACATCAAAGAAGGCAAAGAAATGCCCATCTATTCTGAAAAAGCAAAATCAGAGGCTCTAATTTTTCCAATTATTCGTGAAATAAAACGAAACAACGCCAATATAAGTATTTTTTCGGGTTACACTTTTAATGTAGATATCGATAATGAATTGAGCGGTGCGCCTGACTTCTTAATCTCGGCAAAGCCCAAAATAGTTGAGCCTCAACGACCTATTTTTTGTCTTTTAGAAAGTAAAAACAAAACACCCGAAGAAGGATTTGCACAATGCGCCGCCGAAATGTACGCTGCTCGCTGTTTTAATGAACAGACTGGTGAAAAATTGGAAACTATTTACGGGGCAGTTACCAATGCTTTTGATTGGGTTTTTTTAAAATTGGAAGGCAATACAGTTTATATCGACCTTGATCGCTACTTTTTAAATGAATTACCGAAGCTATTGGGCATCTTACAATACATTGTAAACCAGAGTGTTGTAATTGCCGATTGATTTGTCAAAAATCAACCTCCAATCCCAGCATTTGTTGTAAATTGAGCAATACAGGGTTTTTCTCAATCATGGCACTAAACTTAGCCTGTGGACTGTACAAATTTATTTTTTGCTCTGTCATAATCACCGTAGCCTCGATTGTTATGTTTGAGTTTTGAAGTCGTTGCCTCAAAAAACCAAGCAAAGATGGCTTCATATCCCCCAAAATTGTTTCTTGAAACTGGTTATCTAAGGCTACTTCGATGGTTGTACCGTTGAGTTTTATGGCTTTGTTTAGCACTACCTGCTCTGTCATTGTGCCGCCGCTATGCTCACGGTCTATTTTAAAATCATTCCACGTCTTTGTCAAATCATCAAGCGTAAAGGTCTTATTATGAATAAATTGTAGGTTTTCTGGTTCAGAAACAGCAACAAATTCAGTCTTTTGATTTTGCGATGATACACTTGGCGCAGCCGATAGGTTTATTGTCGTTTTGAGTTTGCCCATAGCTGGTGCCAATGGCATAACTGATACAGTGGTCGTACTTGGGGCTGGTTCTTGAGCTTGCTTTTGAGGGGGCGTTTCTATTTTTTCAGTTGGCTGCTCTACACTTGCAATTTCGGTGAGGACATTGCCCAAGTGTGCCAGTTTCATCAAGCATATTTCGATGTGTAGCCGTTGGTTTTTTGAGGTTTTATAATTTAACTCACAATGACTACCAATACTCAATGCCGACAGCAAAAAACTTATCGGCGACTGTGCCGCTTGGTCTAAATACATATTTTTGGCTAATTCTGACACCTCCAACAACTGTACTGTTTGTGGGTCTTTGCTGACTAATAAATTCCTGAAATGCTCTAATAAACCGACCATAAACAAATGGCCATCGAAGCCTTTTTTTAGTATTTCGTCATACACCAAAAATGTTTGTGAGAGATTGGTTTTGAGTAAATAGTCGGTAATTTTGAAATAATAATCGTAGTCTAAGATATGTAAATTTTCGACTACTTCTTTATAATTGAGGGTGTTATTGGTCGAAAAAGTAACGTTGAGATCAAACATCGAGAGGGCATCACGCAGGCCACCATCGGCTTTTTGGGCAATCAGTTCCAGCGACTCACGGTCGGACGTTATACCTTCTTTTTGGGCTATACTCGCCAGATGGTCGGCCATGTCCGCTACTTGGATTCTGTTAAAGTCAAAAATCTGACAGCGAGACAGAATCGTGGGTAAAATCTTGTGCTTTTCGGTAGTGGCCAATATAAAAATGGCGTAGCTGGGGGGTTCTTCCAATGTTTTTAAAAAAGCATTAAAAGCCGCCGGCGAGAGCATGTGTACCTCGTCAATGATATAAATTTTGTACTTGCCCGTTTGTGGCGGGTAGCGCACTTGGTCAATAAGGTTTCTGATGTCGTCCACCGAGTTGTTAGAGGCTGCATCAAGTTCGTGGATATTGAACGAGGCATTGTTCTGAAAAGCCACGCACGACTCACACTGGCCACAAGGCTCTACGTCTTCGCCGAGGTTGGTACAATTGATGGTTTTGGCCAAAATACGGGCGGTGGTAGTTTTGCCCACACCCCGAGGGCCACAAAACAAAAACGCCTGCGCCAAGTGCTTTGAGCGCACGGCATTTTTGAGAGTAGTAGTAATATGCGACTGCCCGACGACTGTGTCGAATGTAACGGGACGGTATTTACGTGCTGAAACAACAAAATTATCTGCCATGCCGCAAGTTACTCATTTTTGATTTATCTTGAATGTACCATTAGCCATAATACCCAAAAAAAATCACCTGTCAGCGTTTGACAAATTGTTTATTGAACGCAAAGCCCTATGCTATTGTGGTTATATCGTGGACAAATGGACGAATTGAGCAAACATAACAGACCGATAAATCATTTTCATAATCACCTAAGCGATTGATAACAATTAGGGTTTACTTTACTCAGGCCAGTACCATCTTTTTAGCCAAATCATTTAGACCATTAAAAATATAGTAACTTGCAAGCGCTAAATATCATACTTTTAGATTTACAATTACAACATCGACCGAATGTTATCTCAATTTAATTCATTCATTTACCAAGCAGACATAAAGATACAACCCACCAATCGGGTTTTATTAGCCGTCAGTGGCGGGGTAGATTCGATGGTCATGGTCGATTTGTTTGCCAAGTCGGACATTGATTTTGGTATTGCACATTGCAATTTTCAGTTACGGGGGGCTGAGTCAGATAGCGACCAGCAGCTTGTTACAGATTATGGACTCAAAAATGATGTTTTTGTTTTTGTAGAAAAATTTGAAACCAAACAATATGCCAAAACCCAAGGAATATCTACTCAAATGGCCGCCCGAGACTTGCGATATTCGTGGTTTGAAAAAATAAGAACTACCCACAACTACGATTATATAGCTACCGCCCACCATCAAGACGACAATCTCGAAACTATTTTACTCAACCTAACCCGTGGCACAGGTTTGGCGGGCTTGCATGGTATCGCAACTCGCAATAACCACGTCATTCGGCCTATGTTGTTCACCAATCGTCAAAAAATAGAAGTGTATGCACTCAAAAACAACATCGCTTGGCGAGAAGATAGCTCAAACAACAGCACCGACTACAAACGTAATAAACTTAGAAAATCAGTACTGCCAATATTAAAAGAAATCAACCCAAAGGTAGAGAGTGCAGTTTATGAAATGAGCCGCCGAATAGCCGCCACAGAACATATCATTGATCAATATTTCGAGCAACAGGTGTTGCATATTGATTGTCAAAATATTTCTATCAAGTTGTTGAGCAGCGAACCTGAACCTACTGAATTATTAAATTATATACTCAAAAAACAAGGTTTTAGTTATGGGCAGTGCGTTGCTATTTGGCAAAACCGAGATTGTGAAACAGGCAAACAGTATTTGTCTGAAACCCACCTATTGACCAAAGACCGTGATTGTTTTGTGTTGTCGCCTGTTAATAAGAAATTATTTGGAGAATTTATTATTGAAAACTTTGACAAGAAAGCCACCTACCCCATTTTAAATGGTGAGTTAGTTTTTGAACAAACTGACGGAAATATAAATTTGGCAACTGACCAAACCTCTGTCATTGTAGATGCCGACACCTTGGTTTTTCCGCTCACGGTAAGGCCGTGGCAAGCGGGCGACTGGTTTTGTCCGTTGGGAATGGCTGGCAAACGCAAAAAAATTAGCGATTTATTGATTGACCACAAAATACCCAGAAACAACAAAGCAGAGGTATTGGTCATAGTATCTGACCATAAAATTGTGTGGGTAGTTGGCTTACGATTGGACGAACGATTTAGAGTATGCGAAAATAGTATAGATTTTATAAAAATAAATTTTAAATTAAACATTTGATAGTTAGACAATTAAAATAAATATTTGATTTTAAAAAGCATAAAAGTAATTTTGGCACGTAAATTGTTAGTGTATAAACAAAACCTACATTACTCAATCGTAAAACAATTACGAACATGACTACTAAAATAAAATTGGCGTTTGGACTGATACTAATCCTAATAACGCTCAACTTAAATGCCCAAACTGGTAGGCTCAAAGCGGCCAATCGGGCTTTTGATGATTACAGCTACGTTGAGGCCGTCAGAATGTACGAAGATTTTGTACGAGCAGACAAAAAGAACAACCCCGAAGCTCGCAAAGAAGCCCTCGAAAAACTGGCCTACTGTTACCGAAAACTACAAGACAGCCGTAATGCCGAGCGAGTTTATGCAGAACTGATACAGACTTACCCAGACGTGGACAGCCGCAATTATCTTTATTATGGCCAAGCCTTGGCCAGCAATAAAAATCACCGAGAAGCCCAAAGAATAATGAGCAAATACAGCGACCTACAAAGTGCTGACCTGCGTGGGCGCAAGTTTACGGTGGCTTATATGGACATGAATCGGTTTTATAAAGATTCGTCAATGTACAAAATCGACTATCTTTCAATAAACTCTCGGCAAGCCGATTTTAGCCCAATGTACTACAAAACAGGCTTGGTATTTGTGTCGGCTCGCAACGAGTCGGGAGTCATCAAGCGTGTTTTTGGTTGGAACCAGACCCCGTTCTTAGACCTCTATTTTGCACCAGACACATCAGCTTTCAAAGGCATCAGAGAGAGTGCAGTAGTTACGTCAAATGCTGCTTCATTGAGTAGTGGCGACAGAGACACCGAAGCCAATGCAGCCAAAACGGCCACCGAAGACTCACCAATGCCAACTACCAAGTCAGAACGGTTTAGCCGAACTCTCAATACCAAATACCACGAGGGCCCAGTTACGTTTTTTAAAGATTATTCTAAAATATTGTTTACCCGCAACAACTACAACAGCGGCAAGGCTCGTAAAAGTAGCGAAGGCATCAATAAGTTAAAACTATTTACAGCCGACCAAAAAGGCAAAGACTGGGGCAACGTCAAAGAGCTACCTTTTAATAGTAATGATTATTCATGTGGCCACCCTGCACTCTCACCCGACGACAGCAAACTCTATTTTGTGTCAGATATGCCTGGTGGTTATGGCGGCACAGACGTTTATGTAGTCGAATACAACGGAGGCCAGTGGGGTACGCCCATCAATCTTGGCAAAGAAATCAATACCGAAGGCAACGAGATGTTTCCGTACATTGATGGCGGTGGTAATTTGTATTTTGCATCTGACGGCCACGAAGGGCTGGGTGGCTTAGATATTTTTTATGCCGAAATGAAAGACGGAATTGCATACAAAGGAATAGAAAACTTGGGTGCGCCCGTCAATTCAGAAAAAGACGATTTTGGTATAATTACCGACAAAGACCGTAATAATGGTTATTTCAGCTCAAACCGCAAACGTGGAATGTCCGACGATAACATTTACAGCTTTAAGCGTATATGCCGCCCACTAAATATAATTGTATATGATACCAAATCTGGCTCGCCTATCGAAGGGGCAGATGTCCGAATTATCAAGAATGGTGTCAATCAAGATATGCAACAGTCGGGCTTGGACGGTAGCACCAAAATTTGTTTGGACGCCAACACCGAATATGAATTTAAGGCCGTCAAAGAAGGTTATGCAACCAACAGTACGAGGTTCTCATCGGCCACTCAGTCGAGAAACCCTCAAATGAAAATCGAAATTTATTTAGACAAATCTGAAAATACCATTGTAAGGGGCGTAGTAAAACGTGAAGTAAACCAAAAACCGCAAGCGGGCGTAAAAGTAACACTCAAAGACGACAAAACAGGCAATGAACGCACACAAGTAACTGGTGCGGACGGTGGGTATGAGTTTGAAGTTGATCCAAGCAAAAACTATTCACTCAGAACAGACGGCGACAAACTCGCCACAGAACGCCAGACAATTGGCAAAAATAAAAGAAGCAAAACGAAGGTATTAGAAAAAGATTTTAGTGTATATGGCGAGAACGACGTATTTACGCTCGAAAACATTTTTTATGACTTAAATAAATATTTTATCCGTCCAGATGCTGCCTCAGACCTCAACAAAGTAGCTGAATTTTTGAAAGAGCGTCCCGAAATCAGAATCGAACTGCGCTCATTTACCGATAGCCGCTCGAGCGATGGCTACAACATGAAGCTGTCCGAACGACGTGCCAGAGCGGCCTTTGACTACCTGGTTCGCAAAGGTATAGCCGCCTCACGAATGGAAGCAAACGGATATGGAGAAACTGAACTGTTAAACAACTGTGGCGATGGTACGGAGTGTTCGGACAATGAACACCAACAAAACCGCCGCACAGAGTTCAAAATACTTTCTGTAAAGTAAAGTAGTAGTAATAGGGGTTTTAGGTTAGAAAAGCGCAGCAATATTTGCTGTGCTTTTTTTTATTGAGCGAAGGCTTCGCCAAAATTTATTAAATTGCAACCAATAACAAATGAAGTCTTCGCTTTGAGCAAAGACTTCATTCTCAAAATACCATCATAATTTTATACCATGACCAATTTCGACCAAGCCATCGACCGCCGCCATACCAATAGTTTTAAATGGGACAGATACTCAGACACCAATGTCATACCCGTTTGGGTGGCCGATATGGACTTTCAGGCTGCACCACCAATTTTATCGGCCTTAGACAAAATAACCCAACACGGAGTATTTGGCTACTCTCGCTGCCCAGACGAACTCTACCAAGTAGTTATTGACCGACTACAAAACCGACATAACTGGACAATAAAAAAAGAGTGGCTTGTGTTTTTGCCTGGGCTTGTGCCTGCCATTGGGCTGGCTTGCAGGTTTGTTGGCCAAGCCAACGATGGAGTCATCATGACGACACCCGTCTATCACCCGTTCATGCACGAAACTACCGCCGCCAAACGACAATTACAAAAAGTGCCTATGGTGTTGGTCGATAACCGCTGGACGGTGGACTTTAAAGTTTTTGAACAAACCATTACACCACAAACCAAAATATTTTTGCTCTGTAATCCACACAACCCAGGCGGAACGGTTTTTACAAAAGACGAGTTGCAACAGTTTGCAGATATTTGCCTCAAACACAACGTCCTGATTTGTTCAGACGAGATTCACTGCGACTTGATATTAGACGACTCTAAACCCCATATTTCGATAGCCACCCTCGGCCCCGAAGTCGAGCAAAACTCTATAACATTACTTTCGCCCAGCAAAACCTTTAATATTGCTGGCTTGGGTTGCTCGTTTGCAGTTATACCCAACGACGAACTAAGAGCAAAGTTTATTCAAGAAAAAGCTGGACTCATGCCCATGATTCCCCCCTATTCGTTTGAGGCTGCACTGGCGGCTTACCGTGATGGCGACCAATGGCACAGAGATTTGTTAGATTACCTCAAATCCAATCACGATTATCTTTTGACCGAAATAAACAACCTAAAAGGCTTGTCGATGCAGCCTCTCGAAGGTACATATTTAGCTTGGATAGATGCCCGTAAGGCAGGTTTTGACGATTATGTAGCACGCCTCGAAGCCGCAGGTGTAGGAGTGTCGCCAGGCAAAATGTTTGATGGTGATGGGTTTTTTAGGCTCAACTTTGCCTGTACCAAAGCCACGCTCATAGTTGTAGTTGAAAGAATAAAAACTGTATTCGGCTCAAAAAACAATTATATTTGAGCCGAATAATAAAAATAATCGGCTCATGAAGGTTTATAATTGGCAGCAGGACGGGGGGGCTGTATTTGTTTTGCAGTCGGGTGTTTCCACCCGACTATCTCACTACTTTGTAACTAAATTACTATCAGGTAGAAATACCTGACAGCATGGGTATTATTGTG